>JACOXN010000001.1 GCA_016176295.1 Candidatus Giovannonibacteria bacterium
AAAAAATTAGACAAGGTTGCTTACATAAGGTTTGCAAGCGTTTACAGGGATTTTAAGGATGTAAATGATTTTAAAAAAGAGATTAAAGAGGTTATGGGATGAAAAGGACATTAGAAATTGAAAAATATTTTTCTAAGAATAATGTTTATAATTCTGTAAAATGGGAAAAAACAGATGTCACAATTTGCGATGAGGAAGGAAAAAAATTATTCATACAAAAAGATGTAGAATCACCAACCTTTTGGAGTCAGCTTGCTAGACAAATAGTCGCATCACGTTACTTTTATGGAGAAAATGGGACACAAGAAAGAGAATACTCAGCGAAACAATTAATCGGAAGAGTGTCAGATACATTTGGAAAATGGGGTTTAGAAAAAGGATATTTCAATGCTGATGAATTCTCCGATGTACACGCTTATTATCAAGCGAAAAGCTCCGGCCGACGCGCAAGTTTACGAAGTAACGCGCCTTCCGGCAGTAATTCATGATTTGCGTGAAGCGGAAAAGGATTTAAGCTTGTTGTTTAAACCCTTTTGCGATGAGGGTTACGTCTGCGACAGGAGCGAAACCACTATTAAAGTGTACAAAAAGATACTTTCTCTTCGAAATGGAGCTTTGGCTCCGCAGGATTTGCAGGACACTTGGTTTTTTTCCTTGGAGCCTTGCTTGCCGCAAGAAGAAGTTGCGAAAAACATTCGTATGTTGCTTATAAAAAAGCCCGGTTAGTTAGGGCTTTTCTTTTTGTTAAAATCGTGTATTCTAAAAGCTATTCGTAGCTTACTAATTTATTAATTATTTAATATTATGTCGGTAGAAAATTTCGCTATTATCACATCTGTCGTTTCCATCGCGTTCGCTCTGTGGCTTCGCTGGTCAATTCAAAAAGAGAGCGACGGCAGTGAGGAAATGACGGCTATTGCCACGGCCATCCGCGAGGGTTCGCGCGCTTTTTTGAAGCGCCAATTCACTTCGGTTCTGGTCGTGGGTATTATTGTGGGAGCTATATTGTGGCTTTTTCTTGGGGAAATGGTCGTTTTGGGATTTGCCTCGGGGGCGGCTGCTTCGGCGCTTGCCGCTTACATAGGAATGCAAACAGCCGTCATGGCGAATTCACGCGTAGCGGAAGCCGCCAAATCCGGACTGCAGAAAGCGTTTGGAATGGCTTTTCGCGGCGGGTCAGTCACCGGTTTTTTGGTAGTTGGTTTGGGACTTTTAGTTGTGTCTATATTCTGGAAATTTACCGGCAATCTTTCGGCGTTGATCGGCATCGGGTTCGGCGGTTCTCTTATTTCGGTTTTCTCGCGCCTGGGCGGAGGAATTTATACGAAAGCAGCTGATGTGGGAGCCGATCTCGTAGGAAAAACCGAAGCGGGAATACCTGAGGACGACCCGAGAAATCCCGCTGTTATCGCTGACCTCGTGGGAGACAACGTGGGCGACTGCGCCGGAATGGCGGCAGACCTTTTTGAAACATACGCCGTAACATTGATAGCCGGCATACTTTTGGGTTCCGGGATATTCGCCGGAGCCGGCGCTGCTACAGCTTTGCCGATTTTTTTTGGGGCGCTTGCCGTCTGGGCATCCATGATAGGGTTCTGGTTCGTCAAAATCGGCGAGGGTAAAGCCGATGCCGGGAGAGTCATGGCCGGATTATACAAAGGGCTTATCGCGGCCGGGTTGCTTTCTGCGGCGGCATTTTGGTGGGCTTCACGGCTTTTGGTTTCCGCTCCAGGCTCAGTGTCCAACGGATACTTTAGAGATATTGTGAAAATTCCGGGAAATCCTTCAAAATATTTCATGGCTTCGCTCGTCGGGCTCGCGGTCACCATTTTAATGGTGGTTATTACGGAATATTACACTTCAAAAAAATACAGGCCGGTAAAAGCCATAGCCGAAAGCTCCAAATCCGGCCATGGAACGAATATCATTATCGGGCTCGCTATGTCGCTTGAGTCCACCGCCATGCCCGCCGTGGTTATTTCTTTGGGCGCCTACGCCGCTTATAATTTCGCCGGTCTCTACGGCATCGCGCTCGCCGCGGTCTCCATGCTTTCGATGACGGGAATTGTGGTAGCGATAGATTCTTTTGGGCCCATCACCGACAACGCCGGAGGAATTGCGGAAATGGCGGGGCTTTCCAAAGAAGTGCGCGATATTACAGATCCATTGGACGCCGTGGGAAATACCACCAAAGCTGTCACAAAAGGATATGCCATCGCTTCGGCGGGCTTGGCCGCCATGGTGCTTTTCGCCGCTTATTCAGCCGACCTCGCAAAAGACGGCTTTAGCACGGCTTTTAGTCTTTCCGATCCTTTGGTTATCACGGGAATTTTTCTGGGCGGCATGCTCCCCTATATTTTTGCTTCCATCGCTATGCGCGCCGTTGGGAGTGCATCGGGAGCGGTTGTCTTGGAAGTGAGGCGTCAATTTAAAGAAATAAAAGGGATCATGAACGGAACGGCAAAACCTGATTATGCCGCCGCAGTTGACATAGTGACGAAAGCGGCTCTCCACGAAATGATAATTCCCGCTTTACTGCCGATCGCCATCACAATTATTGTTGGGCTTTGGCTTGGGCCGCAGGCTTTGGGCGGTCTTTTGATAGGAGTTATAGTTACCGGCTTGTTCCTTGCCCTATCGATGACTTCGGGAGGAGCTGCTTGGGACAATGCTAAAAAATACATTGAAGAAGATCCGCCGGGCGGCGGATTCGGCGGAAAAGGTTCAGATGCACATAAAGCCGCGGTTACCGGCGATACTGTGGGCGACCCGTACAAAGATACGGCTGGCCCCGCTATCAATCCGATGATAAAAGTGGTAAATATTGTGGCTTTGCTCCTGATTCCGTTTCTTTAATCAAAAAACCGCTAATTTGCCCTTTTGGGCTTATTTTGATAGAGCTAAATAAGAACTCTTTGAAACGAAGAAAAAAATAAATGGAAACTGGAGACCGCGCTTTGACGGAACTCGTATTCGGTTCCTTTAAAAACCCTAAGCTTGCCAAAAAACTATGTCTGGTGGACGCAAATACCTTGCGGGCGCTTTCTTATTTCGAAATGGACTCGAAAACGTCCAAAGCTGCCGATCTTTTAAACTATGTCGGGGTTAAACCGGGCGATATAGTAAACTTGCTCTTGGAAAACAGTCTGGGGTTTTTTATTCCATGGCTTGGGTCGGTAAAAATCGGCGCTGTGGCAAACCCGATAGACTATTTTCTCCCGCCGAATGAAATTTTACGGATCCTAAAATACTGCAAAGCCAAAATCCTTGTAACGCAGGAACGGTTCATTTGGAACTTTAAGGAACGAACAAACATGCCCTTGCTTGAATTGATCGCGGAATTTCTCCCGAATCTTTTGATTCTGGTTATGCCTGACAAATTTGAAGGTAAAACCCGCCCCAGCCCTTTTTCGTCAAACCGGGAAAAGTCCGCAAGCGCCCTAAGATGGGATAAGTATATTGACTGCGCTTTACCTCCGAGAAAGGAAGCTGATAACGGAAAATTCAGCTTAAGCGCCGAGGGCAGCCGCGTTATTAAGTTCAGAATAAAAAAGCTGGCAGAAGAACATAACCTTTCCGAAAATTCCAGAAGCCTTATATCTAATGCCCTTTTTTCTGTTTTCACCCAGTATGCATTTCTAGCCGCAACCGCGGCGGGAGGGACATCTGTTCTTGCCCCGGCCGAATTTAAAAATATACAGGACGTGACTAGCCGATGGCACATCAACACTTTGCTTTCATTTTATAGAGTTATAGAGTTGGTTTAGAGGAAAACAGGAGGTTCAATGAAAATCTTTGACATCATGGCCGAAAGGTCAATCACCCTGCTTACAATTCTTCCAGGCTACGGAGTTTTGGAAGAAGCAAAATGGATAACGCAAAAAATGCGTGAGATGGGGCATGAAAAAGTGGTCCTGATCTGCTACCCCGACATCAAACTGAAAGCCTGCATCGCCATCCACGACCGAACGCTTGGGAAACATGCCATCGGAGGCTGGAGAATACTGCCCTATGAGAGTGAAGAAGAACTGATCTCGGACGCTTTGCGCCTTTCACAGGCGATGAGCTTCAAAGCTTCTTTGGCGGGGCTCTGCCGCGGCGGCGGAAAATGCACTGTCTGGGGCGACCCTATGAAAGGAGAAAAAACCGTCGAGCTCATGATGAAGCTCGCTGAAGCCATAAATATATTGAACGGCGAATACGTGACAGCCGAAGACATGAACGTGAGCGCCAGGGATATTTTGCTTATGCGTACGAAAACGCGTTTCGCTGTCGGGCTACCCTCCACGTTCAGCGACCCGGAAACTCCCGCATACAAAGGAAGCGGAGACCCCTCGCCGGTAACCGCACTCGGGATCGTGCATGGCATGGAAGCCGCGCTTGATTTCCTGAGCGGCGAAGTTTTGCGGCACAAAACCGTAGCGCTCCAGGGAGTGGGCCATGTCGGCATGCCTCTTGCGGAGTATCTCTACAATAAGGAAGTTAACGTCATCGCATGCGACACGAACCCGCAGAGGGTCAGCGAATTTCACAGGAGATTTCATCAAAGCAGCGCCCCTGACTGGAGAGAATATTTCAAGGTGGTGAGCGCCGAAGACATCTACGACCAGGAATGCGATATTTTTGCACCTTGCACCGTAGGCGGAGTTCTCAACGAAAAGACAATCCCGCGGCTTAAATGCAAAATAGTCGCGGGCTCCGCGAACAATGTTCTCTGCTGTGATGACTGCGGTAAAATACTCTTCGACAGAGGAATACTTCTGGCCCCGGACTTCGTCATCAACGCCGCCGGGCTCATAAACGTGGACGACGAATTGAACCATAAAGGCTACAACACCATGCGCGTCCAGGACAATATCGCGAGGATAATCCCGCAAAATTTGAAAAAGATATTCTTCATTTCGCGGGAACTGAAAAAACCTGCCAACGAAGTGGCCTACGCTTTGGCGAGAGCCCGGATCCGTTCGAAAAAACATGACCAGCAACTACTGAAAAAGGAACTGCGTATCCGCGGCAAAACGCTTTCTTCGCTTCTGGATAAAGCAGAGGAAGAGCTGGGAAGTTCGCTCTGAAACTCGGCAAAACTAACAAAATAAAAATAGCCCTGCTAATTGCACCGGGCTTTTTCTTTTAGCCATTTGGCTCAAGTCTCAATTCAAATGTTTCTTGGTTCACCAATACCAGTTCGCCTGCGGCCAGCATTTCTTCGATGGTATGCGTGAGAGCGTTATAAATAATCACATCCCGGAACGGTGCGCCATTTTTCTCAGCTACCGCAGCCACTTCTTTAATTGCTTCCGCAACTTTTGGATACGAATATTTCATCTTTCCTCCGGATACTCTAAAAACAGTTTTAGCATAAAAATTTTTTATTACAAAATATATTTGCCTTGGCCCGTCCGGCGTGTTACAGATAAAATAGTTTGAAAAGATAAGGAACATTTATGGGAAGCTACATCGTAAAAGCCCGACGAACACCGATATTCCGTGTAAAAAAACGCTGGAGTTCTTATCACGCCGACGAATTCGGCGCAGCTGTGATAAAAGATATTTTGGGAGCGGGAGAAATGCTCCCCGACCTCGTAATCATGGGCGCATACGCGCAAGCGAAAGAAAACCCGGGGAACCGGAACTTGCGCCTCACGCAAAACCCGGCCAAAGAAGCATGTATCAAGGCCGGATACGAATATCTCAGCGCTATGACGGTCGGTAAAGTATGTTCAAGCGGGCTTTTGGCTATCATGCTGGGGGACGCAATGATCTCCTCCGAAAATGCCGAGTGTATACTGGCGGGCGGAATGGAAAACCAGTTGCAATTTTCACCTGCGGTTCGGGCCGAGCTTCTCCAAGATCCGTTCACCGGCGAGATGACGTGGGACGCAGGCGAGTGGTGCGCCCGAGATCGTGGAATTACCCGAAGAGACCAGGATGACTGGACTTGGAGCAGCTATCAAAAAGCAAAAAGAGCCGTAGCCTGTAAGAAATTCAACCGAGAAATATTGCCGTTCTGGAATTCCAGCGAAGACGAAGAACCGGGGCGCGACATCAGCTATATAAACATTTTTTCGGCCCAGCCTTTATCGGGATGCGCGACGATTACAGCTTTGAATTCGTCGAAAATTGCCGCCGCAGCGGCTGGAGTACTGCTAGCAAACTCCAAAACCGTCGAGCAAGGTTCTTGCGAACCACTGGCGGAGATCGTCGGCTTTGCTTCCTACGCAATGGGCGGCAACAATAAAAAATTTGCCGTCGCTCCGTCATTTGCAATCAGACGCGTGCTTGAAAAAACAAACTTGAAGATCAAAGATATCGGACTGTTTGAGATCAACGCGGCGTTCGCTTCGATCGTGTTAAACGCAATTCGCTGCCTGCCGATAGACCCGGATAAAGTGAATATCCGGGGCGATTCTATATCATTTGGGCACCCTATCGGAGCAACTGGCGCGATCCTCGTTGTAAAAATGGCTCACATGCTGATCGACTTGGGTCTCCGTTACGGAGTTGTCTCGCTCTGCAACACGCCGGGAGAAGCGACGGCGATGATACTTAAAAACGCAACAAAATAAAAAACCCGGCTACTAAACGTGCCGGTTTTTTGTTACAATATTTTATTCCTAACCATGGAAATAATTTTTCCGAGATCTTCGTCGAGCGGACGGTCTTTGCCAAGGAACGGAACTTCGCTGCGGATTTTAGCGTGCACTGCCCGAGTGGCGGCCGCGAGTTTTGACGGATCCTTGCCGCTTCGGATATCCACGCCTTGGGCGGCTATCATCAGGACTCCGGCCAGAAGGTCGCGCAGCCTTTCGTTCATTTCCATGGCGAGTTCCGCTGACCCAAAACCGAAGCTTACAATATCCTGATTATAGCTTTCCGTAGTCCGGCGGTGAACGCTATATGGCGAAGCGAGAAAACAAATTCTGCCGAAGATATCGGAAAGACATAGACCGACACCCTTAAATCCGCTGTTGAACCCCGGCTCCTCTCCGGCAAGGCTGGCTCCCAATCCGCGGTTATATTTTTCATTGAGCAACCGCTCTTTCAGAGCATTCATGAGATCTCCAAGATCGAACATCGCCAGCCGCAGCGCGTCCATCGCCCTTACGATGTAAAATCCGGAAAAATTACCGGTGTGGTGCACTTTTTGTTCGCTTAAATTTACGATGGGATTGTCGTTCGCTGAATTAATTTCGTTCGTTATCCATTGTTGCACCTCTTCCAAAATTTCGAAGACCGGGCCAAAAAGTTGCGGCGAACATCTGATGCAGTAAGGGTCCTGCAACTCAATGGTAGACTCGACGACCGACGATGCTCCCTGGGCTTGCGCCTTAACCTCGGCTCTCAGGTCCTCAATGTTTTTCGTAAGAGTGCTGCCCTCTAAAAGTATCCGCAAAACGTATGCGGCGTTTTTTTGTCCTTCATGGTTCTTCATCGTATGAACGAAAGCGTCGAATGGGTCGGTCATGCCGCCCAAAGCCTCGGCCGCCATGGCCTCCGCTTTCATAGCCAGGGTCAGATAGTATTCGGAGTCGTCCACTGCCAAAGCGGCCATAGCCGTCATCGCGGACGTTCCGTTCACCAGAGAAAGACCTTCTTTTTCAAAAAGCGTGAGAGGTTTAATACCCAGCTTTTTGTAAACCGACGCGGTTTTCAGTAGTCTGCCTCGGTATCTCACCTTGCCTTTTCCTTGGATGGCGGCAGCGACGGAAGAAAGAGGCACAAGGTCCCCGGAAGCTCCCACTGACCCGAATTTGTGCATGACGGGCGTAATGCCGTTGTTTAAAAAATAAATGATGCGCTCTATCTTATCGAGCCCGATAGCTGAGCAGCCGTCCTTCACGAGAGAATTCACTCGGAGAAGCATCGCAGCGCGCACGATATCTTCCGGCAGTTCTTCGCCCACTCCGCAGGAAAGAGAATCAATCAGGCGCTTCTGAAAAGCTATTCTTTTTTTTTCGGGAATTATCTTCCCCACATTGGCACCCACGCCCATTTTGTCGCCGTAGGCGTAGACTCCGCTTTTTAAATAGAAACCCCGGCCGCGGCTGATATTCTCCAGGAATTTTTCGTTATCCCACAGCGCCACCGGGCGCTCTCGCCGCGCAACTTCGACTACATCTTCGATGGATAAATTTTCACCGTCAATCACGATAGTTTTCATTTCTTGTGTTTCCATTGTCATCTCCTTTTTAGACAAGCTGTTGTCAATTCATCCACTTTTAATATACTGGGAGTAGCCCAAATTGCAAGCACTTTGAGAGGAGACTACGATGACTGACTGTAAAACCGCTTACGAAATGTTCGAAAGAAGCAGCCGTTTTTTCCGGGATAACCCGGCCATAATTTTTGAAAACGCGCCAGAGCGCGCATACGAGCAGCCTTGGACTTACGGCTACCTCAATACTCAGACGAACTTCCTAGCCCGCGGCTTAGCTTATTATGGCGTCGCGCGCGGAGATAAAGTATGTTTGTGTCTGCATAATGCGCCGAAGTTGATCGCGGCATATTTGGCGGTTTCCAAGCTGGGAGCCGCAAGCGTGATGCTGAATCCGGCTTTACCCGGAGGGAACATAAAAAAGATCGCGCAAGAGTCGGACTATAAATTTTGGGTTGATGAAAAAACGATCAGAGACGTTTACCTGTCTTCTGGCCGTTACGCTAATCGCCCGGATTTAACATCTCCGCTTGGAGCAGAAGATACCGCAGCCATTCTCTATTCATCGGGAACCACCGGCGAACAAAAAGGAGTCGAGCTCAGTGTGAAAAATATTTACCGGAACGTAAGCTATACTTCTGTGCTCACCGGAATGACGCCAAAAGACCGGCTGATGTGCTTCGTGCCGCTAACCCATTGTTTCGGACTGAATTTTGTCATGACCGCATGCCTTTACACCGGCGCCGCCTTGGTACTCCACGAAAAATTTGGCCCAAAACAAATTTTGGACTCGTCGGTAAATAACAAGGTTAGTATGTTTTTCGCGGTTCCCGCGGTCTACAACCTTTTTCTCAAGCAGGAAGCCGACCCGTTCTTTTTTTCATCGGTTCGATATTTTTTTTACGCCGCGGATTCGCTTTCCGTCGAGTCCGCCCTCAAATGGGAAAAAGAATACGGGCGCAAGATCTACAGCGGCTACGGGCTTACCGAAACATCCCCCTTCGCCACTTCCAACCACCCGGACATTTATAAGTTGGGAAGCGTAGGAAAACCGATCCCGGGAGTGAACATAAAGATTGCGAGTGACGGAGAAATTTTTATTCGCGGGCACAACGTTATGAAAGGGTATTTTAAGAACCCTGTCGAAACAGCTAAGTCCATAAACTCGGAAGGTTGGTTCGCCACGGGAGACATCGGGTACATAGACCACGAAGGATATCTTTTCTTGAAAGATCGTAAAAAAGACATGATAAACATGGCCGGAGAAAAGGTCTGGCCGGCGGAAGTTGAGAAGAAAATAATTCTCCACCCGGCGGTCATGGAAGCGGCCGTAGTTGGAATACCCCACGAGATAATGGGTGAGGTCCCTAAAGCATTCATTGTGCTCAAAGAAAAGAATTCCGCAACAAAAGAAATTTTGCAGGAGTTTTTAAAACCACTGCTTACTAAAAATGAATTCCCAAGACAGATAGAATTTCTGGACAGGCTCCCCCGGAACCCTTCCGGAAAAATTTTGAAAAACGAACTGAGACAAAAAAAAGAAACCCCACCCCTTGCCAATACATAGCCGGGGGTTTTATTATTCCGATAGACATTAAATCCTTGAAAAGGCTCAATATGAATAACGTCCCTTTAGTTCTCTCAACTCACGAACATCTGGAAATTTACAGGGATATGGTAGCTACGCGTTATTCTGAAGACGTACTCGCAAACGACGTTTTGAACACCGAAAAAAAACACTGCATCGGCACTGCGTATCTCGCCCCGGGGCATGAAGCTTATTCCGTGGGCTTGGCTCACGCGCTTGAAGAAGGCGACATTTTTTGGCCTTCCCATCGCGACACCGGAGCCCACTTGGTTCTTGGCAAACCATTAAAGCGCGCAGCGCTCCGGCGGTTCCTCAACTATTTCGGAAAAAAGAACGGACCCACGCGCGGGACAGACGGGACCGCCCACGATGACGATGCGGAAAGAAACATAGGCACTTTCATCAGCCATATGGGAGCCGCCGCCGGCGTAGCCTGCGGATCGGCTTACTCACTTCTGATGGAGGGGAAAAAGAACATTGCGCTGGTTTCTTTCGGCGAAGGAGCATCAGCCTGCGGACGCGTGCACGAGGCCATGAATTTGGCCGGCACGGTAAAAATTACCGGAAAAAAAGATTCGAAAAAACTGCCGGTTGTTTTCTGCTGCTACAACAATCAATGGGCGGAATCCGTTCCTTTCGAAGACGAAGTCGCGGGTTCCCTTGCGGACCGATTCCGTTCTTATGGTTTCAAGTCCGTTAGTGAAGTCGACGGCAATGACGTTTTGGCGGTTTTGCGCGCAGTAAGAATTGCGCGCTGCGCCGCTCTCGAGGGAACGCCTTCCGCGCTGGTCTGCGCCACTTTTCGCGTAGGCCCTCACGGCCAACACGAAGCGCCGGACAAATACGTTCCAAAGGAAGACATTGAGAGATGGAAAAAGCCTGACCGCGACCCGGTCTTTCGTTTCAAAGCTTTCCTTTTTGAGACAGGGATTTTGAACGAAGAGCTGGAAAAGAATATTTTTGCGGAAGTAAAAAAAGAAATAGACGAAGCATTCGACGAAGCTGCGAAAGCGCCGGAACCGGAGTGGGACGAAAGCTACGACAATGTTTTTGCGCCTTCGGAAACCAACGGAATCACGGAACTCGAATTCCCCGCTCCCGCCAAAAGAACAGCGACCTACCAGACCGCGCTAATCGAAACTCTCATCACTGAAATGAAACGAAACCCGAAAATTGTCGTTTTCGGAGAAGACATCGGCTGGCGAATGAAAGGCGTGCACGGTGAGCTCCGCACAACCAACGAAAAATACGGCGGCTCTGCTAAAACCGCGACATCCTTGGAAGAAATATTCGGACACACGCGGGTATTCGACACTCCCATCTCCGAAGAAGCCATCGCATCTATGGGCGTCGGGATGGCCTGGAGCGGTCTCCGGCCGATCGTCTGGATGCAGTTTGCGGATTTTGTAACGACCGCAATTTCATCCGTACAGGATTACGCCGCTCGTATGTATTGGCGGACGGGAAGGCCGCTGCCCTGGCTTATGATGATGATCTACGGCGGCGGAACCAATTCCGGGCCGTTCCATTCGCAGGATAATTCCGCATGGTTCGCGCAAATGCCGGGCTTGAAGATCGCGGTTCCGGGCACGCCCTACGACTTAGCCGGGCTTTTGCGGACTTCACTAAGAGACCAAAACCCCATCATGTTCTATGTGCATCGAAAACTTTTCTATACCGAAAAAGGATATCTGCCAGAAGAAGAGTATATGGTTCCTTTTGGCAAAGCGCGCGTTTACAATGAATCCGCTAAAAGCAATTTTACCATTATCGCCTGGGGCGCGATGCTGAGAGAAGCTTTAAAAGCGGCCGAAGAGTTGAAACCAAAAGGAATATTGGCTGAAGTAATAGACCCTAGGACGCTGGTGCCTCTCGATATGGATGCTATTTTAAAGAGTTTCAAAAAGACCGGATTCGCCCTCATAACGCATGAGGCACCAGAGAGAAGCGGATTCGGGGCGGAGATAGCCGCCCAGCTCATTGAAAGAGCGCCGGAATACGCGGGCGGCATAAAACGAGTGTGCGGGAAAAATACTCCCGTTCCCCACGCTCCTAAACTGGAAAAAGCTTACTTGCCGGATTATGAAAAAATAACTGAAGCGGCGGTAAAGCTTTGGGAAGAAAGTTAAAAGGAGGCGGGACATGCGAGCGCAAGTTAGTATCCCTTTCGCGGGGCAAACAATTTTTACTGCGAAGATTGTTGAGTGGTTCAAGCGGGCAGGAGAAAAAGTCCGCAAAGACGAGGCTATCGCCGTAGTTGATACGGATAAAGCCGCCGTAGAAATATATGCTCCTGTTTCCGGCGTACTGGAGATAGTCATACCGGCCGGCGAGGAGGCCAAAGTCGCGCGCGAAGATCAAGAAGCCGAGCCCATAGCTTTCATTGAGATCGAGCCGAATGAAGCCATGCAAGAAACGCCGACAGCCCCGCCGGATATTCCGAAAAGAATATTGGCAACATCGCAGATAAGGCGCCTCTCCGAAGAACGAGGCATAGATCTGAAAAACATAACAGGCAGCGGGCGCGGGGGGAAAATATTAAGAATAGATCTGGAAGTTAGCCAGCCTTTGAAGCCGGCCGATGAAAATTCGGAAGAAGTTATCACTATCGGTTACATTGAAACTCTCCGAGCAAAGAAACTCGAACAATCCGCTCTCATCCCCCGATCCTCCAGCCGCATTGAGATAGATTTCACCGCGGTAGACCAGGTAAGAAAGGAATTAGAAAGCAAAATATCACCTTTCTATTTTGTTATCTGGGCGGGGCTTAAAGCCATGGCCCAATATCCGCTTTTGAACTCCTCATTTTTGGGGTATGAAAACGGCAAGGGGGAAATACGCGTTTCGAAAAGCGTGCATCTTGGTTTCTCTGTGGACTTGGGAAATGACCTCCGGATCCTGATGATAGAGAATGCCGATAAGAAAAGCTTCGGCGAAATTATCAGGGAAATGCGTGAAAAAACAACGCGTTTCAAGGAAGGGAAATCACTGGTCAGCGACATGGGCGACTACACTATTATTTTCAACAATCCCGGAGTTTTCGGGGCCGTGGCCGGCGAGCAACTGATAGGTGTCGCGAAAAGCGGACCCAATGCCGCCATAATCGGACTCATGCAGATAAAAACCACTCCTACCGCTGAATTGGACCAATACGGAATGCTGTGCTTGGGAGCGGCGGATATCGGTCAATTGGCCATATCTTGGGATCACAGAATTTTCGGCGGGAGATACGTCTTGGGATATCTCATCGCCATGAAGAAACTTCTCGAAGATAAAGAATTTATTTTAAGCATCAAATAATGTCATTTAGCAAATGGCATTTTTTTTATTTTGGTGGTATTTTGCAAATGGACGCATTTTACCTTGAAAGGAAAATAGTATGGACTTCAGTTTAAGCGACGTACAAAAAGCTTTTCGGGCCATGGCGCGAGATTTTATGAGCGATAAAAAAACCCAGCAGTGGATTGCGGCGGCCGAGCACAATAAAGGCTTCCCCTATGATTTTATGGAAAAAGCCGCCGAACACGGGCTCTTGGGAATGAACGTTTCCGAAAAATACGGAGGCGCCGGAATGAGCGTACTGGACGCCGTTACCGTTATCGAAGAAATAGCCTACTGGTCGGTTCCCTTTTCTCTCAACATCCTAGTACAGAATTCTTTGGCGGCATTTCCCATAGAAACTTTCGGCACCGAGGAACAAAAAGCAAAGTATCTTCCCAAAATGGTTTCGGGAGAGCTTCTTGGTTGCTTTGCCAATACGGAAGCTGGGGTCGGTTCGGACGCAAAAAACATTGTGACTAAAGCCGTAAGAAAAGACGGAAAATTGTTGCTTATCGGTTTCAAAAGATTCATTACTAGCGCTTCAGTCGCCAACGTTGCTGTTGTTTTTGCGCGCACATCTCCCAGGACGGCCGGAAATCCGGGCACAACGGCTTTTCTGATTGATATTGGAGAAAATGCCCCCGGGTTCCTGCTCACGAAAGTGGAAAAGAAATATGGGCAATCCGGCTCAATGCTTTGTGAATTCATTCTCGACGATTACGTTGCGGACGAAAAAAATATCCTTGGAAAACTCAACCAGGGCTGGGAAGTCTGCGATGGAACATTTCGGCATTCGCGGAACTTTATAGCCGCCCAGGGAGCCGGTCTTGCGCGTCGCGCGCTGGACGAAGCTTTAAAATACGTTGCAGAACGGATAACATTCGGGAAACCGCTTATTGAAAACCAGGCTCTTGGATTCGAGCTCGCAAAAATGGATATAGAAATCGAAGCCGCCAGACTTCTTACATACAAAGCGGCTTTCGAGGAAGATGTGAAGGATAAAAACTTCCATTTAACTTCATCTAAGGCGAAGTACGCGACTGGTGAAGCCGTCAAAAAAATGGCGCTCCTCTACTACCAATATTGCGGCGGTATGAGCGTTTCATCTGATTCCCTTTCCTCAAAGCTTTTGCTGGACGCGCTGCCCATACCCATTTACGAGGGACCGTCCGAAATCCAGCTGCAAATCTTATGGAAACATCTGCAGCAAGTCGCAAAAACATTGAAATAAAAACCCCTGCTATCCGCAAGGGTTATTTTTTATTTTTTCGAGAATGAACTCGCAAACCTCGTCTATCCCCTCTCCCGTGTGGGCGGAGACTTTGAAATACGGATTTTGAAAGTGCTGTTTCAAAGCGAGTTCCGCCTTGAACGATGGCTCCTTATCTATCTTGTTCAAAAGCACAAGGTCGGCCAGTTCATGGGCGCCGCCTTTCATAAGGCGCATCGAATCGGTTTCGTTGGGGAGTGCCACCCAGATAAAAAGATCCGCCAACTCGCCCAACCTCGCCGCAGATTCCTGCCCCATTCCGATGGTTTCCAAAAAAGTAATATCGGCTCCCCAAAGAGCGAATAGATCGGAAACTTTTTTCAGAAAATTTACGCTCCGCCGGCTGTAGTTGGAAAGCTGTGAAAAACTCCTGATGAAAATATTTTCACTGAGGGTCCGCTCCTGCATCCAGACGCGGTCTCCCAGGAAAGCTCCTTTTTCTTTTGGCCCCCTTGGATCACAGAGCATAACGCCTATCTTAATTTCTCTCAACTCAAGCTTTTCCAGAATTTTATTGAGAAGACTGCTTTTCCCCGCGCCCGCGGGTCCCGCGAGAAGCACGCGGAAACTCTTTTTTTTGGGCGGAGGCACCAGCGTCAGATTAATGTTTTCAAGCCGTGTAATGTGTTTGGCCAGAAGGTGGCGTGAAAGTCTGCTCTCGAAATGTTCCGTTATACTCACGGAACATTTTTGGTTTTCCCGAAATTTTTCCATAATATAGGCGCCGATATTTTCCACTGCGTCTCCGGAAAGAAAAACTTTATACCCGAGTCCCGCAAGTTTTGCTTGCATATCCGGCAAGGTAATCTCACCGGAACCGCCGGCCACCAGTATCTTTTCTGAGAGCCCGGCTCTTTCGAGCTCCGTTTTCAGCTTGCCGAGCAATATCGCGGGATCCCCGGTGTGGACCGAAACCCCGATGGCGTCCGCGTCCTCTTCAAGCGCGGTTTTTACTATCTGCGACCACGGCTGCTGCAGCCCCGTCCAGATGGGATCTATGCCGGCTTTCCGCAACGGCACGATGAGGTCGTATATCGGGCGGTCGTGGTCGTCCAAAGGCGGCTTTATCAGTAAAATTTTAGGAGTTCTCATATCAGTCTCCCGGTCCCCTCCACCGGCCAAAAACCGGTTCAAGTGTTTTTATCATTATTTCTTCAACTGTCGCGCGAGCTTCCACTGCTTCAAGTACCGGTTCCACCAGATTGGCGTTCCCTTTAGCCTCAGAGGACAGTCTTTCCAGGCTTCTCGCCACACGGCTTTGGTCGCGCTCCTTTTTTACTTTTGCCAACCTTTTTTTCTGTTCTTCATGGACTTCCAAAGTGATTATGCGCCGGAACTCATTATCATCTTGGCTGTCTCCGCCTGCTTCGCCCGAATGCGTGTTCACCCCGACCACAGGAATCTTTCCATTTTTCATTCTTTGAGCTTCTTCCAGTGAAGTTTTTCTTATCTCAAACTGCGGATACCCCAGCTCGATGGCTTTCAACATCCCACCCATCTCATCAATTGCTTTGAAATAATCCGTCGCCCGCTTTTCCATTTCCCATGTTAAGGCTTCAATGGCAAAACTCCCCCCCAGCACATCCACAATATCCATATTGTGCATTTCCTCGCCCACTATCTGCTGCGTGCGAACTGAAACTTTCACGGCTTCACGCGTAGGAAGCGAACTCGTTTCATTCCAAGAATTAATGTGCACGGACTGAGCCCCGCCCAAAAGCGCCGCAAGACACTGCAAAGTTCCGCGCTGAATATTATTCCTTGCCTCCTCGCTCCTGAAACTCGCCCCGGAATTTTGAACATGGAATTTGAGTGCCAAGGCCCGGTAAGACGCGGCGCCGTATTTTTCTTTTCCCACGGTCGCCCAAATTCTCCTGGCCGCTCTGAATTTCGCGATATCTTCCCAAGTTCCTTTACAGTTGAAGAACAGAGAAACCCTGCCCATCACATCGTTGGCGTTCATGCCTCGTTCCAAGCAGTATTCGATGAAAGCAAAAGCGTTTTTCAGGGTAAAAGCAAGTTCTTGCGACGCGGATGCTCCGCCCTCGGACATATGATACCCGGAAGCATTGTCTGGATAGAACCCGAAATTAAGATTCATGATGGAATACTCCATCATATCGCCCATGAGCCGCAGTCCGTGCTTTAAAGGAAAGCGATATTCTTTCTGCTTTATCACTTCTTTCAAAATATCGGACTGAATGGTGCCGCGAAGTTTTTTTGCCGGAATTTCCTGGGCTTTGGCTTCCGCCAGGTACATCGAGAAAAAAACTATGGCTGGAAAATTAATGGTCTGCGACAAAGAATATTTTTCCAGCGAGATTCCTTTAAGGAGGTCGTGGAAATCGTCCAATGTGTCCACCGCCACGCCGTCTTTCCCCACGTACCCCAGCGACCAATCCTCGCTATCGGAATCTCTTCCATGCAGGGTGACCGCGTCATACGCGACCGAAAGCCCTTTTTCTCCGAGCCCAATCAGATAATGCAGTAATTCGTTGGTGTATGGAGCCGTACGTTCCCCGCAGAATTGGCGAATAGTCGGAAGCTGTTTTCTGTACCCTTCTTCGTAAATGCCGCGCGGATACGGAAACTCGCCGGGCCGCCCTAAATATTTACGGCGCCACTCTACCAGTTCTTTTTTTGTTTCAGAGCTGAAATCTTCAAAATGGGGCAGATCTTCCGGACCGTAAAACGTCTTAAGTTCAATGCCGGACAAAGTCTCAAATCTGGTATTTTTCGGTTTTCCCATATTTCCTCTTTTTCAACCTGCATCAAATTTAAGACGCCGAAATTTTATTGTCAATTTGAAAATTTGTATGTTAGTCTATGTCCAGAACGCTGTGTTGAAAGGAAAAAAATGGAAACGATGTCTTTCCAGGACCATTTCCCGGGAAACGTATGCTTTGGCTGCGGACCGGCGAATAACTGCGAGGCCAGCTTTCACTTAAAAAGCTATTGGTTGCCGGATAGGTCGGGCACTTGGTGCAGGTTAGAAAAAACCCACGCCTGCCATACTGGAGCCACTGCCGAATTCATGCATGGCGGAAATATTTTCACAATGATGGATTGCCACGCCATCTGGACCGCTATCGCCGCGCGCTACGAATTCGAAAAAAGGGAGTTTGCCTGCAGACCATTCATCTGGTATGTAACTGGAACCGCGCAAATTGTCAGGTATATAAAACCGGTTCCAATGAGCGCCGTACTCGAAGTGAAGGGTCGTATCACTTGCATGCGGAAAAGGAAATGTTATGTGGTTGTGGAATTTTTTGCCAACGGAATGCTTTGCGCGCTTGGACGATTCATCGCGGTAAGAGCGAAATTCAGCGACGAAACACTGGAAAATCTCGCAAAACCGCAAAAAACTCTTGACACGCAAACGATTTCGTGATATTTTGTCGGAGCAGAAACGAACCTTGCCAAAAGAATAGGAGGAACCATGAAAAAAATTATCTTAGCGGTTTTACTTTTGGTGGCGATAGCGTTTGTCGCCCATGAGAAATCGTCTCTTGTGAAAATGGCGGCAAAAGAAACCTCACTCATTCTAAAGCACGCCATAATCGGACCCGCCAATGCCCCAACCAAAGTTGTTGCTGGCATCAAAGCGGATGATTTGAAAGCGCGAACCTACCTAGTACGGCGCGGCGATAACCTTACCAAGATCGCCGATGTTTTTCAGATAACCGTGGGCGAGATCGTAAAAAGCAACAAAGGTATAAGAAACCCCGACAAAATTCCCGCCGGTTACAGAATAATCATCCCCGACCGGCCGGAAGAAACGGCTGTCGTGAAAAGGATGAGAACGGCAGAAAATACGGCTGCCAGACTGAACGGGGAACTTTCCGCCGTGAAAAAATCACTTAGCCGTGTTAATGCGCACAGGAACGTGCTCGCCATCTTCGGCGCAACGGTATTTGTTCTTGCGCTATTACTTTCTTATCTGCTCATCAGAGGCGATGGAAAGCAGGAACACACTGAGAACAACTGGCGCAAATGGCGCGCTGAAATGGACGAAGAAAACCTCCGGCTTAAAACTCTGAATGCGAGCCAGTCCGTGAGACTGCAAACCTTTGCCGAAACCATCGCCGATTTGAAAACGGAGCTTTTAGAAAAAAGACTCGGTTACGATAGATTGAAAAAAATTATCCAAGACCTAGATGCAAAATTCAACAGCTCCGTCGTAATTGATAAAAGCGTGTGTTTTGTCGGCAATGACAACCGGACGTTTTCATTTCCGGTCGCCATGATAATCATGGACGGAGAGGGGCGCGCGAGCATCAAATACGTCAGATGCCCGGCCGACGGGTGTCTTGTGGATACACTTCTGCCGATACGCAAAAATTGCCTGAACCATTTCTATACGTACCACGGCGAAAAAACAGTGCCTGTGGCGGAAGCAAACAGGTTCAGCCAGGACAATTGGAATTTCGAATAAATTTCCTTCAAACGCAAATCAAGAAGTTTTTCCGGCAGGTTCCCAAAAAGGAATGCTTAAGGAAAAACATCAGCCCTGGGCTGATGATCAAACGGATGAAATCCGGCAACAATGCCGGAGGAGCTGAAGTTTGATTCGATTTAAAGATACGTAGTAGCTCGCGCAAGCGAGCTTTTTTGTTTCGATTAAACCATCCGTGCTATGATTCCGAAATGAGAAAAAAGAAATATTATTTAATTGGAATCGGCGGAGTCGCTATGGCCAGTTTAGCCGGGCTCCTAAAACAAAAGGGCCATGAAGTTGAAGGTTCGGACCAGGAAATGTACGAGCCGATGGCCGGGATGCTAAAAGAACAAAAAATTAAAGTCCACTCCCCTTACAGCGAGTTTCATCTGAAACAAGCAAAACCGGATATGGTAGTTGTTGGCAATGCCATCAGCCGCGGAAATTCCGAACTGGAATATGTATTGTCTATTGGACAATCCTATCGGTCATTACCAGAAATTCTAAAAGAAGAATTTTTAGAAGATAAATGTCCAATAGTAATCGCCGGAACGCACGGAAAAACTACAACTTCTGCTCTTGTCTCCTGGATACTTGAAAGCGCTGGTTTAGACCCAACTGTTTTTGTTGGTGGTTTCATAAGAAACATCGGCTCAAGTTTTAAATTAGGAAAAGGGAAATACGTTGTGCTTGAAGGTGACGAATATGATACAGCCTTCTTTGATAAAGGCCCTAAATTCTACCATTACAGACCCTATATCGGTATTGTAAATAATATTGAACTCGACCACGTGGATATTTATAAAGACCTGGAGGCTATAAAAATAACTTTCGGGAGATTTATGAATTTGATTCCTCAAACTGGTCTGTTAGTTGTTTCCCGTGAAAACATCGAGGCTTATGAAGTTGCAAAAAGCAAGAAAAAATCGGCTATTGCCTCATTTGGAATTAAAAAAGGTGATTATACTGCTAAAAATATCACTGCAAATAAAGATAATATGACATTTGATGTGTTTTCCGCCAAAGGCGGTCCGGCCTCGGGTCGGCATGTGAAACATTTGATAGTAAATATAAAGACCAGGTTAACTGGAGAATTTAACGTCAGAAACATATTGGCAGCTGTCATTGTTGCTGACTTTTTGAAGATCCCCCACCAAAAAATTGAAGCCGCAATGGAAACTTTTGAGGGTGTGAAACGACGAGCTGAAATAATTGTTGAAAAAAATGGAATAACAGTTATTGATGACTACGCACATCACCCCACGGCCATAAGAGAAACTGTTCTGGCGCTCAAAAAAAAGTTTCGTATGAAACGTATATTTGTTATGTTTGAACCTGGCTCCGCATCCGCAAAGAGAAGAATATTCGAGAAACAATTTGTAGATTCATTAACTAACGCCAACCTCGTATACATGTTCAAGCCGTTTCACGTGGAACATATGAACAAAAAAGATGTTATCAATAACAAATCCATAGTTGCTCAACTAAATAAGGCCGGAACAAAAGCAAGTAATTTCGAAAATATTGATAAACTTTTGTTTCAGATGAAACAAGATATCCACCCAAACGATGTTATTGTGATTATGTCATGCCGCGGCTTTGACGGCCTTAGAGAAAGGATTGCGGATTATCTTTGAGTTTCGCGATTTACTTTATCCACCAATTGTTCACTAAATAGACGTTGATGTTTCATGTTTGGCAGTGCCTATCCTCTCTTGTTTCACGGAATTTAGTGTTTCACATCTAATTTAATCCTTAGGTTAATATGAAAACGCAAAAAACTGGACAAATAGGGGAAGGCTTAGCGGTAATATTTCTGGAGAAAAAAGGCTTTAAGATCATTGAGAGGAATTACAGAAAAAAATGGGGCGAGATAGACATTATTGCTTCGAAAGAGGGGATTTTGCATTTTGTTGAGGTGAAGGCTATTTCTAACCTAAATTATAACCCGGAAGATAATATCCGGGCTTGGAAGAAATTAAGGCTATCCCGCGCTATTCGAACTTATTTCCCCGATAGAAAGATGACCGACGAACAGGAATTCGTCGTTGATGTTATCGCTGTTTTCCTAGATTTTCTCAACAAAAAAGCCCGCATCCGTATGTTGGAAAGCGTTATTTTGTAGATAAAATTACTTAAACCACTCTCTGAAACTCATTGGCCAGCCGCGAAGGAGCAAAAGGGCCAGGGGAGCGCCCCAATTCGCCCATCTCTCAATGAAATCCCAAATGGATTCGCCGACTAATGGACGCACCAACGCCGACCAAAAACCCCAAAAGACTGCCCAAAGAAGCACAATTCGTATTGGTCTAAACAAAATAACGGCAGCAACGAACACGTCAAGAATTCCTACCGCCATAAGCAGTTTAGCAGCTAACGCCGGATCTGAAATGCCAAAATTAGCAAACCAGCCAATCCACTGCGGCTTGCCCTGCAGGGCAAACATGCTGTGGCCCAAGAATTCTCCGGCCACCGCCACTCTCAAAACCCATTCTATTTTTTTAGCGTATTCCATAATACCTATATAATATCACTTTACCGTTCGAAAACCACCTTACTCTAGTAACTCGACGGCCGTCGAGTTACTGGTATAAGAAAAAAACCGCTGATGTCAGCGGGTTCTTCTGTCGCGGTTTTTCCTGCCCCAGCGGAAAATGGGAGCGAGGTAGAGGCCCAGAATTTGGGGAATGCTTTTGGGGGTTCTTACTATCTTTTCAATCGGGACATCCGTCACCGGTGTGATGCCCCCGGCTATCATTACGGCATCCACATAAGTATGGCCGTCCGCCTTTTGGTATACGTCCGTGCCGAATCCGTCGGTGTATTCCAAATAGCCGCCGGGAATCTTCAAAGTGAAGAAAGAATTTCTTTCCGCAAGAAAGATCTTAAGATTCGTTACTGAATACAAGCCCATGAGGACAAAAATAACGGCCAACAGCACGCATGCAACGGTAAATAAAAAGCCGTTTATACCGTAAAGCCACATCATAAAATCAGTGACCATTTTTATGTTGCCCCACAACCATTTGCCTATCCACAGGCAAATTCCAAAAGCGGTAAAAAACAAGATGGCGTTGCTTAAAAGATTAGCCGTGAAAGATAAGGCCTTATCCTTTAACGTGAGCTTGTCGTTTGAAGTGTCCAAATTCCCTCCGCAACCGCATTTAATTTATCTAGGAAGATAGTAGCATAGACCATAAAATCTCCCAATTATCCTCCCGTCTGCCAGTTGAGGATGGCCTTGAAGGGATAAATGAGCATGATGATGTTCAAAGTGAGATTGTCGCGGATGTAAAAGCCGACAAAAACTTCCATGGCGATGATAAACAAAATTGTCGCCCAGACGGGGAGCTTTCTCGCAAGAAAAAAGCCTAAGATCATAAATAGCACATCAAAAACGGAGTTGATGATGCTGTCGCCGTAGTAATCGAGAGAAATGGTAACTTCGCGGTAACGGTTGATAATAAAATCGGTGTTTTCAAAAATTTCCCAGGCCATTTCCGCTAAAAGAGCAATAAGAAATCCCGCACGCAAACTGAACAATTTCCAACGGCGTGAGATCAGCCAGGCAATGCCAAAGAAAACGAGGCCGTGGATGATGTGCGAAAAGGAATACCAATCCGACAAATGCTGTGAATTTTCCGCACTAAAAACCACGCTGTGCCAAAGTTTTACATATCCGCATTTACATATCGGCACCTGGCCTATGAAGTAGAGTGTCGCGGCAAAGACAACAAAAAGGAGCACGGCCACGAGAACAATTGTCCTGATTGAAAAGTTAAATGACATAGTTACATTTTAACACCTTTGCACAACGAAAAAACCGAGGCGCATTGCCTGCCCGCAGTCGCCTGGAGCGACAGCGCCTGGCAGGCGGGTCCTCGATTTAGGGTTTTGGAGGTTTACCCCGCACCGAGCTTTGCTCTGGTGCGGGGATTCACCCATCAACCTTAGTCAGTTGAAGAAGTTTATGATATGTTTCCTCCGGAATAACCTTTTCAAGAAAATGCAATATGTTTGCCGCATCTTCTTGGGGGTCCAATTTTTTATTTTCCGAACCCGGCCAAACCGACTCGAACCCGAATTCTGCAGATATAACTATTGAAAAAATTAGCCCGTCTATAACTACTGGGTTTACATACTTACCAAGAGTTTCGTAAGGTTTTGCCATTTCGCTTCTCCTTCTTAATTAATCTGGTCCAGCCCCGCAGGGATTCACACTCAACCTAGCAGATCCTCGGCACTTTTGACCTAAACTTAGTTTAGGTCAGGGCAGCTTAAGGAGGTATTTCCTCCGGACGCCCTTTAACGTCGGTAATCTTAGCTTAACCCGACGATTGCAGAGCTATCATTTGCTACGTCTTATTTTCTCGACATCAGCCTTTTTGATAGATTGCCGAAATTTTCCTTTCTCATCGACGCCAAGATCGATGATGCCGATATTCGAATCGAACACATAAGAATTGGACAGAGGAATATTCCTTTCCCATTCCGAAGTTTTACATCTATTCTCACCCCCCTAAAAAGTCCAGCTTTGTAGCCCCTGTAGTTGATTCCCTCTTGAGAGGCTAATAAATCAAGAATAGTCTGCCATTTGTCCATTTTTAATCCCTCCTTAACCTATTAAAGAATTTATTTCTAGGGCAATTATACCAACTTAATACTCATTTGTCAACTCTTTACAGTAATATATTCACTAATGTATAATATTATTATACACTTTATTAAACTTTTTAGTGCAAATGGATACAAAATTAGTGAAAGAAAACCTTTACACAAGTCTGAAAGAACTCGGACTTACGGAATTGGAGATTAATCTTTACACAATCTCATTGCTTTTGGGTCCAAGTCCCATTTCAAGCCTTGCAGGTCATATAAAAATGTCGCGCCCCAACGTTTATAAAATAATTAGGGGCTTGGAAAAACACGGATTGGCCAAATATTCGGATCAAAAAAGATATTCACGACATTTTATAGTTGAATCGCCTACTGTTGTGCTGGAAAAATTACGTGAAAAGAAAGAAATGATCTCAAAATTGGATAATGAGATCGTATTCGCTTTGCCGGAACTCTTATCCATGTACCACCAGGGCGAAGGGCCAACCAAAGTAAAAATAATCCAGGATCGAGAAAATTATCTTAAATATTACAACGGTATATTAGACGAGGCAAAAGATGAGATACTGTTTTTTGGAGCAGCGAATGAATTTATTAACTTTATTGGCTGGGAAACAGAAAAGAATTGGATAAAAAAGAGGGTCAAAAAAGAAATTTTTATCAAAATCCTTATTTTTTCTGATGAATTAGCCAGTGAATTTAAAAAAAGTGACAAAGATGAGATGAGAGAAACTAGAACTTTGAAAAATTTAGCTCCATTTTCGACTTCATTCCAGCTCTGGGCGAATAAAATCATGATCTGGCAGCCAAAAACACCTCTTGCTGTGTTGATAGAAGACGAATACATAACAAATATGCTAAAGAGTGTTTTTGACCATTTATGGAAAAAGTCTTCTTAAAATCAGAAAACAGAGACTATTTATCAAAATATTGTAAACTCTGATGGATTTTTTCATTAAAGACCACGGAAGAATATTTAGCCTCAAGGTTCCGCGGGGAGTGAAGCTAGTATATCAGCCAATAAAAGGAATGAGTCTTTTTGCAGACAGGAATTTCAGGGTAGGGGAGAAGATAACCGGACTCTCTGGTAAAATAACTTCCGCTTCAATAGCTTCTCCAGAAGCCATTCAAGTTAGCGCCAATTACTTTTTGGACGGGAAGGATTACGTGCCGGAAGATTTTATCAACCATGCCTGCGAACCTAACACCCGTTTAGATATTGAACGTAGACGCTTTGCAGCCATAAAGAATATTCCGAAAAACTGTGAAATTACGTTCAATTACAACACGACTGAATTCGACATGGCCAAATACGGTACGGATTTTATATGCATATGCGGAAGTAAAAAATGCTTAGGCGAAATAAAAGGCTTTAAATATCTTTCCATGAAACAAAAAATACAGCTAAAACCTTACCTTTCCACTTTTTTGTCAGCAAATTAAAAAAAATAATGACCGGCAAAAATTATAAGATTTTGGCTTGATTTTAAGCCAAAAAACGATAGGATTAGCTGATACCGGGCTGGCGTATGATGGTGGTACATCTGCTTTGGGAGCAGATAGACTGGGTTCAATTCCCAGCAGCCCGACCAAGTTAAACTTTTTTCAAATTCAGAGGCGATTGGTTGCTCGCTCGCCCCGCCGGAGTTTATCCCGCACGGCGATGCGGGAGCGGGTCTCGCTTCGCGGTTCGTTCCAATTTTTTCCGCCAATGATTTTATTTCATAAAAATCATTGGACAAAGCAAGTTTTTCGGCGTGGTGAGCGGTATTTATCCAATTTCTCAAAGGTTCAATCCAATTGTTTCCCTTTCGCCCAAAATCAGACTTTCTTTTGTTAAGGTCTGTTTTTGTTTTGATGAGCTCGTCTTTTTTCACAAGGTAAGTTTCTTTTTCAATTGAGCCGTCCAAAAAAGCGTTGATCAGTTTATCAAGTTTCGTTTCTGCTTCTTTTATCTTTTCCTCAAGATTTTGGGCGAAAGATTGCGACGATTGGGCGTTGTCTTTTTCCCAAACATCAACTTGAGCTTTCATTTTCTCCGCCCAGTCGTCGCCAAGAGCGACATTTTGAAGCCGTGATTTCAATTGTTCGGCGAGCAAGTCCTCGCGCAAATATCGCTGGCTACATTGTCCTAACTTTTTCGTGCAACGATAATAGCGGTATGTTCCGCCGTGTCCGTGGGCAAATTGCGCGGTAATGGCTCCGCCACACTCGCCACAAGTGAGAAGTCCGACAAATGGGAAGTTATGCCTCTTTTTGCTTTTGCGAGGTCTTGCTCGCTGTTTTAATACTTTTTGGACGGCTTCAAAAGTCGCTCGGGAAACAATTGCCGGAAAACCGCCCTCGTAAGTTTCGCCGTTATGGATAATTAAACCGAGATAAACTCTGTTTGTCAGCATTCTTTGCAAAGTCGCTTTACAGATCGGTTTTCCGGTTCCGCTCACCACGCCCCAAAAACTCAGGCGGTGTCCCAAAGATTCCAAAGTATGACGGCCTTGCGCGTATTCCTCAAACGCTTTCGCAACGCACCTTGATTTTGTCGGCTCGGGTTCAATCGTTCTTGTTTTGGGATTATTCACATAACCAAACGGCGCAAGGCCGGGCCATTCGCCCCGCCTGAGTTTTTGCCTAATCCCGCGCTTTACATTTTCCGACAAGTTGTCGGAATAATATTTTGATTGGCCAAAGGCGACTTGAAGCATAAACAAACCTTGCGGAGTTGGCTCAAACCAAAATGTGGGAAAACGCAAAGAAACAATCTTGCCGATGTCTATGCTGTAAATAATTTGTCCGCCGTCAACGGAATTTCTTGCCAAGCGGTCGGGGTGCCACGCAATCAAGCCAATCGGTTCTTTGCTCTCGTGAACTTTGCTCATCATTTGGTTAAAAATTTCCCGGCCGGGTTTCTTTGCACTTTTTGACTCAATAAAGGTTTCCGCAATTTCAATATTTTCCCGCTTGGCAAATTCCGCCAACTCCGCGAGCTGGGCTTCAATTGACATAACTTGTCTTTCTTCATCTTCGGTTGATTTTCTGGCGTATAAAAAATATTTTGTTTTCATAATGGTTACTCCTTAATTATTAGTCGCCTTCGGCCATTGCGCCTTCGGCGCAAAAGCGCGGGATTAAAAAACTTGCTTTGTATTTTTGCCTTTGGCAAAAACGGAAAAAATTGGATACAAATTTCATTTGTGAATTGCTTCGCAATTCCGAACCGCCGTTTGCTTTCCCGAAAAACTGAATTTGAATTTGTCCGACCTTTTGATTTAATTCCGAAATACAGGGCTTTTTGCGAAGCGAGACCCGCTCCCGCATCGCCGTGCGGGATAAACTCCGGCGGGGCGAGCGAGCAACCAATCGCC
>JACOXN010000004.1 GCA_016176295.1 Candidatus Giovannonibacteria bacterium
GGAAATCAGGTTATTGCAGGAGAAAGTAAAAGGAGACCAGGCTGTTCCCGTCCAGTAATATCCCTGGTTGTAGATGTATTGGGTTTGGGAGCCGTTGCCTACGGGGTAGGTTACGGAGGTGTCGGTACAGTTGGCTTTGAGCAGTAGCTCCTGGGCGGAGGAAAGGACGTTGTAGGAAGCTCCAAAGCCGGTGGGAACCGCTTGGGAGGAATCGAGGATGTGGCAGGAGGAGGTAGAGGGAGGAGGACCTTGGGACCCAGATGGTCCCAATGTTATTTCGACATTATCAAAATCCATAGTTCCGACTGAACCATAAACATCAAGAAATGCCTGTACCTTAGTTATACCCGTAAGAGGAAGGGTCCGACCAGTAATACGTCCCAGATACTGGCCATTATGTGTGACGTCAACCCAGCCTAAGGCAGGATCAACATCAAAATGAACAGTCAAAGAAAAATTTGACCACTGGTCATAGATAAACGGTGTTACAATATTTGCGGGGGTAGCTTGTCTGGCTTCAACGCCAAATAGTCCTTCGCCTTTGCTTACTTGTGCCGCTACAGTCCACCCGCCCGGCCAAAAAAATAGTTGAAACATTATAGCTGAGGGCGGGTTGAAACTCGGAACACGTACGGAAAAATTATATGTTGCCGTTCCGCCGCCGCTAATCGTATAATCGTGAAAACCGACCAAAAGCTCACTACGATAAGTTCCATCAGGAACTGTGTCTTCGGGGCTCGTAGTCATTCTAAGAAAATGGTTCCCATTCGGATCAGTTAAGACTGCCGCAGGTACTTTAGTATTCCAAGCCAAACTGTCCCATCCTCCAAAGTCTGGGACCCGGCCGTCTTCAAAATCATATGAGGCTATAATATCTGCACTTGCAGAATTCGCCCCCGCAAAAAAAGCGCTTGCGGCGAGAACCAGGACTCCGGCAATTAATAATGTGCTCCGGTTGTGTAATATATTCATATAGCCATTATAACTGTAAAGGTTCATTTATGAAACCCAAGGTCGGCCGGATTGTCATCGCCGGAAATATATTCAATTTTACCTCCTTTTTTTTCGAAGTCATTTCTCAATTTAGCGACTTCCAGCGACAATTGTATAGCCTTGGAATCGTTCCCCTCGCGCTTTATCCTTCCTTTGGACCAATATTCAAGAACAAGACGGCTATCGCCGAAAATTTTTTTTGTTCCCAATTGCCCTGCTATCTGCAAGGCATATTTGCAGGCCAGCAATTCCCCGTAGTTGTTGGTAAAACCATGGGGCAGCAAATGCTTCCCGCGTTTGGAGATAAGATTTTTTGCCAGCACATTGTGGAGGAGGTCATTTCCGTTCTCATCGGTCACACTTACTTCCACGCCCATACCGCCTCCGGTCCCCGCGTCAAAATAAACGCCTTTCACCGCCGCCAGATGCTTCACATTATAATCCGCCCCCGCGTTAAGCCATCTTTCCGCTTCCTCTTTTGTGCTAAATCCTTTGTATTTTGCGCCTTCAACACCCGAAACAATAGCTTTGCATTCCTCCCAAGTTTCAGCTACTCCTTTTATCTTCGTACCCGGAATGAAATATGCGTAATATTTTCGCTTGTTCGAAGCCATTTATTCAATTTGCTATGAGTGTTCAATCTACATTCTTTTTTCCAAGCTTTTTTTCACCTGTTCGAGCTGATCTTTTGAAAGGTGATGCTGGCTCGGGTGCTTCTCCATGTAGCTGATCTCTTTTTCAAGCTCTTTTTTGTCTATGCCGTGGCGAAACCCTTCTTCGCCCAAGTCCCCCCGAAAAACGTTCTTTACGTCACGCAAATCCTGTTTTGAGAGGCCTTTTTGAGATAGCTCGTTCGTGACTTTTTTAAACTCCCGGTCCGATACTTTTTTTTGTCCGAAAAATCCCATGTTTTTTATTAAAAAATTAATTAATAAAACCTAATATTAAGAATAACATATATTAATATATCCAGAAACTCACAAGTATTGCGGAGATCAAGACCAGCCCGAGAGCGTTGGACCAAAAAAGTTTAGTGTCCTTGTGTAAATAGCCATAGATCGTATAGGAAAGCCAGCTCCAAAATGAAAGCATCACCATGACAAACGAAAGACCGCGCGTACTTTCATTTAAAAAAATAAGATGCAGCTGGTCGGCATAACCGAACACCGCCAAAAAAACTGTTGCGGCGGACGTAGACCAGCGAATTATTTCCAAAAAACCCATTTTAGCTTATATATTCCAACTCCCTCAATACTTTTCCGTACAATGTAAGCACGCGGAGCGCCTCTTCTTTGGAAAGTCGGAAGCTTGTCTCGTGGGCGATGAGGTTGCGCACCTTGTGCGCTTCCCAAAGACCGTCCAGATTTATTATATCTCCGCGCTCTATCTGCTTCAGCCTTTCGCCCAAGTTTTCGCCGGCGTACCCCGCCATCTTAAAAATTTTATCCAAAAGGGAATCCGCCGATATGATGGCAAATTTTCTCTCATTCTCATCGTCGGAAACCCCTTTTTGGAGAATTGCCTCCCATTCCGCTTTGCTCTTTTCAAGGCCGGAGGGCATCAGTGTATCGTTCATGCTCTCTTCTCCTCCGGCAGTCTGGCGTATTTTTACACCGATCTCGTTTATTTTTATCGCACAATATATTATTCCTAAAAAAGCGGCGAGCGAAACCAGCGAAGCTAAAAATTTCCACCAAAAAATAATAGGCGATACATCGAACCCGGAAATGAGGTTTAAAGTAGGCTGTAAAAAATCCGTTATTTGGGCTGGCATAAAAAAGTTTATCTTTCTTCTTCCACGGCTTTACCCGCTTCAAACAGCAGGTTTTCCATAAAGCGGGGCGCTACGAGCTGAACCCCTACGGCAAAGTCCTTGCCCCCATCCTCAATATTTCCTCCCGGAACGGAAATGGCGGGTACTCCGGCCAGATTCGCGGAAATCGTATAAATATCCGAAAGGTACATTGACAGAGGGTCGCTTGATTTTTCTCCGATATTAAAAGGAAGCGTCGGCGTGGTGGGAGATATTATGAGGTCCACTTCCTTGAACGCTTCGTCAAAATCTTTTTTTATGAGCGTGCGCACTTTCTGGGCTCTCATGTAATAAGCGTCGTAATATCCGTGCGAAAGCACGTACGTCCCCAAAAGTATCCTTCTCCTTACTTCCAGGCCGATTCCTTCGCCGCGGCTTTTTTTGTATATTTCCGCAAGGTCGCGGCCGTGTTTTCTTGCTCCGTAGCGGATGCCGTCGAAGCGCGCCATATTGGAAGAAACTTCGGCCGGCATGATTATATAGTAGCAGGAAACCGCGTACTTCGTGTGCGGAAGAGAAATTTCGCGGAAAGAAAATCTTCCTTTCATTTTTTCGATGAGATTATCGATCGTATCGCGTATGCGGCCATCCAGCCCCTCCGCAAAATATTCTTCCGGAATTCCTATCTTCATTTTTGCATCCTCTGGCTTGCGACTTGTGTTTTTTTCAGTGCTTGTGGCATCATAAATATCTTTTCCTTTGATGGCATTAAAAAGTATTTCGGCGTCTTCCACGGTCTGAGTTATAGGCCCTATCTGATCCAATGACGATGCCATGGCAATCAGCCCCGAGCGTGAAACCGCTCCGTATGTAGGTTTCAAACCCACAGTACCGCAAAATGCCGCGGGCTGTCTGATAGAACCTCCGGTATCGGAGCCCAAAGCGGCCATGGACATTTCGGCGGCGACCGCCGCCGCGGAACCTCCCGAAGAACCGCCGGGAACCCTTTTTGTATCAAGCGGATTTTTTGTAGGACCATACGCCGAGTTCTCAGTAGAGGAACCCATGGCAAATTCGTCCATATTAGTGCGGCCGATGAATATCGCGCCCGCTTTTTTTAACTTTGTTATTACCGAAGCGTCGTAAGCAGCGCGATAGTTTCCCAAAATTTTTGAAGAGGCGGAAGCAATATTTCCTTTTATCAAAATATTATCCTTTACGGCAATGGGAACCCCCCAAAGCCCGCCCGGCTCTTCTCCGGAAGCTATCCGTGAGTCTACCTCTTCGGCGCCGCGCATGGCTTCCTCCTCAAAAACTTCCAAAAAAGCGTTTAAAACGCTGTTCTCTTTTTTTATTTTTTCCAGATAACCGGAAACTGCTTCGCGCGCCGAAGTTTTTCTGTTTTTTAATTTCTCATGAAATTCCTTTATGGCCATTATTCTTGTGTCTTAATTTTGAACCATTATTCTTTCTGAATCGGCGCTTTAACTTTAAGCCATACGCTCTCGGTGCCTTCATGGAGGAGCTTCGAGGTTTCCTTTTCGGGAAAATCGGAAACTATGGACTCTCTGCCTTCCATTTCGAAAAAATCTTCATCGTCGTCTTTCCGCATGACATTCATTATTTCCGCGGCATGCGTCGTCTCCGATGCTTCCGAAATATCAGCTTCCGAAAGCTTATTAATAAAATCGAGGATCCCGGAAAGGTCGCGGGCCAGCGCTTCAGTTTCTTTTTCTCCGAATTCAACGCGCGCCAAATTCTTCAAATGTTCAATATCTTCCTTTGATATCATGCGGCTATTCTAGCTTAAATTGCGTTAAATTTCCATGACCTCTCCGGTTTCCAAACCGCGAAGTTCGATGCCGAAACCAGAAAGATAATTTTTGGCCATTTCGTACATTTTTTTACGCGCCTCGTCCTTCCAATGCCAGTCATGGATGGGAATTACTATCTTCGGTCTTAATTTGGCGGCTTTTTCGATGGCGGCCACCGCGCTTCCCCAAGGCGCCTGGATGGGCAAAGCAAGAATTTCGCATGATTTCTCTATTTTCAACGAATCGCCGGGGTGGGTTAATTTCTCAAAAATATCAAAAGCATAATTTTCAACGGTCTTACCGCCAAGCAAAAGTTCATGCGGAGCTGGAAATAAAATTATATCCTCATTTGTTAAAAGCTCGGCTTCTAACAAAATGTTCTCTTCCCGCAATATTTCGGCAACGGACGGGTTGCTGATTATTTTCGCTTGCGGAAATTTTTCCAAAATTGCCTTAAGAAAAGGAAGAAAAACATGGTCCTGGTGCTCGTGGGTAATTAATATGTAATCAAGCGATTTTAGCGCCGCAACATCCAGCGCTTTTTCTTCAAAAGTGTAATTTCCCGGGTCGATGAGAAGAGTTTTTCCGTTTTCCTCGACCAGCAGGCAGGAATGCACGTGTTTTGAAATTTTCATATATAAATAGTAGCACGCTGGAAAAAGATTGCGTGAATTCCTCTAAAGGCATAAAAAAAGCCCCAATGAGGCTTTATAAATATCTTTCGAGCCCTGCTGGCAGTTTGCCTGTTTTTTTGAACTCTTCGCTAGCTTTAAAGCATACCCTGCCACCGCCGTTGTCTAGCTTAAGTTCCAACGCATATGGCAAAAGTCGCACATGCCAGCAATCCCAGCCGTGGTCCCAGGCTATACGGTCATAGTCGTATTTGAGAATCCCGTATTTATTGTGCGGATTCACGCTTTTCGGCTCGCCACGGTAGGCGGCGGCAAATCCTTGTATGGTGTTATAATGTTCCCCTGAAACAATGAAATTTCTTTCCGCTTCATATGCTTGGCACATTTTTTGTTCCCTCCTTTTTTCTTTCAAAACTATAGCACAACCCGAAAAATATCTAAAATTGAGAATTAAAAAAATAAAAAGCCTCAATGAGGCATTTACATCTTAAACTTTTTATTTTTTCTAACTATCAACCTTTCTATAAAAACGCCTAAAAGCAGAAGCCACCAAAAGCAAATTAAAAATATTAAAGCGACAAAGGCCCAAAAAAGTTCAGACACATTTCCTCGACACTTAAGGTAAAAATATCCGTAAGAGAAAGCGCCAGCCAAGCGATACTTAAAATCAGAATGCAAAAACAAAACAAATACAGTGGCAACCAAATAAAACAACACAGCCAACTTCATCACAGTTCCTTTCTCTACTTACCTGTGATCACTATAACACAACCGAAAAAAATATCAAAATTGTCCCAAACTTAGTTTAGGTCACAAAACCATACTCAAAATCGCGCGACTGTACAAAAATGATATAATTAAGGAAGTTTTAAAAACTACAAATTAATGGCCGATAGGTTATTAATTTGTTAATCCAGCATTTCCAAAAATTCCTTTTCGTCCAATATTTTTATGCCCAGTTTTTGCGCTTTATCGTATTTCGAGCCGGGGTTAGCGCCTGCGACTACATAATCTGTTTCTTTGCTTACGCTTTCGGAGGGGCGGGCTCCCAACGCACGTACTTTGGCTTTCGCCTCGTCGCGGCTCATTGCTTCCATCTCGCCCGTAAAAACGAACGTCTTGCCGGATAACTTCCCGGCTTTCTTTTTCGGCTGTTTCGCTATTTCAACATGCTTAAGCAATTTTTTTAAAAAAAGCTCGTTGGCTTCGTCCCGAAACCATGTGTAAACGCTTTCCGCCACGACATCACCAACATTGGGAAGCGAATTCAATGTTTCTTTGGAAGCGGAAGCTAATTTATCAATGCTGCCGAAATATTCCGCGAGGTCAATCGCCGTCTCTTCCCCCACGTGCAAAATGCCGAGGCCGTAAATAAATCTGGAGAGAGAAATTTTCTTTGCGTTGTTTATCGCTTCTATCAAATTTTGGGCGGATTTTTCGGCGAATCTTTCCAGGGGCTGCACATCCCCTTCTTTAAGCTCAAAAAGGTCGGCTGCGTCCTGGATGAGCGCGTTGTCGAGCAGTGCGTCGATTATCTTGGGACCCAGCCCGTCGATGTCAAAAGCTTTTCTCGAAACCAAATGATACAAGCCTTCGCGTTTTTTTGCGGGGCAATTTTTGTTGACGCACTTATGCTGTACCTCGCCTTCTTTGCGCACAATGGGGTGCCCGCAGACCGGACATTTTTTCGGCAAGTAAAATTCTTTTTCGCTTCCGGTCCTCAAGCCTTTCACCACTTCTTTTATGTCCGGAATAACGTCTCCCGCGCGCCCCACAATGACCGTATCGCCAATTTTCACCCCGAGCCTCCCTATCTCGTCTTTGTTGTGAAGCGTAGCACGGCTTACGGTTACGCCGCCGATGCTCACGGGCCGCAAGACGGCCACAGGCGTCAAAGCACCTGTCCGCCCGACCTGGATTATTATGTCTTCCACGACGGTGGTCGCCTCCTTTGCAGCGAATTTGTAGGCCACCCCCCCGCGCGGGGTTTTTCCGACAACTCCCGCTTCAAAAAAAGTACGCGTGTCGTTCAAACTGGCCACGATGCCGTCTATTTCGTAATTCAATTTTTCTCGCTTCTTTATTATTTTTTTGTGAAAATCAAAAACGCTTTCAAGCGAATCCACGACCTCTCCATACGGGTTTACCGGCAGCCCGAACTCCCGGAGCGCGGCATACTCGTCTTTTCGTTTGTGATAATCCCTGAAATATTTTTCATCCTTTCCCCAAATTCCATAGGCATAAAAATTTAGTTTCCTTGAGGCCGTTATTTTCGGGTCGAGCTGCCTCACGGAGCCGGCCGCAATATTCCTGGGGTTCGCGTAAACCTTGCCACACTTCTTTTCCTGCTCGCGGTTCACTCTTTCAAATTCGCTGTGAGTAATAAAAATTTCTCCCCGGACAATAAGCTCGGACGGAATTTTTTCTCCGCACAGCTTAAGTGGTATGGCATCGATAGTCCTTACGTTTTGGGTAATATCCTCTCCTGTTACTCCGTCCCCGCGCGTAGAAGCGACTTGCAAGGCGCCTTCATTATATATAAGCTCCACCGCGAGACCGTCCATCTTGAGGTCGCAGTAAAATTCCGATTTTAATTTCCGCCCCAAATGTTTTTGCAATCTTTGGAACCAATCACTTACTTCCTCTTCCGAAAAGGCATCCTCCAAGGAAAGCATCCGCTCCTTGTGAACCACTTTTTTGAACTTTTTTAAAGGCATGCCGCCCACTCTCTGCGTAGGAGAATCCGAAGTGATAAGGTCGGAGAACTGAGTTTCCAACGCCTGTAGCTCATGCTTTAAAGAATCGAGCGCCGCATCCGATATTTCCTGCCTGTCCAGCACATGATACAAATAACGGTGATGGTCTATCACCTTTTTCAGCTTTTCTATCCGTTCTCTGACTTCTTTTTTTGTCATTAATAAAGCTATTTTAACACAACCTCAAGAAGAAAACACAAACGCTTTCTCCCGGAGCGTTTAAAAAAAAGCCCCCAAATGGAGCTTCAATATTTGACAATTCATGCGAATCCCTTGATTTTTAAGCGCTAACACCTAGGGACGCCACGAAAGTGTGGAATTTGGTTAAGCATTTTTCGTAATGCTTGCCAAACTCCAAAACAGGAACTCTTTTCATGCAAATTCCGCAAAGTTTTTTTTCTTCTCCTTCTTTCGCTTCCGCCGCTAACGCCGTAGATTCTCTATCCGTCATATGTAACCCTCCTAAAAAAAATTCGCAGAAATAACATGTTCCGCAAAGATCATAGCATACACCTGCATTAAGAATAAATGAAATACACAAGAAAATCCACTTTATCTGCGGATGGATCACATCTTTTCCGGAGAGGATATGCCTAACAGACTAAGTCCTTTTGAAAGAGTTAAGGCCACGCCGTTAATTAAATTGACTCGAAACATCTTTTTTGACACGTTGTTTTCCTGCGTTACCGGATGTGAATGGTAAAAGTTGTTGGCTAACTGCGCTAATTGGTTTAAATAGTTGGCAAGAATATTAGGCATGAAATCATTCAGGGCATCTTCTATAACTTCCGGAAAACACAATACGGAAGCAATTAAATTCTTTTCCACCTGATCCAGCTCGACGTCTTCAACCATAAAGCCTGACTTTCCTTCCAGTTTACGCAATATACTCTTCAATCTCGCATATGTGTACTGCAAATACGGACCGGAATTACCCGCAAAAGACAACGCTTCATCCCATTTAAAAACTATATCAGAATGCCGGTTATGAGAAAGATCAAAGTATTTTAGGGCACCCAAACCGACCTGCTTCGCTATTTCTTCTTTATTTTCCAATTCAGGATTTTTTTCCTCAATTATCTGAAGAGCTCTTTTTTCTGACTCATCCAAGACAGCATCCAAAGAAATGACAGTGCCTTTTCGCGTGCTGATTGTGCCTTCAGGTAAAGACATGAACCCATAAGAAATATGATCACTCTCGCCCACTCCTTCAAACCCGAGCAGCTCGGCAACTTTAAAAACCTGTTTAAAATGATGTTCCTGTCTAACATCGACAACGTAGAGATTTTTATAAAAATCCCATTCTTTTTTTCTATATTTAATAGTTGCGAGGTCGCGCAAAAGATATGTTGATGCTCCGTCAGTCTTAATAAGTATGGCTTCGTCCAAATTATAACTAATCAGATCTACTATTATTGCTCCGTCTTTATTTATTGCAATTCCTTTTTCAAGAGCCTCTTTAACAATAAGCGGCATCATATCGTTATATTCACTTTCACCTCTTTCTTCTTCAAACTGTAGAAGGTCAAAACGATTTATAATTCTTTGAATTTCATTTTCTGTTCCTACCTTAAGCCATTCCCAGATTACTCGGTTTTCTGAATCACCGTTTTCGAGTTTAGCGAACTCTTCTTTAGCTTTTTCGCGTAAAATAGGTTCTTTTTCAATTCTTTCGTTTTCTTCAACATAAAGACGTTCGAGTAGCTTTATTGTCGGGTCCGCAGTAATCGCATATGACTTTGACGTTCGGGGCAGTTGTTTAGTTAAAGAAATTTCGTTTCTTTTAAATGCCTGAATCAAAATGCCAAACTGTGTTCCCCAATCTCCGATATGAGTATCAGAAATAGTTTTATATCCTTGTGTTTTTAAAATTCGTTTCAAGGCATCGCCAATAACTGCCGAACGCAGATGTCCCACATGAGACGGTTTTCCTACATTCAATTGAAAATATTCAACAATTATCTTTTTACCTATTCCTACAGGTCTATCACCCCATTTTTTCTGTTTTTTTAAAACTTCTCGAAGCCCCCCAATCAGCGATTCTTTTGAAATATAAAAATTCAAAAAACCGGGTCCGGCTATCTCAATCTTTTCCAGCCGCTTGGCAATCGGATTGCCAAGGAGTTTCTTCTTTATCTCCTCTGCCGTCTCTTTGGGATTCCGGCCTTCTTTCTTTTCCAGGATTAATGCGATATTTGTGGAATAGTCGCCGTACTCCGGCTTTTCGGTGGCAGAAACGGAAAAAACCGTCCCTGCCGGCGCCAATTTTTCAAGCTCTTTTTTTATAATTTGCCTGAACACAATGACTTATTTTATCGCAAAATTAGCATAAAAAAAAGCCCTTTGGACTTTTATATCGCGATCTTATGCCTGTCGTACCGTGCCGGGTCCATGCCCAGACTTCTCGGTCCGAAACCGCAGGGAAACAGATATTGAAGCGTAGTTATCAAAACTTCACCCGTGTCTCGCGCTATTATCACGAGGCATGGATTCGCTTCGAATTCATTGGTAACCTGCCGGCAGGCGCCGCACGGAGTGATGTATTCTTTCTGCGCTGCCCTCCTTATATCTTTCGAAATGGAATCGTCGAATCCGCCCACAACGGCAAACGCGTGGAACTTGCGGAACCCCTCGCTTACCGCTTTAAAAGCCGCAACGCGCTCCGCGCATTTGGTTTCTCCGTAAGACGCGTTTTCCACATTGCATCCGCCAATGCGGGCAAATAAGCCCGACTTATTCTCGGCAAAAATGGATGCGCCGACATTGAAGTGCGAATACGGAGCGTATGAAAACTCCCGGGCTTTTCTAGCACCTGCCACTAGCTCCGAAATTTCACCATAAGTGACGCGGTACGAATTTACCTCAAGAATTTTATCCGGCATTTTCCGCAGATGAGGAAGAGCTATTTCCAAGCCTTTTCCCGCTCCGATAACGAGTTCCATCGCCGTTTTTGAAGCTTTGAGATCGGCCAAAATGTTATCAGTGGAAGCCATGTGGTCAAATCTGAAATCCATATTATTTCCTCCGTGTACTTTACCGGCTCATACGGCCTGAAACTTTTCCCAGCGAAAATATTTCTTGTGTCGTTTTCTCAACCGCTTCTTTGAACCAGGTTTCTTCCGCGTCCTTCACGACCCGGCGGCCTCTTTTTAACTGCTTTTTGTAGAGTCTGTGCGCCGGGGATAAAAAATGTCTATCGTACATTATCGGGCCGCCGACCGCGGCAACCGGGTAGACATCGATTATTTTCCCGGAAGGCAGCGTGACCCAGCTGTGCTCGTAAGCGGTTAAAAAATGTCCATCGACAAAATCAAGACCGAATACACGGGCTATCGCTCTCGCCAAAATGTGACACGAGAGCACGATGTCCTTGCCATCATCATCCTTTCCAAGATGAAGCCCCGGCATCGCTTCGACAATTTTTTTTATCTGCAAATAAGTTTTCATTTCTTCCAAAGAAACGAATTCGGAAGCATAAGAAATCATAAATGCTCCTTTTTTATTATCAAGAAATAATAACCAGCTGAAATAAAACTAGCATTTATTTTAAAAAAAGACCAATAGCCCGGAAAAAATAGGATTGACTAATTTCAACAAATAATTTATTGTAGGCAACAATAAGTAAAGTACGTTGAGAATAGAAAGGACTTGAAAGTGAAGAAATTGACGTTTGACGGCAAAGGCGAAATCGGGGGTTCCAATTACTGTTACAACGGTACTATCGGCGTCGACCACGGTGCTATCCAAGGAAAGAAGAAAATTTCATATCCCGCGCCAAACGGAGTGTCCCCGCTCGTTGTCATAGCCTCCCATTCTCACATTGATCACATCGGAGGATTCGCGTGCCTAGCAAAGCATCGTCCGGAAGCCAAATTCTTCATGACACAGACGACTCTGGACGGAATGATATTGTTACTCAACGATTCTCTGAAGATCGCGCGTAGCCAGGCCGAGTTCAATTCACTGAAAGGGCTCCCGTCGGAGCCGCCGGCATTCGAAGAAGAAGATATCAGTCACGTTGAAAGCCAAACCGAAATAATAAAAAATATCGGTTGGTTCGAACCCGTGAAAGGATATCATCTTTCACTCCGCTCCGCCGGCCACATGCGCGGAGCATCCATTGAGCTCATGGTTACGCCGGACGGAACGAGAGTGGTTCACGCGGCGGATATCTCGGTGGAAGAGAGGGCTTTGGTAAGAGGGGCCGCGGTCCCGAAAGATTTCCTTAACCCGGATGTCCTGGTCATCGAATCAACTTACGGCTCGAAAGAACTCCCGGACCTAAAAGGAGAAAAAGATAAGTTGATCTCCGTCACAAAGGAAACGCTCAAAAAAGGCGGGAGCGTCCTCGTCGGACATTTTGCCTCGATGCTGGACAACATAGTGATCCCTTTAGCTGAAGCTAAAATACAAGTTTATGTTGACGGCATGGGCAGACAATTTCTGAGAATTTACGCGGCGGCAAAAAACTGGTGCCCCGAAGACAGGCCGTTCTCGCTTTCCGGTTACGATAATGTACATTTCATCGATCCTGACCGCGGTACAGCGACAGCGCAGAGAAAAAAGCTGTTGAGTGGTAAGCTAAAAGGGGCCATTGTGTGTCCTTCCGGAATGTACGAAGGAGGACATTCGGTCACATACATCAAGCAATTAATGGAATCCCGCAAAAATACAATCATCATGCCGGGATTCCAGGCTGACGAAACTCAAGGTCGGGAGATTCAGGAAGCTGAGTCCGGAGACCTGATCGATTTCAAATGCGAGCGCGTGATGAAAATAAACGAGAAAAAAGAGGCGAAAGAATGGCATGAGTACCGAAGGCTAAACGCGCCTGTCGTACAAATAAAATACTCCGGCCATTCAGGCGGCGATAAAATGGCCAAGTGGGTCGCCGAGCTCAACCCCAAAAAAGTGGTAACTGTGCACGGCGATCCGGAGGGACATGAGGGGCTAAAAGACCGGATCCATCGCCTGAACAGAAATATCGATGTCGTGCGGGCAACCGGCGAGACAATCAAGTTCTCTTTTCGCAGTTAAAAACCTCCCCTCAGAGGTTTTTTCTTTTGATTAAAAATATAAACTCTGATTTAATGGAACAAGTTTGAAAACAAAAAGAGCCCCAAATGGCAATAACAAAAATTGGGTTCTTGGGTCATTTCTACCAACCGCCGACACAGCCGTGGGAAATTATATTGCAAATCTATCGGGAGTGCTACAAAAAGGTTTTTGACTCTGCCTCGCGGCTGGATGGGTTTGCTTTCTCAATGGACCTCGCAAAAAGTCTCGGCGAAAGAATGCCGCCGGAATGCATCGCGGCGATGTCCGAACTTTTTAAAAAAAGGCGGCTTGAGCTTGTAAACACCTCCGCTTATCATTATCTTCTCCCGCTAGTCCCGACTGCCGTTGCCGAACGCCAGCTAGAGCTCAACCGCGATTTTTACCGGAGCACTTTCGGGCCCGTAACCCACCCTGAAGGCTTTTTCCCTCCGGAACTTGCCACTTTTCACTGGTTGTGGAATACAGTTTCCGATCAAAGGTACGACTGGTGCGTCGCCGACGACGAACTATTTAATTATACCCGCCCGCAATTCCCAGAGCACGAAAAGGTGCCGCAAAACTGGATACCGGAAATAGACTAATGCGGAATTCTTTTGAGATCGAGACACTGGTCCAACGTAATTTCGCGCATGCGGTACCCCGACGATCGGGAAGTTTCTTCCGGCGGAGAATTTCTCCGTGAAATGCTAGCCGGGCAAAGAGAATGGCGCGCGAAATGTGGAAACAACGGAAACAGCTATATTATTCTGGCTCTGGACATCGAAACCTTCGGCCACCACCACAAAGGAGCTGTGGAAAAATTTCTCATCCCCTTCTGGGAAGAAACTCGCCGTTTGAAAAACGAGTGCGAAATAGTCCCGCTTCGGTACATATTTGAGGAATTTTCCAAGATAGTTCTGGGCCGGGATGATATTTATCCTGGCTCGTAGTCGACTTCCAAAGAAGACCTGGCCCGCAACGATCTCTGGCCACTGTGGTGCAATCGGAAGAACACTTTCCACGGAGCCTGGAACGAATTCATCCGGCTCGTATATTTTCTCTCTCCAAAAAATCCACCCCAAGAACTTCAGAACCTGCTCGACAAAGCCTTTTACAGTTGTTCTCCCTGGTGGGCTATCCGCGAAAAAGGCGACCGTGGCTTCGCCGGGGCTTGTCTCCCAATGTTCAGGGAAATAATAAGGACACTCCACGACCATTCGCCGATAATGCGCCAGAATTTGGAGACCCTCGTACAAACGATGGAAAATTTTATCTAACCCTCGCCCACTATAAGCGGACCGAGGGCTTTTTTAACCTTAAATTTAAAACTAAACCATTCTACGATTCGCGCGAATTAGAGACAAAAAAACGGCCGAGGCCGTTGGTTTTTTATTGTTTAGGGCGCTGCTTCGGAATGCTCGTAGGAAATGCCGGAATTGGCGGCAATGTCGAAAATGTCCGGTCTTTCGATGGTCCACGGCAGGAAAATTATCCGCCATTTGAGCCAGGGGTCCTTGATTAGTCTTTGCTCGAGACAGTAATTCCTGGAGAATTTGTCGTCCATGAAAATCTGCACAGTCTTTACAAACCCCATTAAAAACAGGCGTTCACGATAAACATCATCGTGCTGATAATATTCCCACGCTGTGTAAAACTTCGCCAAGGTCCAGGGCCCGCATACAAATGCGCAGCACGCGGCCAGATAATTTAAAAAACGCGCTTTTATCCGACGATACATATTCGCTCCTTAAAGTGCTTTTGCTTATTACAAAATGCCATAATCGGCACTGTTTTGTCAAGCCGTGCGTACGCAAGTTCAGCAAGTAAGTGTAAAGAAACCTGGAAACCTGAGGAAAATAATGCCAAAATGTCGTATGGAGAATTTCGCCGAAAACAGGAAAGCCCATTTTGATTTCGAGCTTTTGGAGACCTACGAAGCGGGAGTGGAGCTTTTGGGCATCGAGGTAAAAGCAATAAAAACCAACAAAATGAGCTTGGAGGGTTCTTATGTGTTCCCCAGATTGGGCGAGTTCTGGCTGGTGGGCGCTTATGTTGCTCCCTACCAGCCCAATAACACCCCGGGCGATTACAATCCTTACAGAGACAGGAAACTTCTGTTAAAAAAGGAGGAAATAGATTATCTTTTGGGCAAGGTCTCCACCAGAGGCTTGACAATCCTCCCGGTTAGGGTTTATAATAAAAAGAATCGGATAAAGCTTGAGATAGCGGTGGCAAGGCGCCGCAAGAAACACGATAAGCGCGAGAGGATAAAAGAGCGAGAGAGTAAAAGAAAGATAGACAGATCATTGAAAGAAATCTAGCCGTTCAAAATTGCGGATAAAAATTCCAGGTGGGGGCGCGCCGTCCCGCAATTCAATTCCGACTTTGTGCGGGATGGAGCTAAGGAATTTTTAGACGAAATTTTGGGCGGTTAGATCCAAATAATGGGGATGATTGGCCTCGAGGAGAGACGAATTTCATGCGCTCAGGCAGAGGATGTACGGTCACCTCTTTAAACATCCATACAAATCAATAAGTGCAAACTTATTTTCAAAGGCTAGGAACGTTGTTGCTTCCCTCTTCGGAGGTGTAGGCACGGCTGCTCTTCAACCTTCTTACGCTTTGGCGTAAGCATCTGACTTTCCGATTCTCGCTGAGAGATGTTCAGGTGTAATATAGCGAGACAGCATTGAGGAAAAGCTTCCCGATTCAGTGCTCGCAAATAGGGAGCAAAATCCCCGCCAAAAGCTAATAAGCATTTAGGCGGGCAAGTAAGCTTGTCAACCGCATTTTAGGAACCTTTCCCACCCGGGTTCGATTCCCGGCATCTCCACAAATTAAAAATACCCAACATAAAGAGTCGGGTATTTTTAATTTGAATATTTACACAAACTTTTAGTATGCTATCCTGTCTTCAGGAAAATAGACGGAAAAAAGAAAAGGGGATGAAAATGGCTCGGGTAGGAAAAAATGTTTTTGAAGTTGCCTCTTTGGAAAGCGCGCAAAAAATTATTTTAACCCCGGAAAAAGGTTACAAAACCGAAGAGAGATGGCAGGTAGAAACTCCGGAACACGCCGCATTAATCAAAGGTCTAACCGCTTCAGATGCCACGGTGCTTGATTTCGGAATCGGCATAGGCAGAATCGCCAAAGAACTTCTGCTCGGAACAAGGAACTTAAACATTGTTGGAGTTGATGCCTCTAGAACCATGATCCGCCTTTGTCGGGAATATATGCCGCAGTATGTTCACAACAGGCTGACACTTTATGCGTCCGACGAAATCAGCCGGATACCGGATAAATCGGTCGATCTCATTTACGCGATTTACGTGCTACAGCACGTTGAAGCCCGGATTCTTGAAAAAACTATCGATGAGCTCTTCAGGATCCTGAAACCCTCCGGCAAATTTTACGTTTTTAATTTATTCAAAAGAAGCGCGATAGATAAAAACGGAAAGTTTTATGACGATAAAATCGATCTGCTTTCTATTCTGGGAGTTCGCTTCGGGGAGGCGGAAGATCTGAATCTTAACTCACCGTACATGCAAAGTTTTTTGGAAGACCACTTCAGTAAGCTTTTTACAAAACAAGTTTAAAGGCTGTTCATCAAAAACAGCTTTTTTTCTTGAGCTGCAAAAAGCTTTTTTTGCAGAGCGGTGCTTTTGCGATAATACTCCCAAAACCGCGAGAGATAAGTCTTCATTAAGTTCAACTTTTTCCCAGCCATCTCCACAAGACGAGATTTTTCATCAAGAGAAGTCCCAAAAAACGTTATAGGAAGCGAAAAAGCGGCGGTTTCAAAGCCGCTTTTTCTGTTGTAGACCAGATGCTGTGAGAAAACCATTCTTAATACTAATCTCTTGTCTTCAAAAATCCCATTTGTCCAGATTTCATAAGGGTTTTTTATGTATCCAACGGGAATATCTTTTTAAATCCGCGCGCAACCAGTGGTTATTCGTCGGAATTTACTGTTTTACCTGTCTCAAAGCTGAGCGTAATAGCAGGCGAGAAGCCGGTGACGGCAAATGATATTGTGTCGGGCAACAATACATTCACCGAAAATAATTTTGTCCCGGAATTGCTCCTCTCCTATTGCCTTTGTCTTTTGCAGTAAACGGAGGGGGAAATATTTGCGGCGAACCTCAGGACAAACCATACCCGCTCAACTGCCAATAAACGTCTCAAGCTTTTATTGGTGGTTATAGTTCTGCCTATTCGGGGATGTTTAGTTCAAGACCGAGTGATGAGCTTCAGGATTAAATTTTAGAATAGAACTACACGCTCGCAGTTTCTTCCGTCATAAATTCTTCTATCTGTTTTCTAAATTCCGGTGTATCTTGATGACCGTGAGATCCGACAGCATGCTCAACCGCGGCTTCAAGTACATGTTCTTTGCTGCCTGACATATAAACATCGCAGTTTTTTTCGCTGGGAAATTTGCGGCAGTCGGCCGCCATTCTTTTTTCCGCCATAAATTGTTATATTATATTTTTTATTCTGTTAAAGACATCGACCAAGTATATATATGTACATCATAAATGCTACATCATTAAATCTTTGTGAATTAAAGGACAAGTGATTGTACGAGACGAAAAATATCAAAGTATTTTAGTGACCTACCGTCGCAAAATTAAAGCGCGAAGTGCACCACTCGTTTTAAACTAAACATACCCGCAGGCCTGCCTACCGGCAGGCAGGTACGCTAGAAGTATTAGCAGCTAACAGTACCAAACGGGTATGTACACACATCTTAAGCGCGATCAACGTATCGCGCTAGCCGCTCTCCTGCGGTCCGGATATTCACGGCGGCAAGCGGCAAAAGAAATCGGCGTAGATCACACAACGGTCGGCAGAGAAGTTACGCGCAACCCGATAACTCTCGGGCGGTACCATGCCGGACACGCCGACGTTCTGGCGCGAATGAGAAGGAAAAGGTCGAGAATGGCTTATCGGACCATAGAAAACAATCCTGAGCTTGTATTGCGTATCGAAAAGCGCCTTCATCCGCTGGTTTCTCCCGAGGTCATCGCGCATGATGAAAGCATCAGTCATGTCACTGTTTATGCCTGGATTTACCGTTCCCGCCCGGATTTGCTTTTGCGTCTCCCACAGAGAGGAAAGAAACGCAGGCGTTACGGGTCAAAAAGAGCCGGAAAACAGGGCTGGACAACAAAAGTTCGCCCCATTGATGCACGGCCCGCAATCATCGATCAACGATTACGTGTGGGAGATTTTGAGGGTGATACCGTCAGAGGTAAGAACGGATCTTTGCTTACCCTCACGGACAGGAAAAGCCGTTTTGAAGTTGTCGTAAAAATGCCCGGCGACTATTGCGACCTGGTGCATGCCGCCATTGTGAAGATCCAGCGCAAGGTTTTTGCCAAATCTTATACTTTCGACAGGGGTTCTTGTTTTTCTCTTTGGCCTATGATTGAGCGGGATGCAGGAGTGCGAGTATATTTTGCTCATCCGCGTTCACCTTGGGACCTGTCGTGGCATGGCCGCAATAATTATTACGCTCCCGATAGCGGCAGCTCCACGACCACATTTTCTGAAATACTAAAATCCTATGCCTACGAAGGCAGCGGAAAAAATTATACTTTCCTGACAATTACCCGCGAGCTGAAGCCTGAGGAGGCACAAAAATGAATAAACCGGCAATTGCAGGCTTAATCTGCCTTGCTGTGCTGGGCATATTCTATCTTGCCTGCGTCCATTATCTTGAGCCAAACCAAGTCGGGATTGTCCGGAACAGGTTCACCGGCGAAGTCCGATTAGATGATCAGGCCAGTTTTGATATTACGCCTCCGTGGATAGCGGTGTCGCGAATTGACATTCGTCCGATGCGAGTGTGCATAACATCGGCCAGCCGCGGATTTAACTGCAAACTGATCCAGTTCGCGCCTGCGCACTTCAAGGAATTTGTGCTAGTACAAGGGTTTCATTACTACTGGTGGGCCAACCGCATATCCTTCAACTTTGGTTACAACGAAGAGTACCGCGGCATGAAAGATCTGCTCAGAGGTTATGCCTACGGCACAAAACAATATCCTTTCGTGAAAATTTTGCGTGACTACAAGGAAGAAGAATAATACATTATCCGCTACAGCTCGGCTGGGGCGGATTTTTCTTTAGGCTGGTAATCCTTAAATTGTTCAAGCTCCCCCATTTTTGGAAGGAGCATTTTAACGGCGCGCCGCCGCGCGATATTCCATGACTGCCATTTTGCGAATGATTCCGAACCGCCCCTCTGATAAAGTTCTTTTCCAAGATAATTCCTGAACTCCCGGTCATTTGTATTTAAAGCTCCAACGAGCTCCGGCATGGCGTCATCCGAGAGCCCGCTCAAATACCGGACATCGATTTTGCCGGTGGTTTCGAAACGCTCCAGATTACGCCGGGCAATGAAGGAGTCCGGATCCATCATGTTCATGCCAAAAACAAACAAGTTGAATGTAACGAAAACTCCGAGAGCAAAATAATTCTCTCTGCCATTCCGCAATGTCTTCCAAGCGAGGAGACAGAATATAATCCCCAGTAAAATAATGAAAGAATGGCTGAATAATCTCTGGACGGTAAATCCATATGCTTCTTCATAGAGCGAAAGCCTGGCATACGCCGAAAACATGATAACCAATACCTCTGCAATCAGCGCGGCACACAGGAATTTGAATTCCACAGCATGTCCGCCATTTTCTTTGTAAACCAGCTGATCCGCTGCAAGAAGCAGGAACAAAGAAATTAGCGCCACTACGATGAGTTCGAAAAACCCGCGTCTTGCATATTCAGCGTAAGTGAACCCCGCTGAAATGATGTTGCTTTCGCCTCCGAAAAAGTAGGCAACCTGAATGATGATAAATATCAGAAAAAGAACGTCTACGGACCCGAACAGAATGTAACTTTCTATTCTGCCGAGAGGCCCGCCGGGCCTTACGTTTTCTCCTTCTTTTGCTTCCGCACTTTTTTTCTTTTCCCTTTCCCCTAAAATGTAGGAATAAGCGCCGGTAAACGCCAGGAAGACGGCGAGTATAAGTATCGTTCTTACGACTATTTCCCCATTTATCTCAATGGAAACGAGGTTCGAAATGTATTTTTCAAAAACAAGATCTGCCGAGGAAAAAAGCAAAAGAAAAACAAAAAGAAAAGGGGCAGCAATAAGGATGCCTTTTAGTACGTGCGAAACGGTTTTTTCTTTTCGGGGGCGCGGGGCGGCAAGTTTCGAGAGAGTTTTCCAAAGCGGAGCCAAAAATTTAAAAGGGAGCAGCACTATCTTAAGGTAATCAAGCATAAAAAAACTGCGGAGCCTGTCTCCGAAAGAAACCTCGGCGATAAGCAGCAGCAACCCCAATGAAGCGGCAATGTTCAAAAGCATAAGCTCCGGGCTCGCTCGTACTGACAGCATCGCGCTAAAGAAGAATAACGGAGCCATGAGCCACAATGCTTCGCGGCTAAGGGACCTGCCGAAAAATTTTACGATAAGAAATAGCCCACCGACCACAAAAAGATTAAAGATTAAAAAAGAAAGACCGGGAATCTTATCGAAGAACAAATAGTTGAATAATATGCCCAAAAACAGGGAAAAACCCGGAATCATATACTTATTTAACGCGTCCGCCTTTCGGATGTTACTCTTACCGATTACCCCACCAATTGAGGATGGAGTGGTAGACGGAGCTCAACAATAATTTGGGGTTTAAGAGGGAGATTGGGCTTGAAGTCTCGAACGGAAGCGGCGTTGGCTCGGTCGCGGGAGGCGGAGTTTGGTAATCTCCCTGTGGAGGCGTCTGAAAGTCCCCGGGAGGAGGAGCGTAACTTCCCGATGGCGGCTGCTGATAGCCAGCAGGAGGCTGCTGAAAGCCATCGGAAGGCGGCCTCTGAAAGTCGCCCGGAGGTGGAATTAACGAACCGCCGCCTGAAGGAGGGACTCCGCATTCATTGGGGTGAGAGCTGCAGTAAGCCTGACATTCTTCTGGAGTTGAACATCCTCCCGGACCGCTGAACTGACCGGAACCGGAAAAACCTCCCTCCGAATCGCCACGAGGAGGAGCAAATGAACCGCCACCTGAAGGAGGGGCTCCGCATTCATTGGGGTGAGAGCTGCAGTAGGCCTGGCATTCCTCAGGGCTAGTGCATCCGCCAGGACCACCAAATTGGCCAGAACCTCTAAACTCGTCCGAGCCCGCTCCCGGTCCGCCAAATCCGCCGGGCCCACCGGAACCCGGACCGTCCTGCCCGCCCATCGAGCCGAATTTCTCAAAACAACTCTTCATTTTTTCTCCGGCCTCGCGGGAAGGTTTCACTTGGGATAAATCGCCTAAGATTTCAACCAGGCAAGCCTTTACCGCTTCGGGAGCATTATTGATATTTTCCATAAACATCTTTGACCCTTCCTCCATTTTTTTTATTTCTTCTTCCGATATAAGCCCGTTCTCTTTTCCGAACTGGAAACAAGCTTCCTGGTTGTCCGGGTTTCCGCAGAACGCTTCGCATTCTTCTTTACCTTTGCAACCTCCGGGACCGCGCCCTTTCGTTTTTTTCATCATTTCAAATTGTTTTTGGTCAATGAACCCGGCCGCAACCGCGAAATTGGCGCACTCTTCGATATTTTTTTCATCGGAACAATAGGCATCGCATTCTTCTTTGCCGCGACAGTTCGGCGGTTTTACTCCGTTTCTCACAGCCGCCAGCATTTTTTCGGCGTCCGCGCGTTCCTGTTCGTCCATTAGGCCGGCTTTCAAGGCAAAATTCATACATTCCTCCATGTGCTCTCCCGCACCGCAATAGCTGTCGCAAGCGGCTTTGTTATTGCATGCCGGAGGCTTAATACCCTGCCTGATGGCAGCCGCCACTTTTTTTGCCTCGGCTAAGTCCTTTTGCGGCATAATATTATTTTCTTCGGCAAAGGCGACGCATTCTTCTATGTGACTGATGTCATTGCAGAAATTTTCGCATTTATCTTTCGTGGTACACCCGCCGGGGCCCTTCATCTCTCCCGCCGTAATTTTCCGCGCGAGCGCGGCTTCTTCCCGCGACATCAAATTATTCTTTTCGGCGAAACTTATGCAGGCAGGCGCATTATCGGGAACATCACAGTAGGTTTTGCATGCTTCTTTATCGGCGCAATTTCCAAGCTCTGCAACAGGAAACTGAATATTGTCGGCCTGGGCTAGAGCATAACCTATCATAAGCAAAGACGCGGCCACACTTAAAGCCAATGCTAAAAAAGAAGAATATTTTTTCATGTTATTCAAAAGGGTTAGTTTTAACTGATTTAAAAGGGTTGGCTTTGTTTACCGGATTCAAGTCCGGAGCATTTTCCAGAGGCTTATCATTTACGCTGGAACCCGCATTTTGCACGACTACGGTCTCCAGCGCGGGCGCCGGAATAGGCTTACTGGAATAAGTTAGATAAACGTAATAACCGGCTACTAAAATTATGACCGCGCCGAGCGCGATGGCTGCTTTTTTATTCATAACTAAATTATGGCATCTGGAGAAAATGTGTCGAGAGCCAAATGTGCACTGCTTGTTTTATGGCTTATTTTCTGATAACATATATTCGTTGCTGAAAATAAATAATTTCATACGGGCTTCTGAAGTGAGGGTCATCGACGAGGAAGGCAAGAACCTCGGAGTTTTGCCTTTGGAAAAAGCCCTGCAAGTAGCCCGCGAAGCCGGACTCGACCTCATTGAAGTTTCCTCCAATGTGGTTCCCCCCATCACTAAAATAATGGATAAAGGGAAATATCTTTACGAACAGGATAAAAAAAAGCGCCAAGCGGCCAAAAACCGTAAGGAAGTCGAAATAAAGAACGTCCGCATCGGCATCGGAACAGGCGCGCATGACCTCGAATTAAAAGCCCGCCAAATAGATGAATTTCTGAAAGAAGGAAACCGCGCGCAGGTGGAACTCCGATTGAAAGGCAGGGAAAAATATCTGAAAAAAGAGTTTCTGGAAGAGCGTATCCAGCGGGTTCTCAATATGGTTTCACAGCCATTCTCGATCGAACCCGTCAAAAAAGGCCCGAGGGGTCTGATGCTCACTATCGCACCCAAAAAGTAGCAAGATAGATGAATTGTTTTTAAGCTCAATCTCTACCTTGCAAAATTATGAATAATAGATTAAACTTCGTAAAATGAAGTCAAAAACGGCCAAATCCATACTGAAAAGAATACGCGTAACCAAGCACGGTAAAATGGTGCGCTCCGGCAGCGGGCTCAACCATTTTTTGTCCAAAAAAAAGAGCTCCAAGAAAATGGATAACCGCCGGTCCGTCAATATGGATAAAATAAGAAGCCGGATGTTAGCAACATATTTGCATCACACAAAGGTATGACAAGAGTAAAAAGAGCGAAGATCGCCATCAAACGAAGAAGGAAGATCCTGGGGCAAACCAAGGGTTTTAGGTGGCAGAGGAAATCAAAAGAGCGCGCCGCCCGCGAAGCTCTGCTTCACGCCGGAGTCCACGCCTTCCAGGATAGGCGAAAAAAGAAAAGGAATATGCGAAAGCTCTGGAATATAAAAATAAACGCCGCCGCCCGCGCCGGGGGAATTTCTTACAGCAAGCTCATCGGCCAGCTGAAAAAGACGAACATAGAACTCAACCGCAAAGTCCTCTCGGAACTCGCGGAACACCACCCGGAAGTTTTCGAAAAAGTACTTCAGACAGTAAAATAAACTTCAAACAAAAAAACCCGTCCGCCAGTTGGCGGACGGGTTTTTTGTTTTTAATCAGATCATTTTTCTTTCAAAAAAACGGAAACGAAGAAAAATATCCCGGCAAAGATAACAAAGACCGGGCCCGGAGAAAGACCGTAATATTTTGCGGCCAGCATGCCGAAAACCGCTTCCAAAACTCCCAAAAACGCGGAGAGCCACAGATAGCTTTTCATACTACCGGCCAGATTCCTTGCCGTGGCGGCGGGTATTATTATCAAAGAACCCATAAGCAGCGCACCGGTAAATTTTATACCCGCAGCTACTGCCAAAGCAAAGATGGTAAGGAACAAAAGTTCTAGGAGATGCGGCTTATATCCTATAGAAAGGGCGAGATCCGGAGACATCATTGTGAGGGAAAATTTCTTGTAATAAATTACTACCAACGAAATGATGAAAGCCGAGCTCAATATGGCGAGAACAAAATCCAATCGGCTAAGCTTTGTGATATCCCCGAAAAGCGCCTCCAATATTTCTTCCTGGGTGGCAAGCAGAGCCCCTACGGATAAAGCCAGGGTGAATACAACGCCAACCAGAGCTTCAACGGGGAGTTTGGTCTTGTGTTCCACGGCCCAAATTATCAGCACTCCGAGGAGCAAAAAAGCGAAAGCGCCGATAAAAGGATTAAAATGTAACAAAAGACCCAGCGCGATGCCCGGGAGCGCCACATGGGAAAGAGCATCTCCCACCAGAGCCATACGGCGCAAAAGCGCGAAAGAGCCCACAAGCCCGCCTGCCGCAGCGATGGCGGAGCCGGCGATCAATGTATAGAGTAAACTGGTTTCCATAAAATAAGATTAATGCAGATGGTGATAAAGCTTCCTTTCCCCGCCATAAAGCTTCTGAAGCTCATCGGGCGTCAAAACATCCAAAGGAGAACCGAAACAAATCTGCACTTTATTTAAGCAGAGTACTTTGTTCGCGTATTTGTAGACCACGGAGAGATCGTGCGAAATGAGGGCAAGGGTGAGACTGTATTCATCCTGCAGCTTGTGCAAAAGCTCGTAAACGGTTTCCTGACCGGCCACATCCACGCTAGCCGTTGGCTCGTCGAATAGCAACAAGTCCGGATGCCCGATTATCGCCCAGGCGATAAGTATCCTCTGAAGCTCCCCCGAAGAGAGTTCGCCGATCTTTTTTGAAAGATACTCCTCCCCCAACCCCACCATTTTAAGCACTTTCGCCGGCGAATGCTCATCATCCTCCGAAGGGTGGATTCTCAATTTCAAGAATTCTTCGGCCGTCATCGGAATATCGCGCTCCAGATCTATTTTTTGCGGCACGTATCCTATCTTTATATTTTTTTCTTTTTTAAGCTCCCCCTCATGAGGAATAGAGCCCAATATAGCCCGGAAAAGCGTGGTCTTCCCGGAGCCGTTGGGGCCGATAACCGCAAGGGTATCCCCGCGGTCCAATGAGAACGAAACATCCGATACTCCCTCGAATGTTTTATCCTTGCCGTATCCGGCTTTCAGGTCATTTAACTCTAAAATCGGCATAAGAAATTCTATCACTTTTTAAGACATTTAAGAAAATCTCCCAAAGGCAGCGTGTTTATTATGTCGCTTTTTTCGGCCCACCCGCGCCTCGCCTGGGCAATGCCGTATTCCAGGTAAGAAAGCTCATGCACCGAATGAGCATCTGTGTCTATAACCATCTTAACTCCGGCTTCTTTTGCCATCCTGATATGCTCATCGGAAAGATCCAGCCGCCAGGGATGGCCGTCTATTTCCAAAATTGTCCCGGTACGCTTAGCCGCTTTTATTATGGCTTCGATATCCACGTCGTAAGGTTTGCGGCGGTTGATTATCCGGCCGGTCGGATGGAAAATAATATCCACGTTCCGATTTCCCATCGCCTTTATTATCCTTGCTGTCTGGTCCTCGCGAGAAAGATTAAAAAACGAATGCACGGCGGCCCCGACGACGTCAAGCTTGGCCAAAGTCTTATCGTCAATATCCAGAGAACCGTCCTTCAATATATTTACTTCGGCCCCTTTCAGTATCTTGAATTTTGACTTTTGTCCGCCGGATCGCGGATTAAATTTTAAATTAAGTTTGTCTATCTCAGACATTTGGCGCAAAAGTTTTTTTTCATCAGCACCGCCCGTCATGGCAAGAGACCTCGTATGGTCCGTTACCGCCATGTATTCGTGCCCGAGTCTCATGGCTTCCTCCGCCATTTCCGAAATCGAGTTTGCGCCGTCCGTCCAATCTGTTTGCGTCTGCAAATCCCCCTTCAGATCTCCATAGCCCACGAGCTTTGGAAGCCGGTGTTTTAAAGCTGCTTCTATTTCCCCGCGGTTCAACCTCATTTCCGGAGGAGGGGTATCCATTCCCAATTTTTTGTAGACCTCTTCTTCAGTATGCGCCGCAACCAATGTTTCTTTCTGCGTAGTTCTGCGTTTCTTTCCGCGTGTATCTGCGCTTTTGAAAAGCCCGTACTCGTTAAGTTTGTACCCTTTCTTGATAGCAATCTTCCGCACCTCGACATTGTGGTCTTTCGAACCGGTAAAATATTGGAGAGCCGCGCCGAATGAAACCTTGGGAAGAACGCGCAGATCCGCGTCTAATCCCTGCTTCAGTCTGACAAGAACCTTGGTGGGGCCTTTCGCGAAAACATGACTCACTTCAGGCATTTTTGAAAAAAATTCGCAGATCATTTCCGGGTTTTCCGAAACAGCTAGAAAATCCAGGTCGCCGATAGTTTCCTGCCGTCTTCGCAACGATCCGGCTATTTCAATCGCTTCGACGCCTTTTACTTTTTCAAGCCGCGACTTCATCGCGCGCGCCAAAGGAAGCAGCTTCCCTATTTCCACCCTTCCTCCGCCGCTTTTTTTATATTCGATACCTTTCAAAATTTTCTGCTCCATCTTTTCACGGATGTGCGGGATTGCGCGGAGTTCCCCGGAAGCGGCGGCCTTTTCAAGATCGGAAATATTTTTTATTTTTAGCTGATTGTAAAGCAGCTTTATCATTTTCGGACCCACCCCTTCAATCGAAGAAAGAGAAGCAATATCCACCGGAAATTTTTTCTTAAGACGATCGTACTCTTTAAAATGACCGTCGGAAAAAAGTTGCTTAAGATGCTCCGCAATCCCCCGGCCCACGCCGGGAATTTTCATGAGCCCCTTTATCCCGTCTTTTTTATAGACACTCTCCACTTCCTCTTGCAGCCCGGCTACCCCGTCCGAGGCTCGCTCATACGCCCGGGGCTTGAACTCCACGCTCTCCATTTCGTAAAGCACAGCCATCTCGGCCAAAATTTTTGATATCTCTTCATTGGTCATTATTCTTATATTATCATCCCCTAAAAGTGAAGTCGAAATTAGCATGCATAGCATTGACTATGCCTATTTTTTTCGTATAATTGAATTTGGGAGAAGTGGACTATAAGGGTGCTCTACGCGTAAGAGCAGGATTCCAACCCTTACTCCGGAGCGTTTCCTCGAGGGCTTCCACGAAGCGCAAGCTTCCTCTGAGAAGCGGCTAACAACGTAATAAGACTAAGAGGAACAATGCCAAAGCAATGAACGCTGAGGCAAAAGCGGCCCCGGGATCATGATTCCGGCTGTCGGCGCTCCCTCCCAACTATTCCTTGAAAAGTTATCCACATATATTATTTGCAGGATAATAATATCTTGCATATACTTAAAATAGGTTAGCAGTGTATGGATATTTTCCAAGTGAAAGCAAAGAGCGCATTTAATACCGGATTCAACAATCCACCGACTATCTAAGTCACCAACCCACGCTCTTTACTCACACTTCCCACTGCCACCGCTCTTTTTACAACTCAATACCAACAACTCTTCTTAAGCCCCGGTCCTAGTACCGGGTGCTCTTTTTTTATTTAACTCATCACCTGGGCGGCAGCGATCGAAAGAAGCACGACCAGAAACGCTATGGTTTTTTTCCAGTGAAAAGGCTCTTTTAATATCAGAACCGCCGAAGCGTAAACCAAAAAAGGCTGAAGAGAAAAGAGCAGAGCGGTGTGAACTATGCCCAGCCGTTGGTAACTGAAATAAAACAGCAGCCAGGCGACCGTCGTAAAAATATTCGTAAGGAAAAGCAATGAAAAATTCCGGATAGAAACCCTTTTGGCCGCCTTTGCGAACATAAGCCAAATGGCGAGAGCGGTAATCCCGGAGCGCACAACCTCAAGCGAAATGGGGTTCCAGGAGATAAGCAGCACTTTGGAGAGCGCGGCGGAAAGCGGCGCCGCCGAAAAAGCCCAGATAAAAAATGGCAGTGTTTTTTTAGCTATCTTAAAATGTCTTTTTTCCCAATGCGACCAGAGAATGGCCAAAGAAGAAACTAAAGCGGGTATGAGAATATAGTAATTCCTTTCATCGGGAAAAATAAAGCTTGAAAAAATAATCGCCGGAATGGCTGTGAGAAGCCCCAAGGTTTCCATCTCGGAGAGATCCTCGAAAGAAAGCGCGCGGTAATAGAGAACGTTCGTGATAATCGTTATGGCGCAGGAAAGAAGTATCAGCCCCAGGCTCCAGCCGAAAAAAAGCTCGACCGATAACGGCGGACGGAAAAGTATAAAAATGAAAAGTGTGATGAAAAAAGACAGAGGAAAACTGACGCCGACATAGGTTCTAAAATCGAACTTCTTGAACGACAAAATGGTCTTGTCCAAAACCACGGAACCGGTTTGCAGGAACGCCGCCAAAATTGGGAAAAGGAAATTCATGCTTTGGTCTTCAAATTAAGCAGCGCCGGCAATTTTTTAAAATCTTTTTCAAGCTCTTTTAATACATTAGTCGAACGGAGCGCGGCAGCCGGATGGTAAAGCGGCAGGATAAGCACGCTTTTTTCTTTGGTTTTTACGATTACGGGCTTTCCATGGTCCAGCGATATCTTTGCATTGGGCAAAAAATAGTTCATGGAAAAACGCCCAAGGGTGGCAATCACTTTCGGATCGATTATCTTTATCTGTTTCTTTAAATAAGGCTTATACGCCTCTATCTCTTCCGGCAGCGGATCGCGGTTTTCCGGGGGACGCCTTTTTACGATATTTGAAATATAAACCGATCCCCTCGGCCAGCCAATATCCGCCAAGAGCTTACCCAAAAGTTTTCCGGCGCGTCCGACGAACGGCCGTCCAACCTTATCTTCAAAAAAACCGGGCGCCTCGCCGATAAACATAACACGAGCCTCGGGGTCTCCCTCTCCGAAAACCAGAGTGGCCGAGCCGAAGAGTGGCAAGCCTTCGTCGGTTTCCATGTTCTTTTTTAACTCATCCAAGAGGATTTTTTTATTCATTTTATTTTTTAACTGAATTTCTGTTTTTTATTAAATGAATGACGGGCGGAATAAAAGAAACAACGACTATGCCGAGAATTATGGGAATTATGTATTTATCAACTCCCGGAATAACACTCCCTAAAAAATAACCGAGCAAAGTCATCCCGAATGACCAAATAAGAGCACCCAAAATATTGTAATAAATAAACGTAGAATAGCTCATCCGGCCAATACCGGCCACTATCGGAGCAAAAGTTCTGATCACTGGAAGAAAACGCGCCAAGACGATTGTCATAGGCCCCTTTTTTTCGAAATAAGATCTTGCCCTTTCCAAATGATCTTTATGGAATAGAACAGAATCTTCTTTTTTAAAGAGCGCCGGTCCTACTTTGGCGCCAAAAGCATAGCCGAAATTATCCCCCAGCACGGCCGCAATGAACGTGATAAGGCACAATAGCCAGATGTTCAGGATGCCCTGCGAAGCCAGAAAACCTGCCGTAAAAAGCAAAGAGTCCCCGGGAAGAAAAAAACCGAGAAAAAGCCCGGATTCCGCGAATACAATAAAAAAAAGCCCGAAATACCCGGCCGTTCGGACCAGCAGCTCCAGATCTAACCCCAAAATCGAGTCCAACATAATAAATTAAAAAACTTGATAAAGCAATTCATATATTATGCTAGCCCCAAAAATGATTGAAAGCAAAATCTGGCTTACTAGGCCAAAAGAAAGAAATCTTTCGGTACGCCCGAACCGCTTTCTGAGGCTGCGCAAAATAAAGATAACAAAAAGACCGTCAAAAGCTATGAAGAGACCCCCGACTATGGAAATGAGTTTTACGAAATCATCGGCCCCCAGAAGAAACACGGCCAGAGGCACAAGCACGGTAAAAAGCCAAGCCATAAGTTCTTTCATACCAATATCCAGCCGATATATCTCTTTTAGATCGAATCCGAGCGCCAAATAAGACGTGAACATAGCAAGAACACCGATAAAAGCTCCGAGTGATATGACCCACGCTCCGCCCATTTGGGAAGCAAGTCCTGCGAGTGACTCAATTGAAGGCATGCCTGACGCCATCAAAACAGAAACTATAAATATCAAATATAGCGCAGCGGGAACTACCGTCCCCAAAAGGATGGCTTTTTTAAAAAGACCATCCTTCTTGCCCGGAAACAAGTTTCTGGCGTCGGCGATTACCGAAAGCCCCGTTAAAGAGAATAAAAAAATACCGAAGACAAAAAACGGGTCTGAACCCAGAAAAATGACATCGTTTTTGCCAAAACCGCTCTTTGCAGCGAGACCGGATATGACCAAAATCGCCAATATCAAAAATATGGTAAGGACCAAATTAAGAAAACCTATATTCTCAATGTTCCATGATAATAAAATAACGCCGCCCGCCGCGAAAAATACCACGGTCCAAAAGAGAGGCGAAAATCCGAAAAGCATTGAAAGGAAAGAGCCGCCCAGCGCGCCGTAAATAAGAAGTGCCGCGCTGAACCCGAATATACCGGTGAATTTCTCAAAATGCCCAGCCCAATTCCCAAGATAGATGCGCGCATAACCGGGAAGCCTGTGGGAACCCGAGGTGTTGGAGATTATTTCTCCGTACGCCAGATGTACGGATAGCACAGCGAAAAGCGCAAGAACCGCAGCGGCCAACGAACTCCAGAAACCTGAAACGCTGATTGCATAGGGCAGCGCGAACATTCCGGAGCCGATTATCATTCCGCCGATCAAGCCAACAGCTTCCCAGAATGACGATTTAAAAACGCGCATTGATCATTTTTCCGCCCGTGGTATCTGTTTTTCCAGACGCCTTAAGGCCCAAAATACGAGAAGTACGAGCACCGTCGAAAAAATAGCGACAGAATTGAAACCCATGCCGGCGGCGATTCCTATAGCCGCGGTCACCCACATTCCTGCGGCGGTAGTGAGGCCCAGAACCTTGTTTTCTTTAAAAACAATGAGCCCCGCGCCCAAAAAACCGATACCGACCACAATATTCGCGATCAAATGATAATCATAGCCCGGAACCCCGTTCACAGACGGATATGCGCTGTATGCTTGAATCGAAATAACGGTAAAAAGCGCTGCCCCCAAAGAGACCAGCGTATAGGTACGGAGTCCGGCAGCTTTTCCTTTGTGTTCCCTTTCCGCGCCGATCAACATACCCAATACTATGGCTAAAACAAGCCTCAACGACATTTCGAAAGTTTCGGACTGGATCAGAAAATGTTTTATGATAACGGGATCAATCATATCTTTCCGATAAAATTAATAATACCTGGAACTTTTTTCCTTTTTTATCAATTCCAAAACTTTAGCAACAAGCGACTTCGGATCGGCATCGTAAACAATATTTCCGGGGCCTCTATTGGATTTTTCGATAATATCCCGAACCACCTCGGTAGAGCCTCCCGCTCCATCCAAAACTCCGATGGGCTTTCCGTCTTCCAGAGCGATGGTAAATTCGTTCAAAGTGCCCCATCTTCCGCAGCCCACGATTATAGCATCCGCGGCACGGGTTAAAAGCAGATTCCTGCCGGAATAGCCGAAGCCGGTGTAGATAATGACATCCATGTAGTCCAGTGGAAGATTGTATTTTTCTACATGATCCTTCTCCGAGGTGGCGGGAGAAAGACCGATAGAAAACCCGTTGGCTTCCTTAGCTCCCATGGCTGACCACATCGGAAACCCGGTGGTGGCGCCCGTAACTAAAACCGCGCCTTCCTCGACGATGGCCCGTCCGATAATCTTCGCTTTTTCCAGAGTATCCGGAGCGCAGTGGCCGGTCTCAGCCGCCCCAGACACACATATTTTGTATTTAAGATGTATATGCTTCTCATCCATTCCTGAATTATACCTCACCCGCTAAAATTTTCATCCACAACTTATAGCAAAAAACTACAACTCAACACTCTCGCCGTATTTTGGCGCATAGGCTTCGATGCCCATATAATCGCGGATGGTTTGCACCAGATTGAACGAAGACCGCGGCTCGCCGTGCACCAGAAAAACTTTTTTTAAAGTGTCGGCTTTTCCCTGCACAAAATTGAAAAGATCTTCTTTGTCGGGGTGCGCCGAATATCCGTTTATTTCTTCAATATGGCAATTGACCGGGACTTCATCTCCGAAAAGTGTTACAGTCTTTGCGCCGTCCCTGATGCGGCGGCCCAGAGTTCCCGGAGCCTGGTAACCGACAAAAAGTATGGTATTTCTCGAGTCTTTCAGATACCGGCGCTCGTGGTGAAGTATCCTTCCGCCCGTAGACATCCCGGAACCGGCAATTATTATTTTGGGCGCGGAGACATTATTTATTTCCTTGGATTCTTCGGTGGTCAATGTGAATTTAACGTCGGGAACGCTAAAAAAAGAAAATGAGCCCGTCTGCCCGAAAGCTTTTTTCAGGTGGGTATCGTAATATTTTTGATAAATTTTTGTGGCTTTTATGGCAAGCGGACTATCGAGAAAAATGGGGATCTCTGGTATCTGTTTTTCTTTGAGCATGCCGGATATTTCCCAAAGCAGCTGCTGCGTCCTCTCTAGTGAAAAAGCCGGGATCATCAAAACTCCTCCCCGCCCGACACTTTTTTCTATAACTCGCTCCAATTTGAGCCTCCTCTCCGCTTCGCCTTCGTGGTCGGTATCGCCATATGTCGATTCAGCCACCAAGAACTGCGGGCCAAGCGGAGTTTCTTTCACTTCTATCAATGGATTGCTAGGGTTCCCGAGGTCGCCCGTGAAAAGCGCCTTTGTCGCCCCTTCTTCGACAAGCAACATTGAAGAGCCCAGAATATGCCCGGCATTGTAAAGCGTCACCGTAAAACTCCCCGCGGCTATTTTTTCCATGTAATTTTTCCCCTCCCACATACCGATCGCGCGCGACACATCCTCCTCGGAATAAAAGACCTCCTCCTTTTCGCGCGAGGCTTCTTTAGTCATTACGCCCAGGCTGTCGGAAAGCATCAGCTCGCCCAGATCTTTTGTGGGAAGCGAGGAATAAATTTTCCCCATGAAACCGTCTTTAACAAGCTTGGGGATCCTTCCGGTGTGGTCCAAATGCGCGTGAGTTATGAAAAGCGCTTCAATGCCCGCGGGGTCGAACGGAAACTTTTCACGGTTGCGGTCATCGCAAAATTTATGGCCGCCCTGGAAAAGACCGCAATCTATTAGTATTTTATCTTTCGCCGGAGATCCTGATTCAAGAAGAAAACAGCTTCCGGTCACTTCCTCCGCCGCGCCATAAAATGTAAGTTTCATAATTTAATTCGAATACATTTGTAATAAATAATACCAAACAGACCGCCCAAAAGATCCATGAGAAGGTCGGCCAAAGTATCTTCGTAGACTTTGGGCAGCTTGGTGTATCCGCTCATCAATATATACCTGTCTGAGACGAATTCCCCCATTTCCCAGATGGCTCCCACCAAAACCACTATTCCAAGGAGCCCAAGCACAAGGGCCGTGGCCGAATGCCGGCCGGAAAGTTCCCAGTTGAAGTTCGCCTTTGCGGACCTCGCTAAAATAAGGACCCAAAAACCTCCGATAAAATGGAGCAATACGTCGTACCACCAAAAAACAAAGTATAAACGGTAAAAAAGCCCGACCGCCCAGAGAACAAAGAGAACGACCAGCACGAGCGCCACTAAACCGAACGAAGTATGCGGCTTCATGTAACTTTAGAACATTATATCCTCCTCCGCCCGTTTATAGTCGTGGATCTCTTCCGGCGAGAACCAGTGTTCGATTTCATGCGAAGATTCTTCCTGATTTCCGGAAGCATGCACAATATTTTTTACAACACGCTTCTCTACATTGGCTGCAGAGGGAGTATCTACTGAGTAATCTCCGCGAATCGTGCCTGGCAAAGCTTCAATTGGATAAGTATGTCCGACTATTTTGCGCACGGTACTAATAGCATGCATTCCTTCAATAACCATAGCCACAACCGGACCGGCGGTTAGATAGTCTGCAAGCCAACTTTTAACCTGTTTTCCTATCTCAACTACATCGTCAGTGCCAAAATGTTCGTTAACGTTTATTTTTTTACCATCAAAAAATTCTTTGGTCCGGGAACCAACGGACTTAAACCATTCATCGTGAGATGGGTAGTGCTTATTAATGTGTTCGGCAGTAGGCCAAACCATTTTTAATGCAATAATCTTGAGACCTCGTTTCTCAAAACGAGTTAATACTTCCCCTACTAAACCCCTCATTACTCCGTCAGGCTTTACTAAAACGAATGTTCTTTCTTCTTTAGGATGTGTCATATTTAATTATATTACTATTTTTTTATTCGAAATACCAGGAGATAGCTCCGCCGGTAATTTCAAAAATAACCGTCCCGTCGCGGTCCGTGCGGAAAATTTTTGAGCCGACTGAAGCCAGGCGCGTCATCGCTTCGCTTGTCGGATGACCATAATTATTTTTACCGACGGAGATAACGGAATATTCCGGCTTAACCTTCCGCAAAAACACGTCCGAGCTTGAATTCTTAGAGCCATGGTGCCCGACCTTGAGCACATCCACGTCGTCAATAAGCCCCCGCCACGATAAGGCGGCCTCAAGGCCTTTCTCGGCGTCTCCCATAAACATGATCTTTTTGCTCTCGAAAATAAGTTCCGCGACCAACATTGCATCGTGAGCGTTCTTTAAGGATCTCCCTTCGAATGAAACATCCGGATAAAGGAATTTAATTTCACCTCCGTTAAAGAAAGAAAGTTTGGTCGGCCCTTTCACGTCGATCTTTTTTACTCCTTTAGAAAAAATAAGTCTTTCAAATTCACCGGCTTCGGAGGTATTATATTCCATCCCGCTTTCAAAAACAGCGCCGACCTCATAACGCTTCAGAACTTCAATCAATCCGGAGACATGGTCTTTATGCGGATGAGTTAAGATTACCGCGTCAATGGAACGGTCGTAATAAGGCATGACTGATCCAAGTTTCGAAAGCACCTGCGAATTGGGCCCGCCGTCTATCAAGACCTGAGTGCCGTCGCGCGCCTGGATAAAAATAGAATCCCCCTGTCCGACGTTCAGAAAATAAACGGCAAGGTCGGGTTCACTCTCTTTTTCAAATACCGCCTGCCAAATAATAAGGTTCGACGCGGCCAAAACAAAAAATAATATCCAGAGCCCTTTTTTGTAATAACTTTTAAACACGCTCATGTTTGCAACCGGTTAGAACTCCTGAAACGGATCCATGACCAATAAAAAAGCGCGGCATAAATAAAAAGAAGAAGGGATATGGGTAAAAAGCCGAACTTAATCATGCTGAATGAAAGACCCCCGAAAAAATTAACCAGATATATCTGATAAGCAATCAGTATATACGCCGCGCCCGCAATTATTTTACCCAACCCGAGCGAGAAAAAAGAGAAAATACCCCCCAAAAAACCAAAAAGCATTACCAAAGGCACGACACTGGCGATGAGTATATTCGCCAGGGGAGAAAGCCAAGAAATTTCCCCGCCCCAGGAAAGGAGAAGCGGCAAAACGAATATCTGCGCCGCGAATGACGCGGCGGCGTTTTCCCTTAGCCCCAAAGTTTTTGGAATGAAAGAGAATATTTTTTGGAAAAAAGAAGAAGCGATAATAAGCCCCAAAGTCGCCAGGAACGAAAGCTGGAAACCCCGGTCAAACCGCATGAGGAGCGGATTCCAAAGAACCATGAACATTGCGGCCCACATGAGCGCGAGAAGCGCGGTGTTTTTTCTGCCTGCGCGAAAAGCCAAAAGGCCGATAACAGCCATGAGGGCGGACCGCACCGCCGCGGCCTCGGCTCCCGACATCAATGTAAAAGCCGATATCGCGGCCACGGCCAAAAGCCAGGCAACGCTTTCCGGAAATATCATGCCGAAAAGCGCCATGGTGAAAATACCCACGATGGTTATGTTGTAGCCGGAAAGAACAAGTATGTGAATAGTTCCGCTTTTCCGGAAATTATCTACGAGCCCTTTTTCCAAAAAACCCTGATTTCCCAAAAGCATGCCGTCGGCCAAAGAGGCATGCGGTTCCGGCAAAATCAGGCGCAATTTTTTCTCAAAACCGTCTTTGACCATGAAAAGAAAACTGAAAAATTTGATTTTTAGAGAAGAAAACCTTGCAGTTGAATTTTCAGATGCGAGATTTTCTTTTTTCTCGATTTCCGGAAAGATCATTTCTGAATAAACTAAGTCTTTTGCGAGAAGTTTTTTATTGTCTATAGCGCCGAAAACCTCGGGCTCTTCGATTTTGCCCGATATTTTGAGGGTGTCCCCGTATTTATACTGTGGATAGACCGCTTTCACCACCCGGAGCTTCCCCAGACCGGTTTCCACTATCAGTTGCTCGCTGTTCGGTTTGGGGATGCTTTTTAAAACTGCTCCGTCCAAAACCATTTCTTCTCCATAATGGAGATGAAGAAAATCATCTTGGATATTGTTTTCGTAAAGATCGAAGCGAAGAATGCCCAGGAAAAAAAGAAACACGACAAGCGACATTTTTTTTAGAAAAAATTTTCCTGAAAATTCATTGCCCGCAACTTCCGTTTCGCTCGGTCTTAACCCTCCCTCGCCAGCTCGGGGGGCTCCGACCTGCCTACCGGCAGGCAGGCGCGCCTCGCACTCCGAAAGTTGCGGGCAATTTGTTAAATTTCCAGGAGAAATCGACGGTTGAGACTTGGCTCTTTCCAGAATAAATGAAAATAACAAAATACCGCCGGTTAGTCCGATGCCAAGGTAAACCCATTCACTCGGAATGTTGAAAAAAGACCGGGAAAATACTCCGGCGAGAAAAGATATCAGAAATAATGCGATGCGCGCCACGGGCGAATCGTAGCAAAGTCCTTCATTTAATTCCACTGCCGCCTATTCAGGCGTGTTCATTTAAATATTTAAGAAGATCGGGCAGAGCCTTCCGAGCCTGCTCTTCGGAACCGAAGGGCGCAGAGCCGACGTACGCATGCCCTCCGCCTCCGTAATTTTTTTCGAGGAACCAGCCGATCTCCGCCGGTTTTTTCGGGCTGTTCCACGGATTCACGCCGACAGCCAAGATAAAATTTTTCCCGTGGCGGACGAGCCTGACCGAGTAATTGGCTTTGGTATAAAAATAGTACGGCGCGAAGCGGATGCCTATCAATTTTCTTTCCAAATTTTCAATGAAAATAGTATTACCTCTGATTTCCAGTTTTTCTTTCATCTTCTGCAGAGATTCATCGAACTTTTTTTTGCATGTTAGAAAACCTTTTTTAACCCAGGGCAGGTCCACGGCATCCGCCAGCGATTTTTTGCTCAATGTATTGATAAGCTGTTTTTGCCGGCTGCGGGATATATTGTTTTCATTATCGAGAAAAAAGCCGATCTTTAAAGCCGGATATTTTAATTCAAGCAGATCCTTTACGGAAATTTGCTTCGGGTTGACGCGGTCCAGAATATCGCTCCACTTGGTCATTTCCCGAAGCCGAGCCGGTATCTTGGACCTTGCGGCCCCCGAAAGCGAGCTTAAGATAAGCCCCGCGCATGACGGCCTTGCCGGGTCGAACACATGCAGCTTTGCATCATCCAAATTTTTTCCGGCGGGTTTATATGAACCGGCCCATTCGCTGTCGATGAACGTAGTATCGTGATGGTCGAACCAGATCTTCGCCCCGGGATGATAAAGAATATCCACGATGGCAGATGTTTTTTTTAATTTCTCGCCTTTCCACCAGTTCTTATCAACGGGGTGCTGGAGTGGAATGTAACGGGCGAAATCATCTCCCCGCAAATTTAAAAAATATTTAAGAACAGCCGCCGATACGGTCCCATCCAAGCAATTTTCATGATAATAAATGTCGTATTTCATATTAAGTAGCCGATCTGCCGCAGCCAATAATCATTTTCCCATTCCCAGAGAGTTTTTGCCGCGAGAAAAGCCTTAATGTCGCGGTACGGGTAAGGAAACTCTCGAAGCTCAACCACGCCTTTCGTCGGGCCCCAGAAGTGGTCCCCGTGCGCCGACCCGCAATTTTTGGCCGGAGCCGCATTCCTTCCCTGCCAGGCCGTCCTCACCTTATTGCGGCCGCCTTTTTCCCGCAGAGTGGAGCCGCACCGCATACAATTTTTAACCTGGTCTACCCTCAAGATCCAGCGAGTCTGGATATCTTTGGGAAGAGCAAGAGAGTTTTTTACTTCGCGCTCCTGCAAAGCCAGAACGTAAGCCGCCGTCTGCAGATTGTAGTCGGAATAAAACCCCGTAGAGGTCTTGATATCCAGCACGCCGAACTTTCCGTCTATTGAAGCGAGAGCGTCCACCGTGCCGGAATATTTGTGGATACCTGACCAAATAGAGCGCTCCACGAATTCAGGATGAAAAAAAATATTCCTAGTTTTGTTAAATTCCTCGAAAGCCTCCACCACGGGCCGCATTTCTTCAGTAACCATGTAGGGCTCCCCCACGGCGGTCTTCTGGATAGCTTCGTGGACTCTTGTCCCTTCTTCCGCCGAGCGCATTTTGACCTCTTCCGCGGCGGCGTAGGACTCCATCTCTTTCATAAACATATCAATGGCCGGTTTTGATTTTATGGACAAAATTTTCGTGACACGCGGAAACCACTGGCCATTTACATTGTGCCCCGATTCTTTCATAAATTGTTCAGCGTCCCTGTACCACATGAAGAATATATTAGCTTAAAAATCTTCTATACACAAATAAAAAAGCGGCGATTATGCCGCTTGTGTTTCATGCGCCTGAATTATTTGACCGGATGCGTCTTTGTTCTTTCATGAGTTTGTTCTCGGCAATCGCCAAAGTCCAATAAAGTTTTGACTCTTCCGGCGAGAGCCTTTTTTCTTCCAAAAACAGTAAGGCGTCATCGACCCCGTAACAATTAAAAATATTCTCTGTGTCGAGCAACACGGAAATTTCATTTGGGAACAGATGACGCTCATGGCAAGCAGGGAAATTACCGACAAAAAACTTTTTTTTCTCCGCCTGGGCAGCGTGGATGACATAGTGCGGATATGGCGCTTCAGAACTGGCGAACTGCTCAGCACTAACGGCATATCGCCAGTGTGACGCTTCGGACCTGTTCACGAAGAACCTAAAGCCTTTTTGATATAAATCACTCAACTTATGCATATCTCCATGGGTAAACCCAAAAACAGTTTCGTCCTCGGGTCTAAAAAGACTTACATGGGTTGCCCCAACTTCTGGCGCTCCTGAAACCTGAAATCTATATTTTTCGTCCGAATATTTGACCACAAAGAGCCCGGTTCCGGTATACGCATAGTCCGTTTTGGAACAATCCGCCAACCCGACATATTCGGTATTTCGGTCATCGTCCAGTTTACGCAAAAGACCTTTGGTTTGGGTGTATTTTGAAGCCAGTATTGAAGTGGTTGTATTGAACAGTAAGATTTTTACTCCCAGCATTCCGGACAGTATATCGCGTTGCGCCATTATGCGGTGGATCACTTTTTCCTGGTTTTCAGAAAGCTCATTTACTGGAATATTGCGAGCCCCCGAATGGCCGCCTCTGCGACGAAGCGTATACCCCCAACTACCCGGCGCAAAAACTTCAAGCTCGACATCTCTTTTGTTGTTATCTCCGCCGTCCTCGAGCCTGTGGCCAAAAATATGACCATTGGAAGCAATAGTAAACACTAAAGTTCCTTTTTCCGTTTGTAGATATGGAATATTCTCCACTTCCACAACGGCTTTTGCCTGTAAAACTCCTGTAAACTCCATAAAACACCTCTTTCTACAGTAAGGTGGTTACTGTCGGTTGAGAGCCTGCGGTTACCCGCAAACTAACATATTCCTTTGCTTCTACAGAGAAAGGATTTATCTGTCAAACCCGCCCAAGATCACTGCACACAACTTTCTCGAAACGGGGTACTGCACATAAATTAGTAACAAAATAACATTGATTAGTCAACGCCTTCACCTCACCCCTCGCTGAAGCGAGACCCTCTCCTTTGCAAGGAGAGGTTAGATTGTGTTGATATGTTCCCTTCTCCTTACGAAGGAGAAGAGATAGGGAAGAGGTTTTATTTTCTTTTCCTCAACGCTTCGATGCCGGGAAGAGTGCCTTTGGCCAAAAATTCCAGCATCGCGCCCCCGCCCGTGGAAATAAAATCAAAGTTTTTTTCGAGCCCAAGCCGGAAGAGCGCGGCCACGGTATCGCCGCCGCCGGCAATGCGATACGCGCGCGAGTTTCCCAGGGCTTTTGCGAATTCTTTCGTACCAAAGTCAAAACCGCCCTCGCAGAAACCCAGCGTGCCGTTCCAGAGAATAAATTTAGCGGAAAGTGCTTTTTCGGCAAGTTTCTTTAGGGTTTCCGGCCCGGCGTCATATATCAGGTCGCCGTTCTTTACATACTCGAGCCGCGAAGAAAATTTATCTTTACCCCTCAAAACATAGACATCCATAGGAAGCAATGTTTTTTTATTGTTCAGGATGTTTTCAGGTATCTTAACGTTCTCGGTTTCGGAATTGCCCACGTAAAAACCCCTCTGCTTCAAAAAGGTGTTGGCCAAAGCCCCCCCCACAAAAACCGTATCGGCTTTTTTTAAAAATTTAACTATCAGCGGCTCTTTGGTCTCAAATTTTTTCCCGGCCAGAACAAAAAGGAAAGGCTTTGCGGGGCGGAACGATTTGGAAAGGTTCTTCACTTCCTTTTCCATCACAGGCCCCATGAAAGAAGGGAGAAATTTGGTAATGCCGACAATCGAAGCATGGCTTCTGTGCGCGGCGGAAAAAGCGTCATTTACAAATACATCCCCCCATTCCGACAACTTTTTCGCAAAGCCCGAATCATTCTTCTCTTCCCCCTCGTTCAGCCTTATATTGTCGAATAAAATTATTTTTTCCTTATGCGAAAGTGACGGGCTGGCAAGCTCGCCTTTCAAAAATTTTACTTTTATTCCCAGCTCTTTTGTCAGTTTTTTATGCAAAACATCGAGATGGGGTACTTCGTCATCCTTTTGCAGATGCGATATCAAAAATATTTGAGCACGCGCTTTTAAAAGCGACTTTATAGTCGGAATATGCGCCCGCACGCGAAAATCATCGGCAATCTTTCCGTTCTTTAAGGGCACATTGAAATCAACTCTCAAGAGCACCCTCTTTCCTTTGAATCTGCGAAAGTCCATTTTATATATCGTTCACTTTTTTGATAATAGAGGCGAATTTAACCGTGTTCAGGCTTGCTCCGCCGACCAAAAGGCCGTCCACGCGTCCGTGGCTGACAAAATCAGCCGCGTTTTTTTCGTCCACCGATCCGCCGTAAAGGACCGGAATTTGCGATGATATTTTTTTCCCGAACATGCCGAAGAGTTCCCTCCTGATGAGCGTGGACATTTCAAATACGTTTTGCGGGCTCTCCGGTTTGCCTGTGCCTACTGCCCAGACAGGCTCATAAGCGATGACTACTTTCCCCAGCAATTTCCTGGAAATCCCTTTCAACGCCGAGCCAAGTTCCTCTCTCACGGAAGGAGGAAAAGCTACTTCTTTTGCGCGATCCTTTTCGCCGACGCAAAGCACCGCGCAAAGCCCCTCGGACAAAACGGATTTAAACTTTTTTCGAACTATTTCATTGGTATCCCCCAGCGCGCGCCTTTCGGAATGCCCGACAATGACGTATTTCACTCCTATGGATTTTAATTGGACCGCGGATATCTCGCCGGTGCTCTTCCCGGCACGCTCCCAAAAAGCATCCTGCGCGCCGAGCTTCGCTTTTTCGATGAGGCGGTTTACGGAATCTAAAAACACGAATGGCGGAGTCAGCACAACTTCCACGTTTCTTGCGGTCGAAGCGCTTTTATCCTCTTCTTTTGTTATACGCACAGCCTCGCGAAACGAACCAGGATTCATTTTCCAATTGGCGATAATCAGCTTTTTCATGTGATTATTTTAGCACAAACAAAAAAGCCGATGAAGCGGTATAGCTCCATCGGCTTTTTCTTATTGAACAGCTGCGAAAGCATTCATTAATCCCCAGCCGTAGAGGCTGTCGAACCCAGCGTCTCCCAAATCAAGAGCAGTTGATTGAATTTTAGTTTTCACTTCTTCCGGATCCCATTTGCCGTTCGCGTTGGCATCATTTACCCCCACGAGAGAACTCAAAACCAAAGCAACAGAGCCTGTGACATGCGGGGTCGCCATGGACGTACCGGACAATGTCGCATAACCTGTTCCTTTGTAAGTGGAATAAATTCCGACACCGGGAGCGGCAATATCTACTTCGGGCCCGCGGGAAGACCAGCCGGCCAAAATATTATTTTGGTCGGTTGCCGAAACCGCGATTACTTCCGGATAAGCGGCCGGATAAATTACCGAACCGCCGGAGTTTCCGGCCGCAGCCACTATCACGACGCCGGCATTATACGCGTTCGTCACGGCGGTATGCATAGCCGAAATATCCGATGTTGAACCCAAACTTAGGTTTATGACATTCATCCCGTTGGTTCTCGCCCAATCAATGCCTTCAATTACGTCCGAAATATATCCGGAACCGTTCGCATTCAGAACTTTTATAGCGTAAAGGTCCGCGAAGGGAGCGGCTCCCACCACTCCGTAAGCGTCATTTATCGCGGCAATGATCCCCGCGACATGCGAACCGTGGCCGTTGTCGTCATTCCAGCTTTTTTTACGATTGATGGCGTTGTATCCTCCTTTGATATTGGCTTTAAGTTCCGGATGCGATGAAGAGATGCCCGTGTCTATAACTCCGACTTTGACCGTGTCGCCGGTGTTCCCCAGGGACCAGACATTTTCAGCGTCCACGCGGTCAATACCCCAAGGCAAAACCTGCAGAGCGGCAGCGCGCAACGCCTGCGTCGTAACTATGGCATCATCCTCAACGCTCAAAACTCCCGGTTCATTTTTTAAAGCCTCCGCGTCTTTCTTTGAAAGATTCGCGACCTTCCCGTTTACAATATTTAGATCTTTAACTGAAACACCATTATGCATCCGCAATATTTTTTCAGATTGGGAATAATGGCCTTTATCAAAAACGACTATTTTTCTCTCGGACTTGTCCGAAGCGACGGCCGTAAAAGCGGCCAAAGCCACTAAACTTGCGAGCACCACTGTCCATGTATTTTTTTTCATACTTACTTTTTTTATTTTATTAATAATTATTTTTAAACCTTATTTCATTAAAATACAGTGAAACCTATACCTTTGTCAATACCTCCGAACCATTTTTTGTTACCACCAGTGTGTGCTCGAAATGCGCGGCAATTGAACCGTCGAAAGTAAGCCAAGTCCAACCGTCGGGGGCAAGCTTCACTCTGTAATGTCCCTGGGCGGCCATTGGCTCAATGGCTATCACAAGACCCTCCTGAAGCTTAACACCGCTTCCGCGGTTCCCCCAATTCGGGATTTCAGGCTCTTCATGCACAGCTTTCCCTACACCATGACCCACAAGCTCCCGTACCACACCGAAACCTTCCTTTTCCAGATGACTCTGCACCGCAAAACCGATATCGCCGGTTTTAACTCCGGCTTTAACTTCGCGAATGCCGAGTTCGAGAGCTTTTTTGGTGGCAGCAACAAGTCTGAGAGCGGAATCTTTTGGATGAAAATTCTGGGTGGGGGCGGCCGCCGCGGAATTCAATTCAGACTTATTCCGCGGTGGGGCTAAAGAATTTTCAGACAAAAGATTCCATTCTCCAACAATCACGGTTTTAGCCGTATCCGTACAATATCCGTCGAACCACATGCCGATATCCAAACCAACAACGTCCCCTTTGCCTAAAATTCTTACGGAAGGAATACCGTGGACCACTTCGTCGTTCACTGAAACGCACAAAGAGGCGGGATATTTGGAAGAAGCCATATAAGCTTTGTATCCTTTGAAAGATGGCGTGCCGCCGGAGCGCAAGATAAGACACTCGGCCAGCTCGTCCAGTTCCATGGTTCTGACACCGGGCTTCACCGTCTTCACCACATCATTCAAAACGGCGGCCAGTTTTCTGCCGCCCTCCCGTAAAATATGGAGTTCTTTGTCGTTCTTTATTATCACAAACCCAAAGCTTTTATGATGTCTTTGTGGACATCTTCGATCGGCTGCTCTCCGTTGATTGTAACAATATTGTGCAGCCCCTCGATAAATTTAACAGCCGGCATTGTTTTATTGGCGTATTCATCGGTCCTCATTTGAAGCACTTCTTTATTGTCGAGATCCCGCGGCTCCAAAACACCGTCGCCCTCGGGGCAAGGGGTTCCGGGCATAAAAGATTCGGAGCGCACATAAATATGTCTGCTGTCAAAATTGCAGGTGAGCCGTTTTTCGACTCTTTTTTTGAACTCGCCTTCGCTGATATCTATTAAAAATACGTAAATATTTTCTTTACCCAAAAATTTGACGACTTCGGGGAAAACAGCCTGGGCTTCGCACAACGTTCGCGGCGTGCCGTCGTATATAATACCTTTGGCTGTTTTGATGATTTCTCCGGTCTTTTCCAAAACCATGTGCGACGTCCATTCGGCTTCAAAAAGTTTTCCGGACTTGTAAAGCTCCACTTGCCGCTTCGTATCTGCGTCGTCGTGTGTTTTTATGTACTCCTTGCCTTCCCGGCTCGTGGTGAAATGATAAAAGCCGACCTTATCCGCCAAAAGCTTGGCCTGCGTTCCTTTGCCTGAAGCCGGCCGCCCAAAAAGAAAAATAGCGACTTTTTTATCCGTAGTCATACTTTATTATACTCAGGCAGAAAAATTTTTCAAATTAGCTGTAGGTGCGGAGGGAAAGCTGGGCTTCCACTTGTTTCGCGGTTTCCAAAACTACGGATACGACGATGAGGAGCGCGGTGCCTCCGATGGTCAGAGCAGAGAGACCGCTCAACGCCTGAATTATGAGCGGCAAGACGGCGATGATGCCGAGAAAAATAGCTCCGATGAGGACAATATGGCTTACTATTTTGTGGAGATACATCGAAGTAGAAGGGCCCGGACGAACACCGGGGATGAATGCGCCTGATTTTTGCAGATTATTCGAAATAGCTTCCGGATCGAAAGTAACCGCAGTATAAAAATACGTAAAAAGCACGACAAGAATGAAATACGCCGAAGCATACGCCCAGGAGTTGCCGAGGAAATTAAGTACAATAGAAGAAACCCCCTGCAAAAATGTGTTCGCAGAAGTGGCAAAATAACTCGCTATCATCTGCGGAAACAACAAAATGGAAAGCGCGAAAATTATAGGGATAACGCCAGCCTGGTTGACCCTCAAAGGAAGATACGTGGATGAACCGCCGTACATGCGCATCCCCCGCACGCGCTTGGCGTAATAGACCGGAATGGGACGCTCTCCTTCGCTGATTATTACCACCGCCGCAACCGTAATAAGCGCCACCACCACGAAGGAAATGATGCTTGGAAGCTGTGAAGGGTCGTAGGAAATGATTGTTTGTCGGACTGTCGTCGGAAACCGGGAAACTATACCTGCGAATATCATGACGGATACGCCATTGCCTATGCCATATTCGGAAATAAGCTCACCAAGCCACATGAGAAAGACAGAGCCTGCCGCCACAATAATGACGTCCCCTATTTTCTCCGAAAAAGTAAGACTCAAAATACCCTGCCTTTCCAAAATGGTAAGCAGACCGAAACCCTGAAGAAGCGCGAGAGGCACCGTAAGCAATCGGGAAAACTGGTTAAATTTCTGCCGTCCCGCTTCGCCCTCCTCTTGATACATTTCTTTAAGCGCCGGGAAAATCATGGTCAAAAGCTGCATGATAATAGAGCCCGTAATGTACGGCCCCACTCCCAACATAACAATAGAAAGATTGTCCAAAACTCCTCCCGAAAACAGGTTGAGCAATCCGAAAATCTGGTTTTGCGCGAAAAATTCGCGAAGTTTGGCGGCATCTATGCCCGGAACCGGAATTGCGGCGGTCAATCTGAAAATCGCAAGGAACGCAAAAAGGAACAGAACTTTTTTTCTCAAATCCGGGTCGCTATAGAAAAGTTTTATTTTCCCCCACATTTATTTTGTTTTTTCTATTTTACTTTTGGCAGTCTGAGAAACAAGAAAATCTTTATCGAAAGAAAGTTTTTTCGTAAGCTCGCCTCCGCCTAATATCTTAACTTTGATGTTCTTTCCCTTGGGAACCACGATGAGGCCGGCTCGGCCCAGACTTTCGGGCGTAACTTTCTCGCCCGCGTTGAATTTTTTCTCTATATCCGCAAGATTAACCACCAATGGCTTTACGCGGTATGCGGCCGAGGAAGCGCTCACGTTCCTTCCATGCCCCCTTCTCTTGTGTATCTTTTTGATGATATCACGGATCTGCGGGCGAATCCTGTGCCCGGAGCGCGCCTTCTGCCCTTTAATGCCGTGCCCCGAATAAGAGCCGCGTTTGCCTCCCCGGCCGACGCGCCTTTTTGTTCTTCCTATTGATTTCGGTAGATCGTGAACCTGCATATTTTTTATTTATTAGTTTCTACGCGCTTAAGGGTAAGTTTTTTTAAAGCGTCCATGGTAGCCCTGGCATTGTTTACTTTGTTCTTGGTCCTCGAAAGCGCTTTGGCGCTCGCATTCTCTACTCCGGCCAGCATCAGAACCGACCTGGAAGCTCCCCCGGCCACGAGACCTTTTCCCGCCTTGGCCGGCTTTAAAATAATGGAAGCGCTGCCGAATTTCGCGCTGACCTCATGCGGAATGGATTTGAATTTGTTCAAAGGAACCATGATGGCTTCTTTGCGCGCCGCGCGAAAAGCCTTCTCGATGGACTGGGCTGTATCGGAAGCTTTGCCCAAACCCACACCCACTTCCCCCTTCCTGTTGCCCACGACCAAAGTCGCACGGAATGAAAAGCGCCTGCCTCCCGCCACTACTCTCGCTACGCGCCTAAGATCGATCAGTTTCTGGTCGTACTCGCTTTTTGGTCTAGGTTGTCTTTGTGGTCTCATAAAATATTTTTATAAAATTAAAACTCTAGCCCTCCCTCCCTGGCTCCATCGGCCGCTTTTTTGATCCGGCCGTGATATTTGTATCCTCCGCGGTCAAAAACGACTTTCTTGATGCCTTTTTCTTTTGAAACGCCGGCTATAAGCTTACCGACCTCGAATGCGCGGTCGCTTTTCGTAAGCTTGTCCTTTTTTACTGCTTTATCGGAAAGACCTATCACTGTTTTCCCGGAAACATCATCTATAACCTGCAAAAAAACATGTTTCGAGGACCGATAAACCGAAAGCCGCGGACGGGCCACCGTGCCCGTTATCTTCGCTCTTACGCGGTTATGCCTGATTTTACGTTTTATTCTTTTTATTTTTGCCATATTGTTTACGCTGTGGCTACGGCTTTCTTGCCCGCCTTTCTTCTGATAACTTCCCCCTGGTAGAAAATTCCTTTCCCTTTGTAAGGCTCAACCGGTTTTTTGGAACGTATCCTCGCGGCCAGCAAACCCACCATTTCTTTGTCCGCTCCGCTCACCAAAATCGAGTTCTTCTCAACTTTAAATGTTACTCCGCCCTCCGCTTTTATCTTGACCGGATGGGTAAAACCGAGAGATAGCGTGAGGTCTGCTCCGTCAAGCGCAGCTTTGAAACCCACTCCTTCGATCATAAGCTTTTTTTCGTAACCTTTCGTTACTCCGAGTACCGCCCCTCTTACTAAAGAGGCTCCCGTTCCCAAAATGGCCGACGAATTCTTCAGCCCGCGAACGTCTTTTTTCAGCGAAACGAAAACTCCTTTGGCTCCGGCATCCAGTTCCTTTTCTTCAATTGAAATGGCCGCCGGCAGACGCTTTTTTACCTCGCCCATCGGGCCTTTGAATATAAAAAGCTCGCCGTCTATCCGGACAGTCACGTCTTTCCCCAAAATTATCGGTTTTTTTGCTAATCTGCTCATTTTATAAAATTACCAAATCTCAAATAATAATTCTCCTCCGACTTTGTTTTTTCTCGCCGCTTCATCGGTAAGCAATCCGCTGGGAGTGGAATAAACGCCTGTGCCGTACTTGTTCTTGACCGGAAATATTTCACGGTATCCCTTGTACACCCTTTTGGACGGCTTCGAAACCCGCTTCGCCCCGGAAATTCTGGGAGCCCCGTCGGTGTAATTGAGTTTTATCTCGATGAACTTTTTGCTCTTTTTTCCTTTTTTCGCGAGCACGCCGACATACCTGGATTCCTCCAGTATCTTTGCGATATCCCATTTCAAATTGGAATAGGGAATAGAAACGGTTTCTTTTTTCACCGCCTGCGCATTCCTTAGCCTTATTAACATGTCTGCTATTGGGTCAGTCATATTGGTTGAATAGTTAAATTACGATTACCAGCTTGATTTTCTTATCCCCGGTATTAATCCCTCATTTGCGAGCTCCCGGAAGCAGATGCGGCAAAGATCGAAATCCCTCATGTATCCGCGTTTTCTTCCGCAGCGAAAACAGCGGCGCACAACGCGGCTTTTGAATTTCGGCGGTTTTAATGATCTGACGTATGTTGATGTTTTTGACATAAATTAGTTATTTGTTTTTTGCAACGGAAAACCCATTCTTCTAAAAAGTTCCACCGCCTCATCCCGGCTTTTAGAATTGGAGACAACGGTGATCTCAAAGCCAAAAATATCCTTGATGTTCTCCGACATGACTTCAGGAAATACAATATGTTCGCGAATGCCCAAAGTCAAGCTGCCGCCCTGGTCCACAGACTTCAATCCTATACCGCGAAAGTCGCGCATACGCGGGATAGCGAGGTTTATCAGCCTGTCCAAAAAGTCATACATTCTTTTCCCGCGCAAAGTGACTTTGTATCCGACTATCATGCCTTCCCTCGTTTTGAACGACGAAATAGCTTTTTTGGTGGGCCGGGGCGATAATTTCTGTCCGGTTATCATGGTCAAATGTTTTTGAGCCGCTTCCACGGATTCTTTCTTCTCGCGGAGGCGCCCCGTGCCGATGTTCACCACAACCTTGGTAACTTTGGGGACGGCCATTACCGAAGAATACTTGCCGTGCTTCTGCAGTTCGGGAACTATCTCTTTATTATATTTTTCTTTTAGTCCTTTCATATTTAAATTTCATTTTTACATTTTTTGCAGACCCTGGTTTTCTTTCCTTCCGTAAGTTCGTATCCCACACTCACACCTTTGCCGCAATTCTTGCAAAAAAGCATGGCGTTGGACGCATCAATCGGAGCCGGCATAGAAATTACCTGGCCCTTCTGACCTTCCTTTCTCGGCCGCTGATGTTTTTTTCTGAGAGCCACGCCTTCCACCACTATCTTCCCGATGCGGGGGAACGAATCCAAAACTTTCCCGCTCTTTCCGCGGTCTTTCCCTGCTATCACCACTACATTGTCATTTTTTTTGATCTTCATATGATTTCCTCAGCCAGGGAGGTTATTTCAGTAAAACCTTTCTCTTTGATCTCTCTCGGTATCGGGCCGAATATGCGCCCTCCTTTCGGGGACTCGCCGTCTAAAATAACCACCGAATTGTCATCAAAACGAATATAGGAACCGTCGGGCCTCCGCAGAGGATATTTCTGCCGCACTACCAAAGCTTTGTGGACTTCTTTTCTCTTCACGGCTTTCCTGGGCTCGGCCGCTTTTACGGCCACGACGATAATATCGCCTATAGAAGCATATCTCCTTCTCGTGCCTCCCAATACCTTAATACATTGGACCAGTTTCGCTCCGCTGTTGTCGGCCACGTTTAACATTGTGCGATGCTGTATCATAAAATTTCCTTAATTTTCCATCTCTTATCCTTCGACAAAGGACGGACCGACTCGATAACCACGGTTTTTCCTTCTTCCACAGGCTCTTCGGAATGCGCTTTGTAGCGGTTGGAAATTTTCATATATTTTCCGTAAAGGGCGTGTTTTTTCAGCCTTGTCACTTCCACGACAACCGTTTTGGCCAGCTTATTCGATACTATTTTTCCTTTAAGTTCCATATTTATTTATTAGCTCTGTAAACTGTCAATATCCGCGCGATGGTTTTTCGGATCTCCTTCTGTTCTTTCACGTTCTTTAATGACGTACCCTCCCTTCTCATGCGGATTCCCAAAAGCTTTTCGCGCTCGTCCGAAAGCATAGACAAAAGCTCGGCTTCGCTCTTTTCCTTTATTTCCTTTGATTTTGTCTTTGCCTTCGACATGATATTTTATTAAATAATTAATCCCTGAAAACAAATTTTGTCCTTATGGATAATTTCGCTCCGGCGCGGCGCAAAGCCTCTTCGGCGATGCTGCGCTCGATGCCGTCCATTTCAAAAACTATCCTGCCCGGCTTTGTCGGAAAAACATATCCCACCGGCTCTCCTTTTCCTCCACCCATCGTAACTTCCGGCGGTTTGTGGGTAATGGGCTTATCGGGAAACACGCGTATCCAGAGCTTGCCCCCTCTTTGAATATAGCGCACCATGGCTTTTCTGGCGGCTTCCAGCTGTTTGGAATTGATGAGACCCGCTTCTTCGGCTTTCAAACCAAAGGCCCCGAAAGCGAGGGTATAGCCTCTCGTCTCTTTCAGTTTCCTTTTGGTAGACAATCTCTGCCACTTTCTGTGTTTTACTTTCTTGGGAAACAGCATTATTGTTCGTTCTTATTTTTGTTAAACACTTCTCCCCTATAAATCCATACCTTAATACCAATATCACCGTATGGCAAATGGGCCCGGAAACGCGCAAAATCTATATCCGCGCGAAGCGTCTGCAAAGGAATTCGTCCGCCGCGCAGCCATTCATAGCGCGCCATCTCGGCGCCGTCCAACCGGCCGGACAAAGCAACCTTGGCTCCCTTAACTTCGCGGGATGCCATCATTTTTGCGAGATTCAATTTCATCACCCTTCTGAAAGGAAGCCTTTTTTCAAGGTCGAGAGCGATTTGCTCCACCATCACGCGCGCGTGAGCCTCCGGGTTCTTTACTTCCTCGACGGTAAGCTTGATATTTTTTGTCCCTACTTTGGAACCGACATCCAATTTCTTGATGTGAGCGGTCAAAAGAGCCTTAAGCTTTTCAATACCCTCCCCTCCGCGGCCGATTATCAAACCGGGCCTCGTGGTCTTAATTATTATCGTAAGCGAGTCCGGCGAGCGCTCGATGTCGATGGCGTCTACGAACATGCCTCTTAATTTTTCATCCAAAAATTCGCGCAAATTCAAGTCTTCGCGCAAAAGGTATCTGAATTTGCGCAAATTGAACCAGCGGGATTTCCACGGACGGATCACGCTTATTCTCATTGAATATGGATGCGAAGAATGCGACATATTATTTGATATCTAAAATAATGGTAATGTGGCTGGTTCTCTTGTTGATGGGGGAAGCGGAACCGCGGGCGCGCGGCATAAAACGCTTTAAAGTGGGGCCTTTGTCCACGCGAATGCTTTTTACGAAAAGTTTATCCCGCTCCGCGCTGAAATTGTGGCGCGCGTTGGCCACAGCTGAATTTAAAAGCTTTTTTATCGGAGTTTTGGCGCCCCGCTCAAGGAACTTCAAAGCGGTTTCGGCTTCACCCACCATTTTACCTCTGATGGTATCGGCCACAACCCTGACCTTCCTGGGAGCTATGCGCAAATAATTCAGTTGTGCTTTTATCTCCATATTTTTATTTCTTAGGTGCGGGGGCCGCCTCTTTGGCTTTAGCTGCTTCGGCGGCTTTCTGCTCTATCTCTTTCTGCATCTTGCCGCCGTGCCTGATAAATTTCCTGGTCGGGGAAAATTCACCCAATTTGTGCCCCACCATTTCCTCCGAGACACTTACTTTGATAAAATCCCTCCCATTGTGCACGCCGAAAGTATAACCCACCATTTCCGGGCTGATGGTCGAGCGCCTGGACCAAGTTTTAATGATCGTGCCGGAATTAGCCCTGACCTTGGTCATTTTCTTCAGCAGTCTTTCTTCTATATATGGGCCTTTTTTTAAACTTCTTGGCATAAATAGTTATACTTTAGTTCTTAGTGCGGCGGCTGATAATCAATTTGTTGGAATATTTCTTCGGATTTCTGGTTTTGACGCCGCGGGTGCCTCGCCCCCACTTGTTCTTGGGACGGCGGGTTCCTCGAAGCTGTCTTCCTTCTCCTCCTCCGTACGGGTGGTCAACCGGATTCATCGCCGAACCTCTTACCGTGGGGCGTATACCCATCAGACGCGAGCGGCCGGCTTTGCCGATAACTACAAGATTGTTCTCATCATTTGAAACCTGTCCGATGCTGGCCCAGGCTGCGGCCAGAACTTTTCTGACCTCTCCGGAGGGAAGCTTTATCAAAGCGTACCCGCTGTCATGTGCCAAAAGCTCGGCAAAGGAACCGGCAGAGCGTACCAAAGCGGCTTTTCCTTCGGGGGCCAAAGCGATGTTGTATATAAAAGTTCCGACGGGGATGTTTTTCAAAGGAAGCCTGTTCCCGGCAAGAAGCGGAGCGGATTCGGAAACAATGATTTCCCGGCCCGGAGCCACGTCTTTCGGTATCACAATGTAGCGCTTTTCGCCGTCTTTATACATAAGAAGCCCCAGAAAAGCAGTCCTCCCAGGATCATATTCCACGGCAAGCAGCCTGGCCGGAATATTTTTTTTATCAAAGCGAAAATCCACCAGGCGTATCAGCCTTTTTGCTCCTCCTCCTTTGTGGCGGGTAGTGATGCGGCCGCGGTTGTTCCTGCCCACCGCGCGATGCAAGCCCAAAACCAGGGATTTTTCCGGGTCTTTCTTCGTGATGAAATCCCGGTACTTGATACCGCTCATTTGGCGCCTGGATGGTGATGTGGGTCTGTACGTTTTCATATTATTTAAAACGCGTCTATTACGCCTCCTTCTTTCAGCGTTACGATAGCCTTTTTAAAACCGGACTTTGTTCCTTCAATCCTGCCGACGCGTCTTTTTTTCTCAGGCATGTTCATAACATGCACGGAGCCGACTTTGACATGATATCTGTCTTCAACGGCTTTTTTTACCATTATTTTGTTGGCTTTCGGCATTACTTTAAATATATATTTGGTTTCCCCTTCCGACGACATCATTCCGCCGGCTTTTTCCGAAATATGCGGGGCCAAAAAAACACGCGGGCCCATTTCGCTTTTCCCTCTTGCCTTCAGATCGGCTTTCTTTTCCTCAACCGGAGTTTCCGAAGGTTTCTCGGCCTTCAAAGCCCGCTTTTGGGCGGTTTTCTCAGCTTCCTTTTTTTGAAATCTTTGTAGAAAATCAAATGCCATATGTTTTTTTGAGTTCGTCTATCGAAGCTTCGTCTAATACCAAATATTTGTGGTTCAATATCAAATTTGTGTTCAAATTCCTGGGCTCTTTGGCCTGAACGAAAGGCAAGTTTTTTATGGAACGCACAATATCGTTCTCTTTGGGGATAGCCACAAGAGATTTTCCTCCGACAACGCCCAAATATTTAAATCCTCCTTTTTCACGTAAATTCTTGAAGATCCGGAACGCTTCTTTGGTTTTGGGCGCCGGTACGCTGAACTTGTCCAAAAGGACGATTTCATTGTCCTTTAATTTTTTTGAAAGAAGGGAAAACAAGGCTCCGCGCTTCATTTTTTTGTTTATCTTCACCTGATAATTCCGTTCTTTGAGCGGCCCGTGCGTAACTCCTCCGCCTCTCCATATCGGAGAACGGATGGAACCGTGCCTCGCTCTTCCCAAATGTTTCTGTTTCCAGGGCTTCTTGCCTCCTCCTCTGACCTGGCTACGGTCTTTGGAGTCAGCCCAGGGCATACGGGCGTTCGCCCTTTCCCCGTCGTAGACCTGCTTTACCAATGCGGGCCGCCAGTCAACGCCAAAAATACCTTCCGGTACTTCCGCCGCCCCGACTTTCTGCCCTTTTACATTATAAGTATCGATTTTCATTTGGTTCTTTAAAACAAAACGAGCGGGTCAACCCCGCCCGGTAATACAACCAAAAATACGGAATTTAAACCTTTACCCGCCTAATTTTGCTCCGCAATATTGGCGGGTCCTTTTATGGATTTTTCGTTCATTTCTCACAAGTAATAAGATACTAGCACATTGATTTTCGGAGCGCAAGAGTGCGCTTATTTATAGGTATTATCGTTTCTGCGTTCGATTGCCAGCAAGAATATCTTTTTATTAGCGATGCGATAAATAATCCGAATATTTCCTTTACGAATCCGAAAAATATCATTTCTACCCTTAAGTTTTTTAATATCCAGATCATCCAGCCGATCTTTTTTGATCCGCATCAAAATATCTCTTACCCATTCCCTCTCCTTGGGTGACAACCGAGCGAGAGCTTTATCGATGCGGTCCATAATTTAGAGGCGTGACAAAATTTGGCTCAATTCCACACCTCCTTTTTTAAATTTAGTGAAATCAACGGCGGTCTCCCACACACCTTCCCCTTCATCAACCGGAGTGATATTAAACACCGGCTCCGAACGACGAATCACGGTAAATGATTTGCCTTTGTTGATTTCGGAAATATAACTCTCCATGTGTTCTCTTAACTCTTTTAGCCCAACAAACTTATCTTTGGTATTGATTTTGTTCATACGCATAAGTTTATCTTAAGATAAACTTCGTGTCAAATTTATGAAAACTTTTTTTACCCCCTCACTTCGAGCAGGGTTCCGCGGTTGCCGGGAACGGCACCTTCAACGGCCATCATGTTCCGGTCGGGAATGATTTTTATTACCTTGAGATTTTTTACCGTTATCCTGTCGCCTCCCATTCTTCCCGCCATGCGCTTCCCTTTCAAAACCCTCTGCGGCCAGACTGCTCCGATAGAACCCGGCTCACGCTCCGAGTGCTTTTGGCCGTGAGTGCGTCGGCCTCCTTTAAATCCGTGCCTTTTTACCACACCCTGAAATCCTTTTCCCTTGGTTATGCCGGAAATATTTACCTTCTCTCCTTCCTTGAAAGTTTCAACTGTAATTTTGTCCCCCACATTGAGGTCGGAAACATCCCGGGCTTCCCTGAAATATCTGTAATTTCCAAGCTTTTTCTGGGGCTTTTTGGCTCTCTTATCTTTTTTGGAGCCAAACCCAATCTGCACGGCGATATATCCGTCCTTTTCCTTAGTTTTAGGCTGTGTCACAAATATCGGACCGGCCTCAAGCCAGGTAACGGGGTGTATCTTCCCGACATCGTCGAATATCTGGGACATTTCTATTTTTTTAGCGAGAATGAATTTCATAGCAATTGAAGAATATCATATTATAAACCTTGCAAAAAAGCAAACAATACGCTAATAAAAGTGAGGCGGAGCAGGAAGCACATTAACAACCCACATGCTGCCCAGGCGGCAGCTAGGAGGAAATATGGAACATTCCCAGGCGGAATTGTTGAGAAAGTTAAGCAAAATATACGACGAGCCGGAATTGATTTCAATTGTAAATCTTTGCGGCACCCCGTCATTAGCTGAGGAGATAGCGGAAAGGCTTGAATACCCGACCTCGCTGCTTCGAGAAACACGCTACGCCGGCATTCTAAAGAAAGACTTTCCAGAAATTTACGCGAAGACAGTCCAAAAGATCATGCCACTCTGCTTTAATATGAACAAAAAAGACAGGACAAAAACCAAACATTTTTCCTGTAATTGGACCTCTCGTGAAAAAACTAACGAATTTGAACTGGCAGGCACCATGCTAATAACTCCACATGCATTTCTCCCGCCGGTTTTTTGGGATTATGAATTGTTTTTTGAAAAAAACAACGAACTTGTTTTTTCGTCTAAAACCGCAATTCCGGCACACAAGAGAACAGACGTAAGATGCATCTTTACCGAAGGTTCTCGATCAATTCCTGTCGGCCTGCTGCTGGTCTGCAACAAACACAGTAACGAATTCACATTTCGCAGAACAATAAAAGACGACGAAACGTACTGGTGGAGCAGAACTAATCCGGTGGGCAATAGGCTTACGCTTGGGCTAAAGGGCGAAATATTTGGGGCAGGAATTGAAAAAAAGTCCTATAACAATGTGCATCGGCAAGTTACGCTTCGTACCCTTGGCGACACTGAGAAAAAGTTACTTGAACCGTGGGACACTACATACTTACCAAGATGTGTTATCTATCATCTTGTTCTGGAGGAACAGCTATGGTATCCGGACGGCCAGGGTGGAAGCCTACGGTATTCGCTAGAAATGAGATATAAGCCGCATGCAGACAACTTGCAAGAAAAAAAAGATACACTGGCCTCTCGAGTAATATTCCATATGCCTTTTAATCACTATGCGTATAATACCGGGCCAGACTACAAAATCTTAACTTCCGTATTCCAAATAGACCGCGCACCGGAGCCTACAAGCAATAGGGAGAAGTTTGCCGACCGCGTGGCAAAAATGCTCAAAGGCACGCCAGAACAAATAGAATTCCTGCCAACTCTCCAAAATTTTTTTTCTTTTAAACGAAATAGTGATTTTTTTGAAATTTATAACGAGGGAGCACATTGGGATCCTCTTGTGCTTCCTAAAACAAAAGAAGCTAAAGCCGAATAATCAAAAGCCACCCCGACAAATCGGGACGGCTTTTTTTGTTTGTTCCAGTTCTTTAGGTAATCCCGACGTAAAGTCGGGATGAAGGTTTGACCGTCAAAAAACCAACCTGCATCCGCAGGTTGGTTTTTTGAGTCAATTCCTTCACATCTTCACCTCAATGTCCACTCCGGCGGGGAGGCTGAGGTTAGTCAGCGCGTCCACTATTTTGGGAACCGGGTTTAAAATATCGATAACGCGCTTGTGAACCCGCATTTCGAACTGTTCTCTCGCGTTTTTGTGGACGAAAGAGGAGCGATTGACGGTATATTTCTTTATCTCTGTAGGCAGAGGTATGGGGCCCACGATGACGGCGCCGTACCGCAAGGCGGTATCCACAATCTGCTTGATGGATGCATCCAGTATTTTGTGATCATAAGCCCGCACACGTATCCGCAGCTTCGCTTCAGCGCCTGCTTCTTGCTTTTCCACCTTTTTGGAATGGGCCTGCCTTGAATCTGGGCGGGTTTTTGAAACTTTCGGCGCTGATTTAGTTTTTGGTTTGGTTGCCATATAGACGATGCTAATTATGCTAATTTCATGCTTATAATGCTAATTGCAAATATTCGCAATTCGAAGATTAGCATTAAATTCGCAAATTTGCATCTTATTTAAGAATTTTGGTTACCACTCCCGCGCCAACGGTCTTTCCTCCTTCGCGGATGGCAAAGCGCTGCTTTTCTTCCAACGCCACCGGTGCTATCAACTTAACGTTGAATTTGACGGTGTCTCCCGGCATAACCATTTCGGTGCCCTCCGGAAGAGTTACTTCACCGGTCACATCCGTCGTCCTGATGTAGAACTGGGGCTTGTAGCCTGCGAAGAACGGCGTGTGCCGGCCTCCTTCTTCTTTTGTCAAAACGTATATTTCCGACTCGAATTCAGTGTGGGGAGTGACGGAATTGGGCTTGGACAAAACCTGCCCGCGCTCAACATCCTCTTTTTTCAATCCGCGGAGCAAGATTCCCGCATTGTCTCCCGCCATGCCTTTGTCCAGTTGCTTGTTGAACATTTCGATGCCGGTAACGGTAGTCTTTTGGGTATCTTTCAAGCCGACAACACTTACTTCCTCTCCGACTTTGACCTCACCTCTCTCGATCCTTCCGGTCACGACCGTTCCTCTGCCTTCAATGGAGAATATGTCCTCGATGGGCATGAGGAAAGGCTTTTCAATGTCTCTTACGGGTTCGGGGATGTATTCGTCCAGGGTTTTTGCCAGTTCCAATATAGACTTTACCCACTCATCATCTTTGGAAGTAGCTGCCAGCGCTTTTAACGCCGAGCCCTTGATTATCGGAGTTGTGTCGCCCGGATAGTGGTATTTGGAAAGAAGCTCCCTTACTTCGGTTTCGACAAGGTCAATCAACTCTTTGTCGTCCACCATATCAACCTTGTTCAAAAAAACGATTATGTTGGGCACTCCAACCTGGTGAGCGAGCAAAATGTGCTCTCTCGTTTGAGGCATTGGGCCGTCTGCAGCGGACACGACCAAAATTGCGCCATCCATCTGAGCGGCTCCGGTGATCATGTTCTTGATGTAGTCAGCGTGCCCCGGAGCATCGATGTGCGCATAGTGGCGCTTTTCGGTTTCATACTCGGAGTGGTGAAGAGCGATAGTGATACCGCGCTGTCTTTCTTCCGGAGCTTTGTCTATATCATCAACTTTTTCAAGCTTTACTTTGAAACCCGCCAAATTTAGAGAATGCAAAATAGCGGCTGTTAAAGTAGTCTTGCCGTGGTCTACGTGACCAATAGTGCCCACGTTGAGGTGCGGCTTTGTCCGTTCAAATTTCTCTGCCATATATTTACAATATAAAATTGCCAATAAAAGACGCCCGAAAGCGTATGGCTATATATTACAGGCTGTAAAAATACTGTCAACCCCAGAGAAAGCAAAACATGGGAATAAAAAAAGCGGCATAGATACCGCCTGCAACTCGCTTATTTTGTCTGCAAAATGTCGCAAATCCCTCCGCCTATTCCCAATACTGGGTACTTTGCCGTAAAGGCCCGGATATTCTCGAAATAGTTATTTTTGTCGATTTTACCGTCCAATTTCGGGATAAACCAAAACTTCATTTCTTCCTTGTCGGCGATGAGAGCCCATTTGCCGTTTATTGTCCAAATGTCCCAACGCTCATAGGCATAAAGGACCAGCTCGCCGCAAAGAACCTCATTAGTTTCAATTTGGCCCGCAGTTTCTCCGACTGGAAGCCGGGGCATTGGAACGGGTCCGGCCAGAGCGAGTCTTGTAAGAACCAGCAGTAAAAACATTCCGACCAAAATTAGAACTGCCTTTTTCATTTTTTTCTCCTCCTTCGTCTAAACAAAGTAAAGCGTATAAACAGGTCTTTGACAAGTCCAGCCGACTTAAACATAAAAAATAACCCCGTTCGCATTTTTTTTAATTTGCGCCGGGGTCTATGCCTAAAAAATCGGCAATACGTTTAAGGTGCCAGTTGTAATCGTCGTTCACAAACTTTTTTTGCTCTCTGGAAACAGGGTTCCATTGGCCTTTCGTGGATTCCCAATCCCCATCCGTGTAATACTCGATTACGCCAAATCCGGGATCATCGCGCTGGGCGCGGGTGAACGGCTCAAGACTGGTAAGGCCGGGTTTCATAAACTTCTGGTATTTGTTGAACTCGGCGTCGACGGAGTCATCCGAAATATGCTGTTCGAGCAGAGTCAAAAAATTTTGGCCGAAAGGATCGTGCGCATTTTCCGGTTTGGAAAAGTCACGGTTCGTGTAGAAAAAATCTATTGTGAGGGTTTTCTTCCCCCTGTTGTAGACTTCCACGCCAACCTCATAGAGGTCAAAATGACTGACAAAGCGATATAGATACCTTTTTCTTTCATAAGACGTGCCCGCGCCCAACACACTTACCACATCGGCTTTTTTGACCGCCTCATTAGCAACCTTTTGCGCAATATTATGAGGCGTCGGAAAAGGCGCGCGCCGAAAGAGTGGAGAACCCATCGCATAACTGCAACCGGACAAAATAAAAAAGAGAAACGGGGCCAAAAAGAGTTTTTTCACAGTACCTCCTCAAAAGACGTAAATCTTTTATTTTTATACGCCTTTTTTAGCAAAAGTCAAGTTTTTGCTGCGCACCTACTCTTTATCGTGCGCAACGCATGTTCTGGCCGCGGGGTTCGCCCTAAGCCTGGCCTCGCCTATTTCCTCTCCGCCGGCCGCGCATGTGCCGAATTTACCGTGATTCGCACGTTCCAAGGCCTCATTTATTTCCCGGAGCCGCGACTCAAGACCCAGTTCAACCGGGGCGCGATTCTCATACTCCGCTTCTTGGTCAGCTATTTCTTCTTTCGCCGCGTTCATTACGTTCAAGTTCGGATATTTTACGTTCCAATCCTCCGGAGCTTCCGGATTCCTTTCCGCAATAGATTTCAAGTCCTCTTCTATCTCAAGTTTTTCTTCCTCTAATTTTTTTCTGTAGTAGTCTAAATCTAAGGTCATAAAAAAATTTTACTAAACTATATCTTTGCGGTCAATGGATGCTATTGGCGCGGCGGAATCAGGATCAAAAGCTCCAAAATGCGTCCTAGCGCGTTCTCTGAATTTGAAACAACCACGAACTGTTTAGAAAAAATACTGTAACCCATAACTATACCCCCGTCTTTGTTTCTTAAAACTCTTGCGTCGTTATTTTTTATTACAAAATCTTCAAAAGGCCTGTCCTGGAGATACGCGTAATCCTGATTGCCCAAAAACGGCTTCCAATCCGACCACATTGTTTTTTCCCAGCCCAGCATGGCTTCAAAAGCGCGCGAAAAATCATTTACTTTGAATGCCGCCGCGAAATCGCTCGAACGCTCACCGTAAACTATGTAAGCGTTGAACTCTGGGTAAAGCGAAGCGGTGAGCAGCGGCGGAGGCACCCAGCTCATCAGCTTTATGAACTCTACGGAATCGGTGTATTTCGCCGTTCCCGAACTTTCCGTCTTGATGGGAAAATAGATAACTGTGTTATAGCGGAGGCTTTTCCCAAGCTCGCTTTGGATAGCCCTTAAAAGCTCTCCGGAATTGAAATTCGCGGAATAAGGAAGAACGGAAATTTCTTTTTCTCCGTCCACGGCCACGAAATTCTTAAAAGCCTGCGGGGGCTTTTCAATGCTATTTTTTATGGCAAGCCTGGGCAGAATAATATACTCAACGGACACATACCCCAAGCCGCCGATAACGGCTGCGGCCGCGAGGGTTATCATCGCGTATTTTAAAATGTGGCTGTTAACAATAGATGAAGCAAGGGATTTTTTCTCCCCCGCCATGTAAGATTTCGTCGCGATGTCCAAAGTCGAGAGCCCTTTGTCGCGCATATAGATCTCGGCATCAGTCTTGAAGGTCCTGATATTGGGAAGCTTATCCTTATCCGCGGCATCGGCTGTTTTTTTCTCATCCTCCATAACCACATCTTAGCACGAAAAAATTGTAATTTTGGCCAAACAAAAAAACCGCAGGCAATGCCTTGCGATTAATGTTGATATGAATAATCCGGTGGTATTTTGTCAATGATTTTCGAAGAGAATACTTTAACCCTGAACCGCTATTTCGACGCCGAATTTTTCTTTGATGAAAGATTTTATTTTATCTACTTCGCTTTTGAGAATAATAAATTCCTCCTCGCGGTCGGTCAGACGTTTAAGAAATTTATCCAGCGTGACAGTTAAAGATTGGATTTGTTCTCTTAAACCATTTAAATCTTGTTTGATTTCTGTAATATCTTGCCTGACTAAAGCCATATCAACCTTAAGATTACCGACATCCTTCTTGACCAAGACCATATCAGACTTAAGTTCGCTGACATCTTTCTTCACCAGGGACATATCACCCTTAAGTTCGCTGACGTCTTTAACTAAAGGTGCCACTCGCGCATCTAAAGTTTCATCAACAATTTGCTTTATGCCATCTAAATCCTTCTTGGTTAATACCATAAATTAATGATACTACACTGAAACTGCAAGTAAATTGGAATCATCTGCGTCCGCCGCCTCCTCTGCGTGGCGGCCCGCCTCGGCCTCTTTCCTGGCGTTCTCTTTCTTCCATTTGTCTCCGCGCTACGGCCTCGCCGCTCCTCCTGTCGTCTTCGGACTTAAGTTCTAAGCTGGTCACCGCTTTAATGGACAAATTGAGCCTTCCTTTTTCGTCCACACCGATTATTTTGACCGGCACTTCGTCGCCAGGGGAAACCACATCCGTCACCTGGTTGACCCTGAAATTAGCCAGTTCCGAAACGTGTACCAGCCCCTCCTGATGCGGAGCGATCTCAACCATTGCTCCGAACGGGAAAATTCTGGTCACGATGCCTCGCGTCTCTTCTCCAGGCACAAATTCTTTAGTCAGTGAAATTATCTGCTCTTCCGCGGCTTTCAGATTCTCCACGCGCGGCGCCGTAATAAACACGGTACCGTCCTGCTCGATATCTATTTCACATCCAGTGCTTTCAATTATCGAATTAATGACTTTGCCTCCCGCTCCGATAACGTCGCGAATTTTATCGGGGTTTATCTGCATCTTCAAAATGCGCGGAGCGAATTCTGAAAGTTCGGGCCGAGGAGCCGCAAGTTCACTTTTTATGACTTCCAATATCTCAAGACGGGCTTCTTTGGCCTGAATAAATGCTTCTTTCATTATCTTCAAGGGAATACCTGCTACTTTAACGTCCATCTGCACCGCGGTAATGCCGTTCTTCGTACCGGCAACTTTGAAATCCATATCGCCGTGGTGGTCTTCCGGGCCCTGGATATCGGTGAGAACTTTGTAATGCTTTTCATCGTGCATCATAAGACCCATGGCGATACCGGCCGCGATATCCTTTATCGGAACACCCGCATCCATAAGCGCGAGAGAAGAAGCGCAAACCGAACCCATCGAAGAAGAACCGTTGGAAGACAGTGTCTCCGACACGACTCTTATCGTGTATGGAAAACTTTCCGGATCGGGAATGATAGCGGAAAGCGCGCGCTCGGCAAGATGCCCATGGCCGATATCGCGCCTAGCAGGCCCCCTCATCGGTTTTATTTCTCCCACCGAAAAAGGAGGAAAATTGTAGTGGTGCATGAAACGCTTTTTTGCGCGTATTTCCATCCCTTCTATCAGCTGCACGTCTCGCGGCGCTCCCAAAGTAGCGGCGGAAAGAATATGGGTTTCTCCTCTGTAAAACACGGCCGAGCCGTGCACGCGCGGCAAAATGTGAGCCTTGGCGGAAAGCGGCCTGATTTGTTTTGATCCTCTGCCGTCCGGACGTTTTTCGGATTCGATTATGTTCTTATGGACTATCTCATCTATCGTGTCCTCAAAAAGCGTGGCCGCGACATGCGGCGAAAAATCCGGAAATTCTTCCACGCAGATGCCGAGCCATTCGGTTTTCAGCTCGTTCATCGCTTCGTAACGGTTTAATTTTTCTTTGATATAAATCGATTCCTCGAGTTTCGCCATGATCCGCTTTCTGAAAACCTGCGCAATGTCGGACGGAACCGACACGATGTGCGGCTCGACTTTTTTTTGTCCCATTTTTTTTATAATGTCTGCCTGCCACGCGGTAAGCTTGTCTATTTCTGAAACGGCGAGCTCCAATGCCTCCTGCATATCGGCCTCGGTTATTTCCTTGGCGCCCGCCTCAATCATATTAACTTTTCCGTCCTTGCCGCAGATTATGGTATCGAGCTCAGCTTCTTCTATTTCTTTGTAAGTGGGATTTATAATATATTTCTGGCCGATCTTTGAAACCCGCACGGCGCCGATGGGACCATCCCATAAAATATCGGAAGTTCCCAAAGAAAGCGACGTTGCAATGATAGCCGGGATATCGGGCTCGTTTTCTTCATCCACGGAAAGTGCCAGTACTATCACTTGCACTTCGTTTCTGGTTTTGGAATTAAAAAGCGGACGTATAGAACGGTCGATAAGACGCGATGTAAGAACAGCTTCGTCCGAAGCTTTTCCTTCTCTCCTCACGAAACGGGAACCCAAAATTCTTCCGGCAGCATAGAACTTTTCCTCAAAATCCACCGTAAGCGGAAAAAAATCAATCCCCTCGCGCGCGCTTTTGGCCTGCACTGCCGTCGCCAAAACTATCGTCCCGCCGTAAGTAACAAGGCAAGAGCCGTTGGCTTGATGGGCCAGGTCAGTAAACTCGGCGGTTAATGTGCGGCCGCCGACTTCCGTAGTAAATTTTTTACTGGTCATTCTTTTTTATTTTTTAAGCCCGCCTTTGCCCGAAGACTTTGGCGCGGCGAAGTGATCTTCAGATTTTAGGGCCTTCCTTCGACAGAGGCTCTACCTATCCAAAGACCACTTACCATTAATTTCTAATATTCCCAAAATAGCGCGAACCGCGGAAAAAGTCAAAATTTTGCTTGACATAATAATGATTTCGTGCTTTTCTGTTGAAAGACGAAAGGTTTTGATAACTGAAGTCGTTATAACGCAAGGGATAATAAAAATCGGCCCGAATATGATTGTGATTGCGGGTAGGAAAAAAACCAACCCAGAAAGGAAAAAAAATGGACAGAGAGGGAAAAAATTACTTCATTGCCCAAGTGACGTTTATCAATCAGTTGGTCGAGCTTGAAATTGTACATTCAAGCGGAAAGCCGGAAGAAGTGCTGGAGAAATTCGCCAACGCCAAAGGATACAGCATCAAGAAATTTATCTTTAAGAGCGACATTTTGGCCTCAGCTGGAGCACACGTTGTCCAATTATCCGAACCGGGAAAGATGCTGCTACTGAGCGTAAATTATAGACAACTTACCGAATTGGAATAAAGAATAATCCGGGGAGGAAAAAAATAATGTCTAGTTGGAATCGACGTAATCGAATCATAAAAACCACCTCGCGGGGTGGTTATTTTTTTTGTTTCCAGCCGATGACGGAATACCACAGGGCTGCCGGTTCGAAATAGAATCCTCTCAAAAAATACATGAACAACGGATTCAGCCTGTTTTTTTCGTCGAAATCTATATGGCCGGCTGCAATATGATAGAGTTCGTGCCGGATGCAAATGTCGGTCACAAAATATTTGGATAGCTCTACTAAGTAGCGTCCGGGTTCGATCAAAGCCGAGCGGCAATAGAGTGGCTTATCTTCGTAAGGAATTTCGTTATCGTCCACGTCGATAATGTTAAGCACGACAGTAGAGTTTATTTTGAGGCGTTTCATCTCTGCGACAGTAAAATTTTTCAAATCTGATTCTAGAACGTCTGCGGCAAGAAATTCCTGAATAAACGTTCCGATTACCGGCAGTATTAAGAAAAGCCAAAGCGCGATTCCGGCTGACAAAAGAACAATAATTTTATTCTTCAATTTCCTGCCCTCCTACGCCATGTTAAAGGACGAAAATGTATTTCGTATGAGTTGAAAAAAACCGCCTGGGGCGGTTTTTTTACCTCTTTATGATATATTTTGTTCTAGTAGTTACCAAGCAATTATTATGCCCGCCTCTCAAGCAAAAGCACCCTTTTTTCCAAGGCGCTAAATTCATCAACGCTGACTTTTTGTTTCAATTCCTGTTTTATGAATTGAATGTCGGACTTCATGATAGTTATGTCCTCGGAATTTTGCGCTACCATTTCCTGAATACTTTTCAATGTTTGACTGAGAGTTATCAATGGTTCAAATCCGGTCGCCAGCTTGGATTGGAAATCTTCGGCAAGGGCGGTTATATGCGTTTGGTAATCCTCTCTCTGTTCTTTAAGGATTTCTTTAAGTTTCGCCTCCGTGATTTCCATATATAAAGTTTAATTTATTAACTATATTCGGTAAACCGCTTACCTCTTTATGATGTATTTTCCGGGTTCTTCGCCCAAGTCTATAAATTCGTCCACGATCTCTTTCAGTTTGCCGGAGCTGGAACGTCCGAAAGCAATGACTTCCACGCGGCGGCCCTGGTTTTTCAAATATTCTACCAGTGGAATAAAATCCCCGTCCCCGGAGCCGATGACAATGGTATCCACGATCTCTGCCGTGCGGATGGCGTCCACCGCCATGCCGACATCCCAGTCGGCTTTTTTGGCGCCGCCGAAAAATTCCTGAAGTTCTTTTTCGCGTGTCTCGATGCCGAGCTTGGTCAAAGCCTCAAAGAAAGGTTTTTCCTCGCCCGTTTTTGTGCTGATGACATACCCGAATGCGCGGATCAGCTGCCGCCCGGCCACAGCCGACTGGAGTAAACTCTTGAAGTTCACCCTCCCGCCAAAAAGGCTTCTGGCGGAATGATAAAGATTCTGCGCGTCTATAAAAATCGCCACACGCTGGTTCTTGTGCTTGAGTATTTGGGTATTAATATTACCAGGTTTTGCTTCGCTCATTTTCTTAATCCTAATTTTTTGATTGTTTTTTCATACTTTTCAGGATCTTTTTTTGAAAAGTAGGAAAGAAGCTTCCTTCTCTTGGAAACCATCCGCAAAAGGCCGGTCCTTGAATGGTTGTCTTTCGGGTGCTTTTTTAGATGCGAGGTCAGAGTATTTATCTGTTCGGAAAGCAAAGCCACCTGCACCGGAGACGATCCCGTATCTTTATCGTGAACTTTATGTTCACCCACTATTTTTTGTTTTATTTTTGTTTTTAACATCGTAAATGAAGTTTAACACATTAGTTGATAAAAAGCAATTTTCCAGAAACCAATGCAGCTCCTTCACTCATTCTCGCTCGCCCAGCGGCTCGCTCCGAGGATCGCTAGTCTTTTTGCTCTTGATTCGCAAGAGACCATGCCAAAAAGACAGCGAAATCCGTTCAGGAGCCAATTGGTTTCTGATTAATGCTAAAATGAAGCATGGCAAGCTTGGAAAAATTAAAACGCGAATTCCTGGAATATCTTGAGATAGAAAAAGGAAGGTCGCTAAAAACAATTGAGAATTATGACCGCTATTTAAAGCGTTTTTTTGAGTTTTCAAAAGTTTCTTCCCCCTCTCAAATTTCAGAGGACCTGGTGCGAGAATATCGAATGTTTCTAAACCGAACCAAATCCGCCCAAGGCGGATCGGTTTTGAGCCGACAAACGCAAAATTTTTATATAATAGCCCTCCGGATGTTCCTCAAATTCCTGGCAAAGCGCGATATCGATTCTCTTGAAGCAGAAAAAATAGAACTCGCCAAGCTTCCTGCGCGCGACCTCGATCTACTGGATACAGCCGACTTGGAAAGACTCCTTGCCGCCCCCCTCGACTCTCCAACTCGGACCAAGCCTTTGAAAAACTCCGTCACGGTTCTCCGCGATAAAGCTATCCTTGAACTTTTTTTCTCGACTGGTCTCCGTATTTCAGAGCTCTGTTCGCTCAACACCGACCACGTAAATTTAAAGCGGGATGAATTTTCCGTCCGCGGAAAAGGCGGAAAGATACGCGTTGTATTTCTTTCCGAATCCGCAAAAAAAGCCATAAGTAACTATCTGGACAAGGCAACCGGGGTTGAAATCCGCCCAAGGCGGACCAGCCTCGGGCTGGAAAAATTATTTCCTGTAACGCCCCGTTCAATACAAAGAATGATAAAAAAATACGCCATCAAGGCCGGAATTTCAAAAAAAGTGACGCCGCATGTTTTACGGCATGCCTTCGCGACCGACCTTCTGCAAAACGGCGCGGACCTCCGCTCCGTTCAGGCCATGCTCGGCCACGCCAACATTTCAACTACTCAAATTTATACGCACTTTACCGATAGACAGCTAGGCGAAGTGCACAAAGCTTTTCATGGACGAAAAAGACCGAACTGAAAGAAAGCTGATGATTTTCTGAACGGATTTTTCGCCATTTTTGGCCGGTCCTGAACGAAGTGAGGGCAAAAATGAGCGAAACCCTCGGAGCCCGCGCTGGCGGGCGAGAATGAGTGAAGAAATTCATCAGCTTTCTCCAAGAGACAGAAACCCCACCAGTGTGATGGTGGGGCCGGCTTGTCGCCGTTAAACAGGAGGGTTACGAGTTTGTGGCTGGTTTTTTGACCGGCCATACCGGCGGATCCAAGTAAAACTCTGTCGCCGTTTCATCGCGGTCGCCAGACCCGACGACCAGCGCATCAAACTTGCGGGCTACATACATCGCCCGCCGCTGCCGATCCTCCCGCTTGCGGTCATCCTTCAACTTTTTCTTGGCCATCCTTTTTCTCCTCGTCCGATTGCGCCCGTTTATTTTTTTAACCAACTACTCCTGTACGATCTCGTGCGGAAAAAGATATTCTTCTCCCGCCGAACCGAAACTTACAAGAATGAGCTCGCGGCCCATGTTTTCGATGGCACGTACGAACGTGCCTTCGCGGGGGAGCATCATCCCCGTCTTTTGGGACCGGATGGGCTTCGAGGTTTTCAAAGTATCGCCGATTTTCATAGTTAAGCCCTCCTTTCATGGACTTTAATTCCAGGCCGTAGACAAAATGTTTACATCTTCCGGCCATTGCTGGCCAGTGTCTTCTTGAGCCATTATAACAATGTTGTCCGCCTCCATAGTAAAGACTACGGAGTGGTTTCCTTCTCCAACACGCACCACAACCCGCTCCTCCTCGGCGAGCTCACCCATGAACTCAACAAGAGTGTTCGCAGGAACAAAAAAAGTTCTGCGCAAATCCTCAATGCCCAAAGGAGATACCCTTGGGCATTGAGCGCCAGCCAATGTTTTAAAATACATAGATACCTCCTTTATCCTTCATTTTTTTATCAAGAAAACTTGCCTTTATTTCTTCATACAACCAAGACACATGAATGTCAAGATTTTATGAAGTTTGAGCATACCGCTCCCATTAGGGCGCAGGTGCCGATGTGAGTGCTATGTCTTTAAAAAATGACTAAATGCACTCTGGCGCCCACTGCCCTAATGGAAGCAGTACTTTTTATGAATCCTTTGCTATTATACTACTTTATAGCTCTGTTGTCAATAGCAAGCAAAATTTAGCTGCCCGAAAGCATGTGAAGAATGGACGCCGCAGACCAGGCCTGGGTTCTGCATGAGGTTTGTCCCGAGGGGGATCTGTATTCCATATAACTATCGCTGTTCCTCAGATAGAGTTCTATGGGAGAGCCGAAGTACTTTATCGGCTTTAAAGAGGCTTTTTTAAGCTTAAAAGCTTCCAATACATATCCGAAATTGAGCAAGCCTTCATAGACGAGCCCGTTCAACATCGGCCAGAAACTGCCGTTGTGGTATGAATCCGCTCCGGAATTGTAGGTTTTGGATCTATTGCTCATGGTGCGAATGCCCGCTTCTTCATCAAAAAAATCTTCTTTGAATACGCGGAGAACCACGTCGTTCACCGTTTCGTCGCTAAAGATGCATTCAATCTTCCCGTTCTTTCTCCGATGGGCGGACCAAAGGGCCAGCAGAGGGTTTGCGGTAAGGGTATTTATCCGGATTTTGTTTCCATCTAAAGCTTGGGCTGCGAAACACAGGCCGTCGTCTTCGATCAAAAATTTTTCATTAAAAGCGCTCTTCATTTCGTCAGCCTTTTTTCCGATCATTTCGGCGAATGCGGGTTTTTTATTCTTGAAATAACCCGCCCATTCCGTGAGTGCGAGCCATGCGAAAGCTTGTGTTTCCACGGGGGCTATCGGGTATTTTGGGAAAACCCCGTCTTGGTTTCTTAAAGATTCGTTGGAATCGGTCCATGACTGTACAGCAAGCCCGCCGAAAGTCCTTTTCGGGTCGAGTTCATACTCGACGATCCCGTCATGGTCCATGTCTCCGTAGGTCGTTATCCAGCTGATGCCTTTTTCCACAGCGGGCTCCGCGAGACGCATAAACTCTTCGTCTTTGGTGAGATTCCAGTACGTCCAGATGGCGTTCAAGGCGAGAGGTGTCGAATCCACGGAGTCGTAGTTTCTTAAAATATTGTCCGGATAGACGAACCATGGTTTTTCAAGTTTTACTAGGCGTTCGTAGCCGTCTTTCCGCAGTTCATGAATGAATTTTCCCGGCTGCTCGCCAGACTCGATATTGAATTCCTGTCCTTGGCACGAAACGAGGGCTTTCAATCCTTTTTTTGAAATATCAAAAAGTTTCGGGTCGCCGGATCTTTCGGCAACCTTCAAAAGCTTGAGAACGGTTATGGCGGTGTCCCTTCCAAAGAGACACCCGTAGACCTCTTCTTTGCCGGACGCATATATCCCTTCATCGTTGGAAAGAGAGAGGAGTGATTCGTACATTTTTGTTTTCAGTTCGTTCATTTATTTTTCATTATTATTTTACCATACTTTCATAAACAATCAAGTGCCGTTCCTTAATTTAAGCATTTGATAGTATATCTTTTCATATTTGTCAGCCATTTTTTGTGCGCTGAAGTTTTCTAAAGCGTGTCTTCGGCACTCTGACCGGCTTATTCTATCAACTTTCCCGACGGCGTCAATCATCCCGTCAACATCGCTGACGAGAAATCCGGTTTTTCCGTTCACTATGAGTTCGGGCGCGGAACCGTTGGCGAACGCGATGACCGGGCAGCCACAGGCCTGAGCTTCTATCATCGTGAGTCCGAACGGTTCTCTCCAGATTATGGGGTTTAAAAGGCACTTTGCTCTCATCATCAGGCGGTTCCGCTCCTCCTCACTCACTTCGCCGACCCATTTTATCAGATTGTCCGACAATTTCGGCCCGACGTATTCCTGAAAGTATTTTAAATCCGCCTCATCCAGCTTGGCCGCGATAATTAGCGGCATGTTTAGGTATTGTGCAACCTCGATGGCGAGGTGCGTACCTTTTTCCATTGATATTCTGCCGACCCACAAGAGATAGCCGTCGTGCCTTGCGGCGAACGGGTAGGATTCCATGAGGAGCCCGTTGTGGACTATGCCCGCATAATTCAAATTAGGCGCGGAATTGTATTGTGAATAAGAAATTGCCGCCAGTTTCGGACGGTTCAGCGCGGAAAAAAGTTTTTTAACGTATGTAGTGAACGGCCCGTGCAGAGTGATGAGAGCCGGTTTGCTTGCGAGATTTGCGGTAGGCAAACTGATATGGGAGTTGTGGTCGTGAATTATGTCGAACTCGTTTTGGTTATTGTATGCCAGGCCGATGTTTAGAAGTGTGAGTTCGCCGGTTTCGAAAAGCGTCGTCAATTTCGCTTCCCGCAAAGCTCTCGGATAGACCGAGACAAGTTTTGCCGAAGTGATTGAATCGCCGGAGGCGAAGAGCGTGACTTCATGGCCTTTTCTTACCAATTCTTCCGTTAAAGCATAAACCACCCTTTCGGTGCCGCCGTAATTTTTCGGAGGGACCCTTTCAGTTATAGGAGCCACCTGTGCAATCCGTAGCTTCGGGCGCTTAAGAACTGCCCGCTTATTGGGGATTTTCTGCATAAGAAAGTTTATTATTCATCAACCCATCATAGGTTTGATTTGTGAATTAGTTTTGAAAATAAAATGAATTTTATCCGTTGGGGTTGCTAATTATTATATGATTGCTATTCTTGTTCCAGGAAAAAATTGAGTAAGCGGGGAAAAAAATGTTGTATGTCTTATTGCTTTTGGTTTTAGTTCTCGTGTTTTTTGGGAGCGGTGGAAATAAAAACTCCTGTTACGACGAGCTGCCGACTCCGAAAACACCAAAAAAAAATGAATGACCGGGTCTCCCGGTTTTTTTATTTCGCATTAATTTAAGCGAGAAATGATACTGACCGTTCCTTCAATTTTGCGGCTTTATCTTCCAGGTCTTGGAGCTTCAATAGTCGGTCCATTTCCTGTGCCGACTCAGTGCCGTATTTTTCATCCGCTGTCGAAAAATCTTTTTCATTCGAGAGTTCTTGGAATTGGTCGCGCAATTTATGGTCGCGCTCCAGAATATCAGTTTGCGCTTTGCTCAGTTCTTCTTCAAAAGTTTCAATTTCTTTTACAAGTTCGCCGACCAGTGTTTCAAGCTCGGCTTTCCCTTTGGGGTTTAATGCCAGAAATTTCAATTTATCATAACGCGCCTCGAAATCGCCGTATTGGCGTTCCAATACGATTACTTCTTTGCTTTCCTGAAATTTTATTATTTCTCCCATAATGTTGTGGACCGTGCGAGAATCGAACTCGCGCCTCGGCAATGCGAATGCCGCGTAATACCACTTTACTAACGGCCCTTGTGAAATAACCTTTTTACTGCACTGCGCTTTTTCCAGGCTTTAATTTGAAGCTCTCTTTTTCTCGCAGAAACCAAATCGGCATATCCTTCCGTGTAAACAATTTGCCAAGGAATGTAACGTTTTGTCGGCGAAATCGGGACACTTTACTAACGGCCCTTGGTTGAAATTAGTATAACCTGACTGGAGTTATTATTTCAATAATTTTTTGAGCTCCGTGGCTTTGTCGGTCCTTTCCCAAGGCAGGTCCAAATCGGTGCGGCCGAAGTGGCCGTAAGCGGCTGTTTGTCTGTATATCGGCCGGCGAAGGTTCAATTGCTTGATTATCATTCCGGGGCGAAAATCAAAAATTTTATTTACCGCGCGGTAAAGCGCTTCGGTGGGAATTTCGGAATCAACCAGGTCGATATGGAGCATCAGGGGTTTCGGAACACCGATGGCATAAGCTACCTTAACCTCCGCTTTTTTCGCAAGGCCAGCCGCCACGATGTTCTTTGCGACGTAGCGCGCCATGTATGACGCGGAGCGGTCGACTTTGGTGGCGTCTTTTCCGGAAAAAGCTCCGCCTCCGTGCGAACCCACTCCTCCGTATGTATCAACTATTATTTTCCGTCCGGTAAGTCCGGTATCTCCCTGGGGGCCGCCGATGACGAAGCGACCCGTGGGGTTCACCAGGAATTTTGTTTTGGAGTCGAGCATTTCCTTGGGAAGCACCGGTTTTATCACTTTATTTATGATGTCTTTTTTGATGCGCGAGGCGTCAATTGAAGGATTGTGCTGGGCAGAAACGAGAACCGTATCTATCCTTAAAGGTTTCCCGTTTTCATATTCCACCGTTACCTGTGATTTCCCGTCCGGCCGAAGATACGAAATTTCTCCGGACTTTCTCACGGAGGCGAGCTTGCGGGTGATGCGATGGGCGAACGCGATTGGGGAGGGCATAAGCTCCGCGGTTTCGTCGGTCGCGTATCCGAACATCATTCCCTGGTCTCCGGCTCCCACGTCTTCCGGCCGTTCTTTGCCGTATTTTCCGACACCCTGCGCGATGTCGGGCGATTGTTCATGGATTGAGGAGAGAATCCCACAGCTTTCCGAATCGATCCCGTATTCGCTTTTCGTATATCCGGCGTTTTTTAGAACTTTTCTCGCAACGCTCTGCACATCCACATAGGCTTTGGTGGTAACTTCGCCCGCGACGATGACGAGCCCGGTAGTCAGCAAAGCTTCAACGGCCACTCGCGCATAAGGGTCTTGTGAAAGTATTTCATCCAGAACGGCATCCGATATCTGGTCCGCCAATTTATCCGGATGCCCTTCCGTAACCGATTCCGAAGTTAAAAAAAATCTGCTCATTGCTCTATTAAAGCACGGATATTAAATTGTGTTTAGGTCTTCGGGGGTAAGCTTGATGGAGCTTCCGCGTTCCAATTTACCTTCGAGGAGCTTTCTTGCGATAAGTTGTTCCACGCGGTCGGCGATGGCGCGTCTCATGGGGCGCGCTCCCATTACCGGGTCATAGCCGATATCCACCACTTTTTCCGCAAGCTCGTCGGTTATTTCAAAATCTATGTCTTTTTCTTTGAGACGGCGCGCCAGGTCTTTAAGAAGAATCTGCGCCACTTTTTTCAGCTGTTCCTTATTGAGAGGATGGTAGACCACGATGGCGTCGAACCGGTTCAATATTTCCGGGCTGAAAACTCCCTGCTGGCGAATGGAGTCGATAACCTCTTTTTGGATGGACACCGGGTCCACGCCTTTTTGGAGAAGTTCCCAGATGAGATTGCTCCCTGCGTTGGAGGTGGCGATTATCATGGATTCCCTCGCTGAAACTTTTTTCCCGAAAGCATCAGTGAAAAAGCCTTCTTCAAGGATCTGCAAAAATAAATTGACGACTTCCTTTGATGATTTTTCGAATTCATCGAAGAGCAGGAGCCCGAAAGGTTTCTGGCGGAGCGCCACGGACAAAACTCCCTGCTCGCGCCCGCCAAAAGAGCCGATAAGTTTGTTTATGCCTTCCGGCCCCTGAAATTCCGACATGTCGAAGCGCGTCATGGCATCTTCTTTTCCAAAATAAACCTTGGCGAGCGCTTTCGCGGTTTCGGTCTTTCCAACTCCGGTCGGCCCCAGGAAAAGGAAGGTGCCGACAGGACGCTTGCCTTCGTGAAGCCCCGAGCGGACCTTCCGGAGGGCATTGGCTACCGCTTTTATCGCTTCTTCCTGGTTGACTATGCTTTCATGCAAAATATTCTCCATATTGAGGAGTTTTTCCGATTCGTCTTTTCCGGCTTTCGAGATGGGAACCTTGAATTCCTTCTCTATGACCGCTTCCACTTCAGTCGGATTCAGGAATTGTTTTCCCGATTGGGCGGCAAGCACTATGGCGCTGTCTAAAAGATCCACGGCTTTTTCCGGCATCATCCCCTGCGTTATGTAGCGGTTCGCAAGGTCGGCCACGGCCGCGAGTCCGCGATAAGTAAGGATGACGCGCGAACGCGCCTCCAGGGAGGGAGAAATGTCTCGAAGTATTTTTATCGTCTCTTCTATGGACGGCTCGGCAATATCTATTTTTTCAAAAAGTCTTATCAATTTGCCGTTGGGTTCCATTATGCGATGGTAAGTGTCGGAATCCGCCAGAGCGATTACCTGGATGCCCGCGCTTGAGAGGTAAGGTTCAAGAAGCGTGATAACATCCACTCCCATTGAAAGGGAAGACTCAAGGAACTCGGGGAAATTATCGATGATTAGAATGATGTTACCGGCCGATACCGCTTCATTCATCATGCGTATCATGAGACCCTCAAAAGCCCCTTTTGTCTTGGTCCCGGCGGTAACCGCCGCCGTGTCCAGAATTATCATGCGCTTATGCTCCAGCGCGGGAGGAGCGATGCCTTTGAATATTCTTTCACTGAGTCCTTTTAATATGGTGTGTTTCCCGGTGCCCGGTTCGCCGACCATGACCAGGTTGGTTTGCCCCGAGCGCGACAGCGACTCTTCGATGGCGGAAATTTCTTTAGAATGAGCCCAAAAATGAAGTTTTTTGCTGCCGAAGCTGGTTATCTCGCCCGAATATCGGTCCAGGTTGAATGTATATCCGAAACCGAGGTCTTTTCCTATGCCAGGGATATTTCCCAGAGCGCTTTTTTCCCACCAACGACTGTTTTTTCTGTCGCCTTCCAGGGACTCCGCCACCCAGTCCGAGGCTCCGATAAGTTCTTTTTTTCTCAATTCCCTTTCAAATAAAAATTTTTCAAAATCCTTATCCAGGTCGAAAAGCAGAATCATAAATTCTTTGGCGCCGATGGTGTCGGAGCCGGTGCTTTCCGCGATATCGGCCAAGGAGCCCAAAAAAGTTTCCCTGGGCACTTCGATAACCTTATCGCGGCTGTTTTCAATAAAGTCCAGAAGTTCTACGAAGTCTATGCCAAGCCTCACCGCAAGCTGCAATATAAAATTGCTGGTTTTCCCAAAAAAGGAATAAATTTTCCCAAAATTCACGCTTTCCCTGCCGAGGGCTTTCAAATAAAGCATCCTTCGGGCGCCCCCGAAATCCAGATAATAGATTTTATCGTCTTCTTTTGCCGCGCGCCTTAACAAGGCAACCGGACGGGCCGAGGCGAGAAAATAAAAATCCAGGAGCTTCAACACCCAGAAAAACGAAGCGAAAAGCAGCAAGAGGCCCAACAGTTTTGCATGCGTTCCGGGAGGAGTTTCCACACCCAGGAGTTCGCTGAATTTAGGAACCATGAACAAAATACCGTATGCGCCGCCAAACACCATCGTGAGAAGCAAAAAAGCTCCCGATAATTGCAGGCGGAATTTTCTCGGAAATATGAACTCGACCCTGGCGGCTTTGAATATCTGCGGACTTTTGGTTAAAAGCTCGATTTCGGGCATATGTTAGGCGGCTATAAGACTAATGGATAATACCAGCAGAATTGGAACAAGGACCGGGGAGGCTACAAAAACAAAGAGAAAAACGATTCCAATGACGGCCATGGCTATCTGGGAAACCAGGGCACCCAGCAAAAAAACCGACCTGATGAAAAAACCGATGATGCGCATCATTGTATTCACGATGAACGTTTCCAGCATCAGGCCCGGGTCGAACCCCCGGCTATATGTTTCCTGCATGCGGTGGAAAGGCTGGAAAAGGGTTTTTAAAAGGACCGATACCGAAAAAAAATGATAAAGGAACCAATGCATATTCCGCCAGGCCGTAAGATACTCATGCACCCCTTCGGAAAAGTGCCAAGCCAAATATTCAAAAAATATCATGCTTACGCTCATGCTTCAATTATAGCAGAGATTTTCACAATACTTTGTAGTATTATATGTATATGAATATATTACACAACCGGAGCACATTATTAATTGCCGGAGTCCTGGTTCTCGCCGCAAGCGCATTTTTTGCGGCTCACGCCAATGCTTCGGTAGTCACATATCCCATGCCGTCAGGCGGAATACCGCGTTCAAATGATTTTAGTGTATCGGTGGACGGCAACAATGTTGACGTTTATAGTGTCGGCGTCTCACCTAACGCTTTTCCCGCATGCACCGGATCTGAGGATCATGCCAGTATGGCATATTTTGATTTTTCCGGTTCGGTCAACGTGCAAATTACATCATCCGTTGCCATTTCCAGCGCTGTCGTCAGACCTTTAAGGCTCGGCATAAATCCGTCCATAAGCGGTAATACCGTCAGTTTTCCACTGTCTCAACCGGCCAACTTATCTGTGGAAATTAACGGTGATGAAATTCACAATTTGAATCTATTTGCAAATCCAATTGAAAGCGGCAGCACAAACGCAACATACTATTTTGGTCCCGGTGTTCACGGGGACGGCTCAAGAATTTATCTAAATCCCGGTGAATCCGTTTATATTGCCGGCGGAGCTGTTGTGTACGGCGTGATAAGAAGTAGTGGCGTTGGCAATTATTCTGTCCGCGGCAGAGGCATCTTAAGCGGCGAGAAGAATTTGAATTTGATCTGCGGTTATGGGGATCCGGCGACCACATCATTTGTCGATTTGCAGGGGGGCGGTGCCATTAATTTAGAAGGAATTATCGGCCTTGACCCGTCTTCTTGGGCTTATATCGTGGCCGGCGATTCTATAAATGTCGACAACATAAAATTAATTGGTTTTCGGCACAACTCTGACGCTATTGATATCATTCACACAAATAGCGCCACAATTAAGAACGTTTTTTTGAGAACGCAAGATGATCACATCGCTATTAAAAATGATCCATATTTTATGGATCAGACAGGGAAGCCGACACAAAATGTTTGGGTGGAAGATTCAGTCCTTTGGCCAGCCTCACACGCGATATCATTCATGGAACAGTCGGGTTCTATAAATAACATAAATTTTAAAAACATAGACATAATTCATTCGTATCGGGGGGATATTATTTGGGCAGAAGGAGGCACGAACATTGATGGGGTAACAATGGACGATATTCGTATCGAGAATGTTGGTCCGAACGTGTCAAACATATTTGCGCTGAATTCCGGGTTCAATAATGCTTATATCAATAATGTTCAGGTTTTGGGCGGCTCAAGTGCGCCATCGACTATAAATACAGTATATCCCAATTATTACAGCGCCAATATAACATTTAATAATCTGAACTATTTCGGAAATTATATTTTGAGCGCGTCCCAGGGCCAATTTACCATCGGGAGTAACGCCAACATTGACTTTACTCAAGGGGGCGCTACGCCGCCAACGCCTTCCACCCCTTCCTGCCACATCCTCGATTCCTCCCAAGCGGTTCCCACCGGCTTCGGAGCTTCCTACAACGTCCTTTCCTCCGCCCAGGAGCTACTGCTCAAAGCCAAC
>JACOXN010000025.1 GCA_016176295.1 Candidatus Giovannonibacteria bacterium
ACACTTTCGTCAGGCCTCATCAAACTCTCGGTTATGACACGCCCTGGGAGTTCTACCAAAAAACCGCCAAGGTGTTACCGATGTACTCATCTCGTACAGATGTTTACTTACCATGACTTATTGTGGTAGGGTATTTTTAGATCAAACACAAATCGTAAGGAGGTAAACGGCAATGATTATCCTTGTTGATCAAGATGGACCATTAGCCGATTTTGAAAAAGGATTTCTCGATGCATGGAGAACCCAGTTTCCTAACGAGCATTTTGTTCCACTTCATCAGCGTAGAACATTCTATGTTCGCGATGATTACCCAAAAGAATTGCGTGACAAGGTTGAAAGTATCTATTTCGCGCCCAGATTTTATCTGAACCTCCCACCAGTTAATGGGAGCCTTGAAGCGTTAAAGATGCTCGTTGAACTTGGCCACGATGTACGTATTTGTACATCACCTTTATCCCGCTACGAAAACTGCGTGCTTGAAAAGTATCAATGGGTAGAAAAGCATTTCGATAGAGATTTTACAAAACGAATTGTTCTTTCAAAAGACAAAACAATTATCAGGGGCAAACTCCTCATTGACGATAAACCCGTTATAGAAGGCGGAGAAACAGCGGAATGGGAGCATATTCTTTACGATTGCTCGTACAATCAAGAAGTCGGAAACAAAAAACGATTGACTTGGGCAAATTGGAAAGACGTGCTTGTCTTTTAAATAGCGCCAAAAGAGCTCGGAACCGGGCTCTTTTTTGTACGAAAATAGGTTCTAACATCGTCTATAAAAGTGCACCAAAATATTTGACTCTTTTTTACCGAGGTTTATCATCAACTTCAGACTTGAGGATATTGAAATGACCAAAAAAAGCAAAGACAAGATGGACACCCGGAGCCTGGAACGGGTGGACGAAGAATTCAATGAAGCCGGTCGCAGTATTAAAGGAATGGAAAACCATGCTTCGGGGTTGGGAGTCCAAGAGCTGAATCTTATCATCCTGAAATGCCACCCCGTCATTGAACCTTTTTTTGAGGTTGACGACGCGCTTCTCCGTTTGGACGAAAACAAACAAAAAAGGCTTTTGGAGCTGGAGGAGCTCTATGTCACCGGCAAAATTTCGGAAGCTGATTTTTGGGAATTGAAGCTCGGATACGTCCGGCCCTTTTATGAAAAATTTTTCAAAAAAGCTCCTTCGGTTCTGAATCTTCCCAAAGCCGGCAAGCGGCGGTTTTTGGAGTTGCAGAAAATGTATGCCGAAAAAACCATAGGGAGCGCTGAATCGGAAGAGCTGCAAAAGTTATTAATGCTTTATGCTTCGCGGCAGGCAGTTTTAAATAAGGCGGGGAGCGCGATAAGGAACCTGATAGCGGAACTGCTGAATTTTTTGAAATATTTTCCTTGCCGCAGACAATTGAAAATTTAAAAAAAATTCCCTCACTTAAGATGGGGAAAAAATAATTTAAGAGACAAGTTTTCGAGTAGCGCGTTTGATGACGCGCTATTTATTTCGTAAAGAAAAGTTTCAAAGCCCAGGGCAGAGGCGATTTCGATGTTCCCCGCGTCGTTATCCACGAAGAGAGCTTCCTCCGGGGAAAATCCAAAGCGAGAGCATGCGCGGCTGAAAGGGGTAAAATTTTTTTTGACGGCCCTGGCTTCAAAGGAGGTGATGATGAGTTCGGCTGGATTTTCGCTTTCTTCGAAAAAAAGGCCGATTGCTTTCGGGAATCTTTTGCAGATGCTGTAAAAAGTCATCTCGCTTATGTCGGTGATGGCGGCAATTCTGACGCCTTTCTTTTTTAGTTTATTGTACAGCTTAAGCAGTGGGGCATTGACCTTATGCCAGGCTCCGGTGAAGAGCGAAACGAACTCGGTGAGTTTCAAAGGTTCTTTGAAATAATAACGGTTGAACTCATTGAGCGCCAGACTGGGGCTCACCAGATTTTTGTCGAGTTTTTCCACAAGTTCAAGCGCTTGCGCTATCCTGCCTTCAATTATCAAATTTTCTACCGCGGAGTGATCGACATGGAATAAAACCTGTCCCCAGTCGGTAACGAGCACCTTTTTCATGCTGTTTCCTTGTTATTGATCTCTTCAAACGCTAGCATTTAAGTAATGGAGAGACAAATGGATGCCGAGGTAATTTATCAGGACAAGAATCTGGCTGCTTTAAACAAGCCGCCAGGGGTCCTTTTTGACTGGGTTTTGGAGAAGGAGCAGGCGGCGGATGGCCGCGAATTGATACCGGTCCATCGGCTGGACAAAGACACTTCGGGGGTTATATTATTTGCGAAAAATCAGGAGACGGCTGATTATTTAAAATCGCTGTTTGAGGGAAGGAAGATAAAAAAAACTTATATTACCCTTGTCGTCGGGCGAGTCAAAGACCGCACTGGAACCATTGAGCTGGCTCTCGCGCGCTCCAAGAAAGATTTTAAAAAAAGGGTCGCTTTCGGAAAGCAGGGGAAAGAAAGGGCGGCCAAAACGGATTACAAAGTACTCAAATACATCGGGGATTATACTTTGCTTGAGGCCTATCCCAAGACCGGGCGGACGCATCAGATCAGGTCGCACTTTTCAGCAATCGGGCATCCGGTGGCCTGCGATTCGCTTTACGGAGGCAAAAGATTCCTATGCCCGGCCGGATTGAACAGGCAGTTTTTGCACGCCGCTTCCATCGAGTTCGGAGCCTCTTCGGGCGAGGTTTTGCGGTTGGATGCCGAGCTTCCTCCGGACCTTGCCGGGGTGCTGGAGCGCCTTATTGCGCCGATAGCTTGAAAATGTCCGGCAGCTATGCTAATTTGCTTAACATGACATCTTTAAATCTGATACTATCGTCGGTTGACCAGGAAAAGAGAAAAGCCCTGGATTTTAACGCTGGAGACACTGTAAAAGTGTGGCAGAAAGTCAGGGAAGGAGGGAAGATACGCCTTCAGGCTTTTGAGGGCATAGTGCTCGCCCGAAAACACGGCTCGGAAGCGGGGGCGACCTTTACAGTGCGCAAAGTTTCCGGAGGGTTCGGCGTGGAAAGGATATTTCCTTTGTATTCGCCCGAAATAGACAAAATAGAAATAAAAAACCGCGCTTCCAAATCGAGGCGCTCAAAATTGTATTACATCAGGGAACGCGCGGCCAAAGACGTACGGCGCAAGATGAAGCATGTCCGGCGCGACGTGGAAATAGCGGCGAAAGCGGCAGCCGCAGTCGAAGGTGTGGTAGAGTAAATTTAGAAAGCAAGCTGTTTACACATATTTTTATAACGTATACACAAAAAGTATTTTTATTATATGGCATACGCTATGAACTTGAGGTATAAATTGAGCCATGAAAGCAAAAGGTAAGGTTAAGATAAAGTGGTCTCCGAAATTTTCCTATGCCATCGGACTTTTAACAACGGACGGATGTTTGTCAAAAGATGGCAGACATATTGATTTTACGTCCAAAGACCTAGATTTGATAAAAATATTTTCGTTCTGTCTTGGGTTGAAAAATAAAATCGGTATAAAAATTTCAGGCAGTGGCAGACAATGCGGTAGAGTGCAATTTGGAGACGTTATATTTTATCGTTTTTTAATGGGTTTGGGGCTTACGCCGGAAAAATCCAAAACTATGTCGGATTTGGATATACCGGAAAAATATTTTTTTGATTTTCTTCGCGGACATTTTGACGGTGACGGGACATTTTATTCATATTACGATCCTAGATGGAAAAACAGTTTTATGTTTTATACGGTTTTTGCTTCCGCGAGTTATGACCATTTGGTTTGGGTCAGAAATATGGTCTTTAAGCTTTTGAAAATAAAAGGCCATATTACTCACAGCAAAGAACACATCGTTTGGAGTTTAAAATATGCCAAGAAAGATTCTTTAAAAATTTTGAAAGCCATGTATTACGAGAAAAATATTACTTGCCTCAAAAGAAAACACTTGAAAATTAAGCAGGTTTTGGGCATAATTGGTATGACAATATGAACGCGCGGGTGCTGTAATTGGTAGCCAGGCTGGCTTGAGGTGCCAGTGTCCGCAAGGACGTGGAGGTTCGAGTCCTCTCCCGCGCACCAATATCAAACTTTCCGATTTTTGCCCGACCGATTCGGCCGCGCGAAGCGCGGAAAGGTATGGAAACACTGGCTCGCCGCGCACAGCGCGGCTCGCCAAGCGCAGGTTCGAGCCAAAGATTTCTTTGGCA
>JACOXN010000005.1 GCA_016176295.1 Candidatus Giovannonibacteria bacterium
GCCTATGTTTGCAACTGGGACGGAAGCTCCTGGCACTGCGGATGCCGGGATTCCGCTTGTACTACGAACTACTGGCAACTGCAGATGTTTAAGAAGTAAACTGCAGGTTTAAAATTTCTAATTTGTCTGGCATTGCCACGATATGGTGTAGGGGTCAAGATTGCGTGATTTTTTGGGTTATGCAAAACTGGACTTACTATGCCACACGTAAAACCGGAGGTTGAGACATTTGCCAGAATAAAAGTCATTGGCGCCGGCGGTTCCGGAGGGAACACGGTCAACCATATGGTGCGCTCAAAAGTGCACGGGGTTGAATTTATCGCGGTGAACACAGATGCGCAGGATTTGCAGCAAAATTTAGCTTCAAAAAAAATAAGGATAGGAAAAGGGCTTACCAAAGGTCTGGGCACGGGAATGAATCCGGAGCTCGGCAGGCAGGCCGCTGAAGAAACTAAAGACGAGATCCATGAAGCGTTAAAGAACGCCGACATGGTATTTATTACCGGCGGGATGGGCGGCGGCACGGGAACCGGTTGCGCTCCGGTGATAGCCCAGGCGGCAAAAGCCCAAGGCGCCCTTACCATCGGCGTAGTTACGAGGCCGTTTAGTTTTGAGGGAACGGAAAGGGGGAGGATAGCGGAAACCGGGCTTTTGCGGCTTAGAGAAAGTGTGGACGCTATGATAGTTATTCCCAACGACAGATTGCTTACGATAGTGTCAAAAGAAACGCCATTCTTAAACGCTTTTGCCATGTGCGATGAGGTGTTGAAAAACGCGGTGCAGGGCATTTCAGACCTGATAACCATGCCGGGAGTTATAAATGTCGACTTTGCCGATGTAAAATCAATAATGCAAAATGCCGGTTCGGCTTTGATGGGCATCGGATACGGAAAGGGGGAGACGAGAGCGGAAGATGCGGCGCGGGCCGCCATAAGTTCTCCCTTGCTAGACGTTTCGGCCAACGGCGCCAAAGGGGTGCTTTTCGCCGTAGCGGGAGGCTCGGACCTCACGATGTGGGAAATACAGGAAGCGGCCAAAGTGATCACGAATGCCGTTGATCCGGACGCTAAAATAATCTTCGGAGCGATACAGGATGAACGCCTCAAAAAAGGCGATATTAAGATTACCGTCATTGCTTCCGGTTTCCCCGACAATATCGTAGGAAAATCTGCCACGTTATTCGGCCCTTTCCCGAGGAAAAACGTTTCTCCCGAAGCGAGCACTCAAAATGTCCAAAAAAACGCTGAAAATGAGCATGATATTTCGGGCGATTCCGAATCAGAATGGGATTCGGTGCCCGCATTCATGCGCAGAATGAAAAGGTAAGGCTTGTCGCAAAATAATATTTTTTTAAAAAATTTTCTTCAGTATTTGTCGAGTGTTTATCCACATTTGCTCTCTTTTGAATTGCCCGTGCTAGAATAAATAATGGATAAATTAAATGACATTCTACTAAAAAATAATTCTACGCCCGACGAGGGTACTTTTTTTACCCTGCCTACCGGACAGGCAGGTTCGCCGTCTCTGGCTTTTGAAAAAGAAGATATTTCGGACCGATTTTCGGGGGGAAGCGGCGGATTAAAAATAGAACGATATTTTACCAAAGAAAATATTCATCCTTACGACGAGATCGAGTGGGAGAGGAGAAAGGCGCAGATAAGATCCGCCAAGGGGGAAGTTATTTTTGAGCAGGATGATATCGAAGTTCCCAAATCCTGGTCGCAGACCGCGACCGACATCGTGGCCGAAAAATATTTTTCCGGCCATGTGGGTAAACCCAACCGCGAGACATCGGTAAAACAGCTTATCGACCGCGTGGTGGACACAATCACGGGCTATGGGATAAAATCCGGCTATTTTGCGGGCGAGCGCGATGCCAGGATTTTCAACGAGGAGCTGAAATACATCCTGGTGCGCCAAAAAGGGTCTTTCAATTCACCGGTGTGGTTCAATGTCGGTATTGAAAAGAAGCCCCAATGCTCCGCGTGTTTCATTTTGTCCGTTGACGATAACAAAGAATCTATTGCCGAGTGGTATCGGACCGAGATGTTCATTTTTTCGGGAGGCTCCGGCTCGGGTGTCAACCTTTCGCGGCTTCGTTCGTCCCACGAGTCGATTGCCAACCGTGGAAAATCTTCCGGCCCCGTTTCTTTCATGAAAGGCGCTGATGCCATCGCGGGAACGATTCGTTCGGGAGGTAAAACCCGGCGCGCGGCCAAGATGGTAATTTTGAACGCTGACCATCCGGACGTGGAGAGCTTTATCGCGAGCAAGTGGAAAGAAGAAGAAAAAGCGAAATCCTTGATCGAGCTGGGGTATGACGACGCTATCGACGGCGAAGTTTACAGCAATATTTTTTTCCAGAACGCCAATAATTCCGTTCGCGCTACTGATGAGTTCATGCGCGCCGTGGAGAGCGGCAAAGATTGGGATTTGAAAGCGGTAACCACCGGAAAAACCGTAAAGACCGTGAAAGCGAAGGAACTTATGAAAAGCATCGCAGAAGCCGCCTGGCGCTGTGCCGACCCGGGGATGCAATTCGATTCCATCATCAACAAATGGCACACCTGCCCGGAATCCGGGCGCATCAATGGTTCCAATCCGTGTTCGGAATACATGCATTTGGATAATTCCGCGTGCAATCTGGCATCGCTCAATCTTTTGATGTTTTTAAAACCCACGGGGGAGTTCGATACGGAGTCTTACTACAAAGCCATACGCATTTTTATCATTGCCCAGGATATGGTGGTGGACCATTCTTCTTATCCCACCGCCAAAATCGAAGAAAACGCGCACGCTTTCCGTGAACTGGGGTTTGGGTACACAAACCTCGGCGCGCTGCTTATGCGCTGGGGTTATCCTTACGATTCCGACGAGGCGCGTGCTAATGCCGGGGCTTTAACTTCCATACTTTCCGGCGCCGCGTACGAAACTTCGGTTGAAATAGCCAAAGCGCTGGGACCATTTTCCGGATATGAAAAGAACCGGGACCCGATGCTGCAGGTGATAAAAATGCACGGAGAAGAGTCGCGCAAAATTAACAGGAATCTGGTGAAGCCGGAATTATGGAATTTGTCGCAAACTGCGTGGCTCAAAGCTTACCAGGACGGGATCATTTACGGAGTGCGCAATTCCCAGGTCACGGTTTTAGCGCCCACGGGAACCATATCTTTCATGATGGACGCGGATACGACCGGTATCGAGCCGTCATTTTCACTTGTGGCCTACAAAAAAATGGTGGGCGGAGGATTTCTAAAGATAGTGAACAAGAGTGTGGAAGCGGCGCTTAGGAATTTGGGGTACGCCGAAAGTGAAATTAAGGAAATAGCGGATTATGTTTTGTCGAATGATACCATTGAAGGCGCGCCACATCTTAAAGCGGGGGACCTCGCGGTTTTCGATTGCGCCACGGACACGGGTAAAGGTTCGCGCTCGATCCATTATTTGGGGCATATCCGTATGATGGCCGCAGCGCAGCCTTTTATTTCCGGAGCCATTTCAAAGACCGTTAACCTTCCGGAATCGGTTACGGAAGAAGATATAATGAACACCTACATGGAGGCTTGGAGGCTCGGTTTAAAAGCTATCGCGGTCTACCGCAACAATTCCAAAGGAGCCCAGCCTTTGAACACGACAAAAGCCAAAGCTTCGAAAAGCGCGGCGGATCTCAACAAAGAGGGCCTTTACCAAAGAAAAAAACTTCCTTCGGACGTAAAATCTATCCGGCACAAGTTCGCTGTGGCCGGGCACGAGGGGTATATTCATTGCGGGATTTACGAGGATGGAACTTTGGGAGAGGTGTTCATCAGAATGTCCAAAGAAGGGTCAACCATAGCCGGGCTTTTGGAATCCATCGGCGTGCTGATGTCCATATCCCTCCAATCGGGAGTACCGGTGGAAACCATCGTGAGGAAATTCGTTCACTGGAGATTTGAGCCATCCGGTTATACGGAAAACGGGGATATTTTGATAGCAAAATCGCTTTTGGATTATATCGCGCGCTATCTCGCCATTCAATTTTTATCGCCTGAAGCCAGGATGGAATTCGGCATATATATTCCTTCCGATACTGATGCGAAAGAAACTGCGCATGCAAATCCGCCAGCTGGCGGAGCCGATGTGCCCGTGGCAGCTCCCAAGCTTTCGGAGGGACCAGCCTCTGGCTGGAAAGTTGTGACCGCTTCGTTCCAGGATGCTCCGGCCTGCCGCTGTGGCGCTATCATGATACGCACCGGCTCCTGCTACACCTGTTCCGCTTGCGGAAACAACATCGGCGGTTGTTCGTAATACCCATCAAAAAACATTAAGATCCGTTCCACGCGCTTCAGTTTAGGAAAATTATAGTCGCCTCGTTTGACGAAAAATATTAAATTCGCCTGTAGGCTCAAACAGAAATATTTTTCTGCTCATCTCCTTAATTTTCACTAAACTTACGCAAAAGTCACGGATTTTAATGTTTTTTAAAAGTTGAAGGTTTCTTTCCAAAAATAAAAAAATCAGGATTCTTGATTCAAATTATTCTTGAATCTCGATTCCTGATTTCTAATTCTTTTTGTTGTTTTTTAGCCACCGACCGAGGTTTTCCCGGTCGCGTTCCAGCCATCGGGCATTTATCCTTATCTTTTCTAGGGCCTGCCTTATGCTGCGCTCGGCTTCCGGAGCGGGGTTTACTTCAAAGAAAGTTCTTACATCCCGCTCATGCTCAAAAGTGGCAAGGAAGCTCGCGGAAGCCAGAATGACATATCTGATGAGCTTTCCTTTTTCGTACATCTTTCGGAACGCCTGCCAGTTCTCCTTTACGAAGAGCCAGGTAAGCTCGCCTCCCTCCGGATTTGAGCCGAATACGCTGAGACTCGTGTAAACGTCCTGCGAGCGGACTTTCCCGGAGATGAGGAATTCCAAAGACTTTTTCAGGAGTTCTTTTTCAGAAAAATCTCCCATCGCGCCCAAAAGCCGGTTCTGTTCCTCCTGGAGCGATGTCTTGCTGTAGAGCTCGATGAAAGTTTCGTGGTCTTTGTCGTTCCCGTGCGCCGCGATTATTCCGTGGACAGCCCGGCGGATGTTGGGGTGCAGCGTTTCCGGGTCTTTCAAGTACTCTGCAAATTTTTCTCTCGCGCGTTTTACTGTTGCTTCGTCGCCGCGCGTCCCCAAAGTATGGAGCAATGTTCCTCTGAGAAGCTTATGTTGGTGTATTTCACCTTCTTTCTCTTCCCAGCCTAAATTTCGGGCCGTCGGAGCGATAAGCTCGCGGATGAATCGATTGAATTCATTGGCGTAGCTCTCGCCGGCGAAAAGTCTTTGCGCCGCGTGGAGCCTGCCAAGCAGAGTGTTCCAGACGTTGTAGTCGGTCTCGTCCCGAAAGCTTGCGGCTATTTCCAGAAAAAGGTTCGTCGTATAATGGCCGGCTTGGGTTAATGCAAAAACGTCATCCAGTATTTCGATGCGGTTGGCAACAGACAGTTTCCGTTTTTCAATGGGTGCTTTGAATTTCAACAGGTCTTTGGGTTCATAATGGACCCGGAAAAGTCCGGTGAATTCGGTGTTCAGTTTGAACCACTTTTTGCCGAGCGGTCCGGGTAATTCTATTCTGTCTTCCTTTTTTTCCATAAGCACCGACGTAATTTCCTTTTTGCCTTCCATAATGGCGCTTATCGGAATGCTCCAGAGAGTGCCGTCGGGTTCGTTCGTGGGTTCAAGTAAAAAACGTTCCTGGGAAAGCTTTAAAACTGCGGGTTTGCCTTTTCCTCCGCCGGTTTTCTTGACGCTGACCAAAGGATATCCAATCTGTTTTACCCAGTTGTCCAGCATATACCGCACCGGTTTCATGGAGGACTCTTCCAGAGCGTTCCACAGGTCTTCCGGTTCCGCGTTTCCATAGCTATGTTTCTTTAAGTAGGAAGAAACGCCTTGTCGGAACACTTCGAAACCCAGAAAATGCTGGAACATGCGGAGAACCGAAGCGCCCTTGTCGTAAGTGATGGCGTCGAACGCTTCGTTGATCTGGTCGGGATGCGTTATTTCCGTGTGAATGGGACGGGAAGAACGGAGAGCATCGGCGGTAAGCGCGTTCAGCATGTCGCCCGACACAAATTGATCGTCGGGGTTCCATTCCGGATGCAGCTTGGAAGCGGCGATCAGTTCCATGAATGAGGCGAACGATTCGTTCTGCCAGAGGCCGTTCCACGTGGCCATCGTGACGAGATCCCCGAACCACATATGCGCGGATTCGTGCGCCACGATTACGAAAACTCTTTCTTTCGTAGCGGCGGAGGAATTTTTTGGGTCAATCAAAAGCGAAGCTTCGCGGGAGGTGATAGCGCCCCAGTTTTCCATGGCGCCGGCAGCAAAATCGGGAATGGCGATGAAGTCGAGCTTCTTTGCCGGGTAGGGAACACCGTAATAATCCGAGAGGTATTCGAGGACTTTTACTGCTTCCTCCAGAGCGAAATGGCCCAGTTCTTTCTTTCCGGGAGTGGTGTTAACCCCGATGAGAACTCCGTGTTTTGTCGTCTTTTCCACGCGCTCGAATTCTCCTACCTGCAGGTTGAACAAATACGCCGACATTGGGGGAGTTTCTTCGAAGCGGATGCTTTTGGCTCCTGCTCTCGAAGATTCCGTCGATTTTACCGGCATGTTTGAGATTGCCGATAAATTTTCAGGAATGGTTATGTGCAGTTCCATGGGCGCTTTTACGCCAGGTTCGTCCCAGCAGGGGAAGATGCGGCGTGCGTCAATTGCTTCGCATTGGGTTGTTGCCATACTGCGTTTTTGCCCATCGGGCAGCTCATACTTCGCCTCGTAAAGGCCGCAAAGCTGGTCGTTTATCTTTCCCCGGAAATCCAGGCTTAGATAAATATGCCCTTTTTGCAACTTTACGGGAGAAATTAATTCCAGGGTTTCTTCTTTTTCATCCTGTTTTATATCCAAGGTGAATTGCTCCACATGCAAAGATGCGCGGTAAACGAGTAGGTCAGCGGCATGCATTTTGACTGAACTTACCGGCTCCAGGATGTCGAGCTCGATCATTTCGTGCCCGGAAAATGTTTTGTTTTCAAGGTCGGGTTCCAGCGAAATATAGTACTTTACCGGCTTTACGTTCGCCGGCAGCAGATAAGCGGGTCTTTTATTCATTTCTTTCTCCTTTTTCATTTTTTGTTTTCGCATAGGATACTGGAATTAAACTTAACAATTAAGCGCTTTTGTGTCAAAAAGATTGACAATTAAACTTTTTCAGTTATAATGATTATGTTCTTTGCCGGATAGCTGCTCCGACGTTCGATTAACCTCGGCAGTCGGAGAGGAAAGTCCGAACACCGCCAATTTTGCTTGCAATTTTGGCAGAGACAGTGGCTAACGGCCACGCTTTTCCGGAGAAATCCGGAAGGGACGGAAACTCCGACGTAAAAGTCGGAGCTCCGACTTCACTATTAAATTTTGATAGTGCGTCGGAGGTGCAACAGAAAATATACAGCCGCTTCACCCCTAAAGGGCAAAGAGGCAATGGTGAAATCGTGCGGTAAGAGCGCACGTCTTATGTACGCGAGTACATAAGGTTGAAAACACCTGTCCGGTGCAACCCTGTGATTCGCTTAGGCGGATAAAGGGGCTCGAGTCTGAGAGCAATCGAAGACCTAGACAGATGGCTATCGCCGCCAATGCTTCGCATTGGCCGCAGATGGATGCGGATTAGAAAATATCTGCGCAGATCAGCGCTGATAAAATCTGCGTATATCTGCGAACCACTGCGGAGCAGTGGTGTGTACAGAATTCGGCTTATAGGCAGAGAACGACAACGGCCCCGACTTTAAATGTCGCGGGCCGTTTGGTTTACCCCTCTAAATCTCCCCTTATAAAGGGGAGAAAAATAAATTTTTTCCCCCTTTAATAAAGAGGGGAGGTTAATTTCCCAAAACTTTGATAACCAGCTTTTTGGCGGGTTTCCCGACGCCCATTTTTTCACTTGATTTTTATGAGTTTGAGAGTATAATTAAGCCATGAAAAAGCGCAAAGAAAATATATTGCAATATGAAGTTATTTTGGAGCCGAATGGAGCGGGCTATACTGTTACTGTGCCAAAATTGCCCGGCTTGATTACGGAAGGCAACAACATTAAAGAAGCCCGTGAAATGGCTAAGGATGCGATCAAATGTTATCTGGAGGCGCTGCTTAAAGACGGGCTGTCCGTGTTTGGTTCGGCCCGGCGCGAAAAAATTACTGTTGGCGGGTAGTTCAATTTGCCCAAATTACCGCGTATACCTTCTGCATTGGTTATAAAGGCTCTCAAACGAGCCGGTTTTTATGAATATCATCAAAGCGGCAGCCATATCCAGCTTCGTCATTCCGCTAAACAGCAATTAAGAGTTACAATTCCTTTTCATCGAAAAGAACTTACGCCAAAAACTTTAAAATCCATCATAAAACAGGCAGGTTTAGCGGTGTACGAATTTATAAAATTGATTTAGTAAAATTCGGCTTATAGGCAGAGAACCACAAAACCTGTCGCCATCTGGCGGATAGGTTTTGTTAGGTTATGATATAGTATTGAAATGTCGGAAAAACCCAAATTTGAGTATTCACAAAGCAAAAGCCCAGAAAATCGAGAAAAAACATATGGAGATTTGCAATCGAGAATGGAAGAATTTGTCGATCCGAAAAAAGCAGAATTAAAAGATATTACTGAAACGCACTGGTATATCCCAAGAAAGATTGATATTGAAAGATTGTGCAAAATAGCCGAACTATCTCAAAAAAATAGTGATGGCAACAATAAGCAGATTAAAATTCTTGATTTGGGAGGCGGAAAGGGTTTCTTATCAAAATTGATGGCAGACAGCATAAGCGAAAAAAACAGAGAAGGGATGGTTGTCGACCTTGATTTGGACCAAGAAACACTTCAAAATGCCGCAAAATTTTATAAAAAAACGCAAAACTTACATTTTGTAGCAAGTAATTCAGAATATGAGGCGGTTAATGTTTTTAATAAAAAATTTGATCTAATAATTAATTCATGGTCATATCCCAAAGAAGAGTATGGCGGACCTGATTATTCTTCGACGATCAAAAAACTTAAACCGGCATATTTTGTAAATATTAGCGAAGAACGCCAGGATGATACGGCAGCATTTGATGCCGGCGAAGATTACATCAAAATCGGAGAATGGTCGGGACTGGATACGATGGAGGTTGTAACCGGCAATTTAGCACACATAGATAGTTATTATTCAGACAAAAGAAGGAAATTATTAAAACAAAACGGCAGTAATCTTTTTGAAATTTATGTAAGAAAAGACATCGGTGGTGATGAGCAGGATAAATTGCGGAAAGAGCTAGGCAGCGTACAAGTGAAGAAGAAATACAAATGGGAAAGAACGCTTGAGAAGCTCTATCCCAATATTTCACCCGTTAATTTCGATAAAGAATCTTTTTTGCAAGAAGGACAACCAGAGGAAGACATAATCAAAAAGATCGGCAGGCGGGTCGAAACTTCCAGAATCGGGAACACACTCATAGACGTCGAGGCTTTGAACAAATTTGCTGAAAATTTGCCGATTGAAACTGTGTCGGTTGATTCACTTAAAGATTATGTGAGCGAAGGTAATACTTATTGGGCCGCTGAGGACAGTAGTAAATTAGGGCCTTACCAAATTTTACAAGATTGGGAAGCTGCACAAAAAAATCCGCTTTGGGCAAAACATATAGAGAGCATAAAAAATGCCAATCTTGATAATCCAATCTGGATCTCACCCGACGGAATTGTTTTCGACGGCATGCACCGTCTTACCCGCGCGTTCATTGACGGTGCCAAAGAAATAAAAGTTCGCCGATTTAAAGAAATCCCCAAAGAGGCGATTATTGAGGAAGCTAAGTAGCTCAACTTAGCGACCAGGTCGCCAAGTGGTCAATCCTCCAAAACTTTTACAATAAGTTTTTTTGTCGGTTTGGGCTGACCCATTTTTTTCATAAGGACTCCCACTTGTTCCAAAGTATATATTCTATAATTATTTATCGGATGGCGGGACGCGGCGAATTTCCCTGTTTTATCCCAGTTTCGGAGCGTTAGTTCCGTTACTCCTATCAATTCGGCTGCCTGGCTTATTGTGAGATATTGTTTGCTCATTTTCTACAATAATATAGCATAGTTCAAAAGGTTAGGCTATTATGAACTTACATGAATATCAGGAAATACGGCGCAATTTTAGGAGTGGCAGCGGCGCTTCTTTTGGTTTCCGGAGTCTGGTTTTTTGCCGGCAAAAAAGGTGAAAATTTCTCTCCGCGCCTTAATCTGGCTTCTTTCTTCTCATCAATAGTAGACTCGGGTGAGGATAGCGTGTCCGTTGAATCGCCGATAAAAGAGGAAGGCAGCCATTTCTCATACACCCATCCCGTTTACAAATATTCTTTTTTTTACCCCAAAGGTTTTATCGCCTCGCCCATGAAATATTCTGAAGATTCGGAAACGCTGGTGGTGGAAAAAGGCGATAGGCAGGGATTCCAGATATTCGCGGCGCCTTTTGAGGAAGAAAACGCCCTCACGGCGGAGAGGATAGCCCAAGACCTCCCTGACCTTGTCATGAAAAATGCCGTAAAGGTTACTTTCGGCGGGAATAATATCCAGGGTGTGGCTTTTTCGAGCCATGATGAAGAAGTTGGGGACACTTACGAAGTGTGGTTTACCTACGGAGGGAATTTGTACCAGGTGATGGCGTACAAGGAATTTGAAAAAGGATTGCAGGATATTTTGGCAACGTTTAAATTTGAATGACCAAAAAGGTTATTTTACAAAAAAAAAAGAAAAAGCCCAATAAACATGTCAAGTCGGGCCTAGTGGTTTTTTGGAGCTTCAATGGAAAGAATATGGCATAATGGAAATATGGAAAAAGATTTTCAAAATTGGCATAATAAAAAGTCTAATATTGATAAAATTGAGAAACGGCCGTTTTTTCACGAGCGGGAAATTTGGTTTTGCTACCTGGGAGCAAATATCGGGTTTGAACAGGACGGAAGCGGAGAGGAGTTTTTAAGGCCGGTATTAATTGTCCGCAAGTTTAATAATGAGATTTTTTGGGGGATACCGCTTACTAAAGCCCATAAAAAACTTGCTAAAAAAGCGGAAAAATATTACTTTTCATTTTCGTTTATTTCTGATATAAAAAGTGCCGCAATTTTATCACAAATTAGATTGATAGACGCAAGGAGACTGAGTCGTCATATAGGTATTATGCCGGATGCCGAATTTATCAAGTTAATAGAAAAGCTCAAGGCGTTATTGCCGTGAGCTTTTCTCGTTTTTCCCCTGCCTTGCGGCAGAGTCGGGCCGAAGCCATTTGTCACTCCATTATAGCAAAACCACAAACCATGTCAAGTCAAATTGTGAATAACAGATTAAGCCAAAATTTAATGCTCAAAATTTCACATTTTGCGTTGGCATTTTCTATTTTGATTTTTGTATTTTCCATTTTTCCCGCAAAATCGGTCCATATCGGCTATTGGAGTTTTGATTGGAAAAATGCGGTATAATAAGCATAAGGCATAATAAAGGAATGAAAAATAAATCAAATAACTTTGTTTATATTGACGGCGCCAACTTGTACAAAGGCTTGGAAAGCTCAGGCTGGGCGATGGATTACGGGAGATTTAGGGTGTGGTTAACTGAAAAATACGGAATTAAGCATGCATATATTTTTATCGGGCTCATACCAAAATACAAAGATCTTTACAAATATTTACAGGAATCGGGTTTTACTTTGGTTTTCAAAGAAGTAATTTACGATGGAAACGGAAAACCAAAAGGAAATTGCGACGCCGATCTGGTTCTACAGGCTGCGTGCGATGCGTATGAAAATAAATTTGAAAAAGCGATTGTAGTTTCAAGCGATGGGGACTATGCTGGTTTGATAAAATTTCTTAGCGAACGCGGAAAATTGGAAATAATTTTATCGCCACACGCAAAAAATCTCTGCTCGATTCTTCTCAAAAGAACTGGCGCGCCGATCGCTTACTTGAATGATCAAAAGATTATTTTACAAAGCCAAAAAGAAAAAGCCCCCGGTGCGGACGGAACCGCACAAGGGTCTTTCTCGTAAGTATTGCCTTTATTATACACCCCCCAAAAACCATGTCAAGTCGAATTGTGAATAACAAATCGAATTGTGAATAACAAATTAATCCAGCTTCCGCTTTTTTCTTTGGTATTTTTTGTAATTCTTTTTCTAAATCCGCAAAAAGCGGAAGCCGACATAATTTTCAAAGTTCCCCCCAGCCTCGGCCTTATCTCCGGCCTCGTCGGCTATTGGTCTTTCGATGGCTCCGACATGGCCGTAAACACCGCCTTCGATCGCTCGGGGCAGGGAAACAACGGCACCCTCACCGGAGGTCCTTCCCGCATCGAAGGCAAACTCGGTCAGGCGCTCTCTTTTGATGGGGTGGATGATTATGTGAGTTTTGGTGGCGGGGCAGGGACAGTTGCTTATGTTCAATCAAAAGATGCCAGAAACGCAGCTCAAGCAACTACCATAGCTGTAACATTCACTAGCGCCACAGTTTCGGGCAATGCTATAGTCGGAGCCGTAACATGGGGTTGCGCTTTCGCCGATTTAACTTCGGTTACAGACAATAAAGGAAATTCATACACTCTAAAAACCAGGGCTGAAGACGCAGGCAACACACAATCAATTCAAGCTTTTTATGCAAAAAATATTACCGGCGGTGCTACTCATACCATCACCGCCAATATTAACGGAAGCTGCTCTTTTAGAGCCATTGCAGTTCATGAAGTAAGCGGGGTTGACACAACCGCTCCGGATGATGGCAGCAATCAGCAATTTCAAAGCGCTCCGGGGACAGGCACTAACGCGCTGACATCAGGTTCATTTACGACCAGCGCCAACGGCGATTATATTTTTAGCGCCACACAAGATACTAGTGCCAACACCGCATCCCATACCGCCGGTACAACCATTAGCTATACGCGCGTTACAAATGGTTCATCGGCAGATGTGGATTTTGCTTCAGAATGGGGGACTCAAACAACAGCCGGCTCTGTGGCGGGGACTTGGACAAGCAATGAGAATAACGGTCATGTAACTGCGGCGATAGGATTGAAACCCGCGGCGGGCGCCGGCCCCAGTTTAAGCACAAACAGTATTTCCTTCTGGATGAAAGCTGCGACCAGCACGACGCAAAGCATAATTGATTTGAACGGCACCGCCACCATCACGGAATCGAGCGGCACCCTCTCCGCAAATAACTTCACAAGCCCGACTATTTATGTGGACGGAGTGTCGGGCGGGACGGCAAATGACACGAATTGGCATCATGTTGTGGTAACGACGAATTCGGCTATAACGGCGAATGCGATTACTATCGGCAAAGCCAGCGGAAGTGTTTTCGGAGGCCGCATCGACGATATCCGCATCTACAACCGCGCCCTCTCTTCCGACGAAATCAAACGCCTCTACCGCGTCGGGGCGACTTTGCATGTGAATACAAAAATAAATAATGATTCGCTTGCAAAAGGCCTTGTGGGCTGGTGGAGTTTCGACGGGCCCGACATGGCGATTAACACCGCTCTCGACCGCTCCGGCCAAGGAAACAACGGCACCCTCACCAACGGCCCCACTCGCACCATCGGCAAACTCGGCCAGGCTTTGAGTTTTGATGGGACATCATCGGGTGGAGGGAATGATGTTGTAGACCTTGGTGCGACAGCGATTTTAACGGGAAGAGAAAGCGCTTGGGCCATCTGCAGCTGGGTAAAGATCGATTCTATTCCGCCAACCAGTGGGTCATATATGATTTATAACAGGCGAACGGACAGCGGCGGAGGAGGAAATTTCTCTTTTTATGTGGGAGACTGGACACTAAGTGATCGACGATGGGCGGTAAGCACAAACAATGGCGCATGGACCGATATGTTCGCTTCATCGCTGATGCCTATTGGAGAGTGGACCTATTTGTGCGCAACTAGTAATGGTTCTAATATATTTTTTTACTTCAATGGGAGTCCGGACGGGTCTCAAACATATGTGTTGCCGTCAAATGTGGCCAATCTAAGGCAAACCCTCGGTGCTTTTTGGAACAGTGGCGTGCCAGATGATGTGTTGGACGGCATCATCGACGATGTCCGCGTCTACAACAGGGCGCTTTCCGCAGACGAAATCAAAAGGCTATATAATTTGGGGAGGTAGATTTTTAGGACAAAATATGCTATAATTGGCGCATGAACAAACCAACCGCGCCGATTAGAAAGCAAAAGTTACCCGTTTCGTTTAAACGGCTTTTGTGGTCGTACGATTTCAATGCTATTGATGCGGAGCAATATAAAAGAACTATAATAGTAAATGTAGTTAATTACGGCAATCTCTCGGAATGGCGTTGGATTAAAAAACATTACGGCCGCCTAGAAATAAAAAAAATATTACATGAAATAAAGCCTACGGAGATCAGGAACGGTGCCCGGAAATTAGCCTCTCTTATTTTAGCCGCAAATTAAGATTTATATATGCATTCAGAGGCACTTACCAAAGAAGGCGCGAAAGTTTTCAAGAAACTCAAAGCAATAAAGGGTTTTTATTTAGCCGGCGGTACAGCCCTGGCATTGCAAATCGGGCACCGGATATCCGTTGATTTTGATTTGTTCTCAAATAAAAAAATCAAAAAAACGCTTTTATCGCAAATAGAGAAATTACTTGCAGGCGATAAAATTGAAATCTCGGTTAATAACAGTGATGAACTCACTTTATTTATAAATGGCGTTAAGGTTACTTTTTTGCATTATCCGTTTCCTGTGCTTAAACCTTTTATCAAACACGACTCATTTCCTTTACTCAGCGTCGAGGAAATTGCCGCAACCAAGGCATATACTATCGGCCGGCGCGGATCCTACAAAGATTATGTAGACATTTTTTTTGTTTTAAGCGGCAAATATACGAATTTAGAAGATGTGTTAAGTTTTGCCAATCGTAAATACGGCGATGCGTTTAATGGGCGGCTTTTTTTGGAACAATTGGCGTATTGGGGCGATATTAAAGACGAAAAAATAGTGTTTTTGGGCAAAGAGACAGGCCTTCAAGCGGTAAAACAATTTTTTGAAAAAACAATAAAAACCATTAAACTGTAAAATCATCGCTGATGTCGAGGGATTAAAAGGCTTTACAATTAGTACAGGTAGATTTGACTTTGTTGCCGATTCATATAAAATAAGGAGTATATTCCTATTATTTAATTTTTATTAAAATATGCTTATTATAAAGCGTTATTTGGGAGAAAAGATTTCAAAAAATCTTGGAAAGAAGAAAATCCTGATCATTTATGGGGCAAGGCAAGTGGGTAAGACCACACTGGTCAAAGATTTCTTATATGAGCTATTTGGATATTTTGGAAAAACTTTGTATTATTTTCCCCTTAAAGCCATTTTTTTCAAATAAAAGAAAATCAATTTCTAAGCTGAGGAAGTATTATTTTTATGATCTTGGCGTAAGGAATGCCGTCGTTGACGACTTTACTCCCATAGAAAGCCGAAAGGACTCCGGGGCTTTGTGGGAGAATTTTTGTATTGTGGAAAGAATGAAGCGCAACGATACTGCCGGCCGCTTAGCCAATTATTATTTTTGGCGTTCTTACCAGAGGGAGGAAATTGATATGATTGAGGTTGAAAATGAAAACATATACGGTTTTGAGTTTAAGCGGGAAATGCAATCGTTAGATAAAAAAATAAAAGAAATTTATACGCAAGATTTGGCAGGGAAGGGTGATTTGGAAGTGATTTCCTCTGAAAATTTTCGTAACTTTGTAACATGATTTTCGGCGGCGGAAATCAAACGGCTTTACAATTTGGGACGCTAATATGTTGCGCTCTTCGTATCAATATGATACGATAAACCTATCTAAATGATACGAATATGCTTAAGATAAACCAAAAGGAACAAAGAATTATCGAGCTTTTCCTTAAAAAAGGCAAAATGTCGTCGTCCACGGCGTATAGTGAATTGGCCGGTTTAGGAGAAGAAATTTCCCTTGTAACAGTCAAGCGAATTTTATCCAAAATGGCGGTGAAAAGCCTTCTGAAGGTGCATGGGTCGGGGCGGGCGACTTCATACGACATCTCGACGCTGGGAAGAATGTTTGCAGATATCGTAGCCCGGGATTATTGCGCCACAGAACCAGACAGGAGGTATGGCATGAGCAGTTTTAATTTTGAGTTTTTCCCCACATTGCCCGGAGAGATATTTGCGGATAAAGATTTAAAAACTTTGAACAGCGCAACCCTGGAATACAAAAGAAAAACCACGAATTTGCCCAGGACCATCCAAAAAAAAGAATTGGAACGACTTATCATTGAACTCTCATGGAAGTCATCGAAAATTGAAGGCAACACCTATACTCTTTTGGATACGGAAAAATTGATCTTAGAAAACAAAGAGGCTCCGGGCCACGATAAAAAAGAGGCTATTATGATCTTGAACCATAAAGATGCGTTTAATTTTATTCATAAGAATAAAGCATTATTTAAAACGTTCAACCGCGCCAATCTGGAAAAATTGCACGCAATTTTAGTTAAAAATTTAAGCGTAGGTTTGGGTTTTCGGAAAAGGCTTGTCGGCGTTGTCGGGTCAAAATACAGGCCACTTGATAATATCCATCAAATTGAGGAAGCGGCTAGCCAGCTTTTCCTGGCGGTGGCGCGCGTAGAATCGATTTACGCCAAAGCGCTAATCGCTCTATTGGGTATTAGCTATATCCAGCCTTTTGAAGACGGCAATAAGCGTACATCAAGGTTGATGGCTAATGCCTTGCTTTTTGCGCATGGATTGGCTCCGCTTTCTTACAGAAGCGTGGAAGAAAAAGAATATCGCGAAGCAACTTTGGTATTTTATGAATTAAACTCAATCGTGCCGTTAAGAAATATTTTCGTGGATCAATATAATTTTGCAGCGAATAACTATGTTGTAAAGTAATACTGTCTATTCAAATAATTTTTATATCGGAGCATGGGATAATGGCACCGGTGTGGTAAACGGCACAATTGACGAGGCTAGAATCTACCCTCCTACGCCAAGCCTGCCTGTCGCCTGCCTGCCGGTAGGCAGGGCTACGGAAGGGCAAGCACCCGCGCGCTGTCGGTGGGATGAAATTAAGAGGCTATATAGTTTGGGGCGCTGCTGTGTTACAATATCTCTATTAACTTATCAGCGTAATTTATCACAAATGTTTATTTTTAATATTTTAAAAGGATTAGCAGGAAGTTTGTCTTGGAGGATGGAAGCCTCGGTTTTTTCCGAAGATGATGCGGTTTCTGATGAACCAACCGTCTTTTATAAACTTTCCCAATGGTGCATTCTCGCCGTGGCGTTTCTCTTGCCGGTGTGGTTCCTGCCACTCACCATTTCGCCTCTGATGTTCAACAAGGCGCTTCTCGTCTCGGTGCTGGTGATCCTTGCGTTTTTACTTTTTATCGTCCACGCGGTAATGCGCGGCGGAATAAAAACCGGAAAACATTGGATATTTTGGGCGGGTTTCGCAGTTGTGTTACTTTGGCTTGCCTCGGCTTTGACGACCTCACAGAGCGGCTTCAGTATTTGGGGTTTGGGCGCGGAAACTTCCACGCTTTTTTCGCTGATTATCTTTTTGGTTTTGGCTTGGCTCGTGTCCGCGCTTTTTGCGGAGCCTGCGGCTTTGGGGCGACTGCTTATGTTTTCCGCTACCGGTTTGGGAATTTTTGTAGTGCTCTCGCTGCTTTCGGTTTTGGGAGCCTTGCAGTGGCTGGGCGGGCCGCTTACTCAGCGAACTTTCAGCACCATGGGTTCCTGGAACGGAGCGGGAATTGCCGCCGGTCTTTTTGCGGTGATGCTTTATCCTTTTATTCTGGCTGCTTCCGGTTTTTGGCGCTGGGTCGTGTACGCGTTGTTCGGGCTTTCGATGCTTTTAATGTTGATGGTGAATTTTTCACTTGCCTGGCTGATCCTCGGGCTTTTCGCTCTGCTTATACTTTGCTATGGGGTTTGGAGCGGCACTTTGCGGGGCGCTGCGATGGTGACGGTGGTTTTGTTGCTCGCTTTTTCTCTTTTGGGTTATTTCTTTGAAAAACCAATAGCGAACACCGTCGAAGCTTTGGGCGTAGTTCCGCCTTTGGAAGTTGGTGTTAACCATCCGACGACTTTCGGCATAATAAAAAGCACTCTTTCCAAAGACATGTTTTTGGGCAACGGTCCGGCAACTTTCGGCTATCTTTGGGACCAGGAAAAGCCGGTCGCTGTTAACCAAACGCCTTTTTGGGGCGTGCGGTTCGCATCCGGTTCGTCTTATTTCCTGACATTACTGGCCGAGCTTGGGGTTCTCGGTTGGCTCGTTTTTATGACGTTCGTTTTGGGGCTTTGGTATCTTAGTTTGCGCGCAGTCACTTCGCACGCGGCCTCGGAGTATGGGCTCTTGGTGCTGGCGCCGTTCCTGCTTCTTTCCTATACCGTATTTATGTGGGCTCTTTATCCGATCAATTTTGCATTGGCGGCCTTAGGATTTTTGTTCCTGGGGATCGCTCTCGCGGCGCTTCGCGCCTCCGGGCTGATGAAGTCCAGGAGCTTTACGCTCTTTAGCGAGGGGACCCGTGGGTTCGTTTCGGCAATATTCATCGTGATATTCGTGATAGCGAGCTTGGGTGGTCTGTACGTTACCGTTACCCGTTACATGGGCCAGCTTGCGTATTCGAAGGGAATCGAGATATTCAACGAGTCCGGAGATTTGAATGCCACGGAACAGAAATTGCTTTCGGCCGTCAAATTTGATTCACAAAACGACCTTTATTACAGAACTCTTTCAGATGTTTATCTTTTAAGAGCGAGGCTTCTTCTGCAAAACCAGCAGACGACGGCGGACCTTCTGGCATCGCAATTCAAGGATGTTTTGGATGCTTCCCTGGCGGCGGCTCAAAACGCGGAGAAAGTTTCACCAATGGACTTCCTGAATTTCGAGTCGATGGGCAAGATCTACGAATTCCTGGTGCCTTTAGGGACGGAGGGAGCGGCCGAAGCGGCGCTGGCCCAGTATGACCTCGCGATAAAATTGGCGCCGGTAAATCCAGCGCTTCTGCGCGACAAAGCCCTGGTTTATTTCGGACGCTACGGCATTTCTCAAAAGAAGGACGACTTGAAACAGGCCGAAGCGCTGCTGGTCAAATCCACGGAGCTTAAGCCGGATTATGCGGCGGCCCATTATCTTCTGGCACAGGTATTGGTGGCTGAAGGCAATGAAAAGGATGCTATCGCGAGAAGTGAAGCGGCGGCGTTACTTGCCCCCAACGATATAGGCGCGCTCTTCCAGCTTGGTCTTCTTTACTACCGCAATCAAAGATATGCCGATTCGGAAGCGGTCTTCACCCGCGCGGTCACACTGAACGATAATTATGCGAATGCCCGCTACTTCCTTGGATTAATCTATGATAAAAACGGCAACAAGCAGCGCGCCATCGAAGAATTCAAGAAAGTGGCGGCTTTGAACCCCTCTAACGAAGAAGTGAAAAAGATCCTTGTGAACCTGCAGGGCGGCAAAAGCGCTCTCGCCGGCATATCTCCCCCTTCGCAGCTTCCGGAAAAGAGAATAGAACCACCGGTAAAGGAACAGGGAAACTGAGGATGCGACTATTTCCGGTGAGGCTCCCCAAAATATTTCATGTGGATATTTCCAACGTCCACCACGCCGCTTTTTGGCTGTCCATTTTCGCCCTTATTTCGGGGATATTGGGACTTTTCCGAGACCGGCTGTTGGCGGGGATGTTTGGAGCTTCGAGGTCGCTTGACCTTTACTATGCCGCGTTCCGAGTGCCTGATTTTGTTTACACAATGATGCTTTTTTTTGCCGCTTCCACGGCAATCATCCCGATCTTTTTGTCCGTAAAAAAAGATTCGGGAGAGGATGGAAAAAGCGGAGACCTTCTTGGTTCATTGATATTATTTTTCGGGCTTTTGGTTTCGCTCTCAAGCTTGCTCGTTTTTTTCCTTATGCCGAAATTTGCTTCGTTCCTTTTCCCCGGGTTTACCCCCGACGAGCAGGGGACGGTTATACTGCTTTCCCGGGTTCTCCTGCTGTCGCCGATATTTTTGGGGCTTTCAAATATATTATCCAGCGTTACCCAGACCTTCGGCAGGTTTTTTGTATACGCTTTAAGCCCCGTAGTTTATAATCTGGGGATAATCATAGGCGTATTATTTTTATATCCTTTGATGGGGTTTCAAGGATTGGGCTGGGGGGTAGTATTGGGAACTTTTTTGCATATGGCGGTACAGGTGCCTTCGGTGATAAAGATAGGCGTGAGGCCAAGTTTTAAAAATTTGTGGAGCCGCGAGCTTAAAAAGGTAATTGCCTTGTCGGTACCGCGGACCCTGGGCCTTGCCACTACGCAGATTTCTCTTACGGTTTTTACTTCCATCGCATCGGTTTTCGCGCAAGGCTCGATATCCGTTTTCAATTTCGCGACCAATCTGGAGTATCTTCCAGTGACTTTAATAGGACTTTCCTACAGCGTGGCCGTATTTCCGCGCCTCGCCGCGCTCTCCATATCTAAAGCGAAAGACGGTTTTAAAGAAAATTTTTCCGTGGCTTTCCGGCATATTGTTTTTTGGGCGCTTCCCAGCGCCGTCCTCATTTTGGTTCTGCGCGCGCAGATAGTGCGCGTCATCCTTGGAAGCGGGAAGTTCAGCTGGGCGGATACGCGGCTTACGGCAGCGGTTCTTTCTTTGCTGGCTTTTGCGGTGGTACTGCAAAGTCTTTTTATGCTTCTGGTGCGTGCTTTTTACGCTGAAGGAGAAACCTATAAGCCGCTTATCGTAAATATTATTTCCGCCTTTCTTTCCGCCGGAAGCGCTTTTTGGCTTTCAAAAATAATTTTACCGGGAAGCGCGCCCGCGGATTTTTTGGGGAGTTTGCTTCGGATATCGGATATTTCGGATATCCGGGTCATAGCGCTTCCTTTGGGAGTATTGATAGGAAATATTTTTAATCTCGTTTTTCTTTTTCTTTTATTTAAAAAAGTTTTCGGTTGGTATCCGGATGACGGGTCAAGGCCGTCTTTTTTACAGGTTCTTTCCGCGTCGCTTATTTCCGGGGTTACCGCATACGCGTCCCTCGCCTTTTTTACGAATTTTTTCGACCTTGATACGTTTCCGGGTATTTTCATGCAGGGTCTTTTTTCGGGTCTGCTGGGTCTCGTCGCCTTGATATTCGCTTTGTGGGCCTTGGGCAACCGCGAGCTGTTTGAACTGCATGCGAGCCTTGTCAGCAAATTCTCCCGGAAGGAGCAAGTACCTGCCCCGGAGCCGGAAAAACTTCCTTAAAAAGAAAAAACCCTTTTTGCCATATGGCGAAGGGTTTGGGCTATTTGATGCGTTTGATGCCTTGGGACATTCCGCCTGTGAGAGCCCCGGAAAGCATGTCGGAAATATAGAATGTTTCTTTTTCTTTTTTCTGGAAGTTCTCCGGTTTAGCAACCCGCAACAGTTTGCCTTGGTAAAAAATGAGATAGCCCACGAATTCGGGGCCTTCCTGTGTTACCGATGCGCTCCAAGGAAGTACGTTCGCGAGTTTTTTCGCTTTTTCAGTAAAAATGATCTCGATGACGTCTTGGTCTTCCAGAAGTTTTCTGAAGTCTTCGATATCCTTTACTGTTGCCATCTGAGGCACGATGTTGCCGTAAATGGCTTTCTGCTTTTCTTCCGGATTGACGATGTCTCTGACCCCTGAAGTCTTGGCTTTAATTCCCAGAGTTTTGCGCACTTCCTCGATGTCCGTTCCTTTCTGCAGCTGTTCCAATTTCTTTATGAGTTTTTCGGGAGTGTTGGCGATGCTCTCGGGAATGATGGTTTTACTGGCGAGTGGCATTCCTCCGCAGCCGGCGGCGAAAATGAGCAGCGAGATCCCCGCAACAAAACTATATAGTTTCAAGGTATCCTCCAAAGTATCAACAAAAACAAGGTACTGGTTTTAAGCGTATCATACGGGTATGATATTACAATAATGTATAAACAGGGGTTTCCCACAGAAAATATAAGAAATTTCTGCATTATTGCCCACATTGACCACGGCAAATCCACGCTTGCCGACCGCATGCTGGAAGTGACAGGGACGGTGGAAAAGCGGCGCATGCGCGAGCAATTTTTAGACATGCATCCTTTGGAGCGGGAGCGGGGCATTACAATCAAGATGCAACCCGTCAGAATGGCCTACAGGCCAAAATTTCCAATTTCCAATTCAGAATATATTTTGAATTTAATAGATACTCCGGGCCACATAGATTTTAATTACGAAGTTTCCCGGGCGCTGGCCGCGGTTGAAGGAGCTATTTTGCTGGTGGACGCGACCCAGGGCGTGGAGGCGCAAACGATATCCAATGTCGAGATAGCGAAATCTTTGAAGCTCGTCATCGTTCCGGTGGTGAACAAAATCGACCTGCCGCATGCCCGCGTTCCCGAAACAAAAAAAGAGATCATGAGCCTTTTAAATTGCCGCGAAGAAGATATTCTGGAAGTTTCGGCCCGCACGGGCGAGGGGGTGGAGAAGCTTATTGTGGAAACGGTAAAAAAAGTGCCTCCTCCCAAGCCGGGGTCCGGAGAACCGCGAGCTCTTATTTTTGATTTTGAATTTTCCCAGCATCGCGGCATAATCGCGCACATCAGATTGTTTGAAGGCGGAATAAAAAAAGGCGATCAGTTGAAGCTTTTCGAGGCGCGCAGGAATTTTATTGTTGGCGGAACCGGTATTTTCATTCCGGAACTTAAGGAAGCGGAATCTTTGGGCACGGGAGAGATAGGCTATGTGATCACAAACATAAAAGAAGCTAAAGTGGTGCGTGTCGGGGACACTATTTTAAAAAATAATTCCGCGCTTCCTCCTCTTGAAGGGTACAAGGAAATCAAACCGGTCGTTTTTTCAAGTATTTTTCCGGATAGTCAAGATCAGTTCGAGGACCTGGAAAAGGCTTTCGGACGCATAAAATTGATAGATAGCGCATTCTTTTACGAAGAGGAATCCAGCGGGGTTTTGGGGCGGGGTTTTAGATGCGGATTTTTGGGAATGCTCCATTTGGAGATAGTGGCGGAAAGATTGGAGAGGGATTTTGGGATCGGCGTGGTCGTGGCAACGCCGACGGTTAAGTATCATATCAAGACCAAAAAGGGCATTGAGGAAGTTTACACTCCTTCAAAATTTCCCGAAGACAGTGAAATTCTGGAAATTTCCGAGCCGTATCTCAAGCTAGAAATATTAACTCACCACGACCGACTTTCGTCCGTCGTGAAATTGCTTCAGGAACACAGGGCCGAGATAGGCGAAACGGAACAATTTTCCCAGACCCGGGTAAAATTGAAAGCCGGCCTCCCGCTCCGGGAACTGATGAAAGATTTTTTCGATGAATTAAAAAGCGTTTCGTCCGGCTACGCTTCTTTAAATTACGAATTTTCCGAGATGCGCGCGGCTGACCTGGTGCGGCTTGATATTTTGGTGAATGACGAACCGGTTCCGGCGTTTGCAAGAATAATTCCGAGGGATGCCGCAGGCAGGGAAGCGGAAGCCACAGTGGAAAAGCTTCATAAGTTCCTGCCGCCCGCTCTCTTTACCATCAAGATACAGGGGAAAGCTTTGGGAAGAATTTTGGCTTCGAGATCGCTTAAGCCGTCGTCCAAAGACGTCACCCAGCATATGTATGGGGGCGACCGCACCCGAAAAATGAAACTTTGGAAAAAACAGAAAGAAGGAAAAAAGCGCCTGAAAGCCCACGGCGAAGTGGAAATACCCCCGGACGTCTACCTCAAGATGATAAAGAAATAATCTAGAAGAGATAGGGCACTATCGAAAAAAGCACCATGCTTACAACCACTATTACGGATATCACGGTCCAGACTATTTGGATTTTTTTCGATTTGGATTTCATGTTATAAGTATTATAAGATGGCGATGCGTGATTTTCAAGAAAAGAAGCGGATAGAGCGCATTATGTCTTCGGGGCCGGTGTTATTTTGCCTCTTAATAATACTGCTGGCGGCCCTTTGGGGAACCGGCAAAATGTGGAGAATAAGGCTCGGCATTGGCAATGAAATATCGGGTCTTGAAGCGAAATTAGCAAAGACACACTCGGAACGGATGGAATTCGAAAAAAAGTTCCGCGCTTTAAGCTCGCCCGAGGGTCTTGAAAAAGAGAGCAGAGAGAGGTTTAATTTCAGAAAGCCGGGAGAGAAGGTTGTGGTGTTCCTGGACGACGAATCGCAGGCTTCCGCGTCAGGAAAAGCGGGTCCCAATTTTTTTATCAGTTTTTTTAATAAAATTATTAAATATTTCGACGAGTAATCCTATGAAAAAAATTCAAAAAATATTAAAAGGAAAATATCTGGCCGTTGGCGCCGTTGTAGTTATCTTGGTGGCGGTATTTTTTTCCTGGGGTTATCTTCCGGTCATGAAAGTGAACGGGGAAATGGTGAGCTACCGTACGTTTTCAAAAATTTTGGACGCGATGAATACTTACGATAAAGCTGCGGGGAAGGCTCCGCTTGCGGAGGCGGAAATGAAAAGAAAAGTTTTTTCGGACCTCGTGGAGCAGAAATTTCTGGATGAAACTATAGCAAAAACCGATCCGGCCATGGAGAAAGAAGCCGAAGCGCTGGTGGAGCAGGCCATCAAGGATACTCCGGGGCTCAACACTAAGGACGCTTCCCGCTTGCTTTTTTCCCTTTCCGAAAAAGATTTCAAACATCTGGTCCTGCTTCCTCAGGCCAAGAGAGACGTTGTCATGAAGCGTTTTGAAACCAATCCGGATTTTCCGAACATGTGGAGTGAGCTCTACAAAAACGCACAGGTCTCGGTTTACTATCCGGGATTTTACTGGGAAGAGGGGGAGATAAAGTCAAAGTAATCACGCGCGGGCGGGATTAGTTTAGTGGCAGAATGGCTGCTTCCTCCGCCAAAAGTCGCCTGGGGCGACATTTAGGCGGACCCGTCAAAATGGCCTTCGGCCTTTTGTCGGGCAAGCAAAAAAATGTTTTACACTTACGTATTATTATGCATTGATAAGCAGCGGTCGCGAAGTAAATTTTATATTGGTTCAACTGAAGATTTGCGTGAAAGGTTGAGGCAGCATAAGAGTGGAAGTGTGGATACTACAAAAAGTTTTGATGAGGTCTTGTTAATTTATTTTGAAGCTTGTCTAAATAAAACAGACGCAAGAAAAAGAGAGTTGCAATTAAAAACAAGTTTTGGCAGAGGCTATTTAAAAAAGAGATTAGAAGGTTATTTCGATAAGCGGGATTAGTTTAGTGGCAGAATGGCTGCTTCCCAAGCAGCAGGTACGAGTTCGATTCTCGTATCCCGCACAGAAGCTTCAAATTTAATTAAAAAACGGCTCATATAAATGAGCCATTAAGAATCTTCCTCGTCATACTCGCTTTGTTGTTTTAAGATGCTTTCTTGAATGCTGCCGGGTTTATCAATTGCCCAGTATTTCCAGTGCGGCTTAACCCACCAAGAATGAAATTTTAGATTTATTCTCCCTTTGAAAAAAATTTCCATTAGGTGATGATCTAAAACTGTTGTTAAGAAGGACATTCTTGGCTCCGGAAGACCGGGGTCATAAGGATCAGTTCCGTGGCTTAGCATCACCAATCTTCCAATGCCGTCATCTGTCGGCCTAATTCTTTCATACCCAAGTGAAAAACCTTTTTGATAATCTTTCAGGAGAAAGTGAAATACCTCTTTTTCATCAATAATCATGTATAGGCCGGATTTGTTTTTTTTGAAGTCAAGTATTCGGCCTTTTAATTTTTCATTTATTTTTACAGTGCCTCCCATTGAACCAACCAATCTAATGTACAGGAAATCTGCGGAATAACTATCTAGGCACAACCTTAAATTCTTAAAATCCAATTTCTTGGGCATCCAATATTGTTCCATTGCGGGGGGCTCCTTAGGTTGTTAAACAACTAAGCTATCCTCACCTTAACAATATCGGTTATTTTTGCAATGTAAAAAGCGGCATTATAAATTAGATTTATAAAAAATTTAGCGCCAAAAATATTAAGGCAGCGCCTGGTTATCGAGGGGATTGCCCATAAAAAAATAACGGCTCTTAGTCTATAAAAGCGTTTGAAGTGGTATTTTTTTACCTTGTTTTGCAAATATTTATTAATCCGATATCCTCAAGTAAGATGAACTTGCTTGAAAAAGGTGATATGTGAAGAAAATTATCGCTCTGTTCCTGTTTTTCGGTTTTCTCTGTTTTGAGGCGGCAGCTTATCCGGCAACACCCGTGCCGAGCGCAAGAAAAATGCAACCGGCCAAAAAAACGGTTCCGGCAAAAAAAGTGGCGGTTAAAAAAAAGGCGCTGGCTAAGTCCAAACCTTCTGCTAAGGCCGTGAACCCGAAAGCGGAATTAAAGAAACTTCTCATATCCAAACTTTCCCGCAGTTTCTCCAAAAAAAACGTGGAAGAAATTTTCAGCGACAAAAGGATCTTTTTAGACAGAAGCATTTTTACCACTATAGATCCCATGTGCGAGCTGCCGGACGGTACCAAGCGTAAGTATCAGGGGTACTTTGATCCGGAATGTGGAACTTTCACTCGTAAATCTTTAGACCGCGGGAGGAGTTTTTTGAAGAATTATGCCGCAGATTTTGATGCGGTAGAAAATAAATATGGTGTAGACAGAGAAATAATCGCAGCCGTGCTCCGGGTGGAAACTAACTTCGGCGCTTACCTCGGCAGTCGTTCCGCGTTCAATACTCTCTATACGCTTTATGCGCTTCCGCCTGTTCCCAGTTGGCGAGATCTGGCGCTTGAACATCTGGAATATTTATTACGTTTGAAAGATTCCAATCAGTGGGCGGACATTTTGGAAGTAAAGGGCTCGTCGCGCGGCGCGATAGGAATGCCTCAATTTATGCCGTTTTCCTACTGGCATTATGCGGTGGACGGGGACGGTGACGGTAAAAGGGATCTTTTTGTGCCTGTAGACTCCATTCACAGTGTAGGAAATTATCTTCTTGAGCACAGTTGGTCGGACGATTCGGCAGATCGCAAAAAAGCTCTTTTGAGTTACAACTTCGATTGCATGTACGTACAGGCGATAATGCTCTATGCCCGGGAAATCAAAAACTCTCCGGAAACTGTTTCCAATTACGACGTTTTGAAACAGGAAGCCGTAAAAAATTGTTCAAAACGTTGATGAAAAAAAGTATTCATGCCCGCCAAACCAATAGGCGGGATTTTTATTTGTGATAAACTATAGTTAATAAAATGATTAACAGAGAAAAACCAGGCGAACATCTTGGCACCGGCGCAGAGAAAGAGGTTTATACCGATCCCAATAACAGGGATCGGGTCGTGGCATATTTTAGAGAGCACGTGGATGAAACTCCAAATCAAATCAAAGCCAGATTTTACCTAACAAAGATCCTTCACCTTTTGATGCCTAAGAATATTCCTGACATGCATTGGGCAGGGAGCGACCCGCATGCTTATCAGACGGATAAAATTGAAGTGGATGAAAATCATAAAATTATGCAGGAATATGTCGACCTTGCCCGTGAAGCTCACCATAAAAAATATAAAATTAATGAAGAATTATCTGACAAAATTTTTGAAATAGGAGATAAAGTATTCTCCGATAATGACGTAATCGCTTTTAAAGATCGGGTAAAGGAGATCGGTGTAAACAGTCTAGATCATGCTTCGATAAATTTCAGTAAGAACAGCGAAGGTAATGTCCAATATTTGGACAGTTTTTATGCCTGGAAATTCAGGAACGACGGGTCTCCTAAACTGTTTTTTGATTTTGACATATTGGAAGCCGCAATTAAAGAATTGCCGGAAAAAGACCAAAAATCCGCATCAAATTTTCTGAGGCGCCTTAAGGAACTTTACGAGGAAGAAAAGAAACAAGTATTTTGAGCCGCCTCCGAGATTCGAACTCGGGACCCCAGCTTTACGAAAGCTGTGCTCTACCAACTGAGCTAAGGCGGCGCTTATATTTTTGTAGCATAAATACAGCTTTCAGACAAAACTGCTTGAGATTTGCTATTTCGAAAAATTCAGCATTACAACAGATCATACAGAAGCATTTTATCGAAAATTTGTGATTTTCATCCAGACCTTTGGATAACCAGAGGTCTTTTTATTTTTTGCGTTTTTTGCTATCATTACAAAATGGAACCCAGGGACAGGGCTGCCATATCCGAGTTAGTAGATAAGATCCGCCGTACGGCGGACCGTCTTTGACTTGCGCCAAAAGAAAGAAGATCTTTTGAAATTAGAATACCTGACCGAATCTCCGGATTTTTGGAATAATAATCTGGAAGCTCAGAAGATAACAAGCCGCATATCTTCGTTGAAATCGGAGATAAACTCCTGGGAGGAGCTGACGGCGGATGCCGGCAGTTTGTTGGATCTGTCGCAGGGCGACTTCAAGGAAAGCGCTGAACTTCTGGAGGAGGCGCGGCAGTTGGAAAATAAATTCGCGAAACTGGAGAAATTGGCCCTTTTTACCGGGAAATACGACCGCGGAAACGCCGTGCTGGCGCTTTACTCGGGAGCGGGAGGGGACGATGCGGAAGACTGGGCGAAAATATTATTTTCGATGTACGAGAAATTTGCGGCTTCCAAAGGCTGGAAATTCAGCGTCGTGCACACGCACCCCAATGAGTTCGGCGGGCTGAAGAACGCTTCGGCTGTTATTGAAGGGGAGTTCGCATATGGTTATTTAAAAAAAGAATTCGGAGTGCACAGGCTGGTCCGCATTTCGCCTTATGACGCGAATAAAAGAAGACACACTTCCTTCGCACTGGTGGAGGTGCTGCCCGAAATAACCGATCCGGTGGACGCGGAATTAAACCCCGACGACCTGGAAATAACTTTCGCGCGTTCGGGAGGAGCGGGCGGTCAGAATGTGAACAAGCGTGAAACGGCGGTGAGGATACTTCACAAGCCCACGGGTATTTCAGTCCATGCGTCCGCACAAAGGACCCAGCAGGCGAACCGGCAGGCCGCGCTTTCCATATTGAGAGCTAAGATTTACGAACTTGAGATAAAAAAGACCGCCGCAGAAAAAAAAGAAGCCCGGGGTGGAACTTTGCCCCAGGCGGAATGGGGGCATCAGATAAGGTCTTACGTTTTTCACCCTTATCACTTGGTAAAAGACCACAGAACTAATTACGAAACTGCGAATGTGGAAAAAGTACTAGACGGCGACCTGGATAAATTTATAGATGCGGAACTATCCATTTAATTTTTATGATCTATTTCGACAACGTTTCAAAAGTATATTCTCCGACTTCCATCGCTTTGGAGGATGTTTCTTTTTCGATAGCGCCCAAAGAATTCGTTTCCATCGTGGGGCGCTCTGGAGCCGGGAAATCCACTTTGCTTAAACTTTTATTGGCGGAAGAGAGTCCTTCTTCCGGCTCCGTTTTTTTTGAGTCTCATAATATCCATAAATTATCCCGGAAAGAGCTGCCGTTTCTTCGGAGAAAAATGGGCGTGGTTTTCCAGGATTACCGCTTGTTGCCGCACAGGACCGCTTACGAAAATGTGGCTTTCGCTTTGGAAGCCGCCGGAAAATCCGAGGATGATATCGCGCATGACGTCCAGCAGGTTCTGGAACTTGTGGGCTTGATGGACAAAGCCTGGCATTTTCCGCACGAGCTTTCGGGAGGGGAAAAGCAAAGGGCGGCCATCGCCCGCGCTTTGGTGGTGGCTCCGGAAGTCGTTATTGCGGACGAGCCCACCGGCAATCTGGATCCGATGAATACTTGGGAAATAGTGCGTCTTTTGGAAAAAATAAACGACTTGGGAACTACCGTTATCCTCGCGACCCATGACAAAGAAATAATCAATTATCTCAAGCGCCGGGTTCTCACTATTGAAAAAGGAAAACTGGTCCGCGACGAAGCCGAGGGAAGGTACGTCCTGTAGCGCTTGACTTTTTTTCTAAAAAAGTTATATTATTGCCAGATTAAATTGGCTTTTTTGTATGGAGGAAAGCGATGTCAAAAATACCTGAAGCTTCGGAATTGAAGCGCGGACAAACCGTCATGATGGAGATAGCGTATTTCAAAGGGTCTCCTTCTCCTAAGCCTGATTTTATTGAAAAGGACCTGGAAGTTAAGAAGGATGCTCATATGGTGGACAAGGAATGGTGCAATCACCGCCATGCCTCGGCCAGATTTTATTTCATTTCCTGGATTAAAGCCTGGGACGGACAGAAAAAAATGTGGGCCGGCGAAGCCATCCGGGCTGATGTCGCAGCCTGGCATTTCGGGCGGAAAAAAACTGTCGATGGGCGAGTCATGCTCTATGTGAACTTGGTAAACCCGAGGCGAGCCTACAGTTGGGAACGCGAAGAAGATTGGGAAGAGAACATCAGAGACCCGAAAGCGCCGGTTTATCTGCTTATCTCTTTGAAATGCGGGGGCAGATTACTTCGGCAAAAGCGTTTTCCGCTGGTTCTTCAAAAGGGCGACTTCCGTTGCGGAGCTAAAGTGTATGATGGCGCACAAGTGCTCCGGTTAGCCGACGGCTCCATTTTGAACGTGCGTCGCTGCAGGGCATATACCGGCAATTACGCTCAAATGAAAAGGGCGGAACTGAAAGGGTTGGCGTCGGTGGAAAGCGTAATCAGAATGGTAAAAAATTTGCCTGAAATTGCCGACATCAATTTCGACCGCTGTGAGCGCAGAAAGGCGCACGTGCGCGCCGCGAATCACAGGTCCAATAAACGTTTGCTGGACCAGTACAAAAAAGAGAGGGTTCAAAGTTGACCCTTTTTTATTTTGCCTAAAGGCAGTTTTTCTGCTAATATTTTTTATAAATGGATAGAGTCACTTTTGGCAGGATAATAAAGGGCGGATTCGTTAATTTTTTCAGGAACGGCGTTGTCAGCCTGGCCACTGTTTTGGTCATTTCGCTTACTATGTTTATGTTGGGCAGCGTGCTGGTGGGCGGTATTTTTCTAAACGGGGTGATTTCAAATTTGGAAGAAAAGGTGGATATAACCGCTTATTTCAAACTGGATACGGATGAAAGGGACATTTTGGAGGTTAAATCGAACCTCGAAAAGCTTCCGGACGTAAAAGGGGTGGTATTTGTTTCGCGCGACGAAGCTCTCAATAAATTTTTAGAGCGCCACAAGGGCGACGAGTTATATATGAAGACCATAGAAATAGTGGGGGATAATCCGTTTCCCGCGAGTTTGGAGATACAGGCGGTGGACCCGTCGCGTTTTGAAGCGATAAGCGTATTTCTTGAGTCCGGACGTTTCCAAAACCTAATTGATGAAAAAAGCCCGGGTATTAAAAACATCTCATACCGCCTGAATCAATCGGTGATCGACCGGCTTTCGGTCATATTGCGCACCATAAAATTGGTCGGCTTCGGGATAAGCTTGATACTGGCTTTGATAGCGCTGATGGTGGCCTATAATACTGTGCGCCTGGCAATCTACAGTTCCAAAGACGAAATTTCCGTCATGCAGCTTGTCGGAGCTTCACGTTCTTTTATTCGCGGCCCGTTCCTGGTGGAAGGAGTGATACACGGCGTAATTTCGGCATTATTTACAATAGTCGCTTTCTACCCGCTTCTTTTGTGGGCCGGAAAAAGGACAGCCGGGATTTTTGGCGGCATAGATATTTACGGGTACTACGTGTCTTACATTTGGCAGATATCCTTCATTTTGCTTCTGGTGGGAATCGCTATCGGAGTTCTCTCTTCCGCTCTTGCGATGAGAAGATATCTAAAAGTCTAAATATCGGCCGATTGTTTAAGCGTGTATGCGGCGGCCGCTATAATAGCGAGCCCGGCGATGCTTAAAGTTGCGACTATTTGCCAACTGTTGGAAACCAGGGCTCCGCTCGTATATATAATGAACATGGCGAATGGTAGTTCTGCTGGAACGGCTATCGCGAGAAATTTAAAAAAATTGTAGCGCAGCATCCCAAAAACATAACTTACCTCGGAAGGAGCGGCGAGCCGGAAAAGGAATAATAGCTTGTAATCCGCTTTTTTGGAAAGGAAATCTATCCATTTATTGAGCTTGCTTTCGGGAGCTATGTTGCTTAATATCGGATGCCCGAGATAATAGCCGATTGCGTAAGAAGCGCTATTCCCAAGAAGCCAACCCGAAAAAAGGAGAGCTAAAGAAATATCCATGCCCCAGAGCGCCACGGCAAATGGCACAAGCGGCGCGCTGGTGAAAGGTCCGAGCATGACTGATGCCGCGGCCAGCGCCACGAACATAAAAGCCGCGAGCAGAGGATGGCTGGAAGCGTAAAAATTTACGATGTCCACAGCTCTCAAAAAATACTCCTGCAGAAAAAAAGACGCGCCGAGCAGTACGCCGACAAAAGCTGCTAAAAAAATAAGATAGTGATGTTCTTTCCACATATTAAAACCCCGCTGCGTAAAATAATGATAGAACGGCCCCGGCTCCAAAAAGGCATCCAGCCATTTTTCCGATGGAGGACCCAAGAATCGTTCTCGTGTCCAAAGTTGAGCGTTCAGCCCAATAACCTTCAAAGATGCCGGCGATACCGTCCGTGATAGCGTTTCCCACTACTCCTCCGATGACCGCTCCCGCCACCCCCGCAACTTCCCCGCCGAATATTGCGAATGCCGCCAAAAAGCCATTGTCTATAATTCCAAAAATAATATCAGGAGTTATTGAATGCTTTTGAGAAGAAAAAACTCTAAAAGACACAACCGATAAAATTGCGAGAATTATCAAAACAGGGCCGATATATGCGTCTGAATGAATAAAGCGCGCTGCAATAAAAAAAATAATCAGGGACAAAATCAATACATGTGCTATAGAATAGAAACGTCTTAATCTCATGTTTTTATTTTAGCACGAGAAATAATTTCAGGCCGTCCGGGTTTACAGGAAGACAATTTTTCAGTAAAGTGAATCTGAAACATTCCGGGATCGTCTAGTGGTAGGACGCCGCGCTCTGGACGCGGAAACTGGGGTTCGAATCCCTGTCCCGGAGCATTGATTATTGGCGGATTCGAATCACTGTCTTGAGGTCGCGCCATCGCTAAATTGTATTACGGCTTCACCCCATGTTCACCACTTGACCGATATCATATTTTCAAGTAAACTATGCCCATAAAGCGGAGCCACATGGATAAAGCATACACAAACCTGAAAGACATCAAAGAAAGAGCGCTAAAAATTACTGAGGCTCTTTATCGTACAACGGAACTTTTTTTTGACGGCGAACCGCTCAAATGGTCTCTCAGGCAAAACGCCCTGGAAATTTTAAATATCATATCCGCTACCCGGGAAGGCGCTTCCCACGAACAAACTCAGCAATTGAGAAAACTGGAAGGTTTGATCAACGATCTCTTTATAAAGTTGGAGTTGGCATCTTCCGGCTCGTTCATTTCCGGAAAGAATTTTGAGGTTCTTCATCGTGAATATTTGGCGTTGCACGACCGGGTTTCTGCTCATAGAAATGATAACGGACAATTGTTGCTATCGGACTTTATAACGGACAAAGCTATATCAGACAGCATAAAAAAAGAACTTGAGGCAAAAATTGAAATCCCGGAAGAGAGAGAAAAAAATGTAGAGAAAAAAATTGAGGCAAAGATCGAGGCTAAGTATATAAAACCAGTTCACGAAAATGGTGTGCCGGCTGATTTTGGCCAGCGAAACGTGGAGCGGCGGGGTACTATTTTAACCGCATTGAAGGCCAATGGGCCTTCCAGTGTAGGGGATTTGTCTAAGCTATTCCAGGGCGCAATTTCTGAGAAAACTGTCCAAAGGGAGCTAAACTCCATGGTTACGGGAAATATACTTAAAATGAGCGGCGAGAAACGCTGGAGGAGGTATTTTGTGGGTTAGCTGCCAAGCTTGCCAGGGGAGGCCTTTGCATTTTTTTTAGCTTTATTTTAAGCTAAAGTGTTATCCACAATAGCTTGCTTTCAATAAGCCTGCCTATTGTATAATATTATAGTAAGCTGATGACTGGGTTGAAGTAGATTGTGAAAGGGGATTAAGCCATTTTTTTGGCTTAGTTGTTGGCTTATGGCAACCGCACCTCGCGGGAATCAAGAAAAAAGGGGTGGTTGCCAGAAGCGAATAGCTTCTGAGCTGAACGAACTTTGAAAAAAAAATATTAATTGTTGGACGGTTGATTATTGTTGCTGAAAAAATTAATTAGCAAAAAACGGAGTTTGATGCCCGGTCGACTATGGTTAGGGCTCATGCTCCTAGACGGAAAAAATTATTAGAACAGTTTTGTAAAGAGCCGGCGAAAAATAATTTTGTCGAAAATATTTATCGCCGGAATTAAATTAACAGAAAAAATTAATCATGAATAAACGACACAAAATGGGAAGAAAAGTAACTTCTATTGTGTTGAGTTTGACAACCGGTCTTTGGTTGGTAGGCGGATCGCTTATGCCTTTCGTGGCACAAGCGCAGACTACGGCTGATCTTCAGGCGCAGATCACCGCTTTGCTTGCCCAGATCGCTGCACTTCAAGCTCAATTATCCGGTGGCGGAACAGTTTCATCAGCAGCTTGCACTTTCACTCGCAACCTCACGGTAGGCTCAACGGGTGATGATGTGATGTGCTTGCAGAAATATTTGAACTCTGCCGGACATCAAGTTGCCGCAAGCGGAGCCGGTTCACCCGGCAGTGAGTCAAAATATTTTGGCTCTTTGACCAAAGCGGCAGTTGCGAAATGGCAGGCGGCCAACGGTGTTGCGCCGGCAGTCGGATATTTCGGCGCTATTTCACAAGCAAAATACGGTTCATTAGTGGCATCAGTTCCCGGAACTCCGGGCGTACCAGGCACACCAGCTCCGGTACCGGCTCCAGCCGGCACTTTGGCGGTAGCGGCGGGCACACAGCCTTCAGCTAGCTTGTTCCCGGGAAACGGAACTGCGACAGCCTCAAATGTTCCTTTCACAGTTTTGAGATTCACCGCTCCGGCCGCTTCGGACGTGACGGTCAACTCATTGGTTGTTGAAAGAACAGGTTTGTCCAGTGATGCGGCTTTCTCCAGCGTTGTTCTCTTGGACGAAATGGGAGCACAGGTTGGAAACAGCAAAACTTTGAACTCGACTCACCAGGCAACTCTTACCGAGCCATTCGTAGTAAAAGCGGGCACAACCCGCACGATGACTTTGGCAGGAAACGCCGCGGATGAATCCAACTACGCAGGACAGGTTGCGTTCCTCACTTTGGTGAGCGTGAACTCTTCCCTTCCGGTAACGGGTTCATTACCGATAACTGGCGCGGGCCACACGGTCAACGCTTCAGTGACTATCGGTTCAGTAACCATGGGAAGAGGTCCTCTCGACCCGGGTGACGCGAGCCCTTCAAAGAAAGTAGGCGACACGGCATACATTTTCTCGTCAGTTAAAATCACTGCCGGTTCAGCCGAGAAAGTTTACTTGAAATCGATCAGATGGAACCAGACCGGTTCCGCTTCCGCTTCGGACTTGGCTAACATCAAGACCTACGTGGACGGAACGGCCTATGACGCCGTAGTAAGTTCAGACGGCAAATATTACACTTCAGTTTTCGGTGACAACGCCGGAAAGGGAATCCTTATCGACAAAGGTTACTCAAAAGAAGTGTACATAAAGGGTGATATTGCCGGAGGTTCCGGACGTACCATCGACTTCGACCTTGCGAAAAGGAGAGACATTCAGGTCGTGGGTGAAACCTACGGATACGGAATTACTCCTCCGCAAACCGGACTCACCGACCCGACTGACGACACAGCGGCTTTCAGCTCGACAGAAGACCCCTGGTACGATGCCGATGAGGTATCAGTGACCGGTGGTTCGATAACAGTTGCGAACTCCAACACAGTTCCGGCTCAGAACATTTCATCCAACTTGGCTGACCAGCCGTTGGGTGCCATGTTGGTAACCGTAAAAGGTGAGCCTATCTCAGTAGGAAGAATTGGATTCAACGTATCCATCTTAAACGGTACAGCGGATGGAACAACTGGAAATGCTGATGTTAACGACTTAACCAATGTTACTTTGGTTAACTCTTCGGGAGCAGTCGTAGCCGGACCGGTTGACGGTTCAGCTGCCGATAGCGCTAATACTACTAGTGCCGGGCATGGTTCCGTAGTGTTCAGCGATACTATTACTTTCCCGGTGGGAGAGAATATTTACTACCTGAAATCGAAGTTTGGTACAGACATTCCAAACAACTACACAATCCAAGCTTCCACAACCCCGAGTGCTGACTGGGCAACCGTAACGGGTACCGTTACGGGAGTCACCAGGACTCCTTCACCGACATCCGCTATCACTCTTAACCTGATGACCTTAAAGACCGGCGCATTGACGGTGAGCGTATCCTCAAACCCGATCGCTCAGAACGTTGTAGCCGGAAACCAAGGATTTACGTTTGCCAACTACATCTTCGACACGACTGCTTCAGGAGAAGATGTGAGAATGACCAGCGTACCGTTGGTTAACGGAGTAGCGGTGGGTTCCGCGACAGATCTTACGAGTTGTGCCCTCTATGACGGTGCGTCCACTGTAACTTCTTCCAAAGACCCGTCTTCAGCAGCTTCCACAACTTTGTTTACATTCACTAGCGGTGGATACACCTTTGCAAAGGGAACTTCCAAGACGCTTGCTCTGAAATGTAACATCGCAAGCGGCGCTACCGGTAAATACCTCTGGGGTATCGATGCTGCCCAGAATGCCGACTTCACGGGCGCTACCGGCCTTACTAGCGGACAGACAATTACCGAAACGTTCAATGACGCCAACGGTCAATTGATGACTGCCACGAGCGGTGGTTCACTGGCTGTAGTGATTGACGCCGGAAGCCCGACATACACCATAGTAGCTCCCGGTCAAACTGTTGAATTGGCGAGAATAAAATTCTCGGCAACCAATGAAGACATTGATCTGAAGCGCGTGGCGTTTGAATTGAACGGTGTTGCCTCAAATACACCTGATAACTTGGTTAATCGCCAGATCACCTTACACACGACTGATGGAACCCAGATTGGAACCGCGGTCTTCCCGACGGGAGACTACGCGACTTCCTCGCTCTTGTCTACTGGCGCATTTTCAGTGCCGAGAGACGGTTCCAAAGTGCTAGTCGTGAAAGGTGTTATCGGAGGAATCTCAGTATCCGGCCCAATTACCCGTTCCGGAGAGTTCCTCAAGGTTGACTACGATGCCGATTCCGATGGTCTTACCGACGGAACATACGGATCCGGGCTTTCATCGGGAACCAACATTACTCCTACCGGTTCTGACACAGCTTCAGACGGAGTCAGGATAATGAAGGCTTACCCGACAATGGCCAGGCTCAACATGACTTCCAGCTTGGTTAACGGTATCAATCAGGTAATGCGCTGGAGTGTGACGGCAAACAACGGTGACGTTTCAGTTGCCAGGTTTACTATCCGCATGTCCACTACTTCGGTTAACGCAGCATCTCTGAACGTTTATGCTTTCTCCGACTCAGGATTTGGAAACCCAATAACCGTGTCTGGAAGAGCTGACGGTAGGTTGATGGAGACTGATAAGGATTTGAACACGAATAATGAGCCTACGACAGGAGACTTGGTTGTTGAGCCTACCACTTCCGCTAATGCAACAACGACTTTGACAATCTCATCAGGTCAAACGTTGTACTTTGCGGCGCAGGTCAACTTGACTAACGTTGACGCGACAGGTGATGCTACTTCGTTCCAGTTGCAAGGTGATGCGGCTTTCCCGGTTGCACACCAGGCTTATTTGCCAGGTGGAGGCCAGGTTGGAGAAATGACCCGGTATGCCAGCTTGCGTGGAATAACGGATGATGACTTCCTATGGTCACCGCTTTCCACAACAACTGCTGACTTGCTGACGAATGACTGGACCAACGGATTCAGAGTGACAGGTCTACCGACCTCGAACATGACTCCTCAAGTCTTGAATAAATAACCCGCCTCAGGCGGACAGGTCTAGCTTGCTTGTGACTTGCTAGCTTGAATCAAAAGCCCCCTTTAAAGGGGGCTTTTGATATTGTGTTTAAAAAAACTCCGGTTTATAATTCATCTACTATGGAAACTGAGAAAAAAGAAGAAATATTGATGCTGGTTTCGGCATTAATGATAAGTTTTTTGGCTTTTTCTGCCGGTTACTTCATTTGGGGCGGTGGCAGACTATATTCGCCGAAGAATGCTGAGAGAACCGCAGAGGAACAAGAATTAGTGGAGACAATAAACGAAAACGGAGAATTGATCCTGGAAGAGGTAGAAAAGGCCGATTTACCGGTTCCGGATTTGGATAGAAAAGTGACAATAACGGCAAATCTTCCGGAAGATCAGAAAATAAAGATGACAGACAAAATAAAAGAAATATCCGGTATTTTGAAAAAAGATCCAACTTTGGCGGATTCATGGATAGAATTGGGAGGTCTTTATCAAGTGGCAGGAGATTACGAAGGCGCAGCTTTGGTCTGGGAATACGCCGGCGCCATCAAGCCGAAAAATTACATCTCGTTCAATAATTTGGGGTTTCTTTACCGCTATTATCTGAAGAATCCGCAGTTGGCGGAGAAGAACTTTTTGCGGGCGAGCGCCAACAAGCCGGATCTGGTGGCTAGTTATCGCGAACTTAGCGACCTCTACAGATATGATTTCAAGGCAAAATCCGGAGAGGCCGATGATATATTGCTGGCGGGCCTGGAAAAGAATCCGAACAACCTTGATCTGCTCATTTATCTGGCAGGCTACTATAGAGACACTGGAAACAACGCAAAAGCCAGGAAATACTACGAAAAAGCCTTGTCATTGGACCCTGGCAATAGCGCGATTGCTAGGGAACTCCAGGAGCTATAATGTCCTAAACTAAGTTTAGGACATTTGAAGGCTCGCATGGATAGAGTAAAATTAACGCATGGGCTTATTGGGCAGACATTTTTGGAAATTCTTTGTCGGTTTGGTAGCTTTGATAGCGGTGGGGCTTGCGGTAATTTACGCCACAGATTATTTAGGCGCGATTGATACCGTAACCGGTTTGTGATAATCTAATTTCGATGACAATAATCGGTTCAAGAAAAATAAGTTACGCCGTTTCCGGTGCCCTGATAGCACTAAGTTTGGTAAGTCTTGCTCTCTGGGGCCTTAAGCTTGGGATTGATTTTACCGGGGGCTCCCTGATCGAAGCTGAGTTTGCCGCGGAACGCCCCGCCAATGAAGACATTATTTTGGCTCTTAAATCAAAAGGGCTTGAAAACATCGTGGCGCAGCCTACTGGCGAAAAAGGCGTTATTTTGAAACTGAAAGATCTTAACGAGAACGAGCATCAGGAAGTTCTTTCGGGGCTTAAATCCTTGGGCGATGTAACCGAAAAAAGGTTCAGTTCGATAGGCCCGACTATAGGCTCCGAATTAAGAAAAAGGTCCATGTGGTCAGTAGCGCTTGTTATTTTAATGATAGTTATTTATCTTTCGTGGGCTTTTAGAAAAGTATCCCGCCCGATGGCTTCATGGAAGTACGGCATCGCGGCGATTGTCGCCTTAATTCACGACATCACCATCCCGATGGGGCTATTTTCCGTTCTGGGGCATTTCTACGGCATTGAAGTAGATACGCTTTTTGTGACGGCGCTCCTTACCATTCTAGGTTTTTCAGTGCACGATACCATCGTCGTCTTTGATCGGATAAGGGAAACGTTGAACAGGTCGGGAGCGGGAAGCGCTGATTTTGAGAATGTTGTGGAAAAAAGCATCCGATCCACTATATTGCGTTCGATTAATACCTCGTTTACAGTAGTCCTGGTCTTGGCATTCCTGTTCTTTCTGGGGGGAGAGTCGGTCAAATACTTCACATTGGCCATGCTGGTAGGAGTTTTCTTTGGTACATATTCCTCCATCTTCGTGGCGAGCGCGCTTTTAGTCAGCTGGTTTAATTTTGAGCGTAAACCGGCCCGGGCAGCCTAAAGCCTATTGACATTATTAGCAGGGGTGCTACACTTACCCCGCAGTGGATAACTGCCCCTTGTAAAAAGCATCGGGTGATGTAAAATAAAGCCCAACGCCTTGAATGCGAAAAAGCATTTAGCTATATAGATTTTTTGGATGGTTAAGCCCCAATTGTTTTGTTAAATTTTAGAGCAAAATAGGGGAGGGGTTCTTTTTTGTTACTTTTTCCAGTAAAAGCTGGTCAGCCTCGCGCTGAAAAAATTATTTATTAATTTTAATAATAAAAAAAGTTTTGCGATTCTCCAAGCAAAACTAACCCGCGCCATGATACAAAAAAAATACTTCTCTAAGTATAGAGAACCCTCCGTACCTTTACCGGATCTCGTCAGGATGCAGACCGCGTCTTACGAATGGCTTTTGAAGACAGGTATGAAGGAGATATTTGAAGAAATATCTCCAATTTCGGATTATACGGGAGCGGAACTTTCGCTTGATTTTTTGGATTTTTCTTTCGACGAACCAAGATACGACGAAGAGCATGCCAGGGTCAACAATTTGTCCTATGAAGCTCCTCTTAGGGTAAAAGTTAGATTGAATTCAAAAAGCACCGGAGAAAAAAAAGAGCAGGAAATTTTTCTTGCCGACTTTCCGTTAATGACCCCGCGAGGGACTTTCATAATAAACGGCATTGAGCGGGTGGTGGTCTCGCAGCTTGCGCGTTCTTTCGGGGTTTATTTCATGCCCGGTTCTTCTTTCAGGACGAAGCGGAACTTCGGAGCAAAAATAATTCCCATGCGCGGTGTCTGGCTGGAATTTGATACCGAGCAGGACGGCGCAATTTACGTCCGCATTGACCGGAAACGCAAAATAGCCGTTACGGCGCTTTTCCGGATATTCGACCTGGAAAAGAATGAAGATATTTTGGAGGCTTTCAAGAACGCCGATACCGGCGAAGTCAAATACATAAAGCAGACGTTGGAAAAAGATGCAACCAAAAACGCGGATGAAGCCTATGTTGAGATTTTCAAAAGAATAAGGCAGGGTGAGCTCGCTTCCATAGATAATGCTCGCGAGCTAGTCAGCTCCCTTTTTAAGCCCGAAAGGTATGATATTTCTCCGGTGGGGAGGTATAAACTAGTCCAGCGCATTCCGCAGTTGGCGGATAAAAAAACAGGGAATCCCAGGCAGCTGGATACTGAGGACCTTATCGCCATCATTTCGGAAATAATCAACCTTAACAACAATTCACACGCCCAGCCCGATGATATCGATCACTTAGGGAACCGCCGTATCCGTTCCGTCGGGGAAATGCTTCAGCAGAGGCTGAGGGTAGGGCTTACGCGCATGAAGAGAACGATTCAGGATCGAATGTCCACTCTGGACGTGACGACCCTTACTCCCGTTCAGCTTATCAACGCCAGGCCGTTTTCAGCGATACTTTCCGAGTTTTTCATGACGAACCAGCTCTCGCAGTTCATGGATCAGATAAACATCCTTTCGGAGCTCGAGCACAAAAGAAGGGTGTCCGCTTTGGGCCCCGGAGGCCTGACCCGCGAGCGCGCGGGGTTTGAGGTCAGAGATGTGCATCCTTCATATTACGGAAGGCTTTGCCCCATTATGACCCCTGAAGGTCCGAATATCGGGTTAATCAACCATTTGGCGGGGTATGCCACTATTAATGAATATGGAATTTTGGAAACCCCGTATATAAAAGTTGTAAACGGAAAAGCCACCAAAGAAATTCATAGTCTTACGGCTTTTGAAGAGGCGAGGCACAAGATAGCTCATGCCGGAATTGCCATAGATAAAGAAGGGAATATCTTAGATGAAGAAGTAGAAGGAAGATCAAAGGGGCAACCTTCCATCATTTCCCGGAACGAAGTGGACTATATGGATGTGTCTCCCCAGCAGGCCTTCAGTATTGCGACTTCACTCATCCCATTTTTGGAGCACGACGATGCGACCCGCGCCATGATGGGTTCCAACATGCAACGACAGGCGGTTCCCTGCATAAAACCGCAGGTTCCTTTGGTTGGGACGGGTTTTGAAGAGAAAGCGGCCCGGGATTCGGGAAGGCTGATAATTACGGAAGAAGACGGTGTGATAAGCGCGGTTGATGCGAGTTCAATAACCGTAAAAAGCGGAAGAAAAGAAAAGACCTGGCCTTTGATCAATTTTGCGAGGTCCAACCAGACCACGGTTATTCACCAGCGCCCCATTGTGCAGCTCGGAGATAAAGTGAAAAAAGGCGACGTTCTGGCCGATACTTCTCTCACGGACAGGGGGCATCTTGCGCTTGGGCAAAATTTGCTTGTGGCGTTCCTTTCCTGGGGAGGCTCGAATTTTGAGGACGCGATCATCCTTTCGAACCGCCTCGTAAAAAATGATATTTTCACCTCGATCCACGCGGAAGATTTTACCGTGGAAGTAAGAGACACTAAACTCGGGCCGGAAATAACGACCCATGACATTCCGAACGTCGGCGAGGAAAAATTAAAAGATCTGGATGAGGACGGCATCGTTCGCATCGGCGCGGAAGTGAGAAGCGGCGACATCCTCGTCGGCAAAATCTCTCCCAAAGGAGAGTCTGATCTGACTCCTGAAGAAAGACTGCTGCGCGCCATCTTCGGGGAAAAAGCACGCGACGTAAAAGACACATCGCTCCGGATGCCTCACGGCAAGCGGGGCCGTGTGGTGGGGATAAAAGTATTTTCACGGGAAAAAGGCGATAAATTGGAAACCGGCGTGATAAAACAGGTCCGGGTAGAAGTGGCCGAAATGAGGAAGATATCGGTGGGAGACAAACTGGCCGGAAGGCATGGAAATAAAGGCGTCATTTCCCGTATTTTGCCGGAGGAAGACATGCCTTTTCTCGAGGACGGCACTCCGGTTGATATAATTCTGAATCCGCTGGGGGTTGCTTCACGTATGAATATCGGGCAGATCCTGGAAACCCATTTGGGCTGGGCCGCCGAGAAACTCGGATATCACGCCATAACTCCCGCGCTTTTGGGCGCCACCGAAACCGAAATAAAGGCGGAATTGGCCAAAGCCGGCATTCCTTCGAGCGGAAAGGTTAAGCTTTTTGACGGACGCACCGGAAAGGAATTCGAGCAGAAAGTTGCGGTTGGTCAAATTTACATGTTGAAACTTTCGCACATGGTGGAGGACAAGATTCACATGCGCTCCATTGGTCCGTACTCATTGATCACTCAGCAGCCTTTGGGAGGAAAAGCCCAGGGAGGGGGGCAGAGATTCGGAGAAATGGAAGTATGGGCGCTTGAAGGCTATGGAGCCGCCCATACTTTGCAGGAAATGTTGACCATAAAATCAGATGATGTTCTGGGAAGAGCCGCTGCTTACGACGCCATCGTGCGCGGCGAGCCTTTCAGAGCTCCAAACGTGCCGGCGAGTTTTCACGTGCTTTTAAATGAGCTTAAGGGCTTGGCTATGGACATTGATCTTAAAGGCGTCGAGGCGCAGCCGGAAGATTTCGAAGATTTAGAAGAAGAGGATGTGAAGAAGAAAAAGAAATTGAAACAAAGAGAAAGACTTGTGGTCGAGGAATTTATTGAAGAGCCTACTGCTTAAAACAAAAAACAATGGATCAAAACATAAAAGATTTTAAAGCGCTGGTGATCAAACTCGCTTCCCCCGAGCGAATCTTATCATGGTCCAGAGGCGAGGTTACGAAACCCGAAACCATTAATTACCGCACGCAAAGGCCCGAAAAGGACGGCCTCTTTTGCGAGCGCATTTTCGGTCCTCAAAAAGATTTCGAATGTTATTGCGGCAAGTATAAGCGCGTAAGGTACAAGGGTATTGTTTGCGACAAATGCGGAGTGGAAGTTACACGTTCGGTCGTCAGGCGAGAACGGATGGGGCATATAAGTCTAGCTTCGCCGGTTTCGCATATCTGGTTCTTAAGAGGCGTTCCTTCGAGGATAGGAATGATGCTGGATATCGCGGCACAGGACCTGGAACAGGTGATATATTTCGGAGGATACATAATAATTACTGTTGACGAAAAAGCTAAAGAAGCCGCGCTCAAGTCTTTGGATAAGGAATTCAAATTAAAATCCGCGTCGATAAAGGGCAGCAAGGACGCTTTGAAAACCGCACTGGAAAATGCGAGAGGGGAGCTTAAAAATTTGGCCCCGCGGAAGATAATTTCAGAGCTTGAATACAGGAAGCTCAGCATGAAGTACGCTAACTTATTCGAAGCCGGTATCGGCCCGGAAGCCTTAAGAAAGATTTGCGGTGAAGTAAATCTTTCCCTGCTTGCAGAAAAATTGAAGACGCAGCTCGGGGAAGAATTGGCTCCGCTTGTGAAGAAAAAAGTTATGACGCGCCTTCGTCTCGTGCAGTCTTTCATCCGGTCCGGTGTAAAACCGGAATGGATGTTTTTGACGGAAATACCCGTAATTCCTCCGGCGCTTCGCCCCATGGTGCAGCTTGAAGGCGGTCGGCATGCAACTTCTGACGTGAACGATCTCTATAGGCGCGTCATTAACCGCAATAACCGGCTCAAAAAATTATTGGAACTGCGCGCTCCGGAAGTCATCGTGAGGAACGAAAAAAGAATGCTTCAGGAAGCCGTTGATTCACTTTTGGATAATTCAATAAAAAGAAGCCAGGGGCCGGCCGCTACGTCCCAGGCACAAAAAAGGCCTTTGAGGTCTATAGCCGATATGCTCAAAGGAAAACAGGGCAGATTCCGCCAGAACCTCCTGGGTAAGCGCGTGGACTATTCAGGACGCTCCGCTATCGTCGTCGGTCCCGATCTCAAAATGCACCAGTGCGGTCTTCCGAAGCATATGGCTTTGGAGCTTTTTCGCCCGTTTGTCATACATAAATTGATGGCAAGGGAATTGGCCCACACCATAAAAGGAGCGGGAAGGCTCATTGACGACCTGATTCCGGAAGTTTGGGAATGTCTTGAAGAAGTTATTCAGCATAAATATGTGCTTCTAAACCGCGCCCCGACCTTGCACAGGCTGGGTATCCAGGCTTTCCAGCCGATACTGATTGAAGGCAATGCCATACAATTGCATCCTTTGGTCTGCTCGGCCTTCAACGCTGACTTTGACGGAGACCAGATGGCTGTCCACGTGCCTCTCACCGAAGAAGCGCAGGGAGAAGCGCGCGACATTATTGCGTCGGTAAAGAATTTGCTGAAGCCCGGAAGCGGTACTCCGGTAGTCACTCACACGCAGGATATGGTTATGGGGATTTCTTACCTTACCCGGGTGCACGAAGGAGCCAAAGGGGAGGGAAAGTTTTTTGCGAGTCCCAATGAAGCAATTTTGGCTTTTGATTACGACCTGGTTAACTTGAACGCTCAAATATCGGTGAAAATAACCAAAACCCCGAAGTACCAGCTGGTGGCGAAAGACGCTCTTGAAACTACGGTCGGAAGGCTTATTTTCAACAGCGTTATCCCCAGCGATTATCCCTATCTAAACAAAGAAATAAAGAAGAAAGATATCGAACGGATAATCTCAGACCTTATCCAAAAATACGGCATTGACGCCACTCCACCCATCCTGGATCACATCAAGAATTTGGGATTCAAATACGCCACATATTCGGGCATCAGCTGGGGTATGGATGACATTAAAACTCCCGCCGAAAAAACGGAAATAGTGGAGGAAGGGAAAAAAGCGGCTCACGTGGTTGAAGAGCAGTTCAATGACGGTCTTTTGACCGACCGTGAACGGTATGAAAAAATCATTACGATCTGGACGAGCGTTAAAAAAGAGGTGGACGAAAAAACTCCGTCGGTTCTGGATAATTACGGGCCTATCCATTATATGGTGGGATCCGGGGCAAGAGGCAATTGGAACCAGATAAACCAGATAGCGAGCATGAAAGGACTCGTAGTGAACCCTTCCGGAAGAACCATCGAGCTTCCTATTCTCTCAAGTTTTAAAGAGGGTTTAAACGTACTTGAGTACTTTATTTCCACTCACGCCGCCCGTAAAGGTACGGCCGACACCGCTTTGAAAACAGCCGTTGCTGGGTATCTCACCAGGCGTTTGGTTGATGTTTCCCAGGACATTATTATCACGGAGCCGGATTGCAAGGATGAAAAAGGGCTGATCGTGCTCCGGTCCGATTCTGAAAAATTGGGTAAAAGTTTCGGTGACAGGATAGTCGGACGCGTTCTCGCGGAAGATGTAGTAGATGCTGTTGTTGAAAAGATTATTTTTAAGAAAAGGCATCTTCTCTCCTTTGCGGACGCGGAAGTTATTGCGGCCGCCAATGTTTCCAGTGTTGTGCTTCGTTCGCCGGTCTCGTGTAAATCTGCCCAGGGCATCTGCCAGCTTTGCTACGGTTACGACCTGGGGTCAAATACGCCGGTAAAACTCGGTGAGGCTGTGGGGGTAGTTGCTGCGCAGGCCATCGGGGAGCCGGGAACCCAGCTTACCATGAGAACTTTCCATGTCGGAGGTATAGCGGGAGCCGCTGACATCACGATGGGTCTTCCCCGTGTGGAAGAAATCTTTGAAGCGCGTACGCCGAAAGTTCCAGCCGTGATTTCGACCGTTGCCGGAACAGTTTTGGATATAGTTGAGGCTGATGACGAAAGTCGCGACAAGATAGTTAAAGTGCTTCCGGATAAAGAAGGCGAGAAAACGGTTTCCGAATTCCTGATACCTTTCGGCAAAACTTTGCTAGTTGCCGTTGGAGAAAAAGTTGCAGCCGGAGCTTTGCTTACCGAAGGAGCGGCGGACGTAAAACCTTTGCTTGGAATAGCGGGAGTGAAAGCGGTGCAGAATTATATTTTGCTTGAAGTACAAAAATTGTACACTTTCCAGGGAGTTACCATCAACGACAAACATATTGAAGTGGTTGTTCGTCAGATGTTCTCCAGAGTAAGGGTAAAAGACTCAGGCTCGACAAATCTAACCATGGGGGAAATAGTCGAAAAAGGAAGGCTTTTGGAAGAGAACGGCAAGGCGAGGAGAGAAGGAAAAACACCGGCTAAAGCGGTCCAGCTCATCATGGGCATCACTAATGTCGCTTTAACTTCCGATAGTTTTCTTTCGGCGGCATCTTTCATGCAGACCATGCGCGTGCTTACTTCCGCGGCCGTGGAAGGGAAAGAGGACAGGTTGCGCGGCCTTAAAGAGAATGTCATCATCGGGCGCTTGATACCGGCTGGCACTGGATACCGGAAAGAATATCTCAAAAAAATCGAAGCTCTTGCGGAGCCCGAAGAAGAATAGCATAACTTATTTGACTTCATCTTTACCTCTGCTAGGCTGATAATAGAGCGTAACTTGATTTGAGGTAACATATGAAGTTGTCTAGTTTTGCTGTTTTTGCGGTTATGTTTTGTGTTCTTAGCTATACCGGAATCGCTTATTCGTCTGAAAAACCGGTCGAACTTTCGCTCGACATCGCAAAAGTGCAGTCGCGCCTTCCGGCTAAAGTTTTCGATGAGATATCCAAAATACCTTCCAAACCCCATTTTTTGCTGGGGCTGGAGCAGAAAACCGATGAATACGAGCAGATGCTTGAGCATCGTAAGCTCTGGTCTACGGCTATGGAATTCTACGGCGATAATTACGCCGGAGTTATGGACAAGTCCGCTCCGGATTATCGGCTGGTTGGCAACAGGGCGCTACAGACCGTGCTTGAGGTTTCGGGAAAGAAAATTTCGATATTTTATACCCACCACATTTTTTCTGTCGACCAAATGTATACTTTTTGGTCGAGGCAAGGCGAGAAGAATTTGGCAGAATTTTCACCCTTTCACGATAAATTCAAAGCGCAGTGGGGAGTGGGCTCTTTGTCGGATTCCCAATGGGCCGATGTGAAAAGAGTGCTGGGTTGGGCTCAGTTCGAAGCGGTGAAGGAATACGTTAAATACACCATCGAAACCGCGGCCGCCAAAAACGTCCGAGACTACGCCAAAATTAATCTTACTGAAGGCGTTTTACGCGCACGCGAAAAGCTTCTGGATGATCCCGATTACGGCAAAAAGCTCGACCAGCCACTGGCCGGTTCGGCGCAACTCAAAGTGAGCGATATTCTGCCCGTTCCTTACGCGCGTGCGAAAGATTTTTTGCCCGATGTTTTTATGGTGGGGCCCCACGGTTTCGGCGGAGGATTTGCCAACTGGAAAACTCCCGGAGCGGAGAGGTACGTGTCCGTGGATCTTTTGGGCATGATGTATGAGTACGTGGCCGGAGGAACATCAATTACTTCCCATGAATTTGTCCACACGAATCCCTATCTTCAGGGAACGCCCTTGGACATTTACTACGATCTTGAGATGTTCGCCAATTTGACCACAAGCGGTGTGCTAGGTTATCTTTTTCATCCGTACGATGCCGTGCTTCGTGACGAGGTTGATACATATTGGGGATACGATTTCAAAGAAGCCATCAGAAGAATGCGTCCCGGCGAATTTGGATTAATTGATATCAGCCGCGCGGAATACCTGGCGCAGATCAAAACCGTTAAAGCAATAAAGGAAGAGCTCCTGCGATTCATAATGGACCCGAATGACGGATTTCTGATGCAATTCTATTCAGACCCGTATTTTTGGATCACGGTGAACACGAAATTTTGCGATACGTCCGCGGCTTTCAGAATAATGTTCGCTCTGCGCTATGAGCCTGCAGGTATTTTTGATCCGAACAAGAAGGATGAAAATGGCAACGTTATCTCTGCGTCTGTTCAGACAAAGCAGTGGCTGGACAAGGAAGAGGACGCGGGTCGCATTGCTCTTCTCGCCAAAAAAACTCTGGAAAAAACTGGAAGCCCTACAAAGTTTTTCAGTGATCTTTCAAAGGTGGAAGACATCGGCGGCATGTCCGTATGTCCGGTTAATTCGAGACTTTTCGAAATGAATGAAGCGGAACGGAAGCAATTTATCGCGACCGTGAATCCCGTCATCGAAAGTGCTAAAAGCGGAGATTGGGAAGCCAAGTTCACCCTGCTTCGAATATTCGGAAGTTCTCACGCGTTATTAAAGAGTGTGCATTGACACTCTTTTTTATATTCTTTAAGCTGGATATAGGCACGAGTACTTTGAAAGGGCACATTTATGTTTAAAGTATGGGCGTTTTTTTGGCTTGCTATTACTTTGGTTTTTGGCAGCTCCTGCGCGCTTCCATTTGTCATCGCGGGGCGTGAGATTGCGACTGATCAGAAAGGCGAATTTAAATACACGAGGCGCCAGGCTAAAGTCGCGGTTGCGAGGGCACAACTTCATATAATCGGCAAATTCGACAAGGAAAAAGGTATGTGGACATTGCACCCCGAATCTATCGGAGTTGAGGATGCCAAAAAAGTGTTGGAAAACCAGGCAAAATCGGCCGACGCTCTCCTTAGCTATCGGAATATGCAGGATTCTGATTTTATCGACTGGTTTAAAGGTTTCCGAGAGGGTCTGCTTAAGGAAGAGCAGATAGCCTTGTGGATCCTGCGGCGTCTCCAATATGTCAGTTCGTACAACCAGTTCGTGGATATGGTAGGCGAAATGCCGCCGGAAATGCGCGGCAAAGAATACGAATATTTCTTTGCGTCCGGCAGGAAATCCTACTCGATTCGCATGATCTATCCTCTGGCAGACATCACCAAGATTCCGTTTTCCGCCGCGTATGTGGAAAACGCGAAACGTGACGGTACACTCAAACTGGTGGATTCATTCACTGTCACGAGCGATCGCAAATTCGGCAAGAAAGAGGTTAATATCCACGACCCGAACGATTTTTCGTGGAAAGAAGTGCAGAACGGATGGGTTATCAATTCTTACCGCATTCTTCCGGATAAAGAAAAACCACTCGAGAACAATGTGCATTATATTGAAGTGTTCAGAACTGACGGCAGCCGCGCGCTTGAACCAAAACCCGCTGTTAAAGGTTTTATGGCCTCCGGCGAGTCCAAGGTTTCTGTGTTTGTCATAGATTACGACAGGTCAGGAAAGGACGGTTTTGGAAGTCCGGACGAGATTTATAAAATTTTTTCCGGAATTTCGACCGGGTCTGAGATCTACGACCTCACATTTTACCGTGGAAAAGTCTTGTTGTCTTTGTTTGACCCGCCCAATGCCAGTATGAAACCGGAGCGGCGCAAGCCTCCGGAACGTCCCGTTTACACGGAGATCGTGAAAATGGGAGAACTCCAACTGGACATGTGGGAAAAAGGCTCCTGGGCACTGCCGGCTGTCGATTTCCGTTCCTTGAAGGAGAATGTTTCGCTTGTTTTTGACAAAGCCAAAACTCCCGCGGAAATGCAGCTTGAAAAAGAAGGCTTAAGCCGGGTGAAGAGCATCAAGCAGGAGTACAGCAAGGACAATCAGACGGTCGTCATCAAGTACTGGCTCCCGAAGCAGGAGTATGCTGAAAGGAATATCACCTATAATAACAGCGCTTTTGGGGATACTATCCGCTTGCGTAGGCGAGGCGGTCAGGAGGAAACCGGCGAAGCGGGGTACTTCGGAAAACGAGTAACCGCCATTGATTATTTTTTTGCCGGACGATGGTTCAGGATAGTTGATGAGGACGGGGATGGCGTTTTCGAAAAGCGGAAGACCATTTCTTCTCCCGTCGAGGTTTCTTTCGAACCTGAGTCCGTCAAATTAAATTTTGACATGTACGATGAATAAAAAGGGAACACCAGTTCCCCTTTTTTATTTTTTCTCCCCCTGTGTTATGCTGATTTCAGCGTATTTTGAAATAGGGTTGCGTTATGAAGCTTTTATTTTTGCTTCTTATAAGTGTTTTGTTGGCGGTTTTTGCCGCGCATGCGTTCGCAGGAAAGCGCGAAGACGGCATGAAGCAGGTCGACCGCGCCCTGGTAGAAGTGAAATCCACCTGCCTCTATACGGTAAAGTCGGTCGGCGAGGAAGGATCGGTTGTCCTCTATTCCGAAATAGCCACAAAATTAGGAATGGGATTTTTCACGGATTATGCGATAAACGCCCCCGGTGAAGACAGCTATACCTTGTTTTCTTCCGCTCATATTTTTGTTTGTGACCGTGAATATTTTTCACAGATATTGTTGGAAAACCAATTTACCGAGGGGGCCATCCAGCTTGAAAATAAACTGGAAAAGGTCGAGATAAAATACGGCGCGGTCTGGTACGAAGCCGTTGTTAGTAAATTTGACTCTGAAAAAGAATTTGCCTGTCTTTCCATGGCTCTTCCCTCCGGCATCAAGCCTTATTCTCTGCCTCTTCTTCCTCAGAACAACGGATTATATGCCGTTGACACCGAAGTGAGGGCCAGAGGTAAAATGAGTTTCAAAGAAAACGGCTTGATGCGTCTTGTAAAAGGGCCCATCGAACATTTTCAGGATAATTTTTTCCGCTTTGCGGCCCCCGGTTACCACGGAATGTCGGGATCTCCGGTGGTTCTCTGGCGTAAAGACAAATATTATGTCATCGGTATCGTGGCCCGGAAATTCCAAAAAGATGATGAAACCATTAATACGACTCTTGTCACTGATCTGGATTTTTTAAATAAACTCCCAAAATAATCCCTTAACGGGGTTTTTTCTTTACACGCCTAAATTTTGTGTAACCTGAAAATTATGATAAAATACGTTTAAATGTCTCGAAAGAAAAAACAGAAAGAATCATGGTCGAGGGACCTCTCTGACGAAACCAAACACTCCATTTGGGCGATATTAGCTTTTGTGGTTTCTTTGATATTGGCACTGGCCTATTTCGGGAAAGCGGGTCTAGTGGGGGACTCAATTCAGCGAGCTCTTGAGTACGTTTTTGGCAAAGGTTTTTTTCTGGTTCCACTAATCTTTTTTTTGGGTGGGCTTTCTTTTTTGGTCTCTTCGGGGGCGCATCTTGTGGCCACCACTATTTTCGGCGGCCTTTTTTTTCTTTTGGGGTCGCTCGGGTTCGTGGACGTGCTTTTCGGTTCGTACACCGCCGGACGGGCGGGTTTTTTGATGTCCTACCCTTTTATGAAGCTTTTTGATTTTTGGCCCAGTGTCATCGTTTTTTCGGCCCTTATTGTAGTGTCGCTCCTGATAATGCTCAATGCTTCTCTTAAATTTAAACGGTCCGAAAAGGAAGAAAAACTTAAGATAAATGAAAAGCTTGGCGCGCAGTCGCCACGGGAAAATGAGGAGAATAAGGAAGAGGAAGATGAAGAGAACGAAGAAGAAAAAGATGATGAGGAAGAAAAACCGGAAAAGATGCCGGCGCTGATGCCTAAGCTGCCTTTCGGCTCGAAAAAACAAGCGCCGAAACTTCCCAAGCCGGTCTTTGCCAACTATACTCCGCCGCCTCTTGATCTTCTGGAAGACGACCGCGGCAAGCCCTCCTCCGGCGACATCAAAGCCAATGCTAATATTATCAAGCGTACGCTCGGCAATTTCGGGATTGATGTCGAGATGGCCGAAGTGAATGTGGGGCCTTCCGTGACGCAGTATACTTTGCGGCCGGCTGAGGGCATCAAGCTCTCAAGAATTCTCGCGCTGCAGAATGACCTTGCTCTCGCATTGGCGGCACATCCGTTGCGTATTGAAGCACCAATACCGGGGAAATCGTTGGTGGGTATCGAGATACCGAACCGGTCCATAGCGCTCGTGGGTTTGAGGTCGCTTTTATCTTCCGAGGACTTCGCGCATGCGCCTCCGCTCACCTTTACTTTAGGAAAGGACGTCGCCGGAAAGTCGGCTTTCACGGACCTTGCGAAAATGCCCCATCTTTTGATAGCTGGAGCCACGGGGTCCGGAAAATCTATCGCCATGCATGTTATCATTACGAGCTTTCTTTTTAAAAACTCTCCGGAGTTTTTAAGATTTCTGATAATAGACCCCAAACGCGTGGAGCTCACGGTTTATAACGACATCCCGCATTTATTGACGCCGGTCATTATCGACGCGAAAAAGACCGTGCACGCATTGAACTGGGCCGTAAAAGAGATGGAAAGAAGATATATCAAACTTTCCGAGTTGGGGACGCGTGATATAGGCTCTTACAATACCGAGGTTGCAGAGCGCAAAGATGAGGAATTGAGCCCCTTGCCAAACATTGTGATCGTTATAGACGAGCTGGCCGACCTTATTGCGTCGTACCCCAGGGAAATAGAAAGCTCGATAGTGAGACTTGCCCAGATGTCGCGCGCGGTCGGAATTCATTTAATCGTCGCTACGCAAAGGCCGTCGGTCGAGGTTATCACAGGTTTGATAAAAGCGAACATAACCGCAAGAATGGCTCTTCAAGTCGCATCACTGGTTGATTCACGCACTATATTGGATATGTCGGGAGCGGAGAAACTTCTCGGCAACGGAGACATGCTTTATGTGGCCGGAGATACTTCGAAACCCAGGCGTGTGCAGGGCGCCTTTATAACAGAAAAAGAAATAAAGAGAATAGTTTCTCATGTGTCGCACCAGGCGGAAGGCGTGACGCTCGAATCCATTGATCTTGCAGCCCAGAAGAATTCCGGCGGGGGAGACGACGGAGAGGAGGTTGATGATGACCTTTACGAAGAGGCCAAGGAATTGGTCATGGAGACGCAGAAAGCCTCGGCTTCTTATTTGCAGAGGCGTTTAAGAGTAGGATACGCGAGAGCCGCCAGGCTTCTGGACATTTTGGAAGAGAATGGAATTATCGGCCCGGGAAGTGGCGCAAAACCGCGCGAAGTTTATGCTCGGCCGGATCCCACCAAGGAGAAATTCGCCACAATCGCAAAAGAGAACGAGTTGAATAGCAATAACGATGACGACGAGGACGATGACACAAAAACCCCTTACACCAATTTCGGTTAATTTTATGATAAAACGTGTATCGGCAGTGACGCTTCGCAATTGGATATTTATCGGACTTTTTGTAATTGCTGCGGCGTATTTCTCGTATCAAGCGGGAGATGTGCTTTTTTCTCCGGCTCTCGTCATATTTGAGCCGCAAAACGGCGTATTATTCAACAGGACCGAGATAGAAGTGGCGGGACGCACTGACCCCGGGCTTGAGGTACGGGTAATGGGCAAAGAAATGAAAGCGGATGAGAACGGCAATTTTAAAGTGATTGTATTTTTATCTCCAGGTTACAACGCCATCGGAGTCTCGGTTAAAGACCATTTTGATAACGAAACCAGGAAAGTGCTGAAAGTGGTAGTGAAATGATTTTAATATGTGTCAAGCTTCCATTTTAATAAATAAGGAATTAATATAAATTCATGGCAAAACAAAAAGAAGTCAGCCCGAGGCTGACCAGCCCTGGGCTGGAAAAAATGACAAAAGAAAATCGTTGGAAAGAAGTCGATGCGGCGGTAAAAGACATTCAGTCGCGTTTCGGCGAAGGTATTCTGATGAAAATGGGTGAGATGCCCAAAGTAGACGTGGATGTAATACCCACGGGTTCACTGGGTCTTAACATGGCGCTGGGCGTAGGCGGTGTTCCCCGCGGAAGAATAATCGAAATTTACGGTCCTGAATCTTCGGGAAAAACCACGTTGGCGCTCCACATTGTTTCCGAAGCGCAGAAGAAAGGCGGTATTTGCGCTTTCGTTGACGCGGAGCATGCGCTGGACCCGGAGTACGGCAGGCGCCTCGGAGTAAAGATCGATGATCTGTTGATCTCGCAGCCCGATACCGGAGAACAGGCATTGGATGTAGTGGAATCACTGGTGCGGTCCGGACGGATAGATGTTATCGTTGTGGATTCGGTTGCGGCTCTCACCCCCAAAGCTGAAATAGAGGGCGATATGGGCCAGCAGCACATGGGGCTGCAAGCGCGCCTTATGTCCCACGCATTGCGGAAACTGACGGCCATAGTCGCCAAATCAAAAACAGTGGTCATATTCATAAACCAGGTGAGGATGCAGATCGGAATAATGTTCGGAAACCCCGAGACGACCACAGGAGGAAAAGCGCTTAAATTTTATTCTTCCGTGAGGATAGAGGTGCGCCGCGCGGCACAGATAAAAAAAGGCGAAGAAATAATCGGGAATCGCGTAAAAGCCAAAGTGGTAAAAAATAAAGTTGCCCCGCCTTTCCGGGCGACAGAGTTCGATATTCTTTACAATCAGGGAATTTCCTACGAAGGTGAACTTCTGGGGCTGGGAGAAAAGTACGAAGTAATCAAAAAATCAGGCGCCTCATATGCTTTTGGCAGCGTATCACTGGGGAGGGGTTATGACTCCGCGAGGGCCAAGCTTCAGGAAGACAAAAAATTAGCGCACGAATTGGAAGCTGCCATCAGAGAGGCGGCTAACAAAGCAACGGAGTAAATAACTTATCTCGTGGTGTAAGGGGCGAGACCCAGAAACCGGGCGCGTTTTATCGCTTCCGCGAGTTTTCTTTGGTGCAAAGCGCAAACGCCCGAGCGGCGTTTTTTCACAATCTGCGCCTGGGGTGTCATGAACTTGCGGATAACTTCCTGCGATTTGTAATCTATCGCCTTAATGTTAGCCGCGCAAAAGTAGCATTGTTTTGATAGTTCCATATGTTTTAAAAAGGTATATCTTCTGGTTTAATTTCGTCTTCGGGGTATTCGACCGTAGCTATTTCCTCCTCCGCCTGGCTGCCAGCGGTGCTCCCGGCGTGTTCGGGCGGTTTGTAATTTCCGGCGCCTGAGTTTCTGGGGCCCATCTGCATTTTTTCTCCAACTATTTCAGTTTTATATTTCTTGACCCCATCTTGCCCCTGCCATGAACGGGTTTGTATCCTTCCCTCAACCATTACGAGAGAACCTTTTTGCAGGTATTGTTTGGTGATTTCCGCCAATTTTCCGAACATTACTACATTGTGAAATTCCGTTTGTTTTTGCTGCGAGCCGTCGTTTCCTTTCCACATGCGGTTCGTTGCCATCCCAAAATTAACTACCGGCTGGCCCGAGGGGAGGGAACGCAGCTCCGGGTCGCGTGTCATGTTGCCGATAAGGATAACTTTATTCAGATTCATGTTATTTACCTAGTATTTCTTCTAATTTTTTATCAATTTCGGCCATATCCGCATTTGAAGTTTCCGTCTGTTTTTCGGCTTTGGTTTCCGTTTCAGGTTCGACGTCCGAAAGCGGAGTTTCAGCTTTTATTGTTCTAGTCCGCAAATTTTTGGGGGGCGTGCGCTTGGTTTCCACAATAAGCGAACGAAGCACTTTTTGTTCAGCTTCTATTTTTGTTCTGAATTCAGCTATCTTTTCTGGGTTCAGAGCAAATTTAAAATGAGCAAGATAAGCTTCCCTTACTTTCTTTATTTCGAAGCTCAGGCGGCGTTTGAAAAGGCCGCCTTCTTCTTCAATAAGACTGCCTAATTCCTGAGCCATATTTTTTACGGTTTGCTGGACGTTCTGAGCCTCCTCCAAAGACAAAATCGGACTTATTAAATAGGCCACTTCATAAATTTTATTTTGTCCCAGGTTTTGCCGGGATGTTTCTGCCGTTGGTTCCATTGGGCTCATGGTAGCATAAGCCCTTTTCGGCTTCAAGAGCCCATTTATATCTTAAATTCAATAACATCCCCATCTTTCACAATATACTCTTTGCCTTCCGAGCGGAGCCAGCCAAGATCGCGGGCCTTGGACCAGGAACCCGCTTCTAAAAGTTTTTCCCAAAAAATAATATCGGCACGGATGAATTTATCCTCGAAATCACTGTGAATGGCGCGGCCGGCTCTTTTTGCGGTGGATCCTTGCGGGATGGTCCAGGCGCGAGATTCGTCTTCGCCCGTCGTAAAAAAAGTCATTAGTCCCAGAAGTTTGTAAGCCGCTTTGATAAGCTGGGGGAGTTCCGAAACGAGTCCCAGTTCTTTTTTTTCCTCCTCCGACATTGAGGCAATGTCGTTTTCCTGCCCGATATCAATAGGCAAGGAATTGGGGATGTCGGGGAGCGGAAGATTGTCTTTGCTTGAAATATTAAAAACCGTAAGCGAAGGCTTGAATGAAAGAAGCTGGAGACTGTTTGCTGTTTTTGTTATTTCCTCGGAAACTTCGGAAAAGGTTCCGAGCTTTTCCGGGTCCTGAAGCAATTTTTCTATTTCTTCCAAATATTGCACCAGCTGGGTAGCTTCCTTTTTACCGCTTTTGGCATCCCGATGTGCGTTTTCCCGCGCCTTGGCCACCGTTTCCAGATCTTTTAAGGCAAGCTCGGTTTTGATGGTCTCAAGATCGGAAAGCGGGTTTGGTTTTCCGGAAACATGAACGATATTTTCATTCTCAAAAGCGCGCACAATGTGGCAGACGGTATTCACCTCGCGGATATGGGTGAGAAATTTGTTCCCCAGCCCTTCTCCAGCGGCGGCTCCTTTAACTAATCCCGCAATGTCCACGAATTCAACAATGGCCGGGACTATTTTTTTTGACTTGGAAAGTTCCGTTAATTTATACAAACGTTCGTCGGGTACGCTGACCACGCCCACATTTGGATCGATGGTAGCAAAAGGATAGTTTGACGTATCCACCTGTTTTTTGGTGAGCGCCTGGAAGAGGGTTGATTTACCCACATTCGGCAGCCCGACGATTCCTATTTTCATAAAGTAATATTTTAGCTGGTTTGCTAAATAATCAAATTTATCAGCTATAGCGGATAAATTGTACCATTATAATAAGTCGAAATATTGCTTAAGATGTAATTCATTATCAATTGTATCGGCAACGATGTAACGCACATACGGTCGCAATGAAAAGAATTCTATCACAAAATCAACCTCATCTCTACATTCGAATGGATGCACAAAAACACTTTTTTGAAATTTATAACAGCCCATGTTTTTAAGCAGTTTGGCTATCGCATCGCGTGCCTTTTTGTGTTTTTCAGGAATATCAAAAAGTATTATGCGCCACTTTTTATCCCAATTTTCCATTTTTTTGATTCTTATGTTTTCAAGATCGTAAGTCAAAGCTTTATTTTTACCATTGCTTGTAAGAATAATGGTGACTGTTCCGTCTTTGTTGTTCTTAATGTCCAACAACCTGTTTTCGTATAAATTTCTGATGCAATTGTACAAAATCCGCCGGTTTATTTTTTCCCACTCTTTTGGCAGATCTTTAAGCACACGCAGTTTCTTTTTGGGGGAGTAAGCTAGAGTTAGTGAAGCGCCAGCCAGAAGCAGTAGTAAAATTTTTTGAGACGTGGTGCCCAATGAACCAAAATTTCTCATAATTATTAAAAATGTAACTCTATACTTTAAATTAGTCAAATTAAACAGCTATAGCTGTTTAATTTGACTAAAAATTAGAAAGCGAGAATGTGAAATGGGAATGAATCGGTCGAGCATTTCAAGAGAAATTAACCAAAACAAAGATTCTGACGGAATTTACCGGGGCGGCCATGCGCATAAACGGGCAATGGAGAGGAGAAAACAAGGAAAGGCGGCTTTCAAAAAGATCGGGAAAGATCCTAAACTTCGCAAGTATATTATCCGCAAACTCAAAAAGTATTGGTCTCCGGAACAGATTGCCGGCAGGCTAAAACGGAAATATAAAACAACCGTGGTATGCCAGGAAACAATATACCAATTCATCTACGAAGAGCATCCGGATTTGGTGAAGTATTTGAGGCGTCAGAAAAATAAATATAGGAGAAAAAGAGGCACTAAAGCTCGTATGCAATGGAGTAAGGCCTTGAAAATCAGAAGAATTGGGGAAAGACCGGGGGTTGTTGAGACAAGAAAACGCATTGGAGACTGGGAGGGCGATACCGTTGTCGGAAAAGAAAAGAAGCAAAGGATACTCACATATGTAGAGAGGAAGAGCGGTTTTGGCATGGCAAACAAACTTGATGTGGTCACTGCGGAAATTGTGCAAGAAAAAACCGCAATGCGATTTAGGGCATTGCGGTCGAAGGCAAGACGAACATTGACGAGAGATAACGGTCCGGAATTTGGAGATTACGATCAAGATCTCGAAGAGCGTACCAAAATGAAAGTATACAGAGCAACCCCTTATCGATCATGCGAACGCGGCACGAATGAAAACTGGGATGGTCTGCTCAGGCAATTCTTTCCGAAGGGTATGGTGTTTGCTACTATTACTCAGTACCGTGTTGATCAAGTTGTCCGCTTGCTCAACAACCGGCCGAGGAAACGGCTGGACTATGCAACGCCGCGAGAGAGATTTAGAGAATGTTGCAATTCAGACTAGAACTCGCGAAAAAGTTTTAAAAATACTACAATTAATTAATGCACAAAATTGCGGAAAAAAAGTGGAGCGAGAAGATTTTCAAGGCCTATGACATTAGGGGCGTTTATCTGGAGGAGATAAACGAGGACGCGGCCTACAAGATAGGGCGTGCCTATGCTGATTATATCCATCTTTCAAAGAACGAGCCTCAAAAAATAACTATTCTGGTCAGCTTCGACGCAAGGAGTTCTTCTCCGTCATTGAAAGCGGCTTTCGTGAACGGACTTTTGGCTGAGGGAGCCGATGTCATAGATGCCGGCCTGACGACCACACCGATGCATTATTACGCGGTGAATGTATCGGGTGCGGACGGGGGAGCGATGATAACCGCTTCCCACAATCCCGCGAAATTCAACGGCATTAAACTTACGAGAAAAATGGCCGTGCCGATTGGCGAAGGGACCGGCATGGAGGAAATAAAGAATTCTGCTCTCCGGGGCATTTTTTCGGAAAAGGAAACCGGTGTATCGGTGAAAAAAGATTATTTAGATGAGTATTTGGATTTTTTTGCGGAAAAATTTTCCAGACTTAAACCTTTTAGTATGCGTCTTACCGCATGCGCGGCTAACGGCATGACATCCATTTTACTTAAAAAGCTATTCGACAAGTTCCCGCAAATGGAAGTTCAGTATCTGCATAATGAGCTGGATATGACATTTCCGAACCACGAAGCTAATCCTCTTAACTACGATAATCTGAAAGATGTCCAAGAAGAGGTCCGCAAGAACGATTCTTCGCTTGGTATCTCTTTCGACGGAGACGGAGACAGAGTAGGTTTTGTGGATGAAAAAGGAAAAATTATACCCGGGGATATTATTACGGCGCTTTTGGTAAGATATTTTGCAGAAGGCCAAGCTGTCACAGATGGAAATCACAATGCAAATCCCGATAAGATAGTTTATGATCTGCGCTCAAGCCGGGTGATCAGAGAAGAAGCGGGAAAGTATGGCATGAGGCTGGTTGAGGGGCGCGTCGGGCATGTTTTTATGAAAGCGCTTATGAAAAAAGAGAACGCGGTCTTCGGCGGAGAAGTTTCCGGTCATTATTATTTCAGGGATTTTTTCTTTTGTGAATCTGGGGTATTTGCGGCGCTGGCAATTATAGATTTGTTGTGCGTAAAAAAAAGGCCTATAAGCGAGTTGATTGCGGGGCTTTCGAAATATTATAAAACAGAAGAAATAAATTTTGTCATAAAAAATAAAGACCTTGTTTTGGATAAAGTGGCATCGTGTTTTCCTGATGCCATGGTGTCATATTTGGACGGGATAAAGGTTGAGTACGACGACTGGTGGTTCAGCCTGCGCTTATCGAACACGGAGGATTTGGTGCGTCTCAATTTAGAGGCTTCAAGTTCTCGGCTTTTGGAGGAAAAAAATAAGCTCATTACTGAGCTTGTGACAAAATTTGGATAAGCGGGGCGGTCAGGTGCAGGGTGCTGTTTAAAAGAACGACTTTTAGTTTGCAGTTCTCTTCTTCAATCACGTTAAGGCAGGCATTATCTTGTCTAATGGTCCTTAAGTTCTCGGTACACTGCACATCAGCAAGGATGAAAGTGTTCGTGACGACATGGCCTATCACTATTATGTCGTCGTCTGTTTCCCGGAGCAGTTTTCTCCAGGCCATAATGGTGCGCTGCCTTGCTTCGATGGTGGATTCTCCGCCGGGGAATTTGACCTTGATGGGGTCTTCCATCCATAGGCGGTAAAGTTCCGGATAAAGCTCCGGCACTTTTTTGTGGGGGGTATTTTCCCATTCTCCGTGCCGCATTTCGTGAAGTTCCGGCATGCTGATAACCGGCCTGCGGTCATCGCCGAATATTTCGTATGACAAAATGCATGCAGTTTGAAGGGCCCGCGTATCCGACGAAGAATAAATCACAGAAGGCGGCGGATAAGCTTCTTTGAAAACTTTAAAAAAACGGGCTAGAAGCCGGCATTGCTCTTTGCCTTCTTCGGTGAGCAAATTTTTACGTCCCTGGTAGTAACCTTCTTTATTGCCGAGCGTTTTTCCGTGTCTTATTATATATACTCGTCTCACTTGGCACTCCTTTCAGTCTATGTTCATCAAAAGGCCGATCTTTTGGCGCACGATCTTCATCGTGGCTTCGCTTTTTCCCAGCGCTTTTTTGGCCCCTTTCTGCAGAATTTTTAGCACACTCTCAGGTTCATTGGCAAGCTCGTTGTATTTTTTACGGATAGGGGAGAGTTTTTGCACTAAAATATCAGCGAGCATGTTCTTAAATTCACCGTAGTTTTTGCCCGCAAATTTTTCTTCCAGATCTTTTAAGGGCTCGTTACTCATCTGGCTCATGATCACAAGCAGATTAGAGACCGCGGGTTTAGTTGCGGGGTCGTATTTAATTTCTTTGCCGGAGTCGGTGACCGCTATTTTTATTTTTTGCCTGATTTCGTCTTCAGAATCGAGTATCCCTATGTAGTTATTTTTGCTGGCGGCCGATTTGGACATTTTTTTTGCGGGGTCGTCCAGACCCATTATTCTGGCTCCTTCCTTCTGAACCAAGTCTTTCGGTTCTTTGAAAGTTTCGCCGAAACGAGAATTGAATTTTCTGGCCAGGGTTCTCGTAAGTTCTATGTGTTGAATTTGGTCTTCTCCCACAGGCACGACGTCCGGACCATAAAGCAAAATATCGGCGGCCATTAAAGTCGGGTAATTGAAAAGACCTGCCAGACTTCCTTCTTTGTTCGATTTTTCCTTAAATTGAGTCATTCGCTCAAGTTCTCCCATGGGAGTTAGCGTATTCAAGATCCAGCCAAGCTCCGTATGGGTTGGAACGTGGGATTGCACGAATATTGTGGTTTTGGCGGAGTCCAAACCGCATGCCAAATAAAGATACACGGCGTCTAGTGTGTTCTTTCGAAGTTTATCGGGCTCTTGCGGGACAGTTATCGCGTGCAGATCCGCGACAAAAGCATACATATCGTACTGGTCTTGCAGTTCAACAAATTGCTTTATTGCCCCGATATAATTGCCGATATGCAGGTTGCCTGAAGCTTGGATTCCGCTTATCGCAATTTCTTTTTCTTTTGCCATTTCAATATTGTAAGCTTTTTAGGCCTGATTCTCAAGTCTGCCGTCAGGCTTGCCTGAGAGTCAGGGGACGTGCTAACATTTGGCCAGGATTGAAAAATAAACGTGGAATTTAAGGAGAAATTATGATCTCTTGGACTAAGTTTTGTGAAGGTTTTTTCAGCGAATATTTCCACATCTATCCCGAGCAGGCGATAGAGTACGGAGTGCCGGGTTTTGACGACAAAGCTCAAGAATTCAGCGATGAAGCTTACCGGCGGGAAAAGTCTTTCTGGAAAAAATCGCAGAAGCGCCTGCATAATGTGAATCGAAAAAATTTAACGGCCGATGAAGATATAGATTTTCAGCTGATGAAGGGTAAAATCATCATCGCCAATTACGAGTTTTCAAAATTTGATTACCGGTTTCGCGAACCGCATGTCTATCTTCCTTTTGCCCACATTCACGCTCTGACAGTAAAACCTACTAATGACGTTGCCGGGAATGTTCTTGGCCAACTGAAGCAGTTTCCGCGCACGGTTGCCGAGGCCATGGCCCTCTACAACACAAAGATCAAACATTATCCGCCGGCGGTTTGGACCGAGATGGCAATAGAGGAAGCAATGAGCGGTATTGCTTTTTTGGACACTCTGGCCGCAAATCCGCGTGTACGGAATTCCGTGAAAGACCGGCATGAGTTCAGCCGGGCCGTGTACTGGGCTAAACGCTCTTCCAGGATTTTCGCCGATTTTCTGCGGACTGAAATTTTGCCCAAAAGCGGGGATTCGTACGCAGTAGGCGAGGAACACTATCAGCTTTTGTTGGAGAACTTTCACTTTCTCAAAATGGATGCCGACGGCCTTTTGGCTCTGGGAGAAAAACTTTTTGCCAAGACCAAATACGAGTTGGGGAAATTAGCGGATGAGTTAAGCCCGGGCCGGACTGTGCGCGAAGTGGCCGACCGGATATACGCAAATCATCCTTCCAATGGCGAACTGCTAGAGGCTTATAAAAATGTAATGTTGGCCGCCCGGGAGTTCGTAAAGGAAAAAAGGCTGGTCACGTTCCCTCCGGTGGAAGAGCTGGATGTCGTCTGGACGCCGGAATTTTTGCTCCATGAGATTCCCATCGCGGCCTATGAAAACCCGCCTTTATCCGATCCTAGGCAAACCGGTTTGTATTATGTGACTCCTACCGAAGACGAAGAGTCACTAAAAGCACATAACTGGTCCGGGTTGCAAAACACTACCGTTCACGAGAGTTACCCGGGGCACCATTTGCAGTTCACGGTCGCAAATTCCATTCCTGCCGCCTGCACTTTTCCCAGATTAATGTGCGTCACCACTGTGATGTACGAAGGCTGGGCGCTTTACTGCGAAGAGCTTATGATGGAACTGGGATTTTTGGGAACTAAAGAGCACCGCTTCGTGATGTTGAAAGACCGGCTCTGGAGAGCGCTCCGCATTATTATCGACGTGGAAACGCAACGAGGGCGGATGACTTACGAACAGGCCGCCGATCTTATGGAAAGGGAGCTTTTCTTTCCGCGACAGCAGGCTTACGCGGATCTCAATTGGTATAGCCAAGCGCCTTCCGAACCGATGGGTTATGCTCTTGGCTGGCATATTATTAAAGATCTTCGACACCGCGAAATGGAAAAGCTTGGTCCGGAATTCAGCCTCCGAGAATTTCACGACAAATACTTAAGCTGCGGGAGCATTGCTCCGCCCCTCATCATCAAAAGATGTTTTTCCCATCAGGCCTCCTAAAAAGGGGTTTTTTTGCTCTCAGTTTTTTTCATTATTTTTTACTTGCGAAGACCTGCGTTTTCGTTGCCGCGGTTTTTTCTTCGCTCATTAAGAAATCAACGAAGATCATAATGTAAAGCATCAAAAATCCGAAAGCCATGGTTATGTAAGACGCAAGCAGCGGCATGAAACCATGCGCCCAGATTACGCCGATTCCGCCCGTCAAGCCTCCAATTACGAATGTTACTGAGAATAGGGTTTTTTTAACAACTGCTTTTTGACTTTCCGTTTTGGATATGAAAAGAAAAATTCCGGTGATGACGGCCAGGGGCGTTATAAGCAGCGAAAAGAATAAATTGAACGGAAATAAAATATTCCAATTTATTACTCCGTATTGCAGAATATCGGGCATGGGCAAATACATGAGTTGCGCCGTTACATAGAAGATAGTCAGAGCGGGCATCAAGTAAAAAATTACCCTCTCAGCTCGCATCGCGCCCCATGCCCTCAAGGCTACCCTTGATGATTGAACCAATCCCCACACAGTGAATACTATGCCAACTACCACAGAAAATCCTAAAACAGAGCTCTTTGTTGTTATGAGCACAGGCACGCCATCCCATAAGAAACCAAGTCCAGCCCCAAATCCAACATGCACAAACATAAGGCTGTATTCATTGCCTGTTTTTTTATAACTTTTGAGTGCCCGAAAACCGAACCATATGCATGCTATGGCATTAAAAACGTATAGCGCTGAAGATACCGGAATATAGCCCATAAAACTATTATACCTCAATTTAAAAAAAACTCTCAACGCGACTTTGGTCTTAATTATTATGAATGGCAAAAGCGCGGACGGAACTAACTACCGAATTCTATAGATAAAAATAGACAACCCACCCCGAGCAATCGGGGGTTTTGTTTTTACCCGAATAAGTCACTTGGCGGCTAAGCCGCCAAGTGCTGTAAATATGCAAATAAATACTATGTGCTATAAATCGCGAACATAACGGCTAAAATTCAACCCTGAAGCGCATCACTCGCCTTTGAACTAAACATACCCGCAGGCCTGTCTACCGGCAGGCAGGTACGCTAGGAATATTAACAGCCTAGATTACCAAAACGGGTATGTACCACCACATTACACGCAGAAGGGAAAATGGAGATTACCCTTAGAGATGGAGTATTGTATATCTTTGCTCAAGCAACTGATATGAATACGCACGAAGATCACAATGCACTAATGAAAATCATCAGAGAAATAAAAGGGCGATCATATCAAGTAGAAGTAGGAGTGTTATCTGATTTTGCGCTAATATTGACCAGTAAAAATTCTTAATCGTTATACAAGCGGCCCTAAAACGCCCGCTTTTTTATTTACTTCGGTAATTCCACGGTCGTCTGAGATACTGTAGTAGATTTTTTCGGCAAATTTGACATAAGCATATGGCCATGCAAAAACAATCGTGCATGAGGCCGAAAAGGTCTTATTGGGGAAATTCCGTAAACATTTGGGAAAAAATGATTTCTTGAAAATTATTGCCAATTTGTCGCCGGGCTCGCTGGAGTCCCGATTTTTTTATATCTCAATAATCACGGGCAGCGCCACCCAGTAAAGCGCAGACGCCACGGGGCAAGTCGGTTGGGCATTCGGATTACTTATCAGATGTAACTTTATCGTATAAGTCTTCGTCTTTTTCTTCACTTAAAATGCCTTTTTTTACAAAGAATTCAAATTTATTCGTAGCTTCCTGTATCATAGATTTGCTATATTCTTTCTCATGGCCCAGCCAACTATAATCTGTATGATCTTGACCATGCGGTCCTCTTGCCGCTTTTTTCAGCAGAACATCTATATAATCACGTGCTACTTGTCTTAAATAATCTAAATGAGCATCGTCGATCGGGAAATAATTATATTTTTTCAGATAGTATAAAATTGATATTGATTCTTCAAACACTCGGCGATCTGATTCCGATGTGCGGCTATAATCTTTTAACATTGCGTCCAAAATTTCCGGCGGCGAGCCGATTCTATATCGATCGTAGAGTTCTAAGTTGTGTTTTAAATGCCTGGTGCGCAAAATATAATCTTTCGATTCAAGATTTTCTTTATATTTATTTTTGAGATTCGTTAAAATTTGTTTTAACGCTTCCGGATTCACTTTGAATTCTCGCGGGTAAGATTTCATATCCATTTCTATATCATCTATTTTTATACCAGTATCTATTTCGAAATTATCTCGCAGATTGCCGTGCGCGCGAGTTGATTTCACAAATTGCTCAATCTTTACTAAAGATTCTTGGTCTTGTTCTTCCGGAGATTTTAACTTATTATCTATTTCTGATTTCAGGTTTTCTAAGTGTTCTGTCATAGATTTGCTATACCTCAATAATCACCGGAAGCACCATCGGTCTTCTTTTGGTTTGCCGGAAAAGGAAGGAGCCCAAGCGCTCTCTTACGTTGTCGCGGACATGCTCCAAATTAACCGGATGCATGCGGGCGGATTCTTCCACGACGCGCTTTATGAGCTGGCGGGTCTGGTGCAGAAGCTCTTTTGATTCTTTCAGATAAATAAATCCGCGCGAAATTATATCCGGAGAACCGCGGACCGCGCCGGTTTGAGAGTCAACCACGGCAATGATTACGAATATTCCGTCCTGCGAAAGCATTCTGCGGTCTCTCAACACCACTTCCTTTACGTCGCCGACTCCAAGCCCGTCCACCATGACATAGAAAGAATCTACGGTTTTATTTGTGACGATGATGCTGTTTTTCCCCAACTCCGCAATTTGTCCGTTGTCCATCATTATGATCCGTTCTTTGCCGATCCCGATTTCTTTCATTGTCTTGATATTTGCCGCGCGCTTGAAATAGTATCCATGGATCGGAACAATGAATTGCGGTTTGCAAATTTTTGCGACCATCGCGAGGTCGCCTCCGGGCGCGTGTCCGGAGGAATGAATATCAAGGTCGTTGTTGGTTATGACTGTAGCTCCCTGGCGGGCGAAATTATCTTTCAAAGTCTGAACTCCGCGTTCATTTCCGGGAATCACGGAAGAAGAAAATATAACTGTGTCTCCGGGTCTGATATGAATATGTTTGTGTTCGCTGTTTGCTATCCGCATTAGTCCGGCGTTTTCCTGTCCCTGCGCTCCGGTGGAGAGAATTAATATTTTTTCATCTTTATGCTGGCCGAGCTCTTCCACTTGAATGAGCGTGCCTGGTTTGTATTTAATGTATCCAAGCTGGCGGGCTATTTCCAAATTGTCTTTCATGCTCCGGCCGTTGATTGCGACTTTTTTTCCGAGTTTCTCGGCGATTTGGATAATTTCCGCCATGCGCGTGATCATCGATGCGAAAGTGGAAAGAATTATGCGTCCCTTTGCTTCGTTAAAGGTGCGTTCAAGATTGGCCACGACTATTTTTTCCGAGATAGAATGCCCCTCAAAATCGGCGTTTGTGCTGTCTAAAAATAATGAATGAATGCCGAGCTGTGAAAGTCTCTCGAATTCCTGGAGATTTTCTACTGTGTCCAGTTGATTATAATCAAGACGGAAGTCCGCAAAATGTACCATTAATCCGGCAGGCGTATGCAAAGCCACGCCGGTTGTATCCGGCACGGTATGCGAAACGCCGAAAAATTCCGCAGTAAAATGTTCGGATAATTTTACCGTGTCGTGATTTTTTATTTCTATAAATTTCATCTTCGGAACATTCGGAGTTTCAGCCAGCCGTTTTTGCAGAATTTCGCGGATCAGGCGCGTGCCGTAAATTATCGGGTTTCCGAGGCGTTCCAACACGTAGGGTACGGCTCCGAAATGGTCGTAGTGCCCATGGGTTATCAAAAGCGCTTTTATATTTTTCTTTTTGCCTTCAAGGTAGCTCGTGTTCGGTATGATCCAGTCTACGCCGGGCGTTTCCTCGGCAGGAAACTGGATGCCCATATCAATGATTACGATTTCGTCGTTGTATTCAAAGAACGAGCAGTTGCGGCCGATTTCTTCAAGTCCGCCCAAAGGCACATAATGAACGGTATCGCGCTTCAAGGCTTTGGCGTGGTTTTGCGGCTCGTGCCCTGTGAGAGATCCTTCTTTGGGTTGAAATTTTCTATCCAAGGTTTCATTGCGGCGCGGAGCGGAATGCCGGTATTCGCGGTTAGCGCGATCCGGCTTGGCGGCCGGCGGCCGTTCCGGGTTTTGTGTCGGGCGGATCTGTCTGCTTATATGCGTGTTTTTTGAACCGATCGGTTCTTTGTTTAATGGCGGCATATTTTTTTAATTTATAATTTTTTAGTTAGTAATTTTGACTTTTATTTGTTTGACTTATTTAAATAATCTAGGATTACTTTAATTGAGCTTTTGAACCCACCAGCATATTTATTTGTGTTTAGCACCATGTCTTTTAAAGTTTCATTAGGATTTTGCCAAAAAACATTCGTTACTTCTTCGTGATTTATATTTACAGGTTTTGCTCTACTCACGAAAATTTTCATAATATGGTTGCTTTTAAAATTGTTATAGATATCGATGGCGGCGGCAGACCCGATTTCTAATAAATCAACGCCAGATACTCCCAGTTCTTCACTTAATTCCCGTTTCGCCGCTTCTAAATAGCTTTCTCCAACATCAACGTGTCCCGCTGAAGAATGATCCAGATGCGCGTCTTTGGCTCTTAGGTTTACTAAAATTTCACCTTTTTCGTTGATGAGATAAATGACGGAGATTCGATGCAGTAAACCATCTTGGTGAGCTTTTTCCCGCGTAACCTCGCCAAGTATGTTATCTTTTTCGTCTACCCAAATTACATTACTCATATTTTTATATTGTGGATAATGCTATTGACAAATTTAATGGGTTTGCTGAGCTTAAGGGGACAACAGCGGATTCAATTGAGTCCCCAAAAGTCCGAGCTAACGCTCGGTCTTTCTTTTCAAGTCTTTTCCGTTGCAGCGTTTGCAAGTACTTGTCAATTTTCTCTTCTTTCATGTGATTTTTTATTTTGTGGGCGAGAGAGGATTTGAACCTCCACGGGTTGCCCCACACGCTCCTGAAGCGTGCGCGTCTGCCAGTTCCGCCACTCGCCCGTTTATAAACTTTTTAATAATTCTTTACCTTCTCCTGATTTTAAATATTTTTCTCTTTTTCTTGCCGTCATTCTA
>JACOXN010000002.1 GCA_016176295.1 Candidatus Giovannonibacteria bacterium
AATTAGGAAGCAGGAATTAGGAATTAGGGGTAAAATCCGCCAGCCGGCGGACCATAATTCATTATTCATAATTCCTGATTCGATAGATATATTGTTCGTTGCCTTTGGTTTTCCAAAGCAAGAGGAATGGATGCATGAGCATCTTGGAAAAATTCCGGTTAGAGTGATGGTTGGAGTAGGAGGCGCATTTGATTATATAAGCGGCCGCGTACCCCGAGCGCCAGCGTGGGTTCAAAAATTAGGTTTTGAGTGGCTGTTTCGCCTCGTTGTGCAACCATGGCGTATCAAGCGCCAACTTGCTCTTCTTAGATTCGCGTTTTTGGTGCTGCGAGAAAAATGTTATAATATCGACAATGGCTCTTGAAAAAAAACCACGAGTACTCATGCTCTACGATTTTCCAGTCCATGGTGGAGGTTCTGGCGCATACGTCAAGTACCTCTCGCTTGCACTCCATGAAAAATATGGATATGACATAGGGATTGCAGCGCCGGATACAAAGCAAATTCATCCCAACATCCCTCTTTATCCTATTAAGCTGCCACAGATACCTGTGTATATTGGCAGACCTGGTTTAGATAAGGCAAAAAAATACAACGAGTTGACGCCGCGGGAAATTGCAAATATTTATCATGCATTTATTATATCTGCGTTAGATGCGGTAGAGCAATTCAAGCCAGATCTTATTCATGTGCACCATGTTCTTGTTAACGCTTGGGTTGCGCGGTTCATTCGTTCGGTAAGGGGCACAAAATATATCGCAACATCTCATGGGAGCTGCTTGCACCTTATCTCACGTGATAAGCGATATTTTCGCCTCACCAGCGATACGCTTAGAGCTGCAACCGCAATTACCGTTGTTTCTGGTGATACACGTGCGAAGCTTTTGAAGATGTTTGGATCGTACCTGTCGTCCAAAACAAGAACAATTCCGGGGGGTATTCGGCTTGCTTCTTTTCCAGAAGAGCGGCCAATGCAAAAAATTCGCAAGCAGTTTGGCTTTGACCATGACAAAATTGCGCTCTTTACCGGTAGGCTTATTTCGGAAAAGGGTGTGGAGTATTTTGTAAAGGCAGCACGGAAAATAAAGGGGAAAGTGGTGATTGCTGGGGACGGTCCCCAACGAAAGCGACTAGAGGAGATGGTTAAAACGATGAACCTTACCAATGTGAGGCTCATTCCCTTTTTGCATGATTATGAAGAGTTTGTTGATCTGTACTACGCTTCCGATGTTTTTGTCTCACCTGCCGTGTGGGACGAGCCTTTGGGGCTTACCATTATCGAAGCGATGGCGTCAAAAACGCCGGTTATTGTTACGCGAAAAGGCGGAGTTACTATGGCAGTGAAAGAAGGCGTGAACGGTCTGTTTGTTCGTCCGCGCAATAGTACGGAAATTGCCAATGCCGTCAACAAACTTTTTGAAAACGACACGCTCCGACGCCGCATGGGGGAGCGAGCACGAGCCGTCGTTGAGGCACGTTTCACCTGGAAGAAAATCGCAGCCAGATTTGACAAACTCTATAGAGGTTCTCTTATATGAAAATTGGTCTTTTGATGCCCTCGGTGTATATGGGGAGAAAGTATAAAGATAAGATTTTTGCGCCAAAGGAGCTGTTTTTGCATCTTGCCGACGGGTTGGTTACAAATGGGCATACCGTTTTTGTCTATGCGGCGCCGGATACGAAGACAAAAGCCCACTTAATTACGGGAGAAGGTGCGCTGGTGGAGCGTGATTTTATAAGCCCAAAGTTTCGAGGACTCGATAGACTTGCGAAGTTAAAGAATGCCCATACGGCAACAAAGATTGAGTATGAAATTGACCTTACCGTAAAGGCATTTTTGCATGCAAAAAAGGTTGGGGTGCAAATCATGCACGCGTATCACGATTTTATGGCTCACTACGTCAACCATCTTTCAAATTTGCCAACCGTGTACACGGTTCACGATCCACGGCCACGGCCAGAACACATCGAACATTGGCGTTTTAAGCATTTCCCAAACGATAACTATATCTTCATAAGCCAATCGCAAAAACAAAACTTCCGAGAACTCATTCATAGTATTGGCGTTGTGTATCACGGCCTTGATACAGGAACGTTTTCGTTTGACAAGCAAGGCGGTACGTATTTAGGGTTCATTGGTCGGTACATTAAAGAAAAGGGTGTTGTTGAAGCAATTAGTGCGGCAACGTCGGTTGGACTCCCGCTGAAGATGGTTAGCGACGATGCGTACCGTGCCCTTGCGTACTATCAAAAGAATGTGCTTCCACGCTTGAAAAAAGGTGTTGTTGAGGATGAGACATTCTACGGCGAGAACGACCGAGGGAAATTTTTCCGAAATGCTTTCGCGTTGCTTTTTCCAATCCAGTGGGAGGAGCCGTTTGGTATGGTCATGATTGAAGCGATGAGTTGTGGGACGCCTGTTATTGCTTTTGATCGCGGATCAGTCAGTGAAGTAGTAAAAAATGGAGAAACCGGCTTTGTGGTACCACCAAAAGAAGGCGTTGCAGGCATCGTTAAGGCAATTAAGCGCCTTCAGGGGCTATCACCAGAAGCATATCAAGCAATGCGGCTTGCGTGTCGAAAACACGTGGAAGACAATTTTACTATTACTCGAATGGTAGCAGATCATGAACGATTGTACAAAGCAGTAATAGAAAAAAGTAAACATCGTAAAAGCTAATATAAAGACTATGCGTATTGCATTTATTGCGCCGCTAAAACGGCCAATTACACCAGAAACCACAGTGAGTCGAAATAGGGTCATTACTGAATTGGCACAAGGACTTATTAAAGATGGTCATCAGGTAAGTATTTTTGGTACCAGTGACTCACGATTACCTGGCGCTACAATTATTCCAGTCATTCCTAAAGGACTTAACTTTCTTCCACCCACGGAAAATGAATTCTATACACATACGGCGTATATTGCACATGCGACTGCCGAAGTGCTAAGACAGCAGCAGGATTTTGATCTTATTCATAACCACATGTTCCCAGAGTTTATACCACTTTTAGCGCTACGTTGGTTTACGACGCCTTTTGTCACGACGGTACATGCACAAATTACCCCAGAGCTTCGCATGGCACTTTCGGACGTACGCGGCCTGCAAAAAACAGTGTATGTATGCATATCGGAAAGCGCACGGAAAAGATTAGCATTGTCAGCAGAGTTAGTCTACAACGGTATTGATGCAACATTTTATACTCCAAACGAACAGAAAAGTGGAGACTATTTACTATTTGTGGGTCGAATGGGTAAAGCCAAAGATACAAAGGGAAAATTTCTCGATGCAAAAGGAGTTACCGATGCAATTGCTACTGCAGAAAAATTAGGCCAAACGCTTAAGATTGCTGGTAATATTGAGGACAACAAATTCTATGAAATCTTTGTGAAGCCACATCTTTCAGGTACGATTAATCTTGTTTCTGAAATAGCACCAGAGCAGAAGATGAGTCGCGAGCAGATACGAACTCTTTATCAAGATGCGAAAGCGTTTCTTTTTCCGATTCGATGGGAAGAGCCGTTTGGATTGGTGATGATTGAAGCAATGGCATGCGGCACTCCCGTTATTGCTTATAATAGAGGGAGCGTGTCTGAGATAGTACGAGATGGTATTACGGGGTTTATTATTGATCCAGACGATGCCCCTCGCCCGAAAAAAGGTTCATGGGTAATCAAAAAGCAGGGGATTGAGGGACTGGTCGAGGCAATTAAGAGAATAGGTGAAATTGATCGGAAGATAACAAGAAAGCATGTTGAAGAAAATTTTACTATTGAAAAAATGGTGGCAGGATACGAAGAAGTGTATAAGAAAGTTATAGAAAAGAAGTAGTTTGTTATCTTCAAT
>JACOXN010000019.1 GCA_016176295.1 Candidatus Giovannonibacteria bacterium
GCCGACACCACGCCTCCTTCCGCTCCTGCCGGTCTCGCCGTCACCGGCGTCACCGCCACCGGCATCAATCTTTCCTGGACCGCTTCCACCGATAACGTGGCGGTCACCGGCTACAAAGTGGAGCGCTGTCAGGGAGCCGCCTGCACCACTTTCGCCCAGGTCGGAACCCCGGCCGGAACCACTTTCAACGACACCGCACTTCTGGGCAACACCACTTACCGCTACCAGGTCCGGGCCAATGACGCCGCCGGCAACAACTCCGCCTACTCGAGTATTGTAAACGGCACCACCGATGCCACCGCCCCGACCCAGTCCGCCATCGCTTCCTCCGCCATCACTTCTTCCGGCGCCACCATCACCTGGACCACCAACGAATCTTCCAACTCCACCGTGGATTATGGTCTCACCACCGGCTACGGTTCTTCCGCCGTCAATGCTTCCATGGTGACCTCGCACTCCGTCAATCTCACCGGCCTTTCCGCTTCGACTCTTTATCATTACCGGGTGAAATCGACCGACGCCGCCGGAAACACCGCCACTTCCGCTGACTTTACATTCACTACCCTGGCTGCAGCAACCGCCACTGATTGGATCGGTTTGTATACTCCAGGAGCTCTAGATTCTTCTTACATTGACTGGATATATGTGAGCTGTTCAAAAACTCCCGGAGGTTCCTCGGCAGCAGGGTCCTGTTCATTTGTTTTGCCGGTTTCGCTCGCCTCCGGTCCATATGAATTTAGATTGTTTGCAAACGACACTTTTAATTTAATAGCGACCAGCAATAATGTGAACGTAGACGTTGGAATTTCCGCTTCACCCTCCAGTTCTTTCCCCGGAGACACTATCACCGCGACTTGGGGCGGTATTCCAACCCCAACCGCCACTGATTGGATCGGTTTGTATACTCCAGGAGCCGCCAACAACGCATGGATCGACTGGATCTACGTCAGCTGTTCAAAAACCGCCGGATCGGCTTTGGCAGACGGATCATGTCCTTTTGTTTTGCCGTCGTCGCTTGCGGCTGGAACTTATAATGTTACAATATAAACATATGTTGTTCAGAATGAAAAACAAAGGATTTACACTTCTGGAACTTATTATCGCGGTCAGCATATTCACCATTTTCACCGTGATAATCATGAGCTCCTTTCTTAACTTGAGTTCCGTCCAGAAAAATATCACGAATAAACAGGAAGTTCTAAGTAAATTACGCTCCGCGCTTGAGCTTATGGGAAAAGAAATAAGCTCCGGCGGTTCCGCTTTCCCATCAGGCTGTGAAAATGGCTGTAATTCCTTTGTTTTTGCGACTAAACTGCGCCCCGATGTGCCGCTGCGGAGAGTCGAGTACGGCTTAAACGTTAACGGAATAATGGTAAGAGGAGAGCAAAAAACTTACGGCCTTTGCGCGACGATACCTTTGGCGGCTTCATGCTACCAGCCCCTCACTCAGGGAATAAAATTAAACAATCTCAAATTTTTCGTGAGCAATAAAGCTGTTTATTTGCAGCCCATTGTAACGGTGACGCTGGACGGAATAGTGGCTCCCGGCACGAAGCAGCAGGAGGCTTTTCAGCTTTCATCTACATTCTCTCCGCGACTTTTGCAGGATCCAAACGCTGTGCCTCCCCAAGACAATGTGCCCCCCGCTATACAGATTACCGCTCCCACTTCTGCCAGTACCTATACTACCGCGAGTTTATCGGTCCCGTTGGGAGGCACTGCCAGCGACAACGTGGCCGTTACGGAAGTTATCTGGAGGAACCAAACTACGGGATCGAGCGGCTTCGCTATTCCCGACGCTGCGGGTTATGCCTTTTGGCATACGGCGGGAATTACCATTTCGCCCGCGGTCGACAATACACTTATTGTCGAAGCGCGGGATGCGGAAGGAAATTTGGCGAGCGATACTTTAACCATAGTTTCCACCGCTCCGCCGCCCGCCCCTTCAACGCCGACAATCACCGATGGATACGCGTATTGCAGCTGCGGCGTCGATATGTATGCGTTTATACAGTGGACTCCATCTAGCGCGACCCATTATCATATAGAAAGATGTCTGGGGTCCGGTTGTATAGATTTTGCGGAAGTGAACTCTAGAGATTACGAACAAAATTGGGACCCTTTTATCGAAAATGAATTTTATTCATATCGTGTGAGAGCGCACGACCACATTTATGATACATATAGCGATTATTCAAACGTATTTACATTTTTCTCCGGGCTGAATACCTGCGGCGGTGTAAATTTATGCTGCAACTGGAACGGAATACAGGATAACGGAGAAACGGGCGTGGACTGCGGAGGCGGGAATTGCTCAGCTTGCGGGCCGGCTTGTAACAGCAACGGAATACAGGATAACGGAGAAACGGGCGTGGACTGCGGAGGCGGTGGATGCGCCTCCTGCGGCGCGCTTCCTCCGGCAGAATCCTTTACGCTTTCCGCAAATCCCATTTATGTAAGAGTGGGTGTCACGGGAGGAACCAGCGATCCGGTTTTATCGGCGACGGATTCCACCATTACCGTGACGCCAATAAACGGTTTCAGCAACACCGTGAGCTTGAGCGCTTCCGGGGGGCCGGTCGGCATGCAAGCGTTTTTTGGGGATTCTAATCTTTCCAGTTCCGAATATTCATCAGGTTCCAGTTTTTACGTGAAGATTCCCAATAATACCGGCCTGGGGCAGTATGATGCCACTGTTACCGGAGCCGGAGGAGGCGCGTCCGACGGTGTTACGGTTACGATTATCGTCGAACATAGCGAGGGAGGAGTCCAATAATAGAAAATTTATGAAAAAAGGTTTTGTCTTGATATATACGGTCATAATTCTGGGGATACTCTTGATTATTGTTGGCGTCGGCTTCAGCGCGGTTTTCAGCGAAACTTTCGTTTCGCGGGATGACCGTGAGTCGATAAAAGCGTACTATGCGGCGGACACTGGCTTGGAATGCGCAAGATATTTCAGCAGAAATTTCCAGGCATTTGACGTGACCAGCCCACAGCAGACATATGACTGCGGAGTAGGGACTTTCCAGGCTGGATTAAATCCGCCCAGAGCTCAATGCGATGCGGCGCAGACGTATAATTTCACTTTAAACGGATTTTCCAATGGCGCTTGCGCGGAGGTTGAAGTCGACGTGACTCCGGTATCCATGACTGTTCAGAGCCAGCAGGTCTGGATCTGCAAGATACGCGTAACTTCCAACGGGAATAATTCCTGTACGGCAACCGGAAAAAATCTTGTCGAGCGGACCCGCTGGCAGGATATGTAGAGTTCAAATGAGCCAGAGGCCGGAATTGAACCGGCGACCTTTCCCTTACCATGGGAGTGCTCTACCAACTGAGCTACTCTGGCATTATTTTTTTTCTTATCATACTCTAGCAGATTTTTTAGATTTATGCCAAAAAAATAAACCGCGTATGGTTTATTTGGTTTTGAAGCGCTTGAGAACGAGAAATGCCGCTGAAAACGCGGCGAGAACTGCAATAAAACTTATAAATCCGTCTAGCGGTTCGGGGAGATAGCTTAGGAATAACAGTACAGCGCAATTAGCTACAATTCCGATAATGAGTATCCATTTCGCCTGTTTTCCGTTCATTCAGTTAATCCCTTTTCTTAATTTAAGATACCACTCAGGAACGCTAATGTAAATATCAAAATACCCCATGAGGGGTATTTTGATTCAGGCTAATATCCAAATTCTTACGAAAGGTGTTTGGAGATAAGCTTCTGCATCTCGAACATATCCGCAGAAGATTTTCCGCCAAATACTTTTTTTAAATTGGCGTCTGCATTGATAATGCGCTTGTTTTTTGAGTCCTGTAGATTGTTCTCTTTTATGTAGACCCAAAGCTTCTTTACGACCTCAGACCTAGGCATAGGACCTTTACCCACTACCGCTGCGAGTTCATCAGTTACCTTCAATGGCTTCATAAAAGCCGCGTTTGCTTTTGGCATATATTTTATATATTAACGGTTAATCTATTCATTATACACTACTTCGTATATTTGCGATAGCACTTATTCATGCGGGGGGTACTAGGAATCGCCCGCCTAAATTTGAGATGTATTTTAGAAATAGCTCGAACGGAATTCTGCCCTCGCCGCGCGGAGTGCGGCTCGGGTGTGGCGGGGCAAAAATGAACGGCTCCACCGCGCACACTGACAATTTTAAGTTTTTCTTTGGCGGAATACAAATTCGAGTGTGCGGAGCACGCACAAATGTTCTTTACAAAAAATAAGTGGCGGGGATTTCTCCTCGCCACTGTGAAGCGACTTCAGTCGCGAATTCGTCTGGCACCAGGCCATGGGTCGTTCTCCTGCATGGGATGGTCAAACCAGAGACGAGCACTAGCCACGTCGCACATATGGGCAGCGCAAGCAAGCGGGCCCATGACACGGCGACGATTTGAGTAGTCGTTCAGTTCGCCCTCGGCATACTTCATGCCGTTCTCCTGTTCAGGAGTGAACACGACACCGAATTCCGTGAGTTTCGCCATTCGGAAACGCTGATGGTCTTCCTTGTTCTGCATGGTTGCCTTGTGATGAAGTTGACCATCATCACGAAGCTCGTATTTCCACGGTTTCTCGACATCATGCAAATACACCACGAGGAGCAAATCCGAAAGGGAGAACGGTAAAGGACGAATAGAGCCCAACCGCTCATAAAGAATGACGGCGATGTTCATGATTTCTTGTACATGATCGAAATAGCCGCCTAGCCAATTCTGGTGATTGTTGGTAGAACCCTGCACCGTCTGGAACAGTTTTCGATTATCCATGAGGATTCGAGTACACGCAGAGCGGTTAGGTTCATCAATCATTCCGAGCATTTGTTCGATTGTGTAGTAGTTCGGCTTCATGAGACCTCCTTTTTTATGACAATGAACTTAATTTTGATGTTACCAAAAAATGCCTTAAAAATCAAACGAAAACAGAAACCCTTCCAAGTTTCTGTTTTCAAAAAATCAGTATGAAAAAATTTCCTTTGCCCTTATTGATAAATGCATTTCTTTTTCGCCAAAAATCCCATACAAATTAGCCGCCGAGCGAAGCGAGGCGGACAACTCGCATTTGCAAAATCCTTTCTGGCGGTGTATTCTTGAATTAGTTCAAACCCATTTTGCTCCTCGACTGGTTCGGGGCGGTGGCCAGAAATCCGAAAAATCTGTCTTAAAATCTGAACCGCAATTCTGAATCAAAAAACCGCCAAAGAACCTGATAAAAATATCGGCTCGAACCATCTTAATAAAAAAAAATTTTAATACCCTCATGAAATAGCCTAAAAGGCTTTTTTGTTTTATGTATGTGTGCGGCCTTTACTTTTATATCGACATATATTATACCTCTGATTAGTAATCAAGTTCCTAAAAAGGAGGCAGGGCAATGAAGACTTTGATGTTGATTCTGAGTATTTCAGTTCTTTTTATCACTATTGGGTGTAAAGAATCGGAGACGGCTGCTCAGGCAATAAACAAGGAAGCGAGCAGAGTTGTCAGTGGGATCCTGTATACCAAGGATTCTCGAACAGACACATGTTTCTCTTACACTCCTGGTTGGGTTGGTGGACCAGCACCAGCAGCTATTTCCTGTGAGGTTGTACCTATGGGGATACTTACGGCAGATGAGGGGGCCAACAGAGTGGTCCGTAGCATCCATTACACCAAGGACGCACGAACCGGTCTTTGCTTTGCATATACTGTGGGCTGGTTTGGTGGACCAACTCCAACAAATGTACCGTGCGAAACTGTGTCAAAATTCCTGCTACGTATGGATATGTAGCAGGGTTTTTCTTTTAATAAGTTCAAATAGATTGGCAAGAAATTCCGTTGACGGCGGAAAAATAATTCACATTGTAGATAAGGGGTATATCAAAGCAAATACTACATAGACAACCTTTCTGAACCTAGAGCACAGGAGATTTTAACCTAAAAGAAGTAATGAAATTAGCAGAGACTTGGGGTTTGCGGAGCAGGAAGAACAAGGTCTTGGCGTTGAGTAATATTCAATCGATTCTCAAAAAACCATTTTATTATGGCTTAATCTGTTTAAATGGCGAATTTTTTGAAGGAAGCCATACGCCGATCATTTCAAAGAAACTTTTTGATAAAGTCCAAGAGGTAATGAGAAATAAAGAAAAACCTCGCAAAGTTAAAAGTCATAAATTCCCCTTTCTTTGATTTATGAGATGCCTTTGTGGTTGTGCCATAACCGCCGAAAAGAAGATCAAGAAAAGCGGCAGAGAATATCTTTACTACCGATGCACAAAAAAGAATGGCCTTTGCCAAGAAAAACACTTTTTACGAAAAGAAAACCTTTTAGAGCAGATCAATTCATTTCTTCAAAAAGTTTCTTTGTCGAGCCAAGATACGGAAAGGTTTTGGCTGAATTAGAGAAAGACGAGAACTTGGCAAAAGAACGGGCCAAAATCGATGTTCGAAATCTCAAATTAGAAGTAATCGAACTTGAGCAAAAAATAGATAAGTTATTAGACCTTTATTTGAATGGTCAATTAGACAAAGCGAATATGCCGTCAAAAAAGAAAAATTCCTTAATTCAAAAGTTGAGATTCAAGAGCAAATCAAAGATTTTGAGCAAAAGGGCTTATCTTGGCTCGAACCCGCTAGAGAGTTCGTTTTTTTGGAATAAAGCCAATACTTTACTTGGTTTAGATAATTATTCTGAAATGACAGCATTTCTTAAAAATATCGGCTTGGCGGGGGGTACTAGGATTCGCCCGCCTAAATTGCGGGAGCTGAGGGAATCGAACCCCCGACAGCGGTTTTGGAGACCGCAGTTATGCCACTTAACTAAGCTCCCATTGAAATTTTTGGCGGGTTGTAGACCACCATTCTGCCATTGAACTATGGACCCTTTCTAAGCAATCTATTTGCCCGTTCAAGTTTAGTTACACGTGTTTCAAGAAGTTTGAATTCATCTCTGGTTACCTGGTTATGTCGAATGACCGCAAGTTCCGCCCGAACATGTTCCATGTCCGTTCTTATTTCGTCCAATTCGCTTGTATGTAAATCAAGCTTCTGATGTACGCTACCAAGGTTTTCTCCAAAGGCCTGAAATTGCGACCTTAGATCTTCAAGAACAACTGTGAATTCATCACGCGTCGTCTTGCGTCCCAGGATGTTCTTACTTTTTTCTACCCTCTTCACCATGTTATTATTTTAACAAAATTGTGACGAAAATACTATTTTTTTGCCTCTTTATGCGGAGTCTGCTTCCGGCACCACTTACAAAACTTGGAGAGCTCAATCTTTCTCTCCACTTTCTTTCTGTTTTTTCTGGACCAGTACCCCACACGCTTGCATTTGGTACATTGTAATTTTATGAGGTTGTCTTGTGACATAAAAGCATTGTATTATATTGAGGGAATATTGTACAGGCTTGAACGTGGGACGCAAAGGCGCTCTTTTTATTAAAAAAACAGCCTGTTGGCTGTAATTAGAATTCTATTCCGCAGTCGCCGCACGTATCGCCGTAATCCGGATGGCAGCTTTTGACTCTTTTTTCCTCAGGATGGCGGCAAAGATTTTCCTGTTTTTTTATTTCAGCCAGTACGTCGTCAAGCTCCGGCTTGAGCCGGCTGCGTGTACCAGCAATATCTTTTAGCTCCAATGATGCAAGCTTTGTGCCGCCAGCCCAACCGCTTACCGGCCAAAATTTTTGGTTGCAATCGGAACAGTATGTCCGATTAAGAGCATTAACGATGCTTTCTTTCGGGTGTCTGCATTGTTCTTTCAATGCCTGCAATTTCACCCGAAGGAATTGCGCTCTATTGCGCAATTTCTGGGTATTTTTTGTTAGTGCCATATTTATTCTCCCTTTTCTTGATGATTGATTTCTGAGATATGTATATCATAAGTTCATAAATTGTCAATAAAAAATCCCGTAAGCATCGGCTTAACAGGATTATTTTTGCGGATAAAATCCTTCAGGGATAGGCATTTTTGCCTTATGCGCCTCAGTGAATGAACGGAAGACTTTGTTGTAGATGAGCCAGGTGCGCAGGCGCGTTTCTTCGCGGGAAAGTACAAGTGTCGGATCGTCCGTCGTAATTTTCTGTATCTCTTCCGGCCGCAGTTTTCTTAAGCTGAAGAAGACCGGCACTGCCGGGTTTTTGGTTAGAATTTCCGGCGGGTCGAGTACCCACACCGGCTTGCCTCTTTCCAGGAACCATTTGGCTTCGCCGGCAACTCCTTTGCCCCACATACCATCAAAAAACGGCATGGCAACACAGGCATCCATCTGAGGCAGTACTTCGTTGAAGAAGTAATCCATTCCTCCTTGTTCGGTATAGCCTTTCTGGTGGTTCGGCTGGTTGGGATTTTCGATGTCGTATTCTCCCTGAAAACGGTGGCGGAGCAGTATTTGTATATGCGTTTCCAGTGGAGTTCCATACAGATTGACCGCATGCGCGAAATAAAGTCTAGGCCGAGGACCGCTTTCCATGAGCGAGCAGGAAAACTGCAATAAGCCCAGGAAAAGCGTGAGTGCAATAGCAAAGCAGAATTTTTTCGCTCTCATCGGACTACCTCCAATTTCTGCCCGGCTTTAGGTTTTTCCTCAATTATATCCATCCTTGCTTCCAGCCATTTTTCAATGCGTTCGGATGCTTTCTTCCCCAATAGCGAACCTAAACAACTCGCCATTATGGCGACCGGCAGGACGTCGGGCATGCTTGAGTTAAGAGTGATATAGCCCATCCTGAAAAAATCCACTAAGCCTTTTGGCAGGCATGCGCTGATGTGAAAACCCGTATGATTCCTATTTCCCGCACGGCTTACCACCGTATGAAGTGTATTGTCGAGAAAGAAGATAAGGGTAACCAGCAGCATAACAACGACGCGCGGCCAGGAATCCGAACCGTAGATCGGGAGAGGAAATTTTAGTTGCCCCACGTCATAATGGAGCGCGGTGAGAATGGGAACATTTGCAACGACCCAAATTAACGCAAGAATAGCAATGTAGAAATAAGGAGATTTGAGTGTGCCGCGCGGTAGAAAACCGAAATACTTCAGTGAAGCAATCATCAATTGCTCATTTTTTTCTTTCACATGCCGGTCGGGGGCGATCTTCCAGACCCATTCAATGATCATGGAAAAGAAAGCGCCGAGAGTGGAACCCAATGTCGTTGAGATCACGTAGGGCAGAAAGAGCTCCAAAGGCATATTCATGGAGAGCAGAAAAACGGCGTTGATATAGAAGGTAACTCCCGATGCAAGGCCGGTGATTGCGATGTAAGTATTGTTGCCGCGGTTGGCTGCTCTGGTGGTGAGCGCGTAAAAGAGGCTTTGAAGAACGCCCAGTCCAATGACGACACTCAAAGACCACTTTAATTCCGTTTCGAAGTACATGGCGCCGTAGAAAATATAGGTTATGAGCGCCAATGTCAAAACCCAAAATGTAGGTTCTCCGGAAATGAGACTCAACCTTTTACCTGGAGCCAGACGATCATCTCGCGTGGCATCAGCCTGAAGCTTAAAAACTTCTTCAACATACTGCGCCCAGATACTGCCGATAATGCGTCCGGCGATTATTCCCGCGATAAAAGGAATGATCAGCAGCCAATAAGCTTTACCGGCATCGAAAACATGCATGGTAACGTAAAAGGCGCCGTTAGAAGCAAGGCTGGCTAACGCGTGCCAAAAGAAGGAACCACGCTGGCGAAGCCGACTGACGAAAATGTAAGCCGTAAATTGCACTGTAGCCGCACCTAGGAACACTAAAGCCTCATTGAAGTCGCGCAAGAGGAGCGAAAAAGCCAAACACCCAGCCATGACAGCAGCCGGAACCACAAGGTTTGAGGTACCAACCTTAAAACGCAGACAATATTTCAGATAAAAACTGGACAGCCCGGCCAACAGCAGAGCGGAAATAATCAATAGCATTAATTTCTCCTTTTCAATGTACTTTTCCACATATTAGCAGTAAAAAAAATTAATTAAAAAAGTTATCCACAGTTTTGAACATATTAAGCTAAATTGGGTAGTTGCGGAGAACCATACATGTAAGACAATTAAAGAAGAAATACTTCGACAACAAAATGATGAGAGAAGAAAGGCAAGATTATGTCGGGAAAAAAACAGGATATATGGAAAATTCCCGGGTTGGAATTGCGTTGCGTCCAACTCGTGAAAGAAGGTTCGCTTAACCGCGAAAAAGGCCTGGATAAGTTGTTCCAGTCCGTCCGAATGGAGTTTTCTGAAAAGCTGACCGGTCTGCATTTCACCTTGAAGGTCTTGTCCGCAAGAATAAAGCAGATAGTTTGGTCAACGGCGGCATGCCGCGAGCTCAAGCACGCGATCAGAAACAGAATGCCTCTGGAAGAGTTCCACAAGCAGTACTTTTCATACATTCCCGAGAAGATGTGGGCCGACAAGGTTAAATTTTTCATGGGATTGTCCAATTCGCGCATTTCAGCGACATTCGTCGCCGGTGTGGGAAGGCTTATCACCGATGAGCTTGCTCCCAATGCCGAGCGCTTTGAGTTTTCGCTGAACGATTACAAGCATCCGGTTGAAATTCAAAAAACCAAAGACTGGTGCATTCAAGTGGCAAACGGAGCCAATATCGGCATTTTGTTCGACCCGAACATTGCCGATAATCCTCTTCGACGCGCGCTGTCGGATGCTGAAAAACGAGGAGCGGCCGCAGTCGTGGTAACCAACCTTATTGACTTATATGTTAAGAAAACCGCCGGTGTTGGGCACATCTACCGCGCGCAGGCATCGGGCTTGCATATTAAGCTCGAGCATTTGCCGGAAAGCTATCGCGAGGAAGCCGCCCGCATACTGAAGGACCGTCCGAAAGACGTAGTGGTCTACCAAAACATCGCGGCAAAATTTCTGGGTATTTTAGATGCCCTGCATAAAATTTCGCACAGACCCAAGAATAAAGGGCCTGAATTTACCGGGCGGATTTTATACGCTCTCGGTTACAAGGAAGAGGAACTGATCAATGAAGCGGCAAACGCCGAGCTTCGCTACATCAACATCCAAAAGCAGAATGTTCTTCGGACCGAGATACAGGTGGTGAACCGTCTGATCGCGGGCGCCGAAAAAAAGGAAGATTATTCCGAATTGAAATGGCTGGGTAAAAGGCAGGCTGAGCTTTCGCATCAGTTGGCGCTTACCATCCTGACAAATGTTAGTGACGAAGACCGCAACCGCCAAAGAAGGCGTATCAGAGCGCTCTTTGTGAAAAAAGTCCAGGAGGCCATTCCCAACTGCACAGTTATAAGTCAGGGGAGTGCTTACCTGAAAGTCGGCGGAAAAACCATTAAGATACACATTCCGGGCAATATCGATGTAAACGACCAGCATCTCACCTCATACCAGTACGGCTTCGAAGTCTTCACTGACACCCTGGCGGAACTTACCGTGATTTGCCATCCGTATTCGCTCAACCATCGCTTTGTCGGACGAGAAGACTCGCGAGACGGACAGCCGATCACCAAATACCTTTACCAGGCTCCTATCTGCGTGGATGACGTTTTTCTGCGCGACCAATTGAAGGACGCCACCAAGGAAGTCCACCCGATACAAAAATGCATCGGCGACCCGCAGTTTCGTCCCGGCGTGCTGCTTGTCAGCTGCGTCAACGGCCTTCTTTCCGCCAATTCTTATCCTATAGCCAAGCTGGACCGCTTCGACGCGTGCAAGGACGTGAGCAACTTTGTGCATCCTTATCCGAAGACGAAGTACATCACTTGGTTTTTAAACACCGACAACCATTTCGGCGCTCCGGACAAACGGTACATTTGGGATCCGAAAGAAAAGATCCATCTGGGAACCACCGAAGCCACCATCGAAATGATGCGGCGCGAAGGGGTTATAAATTCCGACGACATTCGCGTGCACTGTACCGCTGAGATGGACGATGCTACCAACGGAGACCAGTGGTTCAAACCACGGTACCGGCCAGATCCGCAATTAATGAGTCTCATGCGTTTTGAACGCTGGCTGCGTGAATTAACCTACTCTGTCCAGCGAGCCGCGGAAAAAAACCGCGTTGATGAGGTAAAACAGCTTACCGACGAGATCAATCGCGTCAGCATTGCCCAGCATTACTTCAAGGGCGAAGATTTTCCTCTAAAGCAGATGATGATGGTGTTCGACCGTCACATCGATCCGAACATCGATTTCTACAGCGCCGTTTTAGGCAAATTCGTGAAAGCAGGCCTGGCAATCCGCGGCATCAGCAAGATAAACCATACGGAATTCGACACGCGTGATTTGGGGGTCCATAATTTCCCGAACGGAAATCACAGGGTGAATACGCTGGAGCAGGCTGACGGCGAGGGCCCGTATATAGCGAGCAAACTCTGCGATAAGCTGCTGCAGCTTCCGGAATGGCAAAAGTACGCAAAAGAGCATCCGCAGTTCATGGAAGAAAGCGTCCGTGCGCCGCTTTTCGGCAATGTGACGTATGGCTGGGGTACCATTAAATCCCCGAGCGGATTTGAGTGGGGTGTCAGAGTCCACAACTCTCCGGCAAAACAAAACAGCTGGACAGACATTTTGGCCGCCCAGGTGAGAAGCGATCTTTTTCGCGGCGATGACACTTACGGGCTGATGAAGTACATCACCATGGTTTTCTTCGGAGATAAGCACTTCTACGCCCATGCCGAAACCGCCCGTGTGTTTTACACAATGTGCGCGGCGGGAGTACACACAAATCTGTACGGCTCAACAGGAGGATTCCCTCCCAATAATACCGGCACATGCTTTGTGAGCATGCCTGCAGACGGGCCTGACGCTGGACCGATTATGAACAGAATGATCCCGCACGATGTGCTGCGCGATTGGTTCGCGAAACCCTGGCCCTTCGACTGGAAAAAATTTCTGCCGGAACCGGCATAATCAAGAAAAAAAACATAAGCACCCGAGGATTCATATCCCGGGTTTTTTTATTCACAAGCAAGCCGGTATATGCTAATCTTCCGATAGTATCTGAAATTCTTATTTGCGAGGTAAAAATGACGAAACTTGAAAAAGTGATCTTTGAGCACCCTAAATACAAAGCTTTGGGTGCCGGGGCTTCAAAAGGCGAGCAGCAGGCGGTCTTGGATGAGATTGCAGAAGAGGCTGTCCGGCAGGTTGCTCCGGAAGATTTGTCGGCTCACGTGGCGGAAGTGTACGACATGACTGTGGGCGAATATGCCGCAAATCCGCACACCGCGGACGTTATTGATGAACTCATACCGTTCATGGAAGCGCTGCCAAACAACGCCAAAGTACTGGACCTGGGTTGTGGCACCGGCAGGGATGCGTTTTTCATGTCCATTTCGGACGAAAACTTCAGGAAGTCGCTCATGAACCGGTCCAGCCATGGTAAAACCACTTGTGAAAAATATGCCGCGCCTTCGAATATTTTGAAAGTTTACGCGGCAGATTCTTCCAAGGAAATGCTCAAGTCGGCGTTGACAAAGAAAATCGAACTTTACGAAAAGGGAATGCTGCCGAGCTTCTATTTACCTTACTTCCTTGAAAATGATATGCATTCGGATTCTGGTTTTAGTGGTTTTGATGCCGTCTGGAGTTGCACAGCTCTTTTTACTCACACGCCAAAGGAGTTCATTTCACAATCGATTCAGGTGGTTGCCAAAGCTTTAAAGCCGGGCGGACTTTTTTTCGCAAGTTACACCAGCGGCCTGGCTGACGGCGGCCGGTACGATAAGCTGCTCTTGTCTTCGACCGGACGCATCAAATATTTTTCCCAGCCCGACCCATCTCAAATAGCAGCGGCCGCCGGTTTAAACGGCCTTTTGCTGGTGAGTGAGTCGTTAAGCGATCTCGAAGCCAAAGGACGGGTTATTAAAAAGGACCTGTTCGTTTCGCAGCTTTACAGAAAGACATAAGGCAACAACCCGCATAGCGGGTTTTTTCTATGTTATAATGTCGTTAATGCCCCTTGCGGATGAATTAATGAAAAAAGGGGTTTTAAAGAACCCCGCTCTTATCAAGGCATTTGAAAAAGCGGACAGAAAGTACTTCGTTCCGGAGGCGGATTCCAAGTTCGCTTATGCCGACGAGCCTTTGCCCATCGGAGAAGGGCAAACTATTTCACAGCCGTGGACGGTAGCTTTCATGCTGGAACTTTTGAGGCCAAAGGCAGGGGAGAATATCATGGAGATAGGCTATGGGTCCGGCTGGGTTTCAGCGCTTCTCGCATGCACCAGAGCAAATGTTTACGCCATGGAGCTATTGGAAAATATTTGTAAATTCGGACGAGAAAATTTTGAAAAATTTAAAAAAGAGATTCTGGAGCCCGGCAGCCTCGGTAAGGCTGAATTTTTCTGCCGTGACGGAACATCGGGGCTTCCCGAGGAGGCGAAAAAGCTCGGCGGGTTCGACAAAATAATCGCTTCGGCTGCGGCACAAAAAGATGTTCCGGTTTCATGGAAAGAACAGCTGAAAATCGGTGGATGCATTGTGGCGCCGGTAAAGGACAGTCTCTTATATATAATGAAAGAAAGCGAAAGCGAATTTATCGAAAAAGAATTTCACGGCTTCCTCTTTGTTCCGTTGCGGTCTGGAGGGCAGTAATATAATGTTTAAATTCAGAAGAAAAAAAAGGGCCGACGAGGATATATTTAAATTTGACCTCGATGACATAGCGCCGGAAAAAAAACGCGGCCTGACCATGGCTTTGACATTGTTTTTTGCTCTTTTTTTCGTCATTTTGGCGGTGGGGAGCTATCTTTTAATATCTTCGCGCCTGTCCAGACCGTCGGTCCCAGAGGGAGAGATAAAGATAACGATATACGAAGGTGTCAGCACGCGGGATATGGCCGGTATTTTCGCGAACGCCGGGCTATTTGGCAAAGATGATTTTATAAAAGCGGCCGCTCCATACGAAGGATACCTTTTCCCGGACACTTACCGTTTTTATAGGAGTTCTACGCCCACGGATGTGGTTTTAAAAATGAAAAAAAATTTTGAGGAGAAAATAACCGCCGAGATGAAAGCCGAAATAGAGCAGCGCGGTCATACTCTGGAAGAGGTCGTAATAATGGCCTCAATTCTCGAAAAAGAAGTTGCCAAAGATGCCGACCGCAAGATTGTGTCCGGTATTCTTTGGAAACGTTTGGAGATCGGCATGGGGCTTCAGGTAGACGCTACGCTTGATTATATTCTTAATAAGACTTCAAGTGAGCTTACGCAGGATGACCTTAAAATCGATTCTCCATACAACACTTATCTATACAGAGGCCTGCCCAAGGGGCCAATTTCAAGTCCGGGGCTCGGTTCCATTGATGCGGCCATCAACCCTACTGTCACGAACTATCTCTTTTATCTTTCGGATCCGGAAGGAAATATGCATTATGCAGTGGATTTTGAGGGCCATAAGCTAAATAAGATAAAATTCATAAAATAAATCAGCAGCATGGCTCTATTGCATGGCCTGCCGCTTTATGCTAATCTGACAAAATCATGGTTATAATTCGCCTACAAAGAGTTGGAAGGAAGAACGACCCCAGTTTTCGTCTTGTCGCAACTGATTCCAGGAATGCCGCGCGCAGCGGTTCCTTTTTGGAAATTTTGGGCTCATATGATCCCAGAAGCAAAAAAAAAGCGCTGAACGGCGAGCGCATTAAATTTTGGATATTAAAAGGTGCCCAGCTTTCCGTTACCGTTCATAACATTTTAGCCGGCGAAAAAATAATCGATGCCGCAAAAATAAGCAAAGTTCCGGCGCCGAAAGTCAAAACGGCAGCCGAAGGTGAGGCGGAAGCTGTCAAGAGCTAAACACTTGACAATTAGCCAATTAAGAGTACAATGCCGAATATATAAGATAAAAGGTCGTAACTTAAGAAATTAGAAGTTTGTAAGCTAAGAATATACACATGGCTGCAAAAGAAAAGTTCACTGACCAGGAATTCCTGGATTACGTTGTAAGGGCCTTGGTAGACAATTCTGACGCCGTAAAGACCGAAAGAAAAGTTGATGAGATGGGAGTTTTACTCTCTGTTCTAGTCGATAAAGACGACGTGGGCAAGCTCATCGGCAGGAACGGAAATACGGCTAAAGCGCTTAGGACGCTGCTTCGCGTTGTGGGACTGAAAAACCACGCAAGGGTCAATCTCAAGATCGAAGAGCCGGAAGGTTCTACGCACGTGAGAGCACCCAGACCGCCGCAGACCAACCGAAGCGTTGATGACGTTGTCGACGACCTTAAACTTTAATTTCAAAATTGTTTGAGACGGCAAAACCCCGATTGTATCGGGGTTTTGATTTTGTGAAAATAAAAAAAACAACGGACATCTTATAGCCCGTTGTCACATTTTTTTGCCTTGGCGCGATCTATTAAATAATCTGAATGTTTCAATGTAAAAGGGCGTGGAAAATATCGCAATTAGATTTAGCATAAGAAGAGCTTCTAGAGTTATTTGCGAGTTGCCGTCTATGAATTTCCAGTCTAACCAAATAATAACTGAAATGTTGAACACATAAAAGACAAACAGAATCGCGATGTACCATTTTTTTAAATAATATGGTGGCACGAGATTTATGAAAGGCATTATTTTGTTCCTCCTCTATTGAGTTATTATCACATTGGAGCTAATATGTCAATTATGCGGTTTGATATTATTACAATTTTCCCGAATGTATTCGAAGGCTATTTAAACGAGTCCATGTTCAAGCGCGCCAAGGCAAAAAAACTTTTGGATATCAGAGTTCATGATTTGCGAGATTTTGCCCCGCAAGGTAAGAAAAGCCTGCCCGCCAAAATGCGAAGCTTTAGGCGGGTGGATGACCGGCCTTTCGGCGGTGGACCGGGTATGGTGCTTCAGGCGGAGCCGCTGATAAAGGCTGTCAATAAAATAGCGGTAAAAAAATTAAAACCGCTGGTATTGATAACTGTGGCCGCCGGAAAACAATTTGATTCAAAACTTGCCGCGAAATTTTCAAATGAAAAACAAATAATAATAATTGCGGGACACTATGAGGGGATTGATGAGCGCATAAAAAAACTGGTTCGCGATTCCGGCTTGCGCATAATCGGAATAAGTTCCGGACCGTATGTTCTAACTGGCGGAGAACTGCCAGCCATGATTATCGTGGACGCGGTCTCCAGGCATATACCCGGCTTTTTAGGGAAAGCTGAATCTCTGGAAGAGACCAGGCACGGCGTCGGCATACCGGCGTATACGCGCCCCGAAGTTCTAAAATATAAAGGTAAAACCTATAAAGTACCTCCCATATTGCTCACAGGCCACCACATGAATATTGAGAACTGGCGCCGCGGTAGGCTTAAAAAATAGCCTTGTTTTAATGCACAATTGAGCCTATTTTAAGCTATTGACACTGATTTTATGGGGAGTATAATACTTATGTTATCAGCTAATTCCATTGAAATGTCTGATCCTGACTGGTTATAAATTTGAAAAGATAAAGAGTAGATCCGCGATGGGTTTTTAATTGAAGCTCATCGCGGGTTTATTTACACTGAGCGAACATTCAATTTCTTGAATGTGAGTCGAATGTGTTTAAACCTTGAACTTTGAAAAATAACAATCGATGAAAACATCGATTCAAATTCTGCTGAATTTCGCGTGAGGCGAAAACAGTAGAACAAACATAACCACTCCGATGCACTATTATTTATTTAATAGGGAAGTCGGAGCCCCGACCGAAGCGTCGGGGACGTAAATTTTGAACATTTTTTCTTTTGTCCCGAGTCGTTCCGGCACCAGGCCGGGATGGCAAGGCCCCAGCGCAAGCGAAGGCCGAAACCGGAAAAGTTGCACTGCAATTTTTCTTATTGAGAGTTTGATCCTGGCTCAGGATGAACGCTGGCGGCGTGGATAAGGCATGCAAGTCAAACGGGATAATTGCGATTACATCAAAAATTATTCAGTGGCAGACGGGGTAGTAACACGTAGGAACTTACCCCAGAGACGGGCACAACTCCGAGAAATCGGAGCTAATTCCCGATAGTCCGAGCACCACTTTTGCATTTTAATTTTACTGCGGCAGATAAATTTAAAAATTTATTTATAGCAATATCATTGAAGTTCAAAAGTGGTGCTCGGTAAATCACTTAGAGTGGCTCTGGGAGAGGCCTGCGGGCTATCAGCTAGTTGGCGAGGTAATGGCTCACCAAGGCTATGACGGCTAGGGGGCGTGAGAGCGCGACCCCCACCAATGGAACTGCGACACGGTCCATACACCTACGGGTGGCAGCAGCCGAGAATATTCGACAATGGGCGAAAGCCTGATCGAGCGACGCCGCGTAGGAACGAAAGTGACTGTACCCTAAGAATAAGCACTTGCTAACCTCGTGCCAGCAGCCGCGGTAATACGAGGAGTGCGAGCGTTATCCGGATTTATTGGGCGTAAAGGGTGTGTAGGAGGTTTTGTTAGTCTCCTGTTAAAGATCGACGCTTAACGTCGAAAATGCGGGAGATACGGCAAAACTTTGAGGATGCCAAAGGTAAGCGGAACTCAAGGTGTAGGGGTGAAATCCGTTGATATCTTGGGGAACACCAAAGGCGAAGGCAGCTTACTGGGGCATTCCTGACTCTGAAACACGAAAGCGTGGGGATCAAAAAGGATTAAGAAAGGCCACAAACAAGGATACGACTTAAAAATCGTAGGTGGCGCTAGTCCCCATGTGCAGAAATGCGCATGGCTAAAAAACTTGGCTATATCGGGGAAACTCTCGCGTAAGTGAGACAATCCCGAGGGAAGTCCGCTGACCTAAACTTAGTTTAGGTCATGACCCTGTAGAGACTATACGCCGAGGTCCCAATCCGCCAGCTGGCGGACGGGATATGATATAGTCCGAACTCCATGGCAACATGGAGAGGCGAATAGAAATATTCTGCCCAACTCAAGAAAAAATCGATGCTAATTTTTGGAAAAATAAAGGGACCATGCGAATGGTCCCGGTGGGGTTGAAGGAATAGTCAGCTCAGTGCCGCAAGAGCTATGAGAAGAATTATCACGAGGGCAATTGGTATGGACATCCGTAAACAATATTCCTCTGTTTTTTCTCCCCAGGCCAACTTGGTGTTGGCGTATCTGCGAGCTCGAACGAAGCCTATTGCAGAAACTATAATAATCAGACAAATTATGATTAGTTTGAGCATAATTACCTCCGCAATTAGAATAGCACGGTAATAAGTAATTGTCAAGATTATCTTGACTCCAAAAATTAGCATCGATTAATAAATGAGTAAGTAACAAAATGTAGATACCCTTGTAGTCCACGCCCTAAACGTTGATGACTAGCTATTCGAAGTATCGACCCTTCGGGTGGCGAAGCTAACGCGTTAAGTCATCCGCCTGGGAAGTACGGCCGCAAGGCTAAAACTCAAAGGAATAGACGGGGACTCGCACAAGCGGTGGAGCATGTGGTTCAATTCGACGGTAAACGAAAAACCTCACCAGGGCTTGAAATTCAGATGACGTCCGGAAGAAACTTCGGACTTCTCACAAGGACATCTGAACAGGTGCTGCATGGCTGTCGTCAGTTCGTGGCTTGAGCTGTTCCCTTAAGTGGGGTAACGAACGCAACCCCTATCGTCTGTTATAAGTGTCAGGCGAGACCGCTCCCGACCGGAGTATATTTTAAAAAATATATTGCGGTCGGGAGAGGAAGGCGGGGATGACGCCAAGTCAGCATGGCCCTTTGACGCCCTGGGCTACACACGTGCTACAATGCCGATTACAATGGGCCGCGATGCCGTAAGGCGGAGCTAATCCCATCAAAAATCGGCCCAGTTCAGATTGAGGTCTGCAACTCGACCTCATGAAGTCGGAATCGCTAGTAATCGCAGGTCAGCTATACTGCGGTGAATACGTTCTCGAGTCTTGTACTCACCGCTCAAGGGAGTCGGGAGCACATGAAATTCGCCTTTGGGCGGACTAGTGTGAGCTCGATGACAGGGAGTAAGTCGTAACAAGGCACGGCTAGCGGAAGCTGGTCGTGGATATAATATTTTTCTTTTCAATATTTGAAGAGAAAGAGTCGATACTCCGACGTTACGTCGGAGTGGGTGTTGGTCTCATCACCCCAAAAAGAGACTGAATTCTTCGTAACGTATTGCGGTTTTGGCGGGCTTGCCCGCCGAAGTCCCGCGATGCGGGACGTAGGCGGGACAAAAGAAAAAGTGTTTAAAATTTTCTCAAATAACTTAAAATGTCAGACGCAATACTCTTGCGTTTTTTGGTGTGATTAAAAATATGTATATTCCGCTCGCTGCAGAAGATGAGATACATCGGTAATACCCCTGCGGCGCCGTCGCCAGTAGAATTAAAGGGTGATTACCAGCATAAAACATCTCATCAACATGGCCAT
>JACOXN010000013.1 GCA_016176295.1 Candidatus Giovannonibacteria bacterium
TTTACATCTCTCCGACGGCCACAGATCAACAGCGTACAGATGAATTTACTTTGATCTTTCGAAACATCAAAACACATTCAGTTTTGATTGTTATTACTTTCTAAAGTACATGTTCAGTGCTCGTATAGCTTTCTCCATGTATTCTTTTTTTACGACAAACGTTGTTTCGGTGTAGGTCGAAAGGAGTTCAATAATTGTAATTCTCTTTGCGGCAAGTGCCGAAAGCAACACAAAGTGAATGTTGGGAGTAGAGGAGAGCTTCTCCGGTAACTGTACGGTAATTGCGACAAGGTTGTCAATTATTGCTTTTGGTTTGGCGTCGAATTGCTTTGTGATTTTCTCTTTTGCTTTTTCTGCGACAACAAGGGTTATTTCGGTTGGGTTTTCGGCAATCGTAAAGAGTTCATGATGAGTTATTTGAAATGGGTGTAAGACCGCAACTTTTCGCTGCATGTCGGCTGTTTTTTCAAAGGTAATGGCGCAAAGCGAGGAGCGAATAGAAAGGTCGGTGAGTTGTACATTCGGCTTTAAGGGTGCGGCGTTTACACTCGAACTCTTTGCAATGCGAGAAAGGGCGACAACGATTGTGCCTTTTTGCACCCGCTTAAGCGTTGCTTTTTCGATCTGCTTGTGAATGCTTTCTGCATACGCAGAAAAGTTGAGCAAGCCCGCCCGCATTGCCTCTAAAGCCAGCTCATCAGCCTCAATTATCTCCAAAACGACATCGGTTACTTTGATCATAATATTTCGAGCTAAGAGCTAAGAGCTAAGAGCTAAGAGCTAAGAGCTAAGAGCTAAGAGCTAAAAGTGAAAAAGTTAATGCAAAAGTTATCGCTTGCGTTTGCCTTTTAGTGTAAGCAAACTTGCTCCTAAAATGTTGCCTAATTCTTCTGCTTCTTTGAGTAATCTGCTCTTTATATTCACTCATAATTTGAATTTTTACTTTCAGATTTTACTTCTTAGCTCTCAACTTTTACTTTGTAATTCTTATTACATTTTGTATTATTTGTTATATTTTACCAAAAATTTTACATTTGTCAATAGGCGTGGTTTAATAGGCAGACTAACTTATAGTAGTTAGTTTTGAGGCTACAGCAAGGCTCTCCGCCATCTGGCGGATTGCACGAGCGTTGCTTGTTGTCTTAAATGCTCTTTAACACACTAGTCAGCAACAATCCTGCGGACGCGCAAAAGCGTCGAGGGAGGTACGAGAGATGAAGTGGGACTACGACTATTCGCCTGATCGTGAGATGCTGTGGATATTTCCTGTCTGGGTCGTCAACATCAAGTATATAGAGTTCCGTAATGGAACAAACTATCTTTACCTTGACATCTTTCGCCGGGATGGCGAGCAGGAAGTGCAGCGGAAGGTCCGAAGTCTCCTAAACATGTCGAGGAACGAACTTATCAGGTCGCTTGATGTGATCGTTCTTCGGAGAGGAGACCTTACCCAAGAGATGCTTGAAGCATTGTTGGCAGAGAACTTTAAGGAGTTCAGCCGGCTTGCTGCAAGTGTCCCTGCGCTACCGCCTGTCAAGATGTCGCAGAGGGAAGTCTCGAGTGAAGGGAGGAAAATTATTATCAAGTTCGACGGGAAACAGGTAGAGCTCTAGCCATAACTGCCGCCGGAAACGGAGAGCGTTCAGAAGAGGAGGGTCGAAATGACCAAGTCCAAGTACGGCAAGCCCCACGGCGAGCAGATTACCTTGTCTCTCAAGACAGAGGTGACACCAGAAGTGCAAGCGGCAAAAGAGCACGTCAACATCTGTGCTTCTTGCCAGTGGCAGATGGGCGGAAGTATCAGCAAACTCGACAAAGCGGGTCTTCTGCCATCTCCACTAGGTGAGCGTTCGAACAGAGAACTTGCAGCTTCGTTTCGACGCAGGGCGCGAAAGCTCCATCGCGAGCGCGAAGAGCAGTCGGATGAACACGTCGTTTTCCTCGGTGTTTTTCTCGATACGGCGATAGAGCCCGAAGGACACAGCAAGGACGAGGTTCAAGCTGCGCTCAAACACGTTGACAACTGCGAAATCTGCAAGCGCAGAATACACAGGCTTGCCGATATCCTCGAGCAAGCCGGCGTCTTGTATCAGCCGAAGGGAGGTTCTCGACAAAAAAGGGGTTGAGCCCCAAGTCGTCACCACTGCACAGATGGCGGTAACCGCTGACTAGTTGGGAGGTGCCGTCTGGTACCTCCCAGTCGCGCCGTTGAACGGCATTCCCTTTACAGGGGATTCTTACTATACGGCGCGGCTCTATCTACTATTTCTTTTAATCGCTACACCCACCAGAATCACAAAAACAATTATTGCAACTAAAAACCACTCAACAGGTTCCATAAGTATCTTAAATGATTTAAATCATTTAATCTAAAAAGGTTTGCGACGTTTCTCCCTGTCTTTTTTTACTTCATCTCGAAGATACTTCCACAGCGCGCCGCCTTTTGTTGCTGTTGCAGGAGCAGCAAGAAGTTTTTCAACAACGTTTTCTAAAAACTCGTTTATCTTTTCTTCCCTAAGAATCTTTTTAATTGCTTTTCGGTAACCGTCTGTGCCGTATTGTCGGGTGAGGTTTACGGCGGAAATTGTCGGAGAGCTGACGCGTAGGACATGTGCTATTTGGCGGTAGTCATAACCTTTTTCAAGCAAAAAAGCAATCGCAAGACGTTTGGCAAGCATAATGCGTTCAACAGGGGAGAGGAAGCTTTCGATGAATTCCTTTGCCTCCTTCGGATCTTTAATGTTAACTAATGTTTTTAAAAAGATTTCAAAAATACGCTCGTAGATGTTTTTGGCGATAGGGTATTTGGAAACTTGCCCCATACGTGCTTAAATGATTTAAATCATTTATACATTGTTATGGGGAGTTTGTCAAGGAAGAATGGGTCTGTTACAATACATACAACAAGGAAAACAAAACCTACGATTGCATAATGCTTATGAAAGGGAATGGAGACAAAATTCATATTGTTATTACCGGCGGGACGATTGATTCGGTGTGGAACGGCGCGCAGGACACGGTGGTTGTTTCCGAGCACTCAATCCTTCCAGAATATTTTGGCGAGCTTGGGCGGAATTTGAAGTTCTACGAGAAAATAGCGTTTACCGAAATCTGCATGAAAGATAGCCGCGCGATTACAGAAGAAGACCGGAAAAATGTTCTTAAAGCCATAGAAAAAAGCGACGCGACAAAAATCATTATCACCCACGGCACGTACACCATGCCGGACACTGCCCGCTTTCTCAAAGACAACCTCAAACGCAGCGACCAAGCAATTGCGCTCACCGGCTCCATGGTGCCGATTAAAGGCTTTGATTTTTCCGACGGGCCGTTTAATTTAGGCTACGCGATCGCACAGGTGCA
>JACOXN010000006.1 GCA_016176295.1 Candidatus Giovannonibacteria bacterium
TACACTTTCGTCAGGCCTCATCAAACTCTCGGTTATGACACGCCCTGGGAGTTCTACCAAAAAACCGCCAAGGTGTTACCGATGTACTCATCTCGTACATACATTTGATTTTAATTTTTGTTATGGTAGTATGCGCACATGGCTACTATAACTATAAAAAAGAAACCTCATTCAAAGCAGTTTACGATTAAAATGGATGCGGAAAAATTTGAAAGGCTTGCGGCTAATCTTGGTTTTTTTAACGCCGATTTTTTGGATAGTGTTGCCCGCTCGGAGCGTGAAATCAATACGGGCAAAACCAAGCGCCTCCAAAGTTTAAAAAAGTTCCGCGTCAAGTAGATGGCAGAGATCCGCTATACGGAAGAATTTTTGCGCCGCTATAAAGAATTGCCTCTTTCGATTCAAAAGAAAGCAGAAAGGCGTGAAAAATTATTTCACGAAAATCCTTACCATTCTTCTTTAAAGACGGAGAAATTGCAGCCGGCTGAAAGAGAATACTGGAGTTTTCGAGTAGACCGAAACTACAGGATTATTTTTAGATTCGGCGGCAACAATACAATTTACTTCATAACTTGCGGACATCATAACTGGATTTACCGCTACTTGCTTTCACATTAATTTTTTTTAACGAGCTTCTTCCTTTGAACCGGCAAGCGCAACTGCTTACAAGCTCAAATAAAGTCCGGAATTTCAAAAACTTTTTTGGAAAAGGGTTTTTGGTTTAAGTATAGCATTTATTCCTCTGCGACCCCTTCTCCCGAAACTTCGCCTTCTTCAGTGGCTTCAGCCACAGTTTCGCCCCCTCTGGAGCGGATGTCTATTTTGTAACCGGTAAGCTTGGCGGCGAGCCTAACATTCTGTCCGCTCTTTCCGATGGCTAAAGAAAGCTGATCTTCGCTTACGGTTATGACCGCGCTTTTCGCTTTCTGGTTTATTACCACATCTAGCGCTTTGGCCGGAGAAATAGCGCTCGCAATGTATTTTGCCTGATCTTCGTTCCAGGGAATTATATCTATTTTTTCACCTCCCAATTCCGAAATGACGGTTGTCACACGAACGCCTTTCTGGCCGACACAGGAACCCACCGGATCAATTCCTTCCTCGTTGGAAGCCACGGCTATCTTGGAACGAGAACCGGCTTCTCTCGCCACATTCTTTATTTCCACGACTCCAGAAGCGATCTCCGGCACCTCTATTTCAAAAAGTTTGGAAACCAGCCTCGGATGAGAGCGCGAAAGATAAATGCCGGGGCCTTTGGGATTCTTTTCCACCAAGAAAAGAAGAACTTTGATACGCTCCCCGATGCGGTACCTCTCGCCTCGGACTTGTTCCTCCGCGGGAAGCACTCCGATGCCCCGCCCCAAATCCATGAAAATCATCCTGCCTTCAATACGCTGGACTATTCCGCTGATAACCTCTCCTTGTTTTCCGGCGTATTCGTCATAAACCGACTCGCGCTCGGCTTCACGGATACGCTGGAGGATAACCTGCTTCGCCGTCTGCGAAGCGATGCGCCCGTAATCATCTTGCGCTTTCAACGGGAAAAGCAACTCTTCCCCAGGTTCAGCGCTTTTTTTCTTTTTCTTGGCCTCATCCAGCATCATGTGCCGCTCCGGATTGAAACGCACCTTTTTTACCCCGTTTTCATCCAATTCTTCCTCCAGTTCCTCCTTGCCCGCCTGAACATCAGAACTTTCGGCTGGTTCGGGCTTCAGCATTGATTCGTCCACTACCAATTTTACCTGCCAAAAACTCGATTTGCCGGTTTCCGGATCGAATTTAGCCCGCACTATCTGCGATTTTTCTCCATAATCTTTTTTGTACGCCGCGGCCAAGGCCATTTCTATGGTCTCGATGATCTTATCTTTCGCGATTCCTTTTTCTTCAGCCAACTGGTCAAGAGCGGAGTTCAAATTCTTTAAATCCAACATAAATTTGTTTATTTTTTAAGAATTAAAAAAGCCCATCTTAGAAATGGACTATGAAGCAAGTATAAGCTTCCGCGCTAGTTTTGTCAAGCAGACGAGAGGCGCTTCGCGGCCGGACAAAAAATATCTATAGGCACCGCCTCACAGTCTTCCGGCGACCAAAACGCTCTTATCTCAAAACAATACCGCCCCTTGCAATTTTTGCCGAAAGTACCTGCCAAGGCTCCTTCTTTATTGTTTCGCCAGGATTCAGCCGATTTTTGGGTGGTAATGCCCGCGATTATATAAACGCTCCCTTTTTTCATGCCTTTTTTGTCTTCCTCGGTTGGCTCGGGGAGATATTTATATTCGCCGCGCTCGGTATGAGAATGGCAGTCGCCGATTATCTGAAAACCTTTCGGCAAATATTTTATCGCCCCCAAAAGAGCTTTTTCACGCCTGCCGATAAGGTCAATTCCGGTGAGGACCCGCTTCGCGGTCTGGACCGGAAAAGCATACTCGGCGATAAATTTGCAGCCCTTTTTGCGTCCCAGCAGGATAAGATAACATTCGTTTTTGAAAGTTTCGATGGCCGCCAAAATAACCGACAATAAAGCGCTTTCTTTGATAACCAATGTTTTCAATGTGCTCCTCCACCACAGCAATTTCCCTGTTTAAAACCTAGCTCTGTTTTTTGCCGATTTCAATGGTGCTATACTTTAAAAGTGGAAAATGAAAAGTGGACCGATGGCATAAATTTGAATAAAACCTGCAAAAAATACAGAGTAAGCCTTTGGCAATGCCCTCAGTTCCTTTTTTTGGCCATGGGGGTGGTGATAATTATGGCCATTCTGGCGACCTTCACCATTGCGAACCGCTACGGAGAGCCGGAAGTGTCGGCTGTTGTAGTACTGAGCCTTACGGCTTTCTTGCTCGTCGTGGGGAACATGATAATAAAAGCTTTCGAAAGAGTGGCTCTAACCTCTCTTTCGAAATCCGAATTCATAAGCATCATGTCACATCAGCTCCGCTCGCCGCTTTCCGCGATAAAATGGCAACTAAATATCCTCATGTCGGCCAACCCAAAAATAAATAAAGGCATCCCCGACGAAGCACTGGGGTATTTTGACCGGATAAACGAATACAATGAAAGAATGATCAAATCGGTTAACGACCTCTTAGTCGTTAACCGCATAGAAGATAAAGACCTTCTGCTCCGGGCAACGGAATGGGACCTCACGGACCTTACGGAAAGAATATGCGAAAATTACCGCCAGTTCGGTTTTGCACACAATGTTTCCGTTGAAATAACGCATGAAGGCGACACCAAGGTCTTTGCGGACGAAGAACAGATAAAATTAGCTATCGAGCATATGCTTGATAACGCCATCCGCTACAGCCTGAAAGGAGGAAGGGTGGATGTGCATATTTCCGAAAATTGCGGGGTTGACGTGCTCTGGAAAGTTGCCGACAACGGAATAGGAATGACGACGGAAGACCAGAAAAGGGTATTTGATAAATTCTTCAGGTCAAAGGACATTACGCTTTATCAGACGGAGGGTTCAGGAGTAGGGCTTTTTATAGTAAAATCAATAATTGAGCTTTCGGGGGGTGACGTAGGATTTTCCTCGGAAGAGAAAAAGGGGTCGATCTTTTGGTTTACCCTTCCAACCCAAAAAGGGATTACAAGTAAAAATAAAAAAATAATGAAATGAAAAGAATTTTATTTATAGAAGACGAGGAAGCGCTTCAGCGCTCGATGGAAGACAGCCTGAAAGCCGGGGATTACGAAGTTCTCAAAGCTTTGGACGGAGAGATAGGCGTCGAGACAGCCAAGAAGCAACACCCGGACCTGATACTTTTGGACCTTATTCTTCCCAAAAAGAACGGGTTTGAGGTCTTGGCGGAGCTTAAAAAAGACGCTTCAACTAAAAATATTCCGGTCATGGTGCTTACCAACTTGGAGGGCAGCCAGGACATCGAAAAAGCCCTCTCGCTTGGAGCGACCACTTATTTGGTAAAAGCCAACTATAATCTGCAGGACATTTTGAAGAAAATAGAAATGGCCATAAACCACCATTCATAAAATGAAAATCGAGCAGCAGCAAATAAAAGCTTTCCTGATGGACTCGGGGCTGGTGGCAAAAGTGGACGTGGAAAAAGCCGAAAAAGATGCAAAAACCGAGGGGAAAAAAATAGAAGACGTTCTCCAGGCTTCTGGCAAAATAACCGCCGATGAAATATCTCATCTGAAGGGATATATTTTGGGCTTCCCGTTCGTAAATCTGGAAAAAGAAAAAATAGATCCGAAAGCTCTAGAAGTGGTTCCTGAGCCCATCGCGCGAAAGCACAACATAGTGGCTTATAAAAAAACCGGGACCACCCTCGAGGTGGCCATGCTCGACCCGGAAGATTTGGAAACTATAGATTTCATAAAGAAAAAATCAAATCTAACAATTTTACCACGCCTTACGAGCGAAGCCGCGATCAAACACGTGCTTTCGCAATACCAAAAAAGCTTGGAAGCGGAGTTCGGGGACATTATTAAAACTGAGGGCGAAAACCTCACTGCTGGCGTAAAAAAAGAAGGCGGAACCGAAGAAATTACCGCGGAAGATCTTAAAAAAATAGCTGAGGACCTGCCAATTGTAAGGATAGTGGACACTTTGATACGCCACGCCATTTTGCAGAGAGCTTCGGACGTGCACATTGAACCCATGGAAAGGGAAGTGCTTGTCAGATATCGCATCGACGGCATCCTGCATGATGCGATGGTGCTCCCCAAACAGGTAGCTTCCGGAATCGTGGCGAGAATAAAAGTTCTGTCAAGCCTCAAGCTCGACGAGCATCGCCTGCCGCAGGACGGGCGTTTCAAAATAGCGACTGACGAATACAAATATTCTTTCCGTGTTTCAATTCTTCCGGTTTTTGACGGAGAAAAAGTCGTACTCCGGCTCCTCCCCGAGGACATCAAAGGTTTCACTTTGGAAGAGCTCGGTTTCCACGGGGAACAACTGGAAAATTTACATAAAGAAATAAAAAAACCGGTCGGCATGGTCTTGGCCACGGGCCCGACCGGCTCCGGGAAGACAACCACTCTTTACAGTGTTCTGCATATTTTAAACGTGCCCGGAGTCAACATTTCGACCGTTGAAGATCCCGTGGAGTACCGGATGCCGAGGGTTAACCAGACGCAGATCCGCTCCGACATCGGGCTTTCATTTGCCAACGGTTTGCGCACGCTTGTCCGGCAAGACCCCGACATTATAATGGTAGGAGAGATACGCGACAACGAAACAGCCGATCTCGCCGTAAACGCCGCTCTCACCGGGCACCTCGTGCTTTCAACACTCCATACAAATTCCGCTGCCGGAGCGCTACCGAGGCTTTTGGAAATGAAAGTGGAACCATTTTTGACAGCTTCAACCGTGAACGTAATAATCGGCCAGCGCCTTGTACGTACTCTATGCAAGGACAGCAGCGAAAAATATTTTTTGAGCGAAGCCGAAATGAAAGATCTTGAGGAAGTAGTCAGTTTGGACCGGGTGCTTAAATTTCTAAAGGACGAAAAGATAGTGGCGCCAAAAGCCTCTTGGAAAGATATTCCTTTTTACAAACCGAAACCCTCTTCCACCTGCCCCGACGGCTACTCGGGGCGCATCGGCATACACGAAGCTCTCAAAATGTCGCCCACAATAAAAGAACTACTGATGAAAAATGCGACCGCAGATGAAATAGAGAAACAAGCGAAGACCGAAGGCATGATGACCATGTCCGAGGACGGTTTTTTCAAAGCCACGCAGGGGATCACCACCATTGAAGAAGTGTTGCGCGTTACGCGCGAATAACCACTTGGCGGCTTAGCCGCCAAGTTAGTTTTCGATTAACAAATCAGACACTTCTTTTTCTCGTTTTTTTCTTTCGATTATTTCCGGCAATGTTTCTAAAGCAAAACTGCCGTACTCTCGTTTTGAATTAAATTGCCTCAAAATAACATTCTTTTTACAAAATTGGTCCGTTTGGCCAAATATATATTCTTCCCAACTCGATTTAACCAACTTGGCGGCTAAGCCGCCAAGTTGGTGCACTTTAAAATTTAAATTCACATAAACGCTAACGCGTAATAGATATTCATTGGAATCAATATGTGTTGCTTTAAAGGGCCCCTGAAATAAAGACCCACTCCTTTGATTTTTATTATTAAAATACCAGCTATAGCCGGTACTTAACCTGTGCATAAATTTACTTATTCCATTTTCTGATATTGGTTCAAGTATGAAATGGAAATGATTGGAGTTTAAACAGTAAGTAATAAAATTTACAAGTTTTTTTGATTTCCTCTTTACTTGTTGATGTGGAGCAAGAAAAGAATTCTCATATAAGCTACCTATCGGTTTTATGGTGTTGAATTCATCCATGCACTGAAAAAAACGTTCAACATCATATTTATCGTTAAATATATTTCTTTTATCAACTCCACGATTATAAACATGATAATACTCGCCAGATACAAATTTTATTTTTCTCATTCAAACATACTACCACTTGGCGGCTTAGCCGCCAAGTGGTTATTAAAAAAATCTTTCGTGGAGAAAGACTTTTACTTAAATGACTTTGAGCGTGGAGGCTTTTCTGAACATGTTGTACATGTCGCCTCGCCAATAGTTTTTCCAGTTTTCCCCAACGGCATCGTTGATGAGCGAAGCATGGTGTCTGGGAAGGCAGCCAACAATGTCTTTTTTGCTAAGCAACTCTCTTAACCTGCTCACAAAGAGTTGTCTTGAATATTGGTCCAGTTTTTTTGGGGGAAAGTCGTACAAAAACGCGCTTTCCATAATGTAAAGGTCTTCGTACGCAATCAAAACAACTGGCTCGGAAACGACCAGAAGCTCCCTATCTTCTCCGAATGCCAGAGCGAATCTTTGGAAAACCTTCCGGTGCAACGACGAAGAATAAATCGGTTTTGTCGCCGCACAAGGAATGAGAAACACCTTTGCCATCCCGATTAGCGCTGAACTCATCCTATGAAAGTACCAATCGTACCGCCTAAAAGCGGAAACGCCGTCTGCCTCTTTTCGAACTATGGGAGGTTTAAATCCACGGGGAATGTTCATACCGAAACTCCTTCGTAAACGGTGGGGTCTGTTACTCGTGCTCCTACGAACCCGGCTTTTCTGCCTTTGCAGGCCCCGCATCTGCCGCAATGAAATTCACCATCGCCCCAACATGTCCAGGTTATCGGGAAAAGTTCCGAAAATCCTTTTTCAAACGCCCATCGGATCTCGCCAGACTTATCATATCCTTCCCAGTCGGCAAAGGGTGCAACTACCTCAACCGCTATATCCAGAGCCTGCGAAGAAGCGACAGAAAACTTTTTCCTGAACGCCAAGCTGCAGTCGGGCATATGGTCGGAAAACAGATTTCCTAAGACCAAAAGGCTGCTCCCCAGCACATAAAGATAAGGTAAAGCCAGAGAACTCAATATCAGATTCCGCGCCGGTATGCCTACTGTTTTCCTTTCTTCAAAGGATAGCGAACGCAAATCCGGCAAGGAAAACGTGGAATTATAAACGGGTACAGTCAAATAAGCCGCAATTTTTTGGACCGCTTTGAGCTCCGAAGCGAAATTCGTCTGCCCCCTATTCACAAAAACTCCGTAGACACTAAACCCTTGTTTTTTCAAATAAGCCGCGGCCAGAGCTGAATCAAGCCCGCCCGACATCAAAACCACCGCTTTTTTCGCCATAATACCTCCTGACTTTTATCTATGCCCAAATTATCATGTGCACATTTCCGCGTCAACGAAAAGAAATATTTGATACAATGTAAACATGTCCCAATATCATTATTTGGCAAAAGATTCCGAAGGCAAAGAAACAGAGGGCGACAGGGAAGCCAAGGACCGCTATGACCTTGCGCGCGTCCTCAGAACCGAGGGGCTGATGGTGCTCACGGTAGAGAATGCCTATGCAGCCAAAAGATCCGTAAAAAACCTGAATGATTACATGCCGAATTTTCTAAAATGGGTTTCGCTGGAGGACAAGCTCAACTTCACGAGAAACACGGCGGTCATGGTGGGAGCTGGTGTGCCCCTCTCCAAAGCGCTGGAAGTCATGAGTCGGCAGGCAAAAAACCAAAAATTTAAGGAAGCTATACTGGCGATAGCGGAATCGATAAAAACCGGCGCCACTTTCGCGGATTCTATCGCTAAATTCCCGTCTATTTTCCCCAAGTTTTATCAAGAAATGGTGCGTTCAGGCGAAAAATCCGGGAAACTCGAAGAAGCCCTGAAACTGGTGGGACTTCAATTGAAAAAAGACTACACGTTAAGGAGAAAAGTTAAAGGAGCAATGGTTTATCCGGCGGTCATTGTCTGCGCCATGATCCTCATCGGGATATTAATGCTCATCTATGTCGTGCCGACGCTGGTCCAAACTTTTGTGGAACTTAAAGTAGACCTTCCTTGGTCCACAAGGCTGGTTATTTTCGTCAGCCGGTCGCTTCTCCGTAACGGGCTCATTCTGCTGGCCGCTTTCGGAGCCTTGGCTTTCGGCGCCGCCAAATGGCTTAAATCAAAACAAGGAGCAAATGTTATGGACTGGGTGTTTGTCCATCTTCCGGTGATAAAAGGCATAAATCAAAAATTCAATGCGGCGCGCGCGTGCCGCACTTTAAGTTCGCTCATAGCTTCCGGCGTAGACATTTTGGATGCATTCAAGATTACAGAAGACGTCATGCAAAACCACCTTTTCAGTAAAGTTTTGGCGGAAGCGCGGGAATCGATCCAAAAAGGAGGCAAGGTCGCCGAAGTTTTCCAATCCGCTTCGGCTTCCGTATATCCGCCGCTTGTGGGTGAAATGATGGCCGTGGGGGAAGAGACGGGGAAACTGGATGAAATGCTCCTGCGGCTCGCGGTTTTTTACGAAGGTGAAGTCAGCGCAGCCACAAAAGACATTTCATCAATCATCGAACCGGTGCTCATGATAATCATCGGCGTAGTAGTCGGATTTTTCGCCATCTCCATGATTTCCCCGATGTACAGTTTAGTAGACTCCATTTAACATGCGCGGACTGACACTGCTCGAAATTTTAATAAGTCTCGCCATCATCCTCATCGCGGGGTCCATTTTGGCATATGCTTTTTCCGGTTTTCGGGCGAATTCAGAATTGAGCGAAGCGCAGGCGGCCATAACCGGAATGCTGCAAGAAGCCAGAAGCCGGACTCTCGCTTCGGAAAATGCGACCACTTACGGCGTGCATTTCGAAGCGGAGCGAACGGTTCTTTTCGCAGGCTCCTCGTACAACGCAGCCGACCCTTCGAACAAAGAATATGTGCTTCCGACGCGGGTAAGCATCAGCGCCATAAATATTGCAGGCGGGGTTTCCGATATTATTTTTGCCCGTCTTTCCGGACGCGCTTCCGCCACAGGAACAATGCAGTTGCTGACCAAGGACACCGCCAAATCCAAAACCATCAATATTTTATCCGCCGGCATCGCGGAGTAAAAAATAGTATATAATTAAGAAAACGCAAGTTCGTTATCTATATGGCAAAAAAACGGGGATTCGGAATTTTAGAAATAATGATATCTGCCGCGATACTGAGCATCGTTCTCTTTTCGCTATTTTCGGTCTTTGCCGCCGCCAACAAGTTGAATCTGCTCTCTTCCGATAAGATTCGGGCAAATTTTCTGGCGGAAGAAGGATTGGAAGCGGTCAGATACCTGCGCGATGACGGCTGGACGCGAAACATCGCTCCGTTAAACTCGGCTACCGATTATTACGTTTCTTTCAACACATCAACTCTCCAGTGGTCTATCGGCGCCACGAATCCGGGACAAATTGACGGCGTTTTCGGCAGAGTAATCACGGCTGGAGCAGTTTACCGCGATAGCAACGACGATATCACGGCATCCGGCGGCACGCTCGACCCCGACACTCTAAAAATAACATCCACGGTAACTTGGAGCGCTTCAAATACTCTGAGCGTTGAGACCTATTTGACCGACCTATTTGCTAATTAATTATGAAAAAAGGCTACACTCTATTGGAAACTCTGATCTACGTTACGATCCTCGCAGTGGTAGCTATTATTGTCGTGGGATCTATTTTGACGCTTTATCAGGCGTTCATCAGGAACCGCATTGAAAGAAAACTAAGCTATTCCGGAGACGCGGCCATCGAAACTCTGGTGCGTGAAATACGCGCGGCATCTTCCACTAATCCGGCTACAAGCGCTTTTGCCTCGCACCCCGGCATTCTGGACCTTTCAAAAGGCACGGTTTTTTCCCTTTCAGGCACCGACCTCCGGGTAAGCTACGAGGGAGCGGCGGCCGAAAATCTCACGTCGTCCGGTGTACGCACAACAAATCTTATTTTTTACCGAAACGCCACGACATCTTCGGAAATAATAAAAATAGAAATTACACTCGAAGCCGGGGAGGGCCGATACACTAAAAGCAAGAATTTTTTCGGCAGCGCGGTTTTAAGAGAAAACTATTAAAATGAAATTTTCAATTTTCAATTTTCAATTTTCAAACAAAAAAGAACAGGCCCTTCGACAATACTCAGGGCAAGCGGCGCTGATCGCGGTAATTTTTATGCTGGGAATTTTACTGTCGCTTGTTTTCGGTGTGGCGTCTTTGGCCATGAGCGAAGCCAGAGTGGCGGAAAAAAATCTGGCGTCCCGCCACTCTTATTTCGCAGCCGAGGCCGGAATCGAAGATGCCATGTACCGCTTAAAAAGCAATAAGATTTTATCTTCTACTTTTACCGTATCGCTGGGCAGCGCCGAAGCATCCATTATTGTCGACACCCCGTCGGCGGAAAAAAGAATAATTTCTGCGTCTGGTGACGCGTCCGAGGCCGTAAGGAATCTCCGGGCGGAGGCGACCATAGGAACCCAGACCGTAAACTTTTTTTATGGCCTGCAAGTGGGGGACGGCGGACTCCAAATGTCTAACAATGCGATCATAAACGGCAACGTTTATTCCAATGGGAATATCACGGGAAACAACGGCGTCCGGATAACCGGCGACGCGGTGGTCGCGGGCGGCATCAACGCCTCTCCAAGTGTCGAGTGGAACGCGCAAGATTCGAATTTATTTTTTGCCACAGCTTCCTCCAATATAGACGCGGCCCAATCTTTCACGGCCAACGCTTCCGACAGGCTGAACAAAGTTTCCGTCTTTCTGGGAAAGGTGGGAAACCCCTCCGGCAACATCACCATCAAGATAGCCAACGACAATGGGGGAAAGCCCGCGACCGGCAACATTGCGAGCGCCACAATCGCAAATTCGTTGGTGGGAGTTACTCCTTCCTGGATAGATATCGCGTTTCCATCACCGCCCAATCTCACGTCGGGAACCAAATATTGGGTAGTGCTGGACTACGGTTCAAGCAACGCGAGCAATTACTGGAATTGGAAAAAAGACGGCACGGACGGTTACGCCAATAACACCGGAAAATACACTTCGAACTGCTGTTCCGGAAATCCGACCTGGACCAACGCAGGGGGCGACCTGGATTTCCGGGCGTGGATTGGGGGAACAAATACTAAAATAGAAAGCGTAACAGTCGGCAGCGCCTCCTCCGGCACCGCCCGAGCAAATATTTTTACAAGCACCACGGTACATGGCTCGGCTTGTCCCAACCAGTATTGCATAATCGACAATCCTCCAAGGGCGGAAATGCCAATACCGGATGGAATGATACAGGACTGGAAAGATGAAGCAGCAGCCGGCGGAACAATCAACGGAGACTACACTGTTTCCGATTCGCAAAGTTTGGGACCCAAAAAGATAACCGGCAATTTAAACGCTTCCAACGGCGCCACTATCAATGTCACCGGAACGATTTGGGTTGTTGGCGACGTTGATATTTCAAACGGTTCCATTGTGAAGCTGGCAAGCAGTTACGGAACAAAATCCGGCGTGCTTATTACTGACAACATAGCCGATATACACAACAACGCGATCTTCCAAGGGTCCGGGCAGGCGGGAAGCTACGTTATGCTGCTTAGCACGAAGAACGCGCCGGCCTCCGATGTTATCGAGGTGGACAACGGGTCAACCGGAGTGATTTACTATGCTGCGAATGGGCGAATTCGTTTTCACAACAACGCAGCCGCAAAGGAAGCGATTGCATACGGAATCGACCTGGATAATAACTCGGTCATAACGTACGAGTCTGGTTTGGCCAACGTAAATTTTGCCTCCGGTCCTTCTGGTGGGTGGGAAATAGATTCCTGGAAAGAAGTGCAATAACCCAATAACGATTATCATGGTATAATTTATTGTGATGGTACCGAAATTCTTAAATTTCCCTATTTTTGCTCTGGATATTTCCGACACTTCATTTAAATATTTATGCCTTGAAGAAAACAAAGAAGGCATGGTTGTTTCCGGTTTCGGCGAAGGAGAAGTGGAGCCCGGAATAATCGAAAGAGGCGAGATAAAGAAAAAAAATGAGCTGGTTTCGATCTTAAAGAATATTTTTAGAGAAAAGAACGCCAAATACGTCGCACTTTCTCTTCCCGACGAAAAAGGATACTTCCGCACCATCAGGCTCCAGGGAGTTGCCGAGAGCGAAGCCAAAAACGCCCTTGAACTGCAGCTTGAAGAATACGTGCCTTTGCCGCCGGCTGAAGTCGTATTTGATTACGATCTCGCGGAAAAAGGAAAAGACCATATAGAGGTTTTTATGAGCGCTTACCCGGCGGCCCTTGTTGAATCATATCTAGCCTCCGTTTCCGAAGCCGGAGCGTTGCCCGTTTTTTTGGAATCAGGATTCCATGCGCTTTTCAGAAGCATTTTACCCAAAGGGGCCGAAGAGAACGGAATGCTGCTGGACTGGGGAAAGAACAAAATTACTTTCTCCATCTTTGAAAAAGGAACGCTGCGCGTAATCGCCACCGTGCCTCTGGGCGGAAAAACAGTCAACGAAGCCATCGCTAAAACCATGCAGACAGACCTCAAACATGCCGAAGAACTAAAAATAAAAGTGGGCTTCCGGCGCGTGCCCGGCTCCGAAGAAGTATTCGAAGCGATGATACCAATGATAACTTCCATCAGGGAGGAAATCGATAAATATATAAATTATTATGAAACCCATTCGGAAAGCGGCGCACGCATTGCCACGCTTTACATGGCCGGCGGAGACTCCAATCTGGTGGGACTTCGCGAATACCTTAGCTCGGAACTAAAATTGCGGACCATGCTGGCTAACCCGTGGCAGAACGTATCTTTTCCGCCTTATTATCTTCCCGACCTTGTTTATAAAGATTCCCTGCGTTTCGCGACGGCCATCGGTTTGGCTTTGGGAGGATTGGAAAAAAGTAAATATATATGAGCACGAACTCATTTATAACCGAAATCTACAAAAAAGAAATTAAGCGGAAAAAAATCGCGACCGCAATTTTAGCTTTTTTAACGCTTTCAATCTCGGTTGCATGCGTGGCTATAATACTGATGCTCCCGTCGTATTTCTTGCTGAGATTCTCAAAAAAAGACGTTGAACGGCGGCTCAAGGCGCAGGAAGAAATACTGGCGAGAAGGGACCTGGGGGCGCTCGAAACTAAAATAGGGGAGATAAACGGACTCGCTTACACTTTTGAAAAAAATGAAACCAAAAGATTTTCTCTCGCCAAAATATTGGTTGCGCTATCCGCGGATATTCCCTCCTCTATAAAATTGTCGGGCTTGAAGCTGGATCCTTCCTCCGCAGGAAAATACGCAATAAAATTGGACGGGCAAGCGGCAACCAGGAACGATTTTTTGGGATATGTCACAGCTCTGAAAGCCCGGGAGGAAATAGCGTCCGTGGATTCTCCCATCTCCAACCTCCTAAAAGAACAAAAGGTCAATTTTACTCTGACGGTCAACATAAAACCTGAATATTATTTTTATGAAGAGTGAAGGAAAAAAAAGGATAGCAGCTATATTGGGATTAATCGCGATCTTGGCCGGCTCGATTTTCGCCGCGTCCTATTTTTTCAGAATTATAAAGCGTGAGAGCTCCGTTCTGGCCGAAGCTAAAACAAAAATTTCCAATCTCGAAAAAAAAGACCGGGAGTTCGCCGACGCTTCGCGCGCAGTGGACGAGAATGTGGAAACCATCGAACTTGCAAAAAAAGCTTTTCTTTCCGACAGTTCGTTCGTTCCGTTCCTGGAAGAACTGGAGAATTTGGCAAAAACAGCCGGCGTCAGTTTTGAAGCCCAATCGGCCGATTTTGCCGCTCCGCTGGATAAACCCGCCAAATTCAATTTTGTCCTGGACGGGCGGTTCGAAGATATCATCAAATATTTAATGCTGCTCGACCACATCCCACAGGCAGGGTTTGTTACCCGGTTAAGTATATCGCCCAAGGACGGGACGCGCGTGACCGTCAGCGCGGATTATCTGATATTTAACAGGAGGCCATCCGATATATGAAAATAAAAAATACTTTCCCAAAAACAGGCCCACTGACTTTAGAAAAGCTTTGGAAGGCGGGGCTCGCGGTCGGCGCGCTGCTACTCGCCGTTATTATCGCTCTCGACATCTGGATATATATTTCATTTACGGACGGAAATTCGCTTGAAGCTCCGGCGGAAGTGAAAGGTTTCCCGCTTCTCAATGAAAAAACCTTAAAAACAGTGGAAGAAAAAATAAAAGCCCGGGAAGAAGGATTGAGAAACGCGACTTTTCCCACCGTCAACAATCCTTTCTGACCGTGAGATTTTTCTCTGTTCCTTAATTTCTTTAATCAAAGATCTATTGATTTAAGCGACTTTTCGGGGTAAAATTTTCACAACCAAGCCCTCGTAGTTCAACGGACAGAATGGCTCCCTTCCCCGCCTGCCTACGCTATGCCCCTGTAGTTCAACGGATAGAATAGCTCCCTTCTAAGGAGTAGATCTAGGTTCGATTCCTGGCAGGGGCGCAGGCATTGCGGGCAGGTAAGGAGTAGATCGAGGTTCGATTCCTCGCGAGGGCACATGGTGAAAAAAAATATTATCTTGGGCATTGGAATAACCGGCACTTTAGGCTCCGGGAAAGGGACAGCTGTCGGATTTTTAAAGAAAAAAGGTTTTAAACACTACTCGGTAAGCGCTTTTATCAAAGAGGAGGTTAGAAAAAGAGGAGTTCCTTTGGATCTGGAAACGGTCACCAAAGTCGCGAATGAAATTCGCAGGGAACACGGCCCGGCATTTATAGTTGAAGAAATTTACAAGCTAGCCGAAAAAGAAGGCGGCAATTTTGTAATCGAATCTTTGCGTAATCCCGGAGAAATTTCGGCTCTTAAAGCAAAAGGAAATTTTCATATTTTTGCTGTTGATGCTTCACTTGATAAACGGTACGATAGGTTACAATCAAGAAAAGGCGACCTGGACGACCTTCCTTTCGAAAAATTCAGGAAAATAGAGGAAAAGCAAATGAGTTCCACTGACCCCAATGGCCAAAATTTATCCGTATGCATGAAAATGGCCGACTATCTATTTTTAAACAACGGAACTATTCAGGAGCTGGAAAAACAGGTCGAGGCGGCTTTAGAAAAAATAAATAACGGGCTGTAGTATAACGGCAGTACGTACCCTTGGGGTGGGTATGATCCGGGTTCAATTCCCGGCAGCCCGACAAAAAACAAAAAAAACTCGCGCAATAAAAAAAATCCGGATGAACGGATTTTGGTTCGGGTATATTAGTCGCAATGATAATGCACGGGGCCATAATGGCCGTTCTGGTAATGCCGATGGTAGTAGCAATTTTGCCGCTTCAGTGGCGGCCGAGGATTGGGCGGATAATTGGGATGATTCGGATATTAGGATAAGTCGGATACGCCGGGTAAGGAGAATAAATGGTGTCAGCCAGACACCCAGAAAGAAAAGCTGCCATGAACACGGCGATAATCAGGTTTTTAATGAGCATGCTATTACCGCTCCTGTCTTAGACGCTCATTTTCGCGCCGCAGTTGCTCAAGCTCTCTCTGGCGCTGTTCCTCCGCCGCGACGGCGCCCTGCATATGATCGCCCGTAAGAGCGCCCGCTCCGAGGCCCAAGCCTCCACCTATCAAAGCGCCCGCTGCCGGATGTCCGGTCGCCGCGCCAATAAGGCCGCCGACAGCCGCGCCGGCACCTGCTCCGATCAGCCCGCCTTTTTCACGCGTGGTAAGAGGCCCGCCGGCGCAAGCTGAAAGCAAAAGCGCCAGAATCCCGAAAAGGAACATTCTTTTCATTCCAATCTCCATTTTTATTTACCTCCTCAAATATGATAGCAAAAAAACCTCTGTTACAAAACAGAGGTTTTTTTGCTATATCTTAAGGTACTATTTTGTTATCTGGAGATTTTTTCCGGCTTTGATGCAGCGAGTACAGATCTTTATCCGGCTTGCTCCATCGTAACGTTCGCGAAGAGGACCCGCAGGCAATGACGCCCACTGGAGATTGGGATATTTCCTGGATTTTTTGGTAGGATTATAATTGCCTCTCAAGAGCACGCGAGTGCCGCCCATCCGAGAACCTTTTCCACAAATTAAACATGCCTTTGCCATATGGTCTGAAGCATAACATAATGTATATATATGGAGCAAGTATTCAATTTCGCATTCCAAATATTGATTCTCATCTTCTCGATAGTGATTCATGAGGTTTCGCACGGCTTTGCCGCTCTTTATTTGGGGGATCCAACCGCTAAATATGAAGGCCGGCTAACTTTGAATCCATTAAAACACGTGGACCTTTTCGGTTCGATCATCTTGCCGATAATGGCGTTCCTAACAGCAGGGTTCATTTTCGGCTGGGCCAAGCCGGTACCTTACAACCCTTACAATTTAAAAAATCAAAAATGGGGGCCGGCTTTCGTGGGAGCGGCGGGACCCGTGAGCAACATCCTGGTGGCGCTCTTTTTCGGAATGCTTATCAGATTCTCCGCCGCTATTCCTTTCCTCCCGGCCGCTTTCTTCCAAGTAGCCATTTTTATCGCGTTCTTAAACCTGGTGCTTGCCGTTTTCAATCTGGTGCCCATACCTCCTTTAGACGGCTCCAAAGTCCTCTTCGCATTGCTTCCCCCCGGCGCCTATGAATTTAAAATGTTCCTCGAGCGCTACGGGTTTTTTCTGCTCCTGATATTCATTTTTTTTCTCTCGAACATAACTCTCCCCATTGTATCGGTCCTGTTCCGTCTCATTACCGGAGTTAATTTTTAAGTAAGCGTTGTCATTTCCGGCCTTGCGTCGGGATTTTTTGTATGATAAGCTGATACACATTATGCCGACCGTGCATCAACTGGTAAAAAAAGGAAGACAACGAACGGTAAAGAAATCGAAAGCAGTCGCCTTGAGGCGCAGTTTTAACGTTCTAAAAAACAGACCGAAATTCTATCCGGCTCCTTTTAAAAGGGGAGTATGCCTCGCGGTAAAGACCATGACACCCAAAAAACCGAACTCCGCTTTGCGAAAAATTGCCAGAGTTCGCCTTACCAACGGTATGGAAGTGACCGCCTACATCGGCGGAGAGGGACACAAACTGCAGGAACACTCGGTGGTATTGCTTCGAGGCGGAAGGGTTAAAGACCTTCCGGGCGTGCGGTACCATATTGTGCGCGGCGTGCTGGACACGACCGGTGTTGAGAACCGGAAACAACAGCGCTCAAAATACGGCGCTAAAAAGGCTAAAAAATAGTTTACAATAAGATTTTATGAGGAGAAAGAGAAAAAACAAAAGAGAAATAATTCCCGACCCGGTCTACGGCTCGACTTTGGTTTCCAAATTCACGAACCAGATAATGCAGGGCGGGAAAAAAGCTACGGCCCAAAAAGTGATGTGGGGAGCATTGGAAGTCATCAAAAAAACAAAAAAAGAGGAAGACCCGGTGACAATTTTGGAAAATGCAATTAAGAATGTCTCCCCGACCGTGGAAGTGCGGCCGAGGCGCGTGGGAGGAGCGACCTATCAGGTGCCGCATGAAGTGAGGCCCGAAAGAAAACTGGCTTTGGCTCTCAGGTGGCTTACCGCCGCCGCGCGCGGGAAAAAAGGAAAGCCTATGGCGGAAAAACTGGCCGAAGAAATTTTGCTTGCTTACAAAAACGAGGGATCAGCCATCAAAAAGAAACTCGACACCCACAGAATGGCCGAAGCGAACCGCGCGTTCGCCCACTTCGCCTGGTAGAACATCATTATGGCCAGAGATTATCCTATCGAAAAGACGCGCGACATTGGAATTATCGCCCACATAGACGCCGGAAAAACTACGGTTTCCGAGCGGATCCTTTTTTATACCGGAGTTTCGCACAAAATAGGCGAGGTGCATGAAGGCGAGGCCGTCATGGACTGGATGGAACAGGAACGTGAAAGGGGAATCACCATTACTTCCGCCGCCACGACTTGTTTTTGGAAATCAACCCGCGGCGACGGAGAAGAGCATCGCATAAATATAATTGATACTCCCGGACACGTCGATTTTACAGTGGAAGTCGAAAGATCCCTCAGGGTTTTAGACGGCGGGGTCGTCGTCTTCGATGGTGTGGCCGGCGTGGAACCGCAATCTGAAACGGTCTGGCGGCAAGCCGATAAATATAACGTCCCCCGCATTTGCTTCATCAATAAATTGGACCGAATGGGAGCGAACTTTGAAAAAAGTCTGAAATCAATCCACGAAAGACTCACCCCCAACGCCGTGGCGGTAAGTCTGCCCCTGGGACTCGAAGCGGAGCTCGTCGGCATCATCGACCTCATGACCATGAAACTTATCACGTTCGGAGGAAAACTCGGGGAAACCGTCGAGGCCGTGGAAATTCCGGCCGACAAAAAAGCCTGGGCGGAAGAGTGGAGAAATAAAATGGTGGAAAAGATCGCCGAGCAGGACGACACGCTCACGGAGAAATTTTTGGAAGGAAAAGAAATTCCAGTTGCGGAGCTCAGAAAAACCCTCCGCAAAGCAACTTTGGGTTACAAGCTGGTCCCTGTTTTTTGCGGTTCGGCTTTAAAAAATAAAGGCATACAATTGGTGCTCGACGGAGTAGTGGATTATCTGCCGTCTCCCTCCGAACTTCCTGCGGTTAAAGGAAAAGACCCCAAAACCGGTGAAGTCATGGAGCGCCACGCATCAGACGCCGAGCCTTTTACCGCTCTCGCTTTCAAATTGCAGACCGATCCTTACGTCGGCCAGCTTACTTATTTTCGTGTTTACTCCGGTTCCCTCTTGGCCGGTTCATACGTCCTTAATGCCACAAATGGTGAAAAGGAAAGAGTCGGACGTATTTTGCAAATGCATGCGAACCATCGGGAAGAAATAAAAGAGATTTACGCGGGGGGCATCGGCGCCATAGTGGGCTTAAAAAGCACCCGCACGGGGCACACTCTTTGCGACCCGGAGCATCCGATTGTTCTCGAGGAAATAACTTTCCCGGAGCCCGTCGTATCTTTGAGGATAGAACCCAAGACCAAAGCCGACCAGGAAAAAATGGGTATTGCCTTGCGGCGTCTTTCGGAAGAAGACCCGACTTTCCGCATAAAGGGAGACATCGAAACCATGGAAACCATTATTTCCGGGATGGGCGAGCTCCATCTGGAAATACTCGTGGACCGCATGAAGAGAGAATTCAAAGTGGAAGCCAATGTGGGACGCCCGCAAGTAGCTTACAAAGAGACTATCAAGAAACAAGCTGAGGCCGAAGGGAAATACATCAAACAGTCGGGAGGCCGCGGACAATACGGGCATGTGCGCATCAGGGTGGAGCCGATGGAGCGCGGCAAAGGTTTTGCTTTTGTAAACGCCATCAAAGGCGGGGTCATTCCGCAGGAATTCATCCCCGCGGTGGAGAAGGGCATGAAAGAAGCTACCGAAAAAGGAGTGATAGCCGGATTTCCGCTGGTGGACGTGCAGGCCACTTTATACGACGGCTCTTACCACGACGTAGACTCGTCCGAAGCAGCGTTCAAGATAGCGGGCTCGATGGCATTGCAGGAAGCTGCAAGGCGCGCCACGCCGATAATTCTTGAGCCGATTATGAAAGTCGAGGTAGTAACTCCGGAACAATTTTTGGGAGACATCACCGGAGACCTGTCTTCCAAACGCGGAAGGATAGAGCAGATGACCGAGCGCGGGCTCGCTAAAGTCGTGAATGCAAAGGTGCCTCTTTCCGAAATGTTCGGGTACGTTACCAAGCTCCGCTCCATGACCGAAGGACGCGCCACATATACGATGGAATTCGATAATTACGAAGAAGTCCCGACAAATATCTCGGAACAAATAAAGGAGGGCAAAAAATAAATAACATGGATATAGAGAACAAAACTCAAAACGAAACGGAGACAATATCCGAAAAACTCGTCCAGGAAAATCTGGAGGAGGATTTCGATATCGAATCTATTCCCATATAGCTTTTACAGTATTAAAATAACGGTATGAAACGCGGTACGGTTTTCATGCTTATTATTATTGCCCCTATACTGGCGGCTGTTTTTTTTGCGTTAAATAGAGATAAAACCGAGAATGCGGCCGTGGAAATCGGCGGAGTTACCATAGCGGCGGAGATTGCCCGAACTCCCCGCGAGCGTGCCAAGGGTCTTTCCGGAAGGGAAGGACTCGCCCAAGACGAAGGTATGCTTTTCATTTTTTCAAATCCGGCGCTCTACGATTTTTGGATGAAGGATATGAAATTCCCCATAGACATCATCTGGATAAACAACGGAAAAATTGTCTATATAGCCGAGAATGCTAAACCTCCGGCTCCAAACACTCTCGACAACGAACTCACGGTTTATCATCCAACCGAACTCGCGTCTTACGTGTTTGAAGTACAATCAGCATTTGTCGAACAACACGGAATAAAAGTAGGGGATGACGTGAAGCTGATTGGAAATATTTTTGAATCCTTTTGACATTTTCATGAAGATTGCTAGAGTGTCGCCATGGCGCTTAAACTCCATTCCGCGGAAGTCCTGGGACTTTCGGGAAAAATAATCGATGTGGAAATAGATCTCTCGCCGGGGCTCTTCAGTTTTTCCATTGTAGGACTCGCCGATAAATCCGTTTCCGAATCGAAAGAACGGATTTCCGCCGCCATCAAAAGTTTCGGAGCCAAGTCTCCCCAGAAAAAAAACCAGCGTGTCGTTATATCGCTGGCTCCGGCCGATCTTAAAAAAGAAGGACCGGTTTTTGACCTCGCCATCGCGCTCGCTTATCTTCTGGCTTCCAAACAGGCTAAATTCGAACCAAAAGGAAAAATTTTCCTGGGGGAGCTGGCTTTGGACGGCACGCTTCGACCGATAAAAGGCGTACTCGCACTGGCGGAAGAAGCAGCCCGGGCCGGGTTTAAAGAATTTTACATACCGAAAGGTAACGGAGAGGAAGCGGCCCTTGTTTCAAATATTAAAGTTTATGAGGTAGAGTCTCTTGCAGACACCGTGGAGCATCTGGAAGGGAAAGTCGAGATACCGGAAGTTCCCAAAACAAAAATTATTTATGAGGATTCGAATTCGATTTTGGATTTTTCCGATATCAAAGGGCAGGAATCCGCCAAGCGCGGCCTGGAAATCGCGGCGGCCGGTGCCCACAACGCTCTGATGGTGGGTCCTCCCGGCACCGGGAAAACAATGCTCGCCCGCGCTTTCGCCTCCATACTTCCTCCTCTTTCACGCGAAGAAATTTTGGAGGTAACAAAAATTCATTCAATTGCCGGCGCTTTAAAAGACGCTAACACGGTAGTTAAAGAGAGGCCTTTCCGAAATCCGCACCATACTTCCTCCTATGTTTCCATCGTGGGCGGGGGAACATACCCGAAGCCGGGCGAAGCAACCTTGGCGCACCGGGGAGTATTGTTCCTGGACGAGTTCGCGGAGTTCGAAAGGAAAGTCATAGAAGCTTTGCGCCAGCCTTTGGAAGATAAAATGATAACCGTCTCCCGCGCCAAAGCTACGCTTAATTTTCCCGCGCAGATAATGATGATACTCGCTATGAATCCCTGCCCCTGCGGCAACTTAGGCTCACAAAAAAGCTGCATCTGCTCTCCTTCGGCTGTCAGCCGCTACCAAAGAAAAATTTCAGGACCCATTGTTGACCGCATCGACCTCTGGCTCGGAGTTTATGCGATAGATCATAAAAAATTGGAAGATGACCCGTCGGCCCAAAGCCTTGAAAAATCAAAAGCCATCCGCGCCCGCGTTGAAAAAGCGCGCGAGACCCAAAAGAAAAGGTTTGCGGGAACTAACCTGCCTGCCGGTAGGCAAGGAATAGTTTCCAACTCAGAAATGTCGGTGAGGGAGATAAAAAAATATTGCGAGCTGGATAACGAATCCAAATCCATATTACAGCAGGCCGCGGCCCGGCTCGACCTTTCCCCGCGCTCGTACCACCGCGTCATTAAGCTCGCCCGCACCATAGCCGACCTCGCAGGAGAAAAGAATATAAAAAAAGAACACCTTCTGGAAGCTCTCCAATACAGACCGAAACAGTTGGTATAATTTTTACCCCACTTCTCCCACGAACATTGGGATATTGAGACGGCGGACGGAGTGCTGTAAGCTCGCGTGCGCGGCGAAGCTTGAACCTAAAAACACCGCGTGTTTGCCGTATTTTTCGCGAACTTTGTCCACACTTTCGTAAACTTTTTTCAAACTTTCCACTTTCAAAGAATCGCCGAACAGGTCGGGCTGCGGATTGAGAACGCTTGTGAGTTTAAGAAGAGCGACCCCTGTAGCCCGGTATTTAAACCGGGTATCGAACAGCCCGCCAAAAAGCGGACGGAGCGAAGAAATTATCTCGTTGGGAAAACTGGTCGCGCGCGAAAATTTTATTTCAAGCCCCAGATGGCCGAAACCGCTCGTCCGTAAAAAAAAGTTAACCTCCCTAGCTGCCAACTTATAGCGCCTGGCCTTGATACAGGCGTTCTCTATATTTTTTGAAAGCTGCGAGAACACGAAATTTGAATCTCCCGAAGCAGGAGTGAAAGTTCTCACTTTCTGTATGCTTTGATAAGTTTCTTTCTCGTCGGAATTTACGGGGTAGACGCTCACTCCGCGTAATTCCTGCCATATTTCGTAAAAAGACTTCGAAAGATTCTGACGTATAAAATCTTCATCCTTTTCCGCGTAGTCCAGCGCAGTAAAAATATTTTTTTTGGCAAGAAATTCCTCAGTTTGCGGCCCGATGCCCCAGACTTTCCCCGCCGGAAGAAGTTTTAAATAATGAGGGGCCAGCCTTTGGGAAATTACCGTGAGCCCGGAGGGTTTATTCCATTTTGAGCCGATCTTGGCAAGCACTTTCGTCGGAGCCAAACCCACGGAAAAAGTAAAACCGAGTTCAGTATAAAGCTCGCCCTTTATTGTTTCGGCAATGGCGGCATAAGAAGAATGGTATGCCCGCCGCAGGCCGGTTATATCGGCGAAGCATTCGTCTATCGAATATTCCTCCACAGCGGGCGTGTGCCTCCGCACAATATCATACATGCGTTTTGAAAGAAGACTGTAAGTCTCGTAATCGGAGGGTAAAATTATAGCGTCCGGACAAATCTTTCTTACTTCATCCAGCTTCATCGCGCGCGTAATACCTCTGGCTTTTGCCTCGTAGCTCATGGAAGAAGCGATGCCCCGTTCCTGGCCGGTAACCACCGGCTTGCCTTTGAGAGCGGGATTTAGAGACTGCTCGCACGAAGCGAAAAAAGCATCTCCATCTATGTGAAGAATGGCCTTTTCCATTTTTAATATTTGCGGATGACGCTTATAACCACCGCCGCCACTCTCATGTCTTCGCGGGGGATGATGGTATTATATTTTTTGTTGGCGGGTATAAGCTCGACTTTATTGCCGGTCTTTCTGAAATATTTCATGGTCCAGCCGCCGTCCACTTCGGCGATAACAATGTCGCCGTTCTTGGGAGTTTTGCTCCGGTCCACAAGCACCATATCGCCTTCGATGATACCGGCGTCTATCATGGAGTCTCCTTTTACTTTCAGCATGTAGGTCGCCTCCTTATTGTTTATGAGCCATTCGTCCAAAGTCATCGTATCTTGCAGCTCCTCCTCGGCTGCGGATGGAAAGCCCGCTTCGACCGTCCCTAAAACTTTTATCTCTCCAAAAAGACGGGTGGGGGAGAGCCGACCTTCCCCATCTTTTGTAATTATCCCTCTCTCAACCAATTTATTTATGAGTTTAAAAACGGCGTTCTTCGATCTGAACCCAAAAAGTTCCATCATCTCACGATACCCCGGCATCCTTTTGTGCCTTTTATAAAATTTTATTAGTTTATCGGAGTGTTCGCTTTTCATTTCAGGAAAAAACTCTTAGGTCAAACCAGCCGGCTCCGGAGGAGAGCCTGCGTAATTTTGTATAAAGCTCTTTGTGCTTCCTGGCCTCGGCTTTGTAGGTGGTGCCTTTGATTATCTTCATGTCTATAAGACGGTTTAACTTATCTATTTCGGAACTGATAATTTTAAAAGTTTGATATTTTGTCATATCCCAATGATAAGTGAACCAGAGTTCACTCGTCAACCGCGCCCAGCTGGATAAACTGTGGATAACGAAATACTTGACAAAATCAAAAAATAAGTTTAAACTAACAAAGGAATCTGCAAAAAATTATACTTCACAAAAACCCCAATTTTTTGGTGTTATAATTAAAGCAGAAAAAAGACTGTTTTTGACAAGGAAGGAGAAAGCCATGAAACGATTAATTTCGATTTTGTTTGTTTCGACGCTATTTTTTTTCGGATGTCGAGATAATGTTGTTTCGGCAAAAAAAATACCAACACCTAAATGGCCAAGCCAAAGTCCCCAGTACATTGACATGAACGTCAAATGGCCCTGCGGCCAAGTTGTCATTAAACGATGGCCAAATTGGTCACTTACTACGCTGAACGACCAGCCCGTCATTGTCGAATATGCTGACCGAAACTGGAGGAAGGTCTGGATCTACAAGGGAAACCGGCTCAACCCGGAGTATTACGCGATTGATGTCTCTCCGGAAACAAATCGGTACAAAAACAAACCGGACGGATGGCAACATGCGGCCGATAGAATGACTAGAGTGACAATGGAGCTGGCAACCATCGGCATATGTGAGGAATACAAACCTACACAGCTCACAAATAAGTAAGTGAAAAACAGTTTTGAAAGGCAAAAGAAAAGCGTCAAAAAAAGGCGCTTTTTTTCTTGCGGAGCTTTTAATGAAATAACTTATTTTCCCAGTTCGCCGACTAAAATAGCTTTTAGGCGTTCAAACTCCGAATCGGGAAAAATTTCTTTAAAAACATCCGGATTGGCGAAAGCATAAAGCAGGTCTTTGGCGGTCGCTTGAGTAAAATCGCGCTTGATATAAGGCGTTGTAACCGCGCTCAGATTTCTTTCGTCCGTCGTGCCCGAAAGAGTGCTGGTGACGAATATTCCGATGAGCTTCCCGGTCCGCTCGTCCACCACAGCGCCGCCGGAGGAGCCCGCCTGCGCTATAATGGAGCCGCCAAGCGAAATTTCATCCAGATGGCCGGAAGAGTTTGAAAAAGTAAAAATATCTTTAACATATCCGACGGTAGTCACCATACCAAGGTTCGTCTGAATAATGCTCCCGCTCAAAAACCCGGCCGGGTAACTCGCCAAAAATACCGGCAGCTGTTTTGGCAGTTCATTATATTCCAGATCGGAGTCAAGATATGGCAACCCGCCCGTGACTGGCTGCCCGTCGGGAATAGTTTCGGTTATTTTAAGGAATGCGTAGTCATGCTCGCCGGTTCCCGTAGGGGATTGTTTTGAAATATTGGAAAAATTTTTATCTACCCAGGCGGAAGAAATATAGAGCAAACCGGCTTTGTAGGCCGGGCGCGCGGTATCCCCGGCCCGGATAACGCAATTTAAAAAATCTTTTTGCGGATAATCCCTGAGCAAAAAATATTGCGCTATATGCGCGTTGGTCAAAATAACCCCGCTGGGGCTTATAACAACGCCACTTCCCGAAATAGGATTATCCGACCCGCCACTTTTTGAAGTGCAAAAAATATTCACAGTGGCCCGCCTCGCCAAAGTATTTAAGTCGGAGATGGGAAGGTAAACCGGATCCGCGGGCGATGGAGACGGAGTTGCACTCGGCATGGCAGGGGTGGAAATAGCTTGCGGACTCGGTTTTTTTGAGGGTTCCTTAAAGTATATTTTTTCGGGCTTCTTTAGTTCGACCCCGACTGCGGGTTCCGTGACGGTGGCCTGAGGGGGATTAAGCGGAGGCGGGGCGGTTTCAATGTCCATCGGGGCTTCCAAAGCGCCCAAAGCTAAAATTATCCCGGCCACGACCGAGATCATTTTTATAAAAATTGAATGCAATATTTCGAACAAAATTTTACGTGAGCTGCTTTTTCACTTTTTCCAGGACATCCGCCGGGCTGAATTCCGCTTTCACTACATAGTCTTTGGCCCCCAAAGCCATAGCGCGGTCTATCTCAACCGGCTGCCCGGAATTGGAAACAACTATCACGGGTATGCTGATATTTTCGGTTTTCATCCTTTCCAGGATGGCAAAGCCGTCCATTTTGGGAAGGATCATATCCAGAAGCACAAGGTCGGGTTTCCCGGTCTTTATCATTTCAAAACCCGATTCGCCGTCCATCGCGGCTAAAACATCGTAACCCTCCCTGGCCAGTTTGGATTTCATAACCTCCAGATGGGTGGGTTCGTCTTCGATTATCAGTATTTTTTTTACTTCGGTTTCCATTTTTTTATCCTATATTAGTTCTTGAGCCGTGACAAATTTGAGCCGTTAAAAAGGGTTTACGGCTCCTCTTACTTCAAAATGCAAATGACAGCCCGTAGAGTTTCCGGAGGTACCCACGTTCCCTATTCTTCCGCCCTGGGCGATGAACTGTCCCGGTGTAACATAAACCGCAGAAAGGTGAGAATAGAGCGTCTGAACTCCGTTAGGATGCCTGATCACTATATATTGGCCATAGCCTCCATTCCAACCGACGCTTTTGGCGAGAAGAACATCTCCGGAAGCAGAGGCGATAACCGGCGTACCGCAGCTATTAGCCAAATCCACGCCGTTGAAACCGTGCAGCCCCTGCGATTTTCTGCCCCCGTCGATAGGCCGCAGAAAATATCCGACGAGATTAGGACCTCCGGCCCCTCGCGCCTTTGCTTTGGTTGAAGACGACGACAGAGACGGGGAAGCGGATATATTTAGCTCAGCATCGGGAATAATGAGCGTAGCTCCGATTTTCAAAGCGGCCCCCGGTGTGAGATCGTTGAATGCGGTTATCTCCTCAGCATCGCTTTTATATTTTTTAGCAATAGATGCCACCGTGTCACCTTTTTTGACCTCGTACTGCAAGCCGGAAATAGGTAATATTACCAAAGTATCGCCGGGCCTGATGACATCCGTCCGCTTAAGATCATTGGCCCAATAAATCGTTTGTAAACTAACTCCAAACATATCCGCTATCTTCGATATATTATCCCCGTCGCGGATAGTGTAAGTAGTAATCTGGTCGAGTTTATAAGTTTCCACGTCCGCAACACTGCCCAATGGACCTATCACAGGCAATATTGAAGAACCTTCCACAAAATTCATTACCGTCCCCCCTACCGCCAGGACGGGTTCCGCAGTATTGGGAGCTTTAAGCAAAGGCAGCTTTTGGACGTTGAACACCTCTTCTTCTACAACCTCCTCTCCGTGAACCAATCTGCTTACGAACGAAAAAAAGTCGGCTTCCGCCGGTGTAGAATAAGAGAAAAATATAGCCAACGCCATAAAGATGCCCCAAAGAGTTTGAGCGAACGAAAAACGAACTATTATTTTGTTAGTTAAAATAGGTTTAAAAGCTAAAATAAAGCCTTGCTTTTGCGGTAAAAATCGTTGTACAGAGCCATATATTACCGCCTATGCATCAATTCGACCGATACCCCCAATTTAGCAGAATTCGCCCTCGGAGGCAATCATTATATCCACAACTAGGCAAGTCTGATATTATAGCCAAATGAACACGGAAAACTCACTAAATTCTAAGCAAAAAGAAGCCGTGGAGGCAACCGAAGGTCCGGTTCTTGTTGTCGCGGGCGCGGGGGCCGGAAAAACCAAAGTCATCACCGAAAGAATTAAGCTCCTCATGAAAAATGGAGTGCCGCCGGAAGAAATCATTGCGGTCACTTTCACTAACAAAGCGGCGGGAGAAATGAAAGCAAGAACTATTGAACAAAATTCGGATATTAAAAAATTTCGGCTGCCGTTCATCGGCACTTTCCACGCGCTCGGGCTTCTTATGATGAAAGAGAATGCCAAAAAATTGGGACTCTCGGGGCGTTTTACTATAATTGACGAGGACGACTCGATAAAACTAGTGAAGGAAAGTGTATTGGAACTGAATCTGGATATAAAACAATTCGACCCTTCCAGAATGAAGCATCAGATATCTTCTTTTAAAAATAAGCTAGTGGAACAGGAAGAATGCGCCGAAGAAGGATATTTCGGCGAAATCTTGTGTAAAATATGGCAGCTTTACGAAAAAAAAACCAAAGCGCAAGAATTCCTGGATTTTGACGACCTGATATTAAAACCGACGCGCCTTTTGATGCGGGACAAAAATACCCTTGAAAAATACCAGAACAGATGGCGATACATCCATGTCGACGAATACCAGGATACCAACGAAGCGCAATACATGCTTTCCAAACTTCTGAGCGCCAAGCACAGGAATATTTTTGTAGTGGGGGACATTGACCAGGCCATCTATAGCTGGCGCGGGGCGGATTTCAGGAATGTTTTGAGCTTCCAGCAAGATTATCCGGATGCCAAAATAATCACCCTGGAAGAAAATTACCGCTCAACGGACATAATTCTCGAGGCGGCCAACGCCGTGATAATAAACAATAAGATGCGGGTCCCCAAGAACTTGTGGACCAAAAAAACCGGGCGCGAAAAAATAAAAATTATGGTGGCGGAAGACGAAAAAATAGAAGCGGAAACAGTGGCTTTCGAGATACTTACTTTAAAAAGAGGACGCATTCCGGCGCTCGAAATGGCCGTCCTGTACCGGACCAACGCCCAGTCGCGCGCCATTGAAGAAGCTCTTTTGTCGCATAACATCGCCTATCGCATCGTAGGCGGGGTTCGCTTTTACGAAAGACGGGAAATAAAGGACCTGCTGGCCTATGTGAGACTTGTGCAAAACCCCCAAGATGAAATTAGCAGAAAAAGGATACTAAACGTTCCTGCGAGGGGAATAGGGAAGACCCTGGCCACGAAAATTTTTGGAAAAACAATTCCCTTAAAACCCGAGGAAGAGAAAAAAATAAAGGATTTTGAAGCTCTGATTGACGACCTGCGCAAAACTTCGGCTGAGAAAAAACCTTTCGAATTTTTGCGCTACGCTGTCCAAAAGACCGGCTACCGAAGATACATCGAGGACGGCACGGAAAAAGGCATGGACAGATGGCAAAACGTTGAAGAGCTGATAGCGATTTCAAGGAAAAATGAGGATTTGGAGGAATTTTTGGAACATGTTTCGCTTTTTTCGGCCGAAGATGTTTATGAACCGGAGGATGGTTCGGGTAAGGTAAACCTTATGACCATTCACTCTTCGAAAGGGCTAGAATTCGAGGCAGTATTCGTGGTAGGCATGGAAGAAGGTCTTTTCCCTCACGTGTTATCCCTTGATGCCACAGACTTGGAAGAAGAAAGGAGACTCTGCTACGTGGCCATAACCCGCGCCAAAACGAAACTTTACCTTTCACTCGCCGCCCGGCGCGCAATATTCGGAGAACGAATATCCAACATGCCTTCGCGTTTTTTAAAAGAATTCCCGGAACATCTCCTGGAATACCAGGAGATGTTCCCGCCGGATGGCGGACTGCCGGAAATCATTATTGAATAACACCTCCCCACGCCCCTCCTTAGTAAAGAGGGGAAATCAAAAGTTCCTCCCCTTTACAAGGGGAGGGTTGGGAAGGGTAAAGTATAAACAATGTTAAAACCAAACAAAAGATTAGGCCAACACTTTTTAAAGAATGCCAAAATTCTGGAAGAAATTGCAGATTCAGCTGAACTGACCAAAAGTGACACCGTCTTGGAAGTAGGACCGGGCACGGGAACCCTCACGGAAGTTTTGGCTGTAGGGACAAAAAAAGTTATCGCAGTGGAAAAAGACCGGAACTTGATTCCGATTTTGCGGGAAAAATTCAAAAACACTAAAAACGTGGAAATAATCGAGGGAGATATTTTAAAATTAACCTCACCCCTGGCCCCTCTCCTTACGAAGGAGAGGGGGTTTAAGGTCGTCGCCAACATCCCTTATTACATAACGTCAAAGCCTACGGAAAGCCCAAAATAGTGAGGAACGTTTCGAAAAATTTTTTCAGCCCTCCGCCCAAAATGGATTCAGCTGTGATAAAAATAGACGAAATATCGGACAAATGGTTCAAAAACAACAAAATCCCGGAAGAAAAATTTTTTGAGGTATTGCATGCGGCTTTCCGTCAAAAAAGAAAGATGTTAAGGCATTCTCTCAGTAAAACATATAAAATACCGCCGGAATTTGCAGAAAAACGTCCGGAGAAACTCCGCCTTGAGGACTGGCTTAGTATATTTCGAGTAAAATAATTTTTATCCGCAACCGCAAATTCCTGAGGCGGGATCCCAAATGGCATTTGGTTTACCGCCGCAGACTTTATTAAGACATCCCAGCTGTATATCGCAGCCGCTTCCATTAGTACCGCAGTCATTTACAAACCTCCATCGGCAGCGACTGCGATGCCGTAGACCGCAATTGCAGCAAAAAGTTGACCCGTTAAAACCCAGAATCTGGTTCCCAGGATCGTCGTCTTTATAGCAATCCGGGCTCCTTACCCATGCCGCATTGGCCGGTTCCGCCACAAAAAACACGTATTTCAGTCCGTCCAATATGTCCATTACGGCTTCGCGGGTGTTGCCCGCAGCGGCAAGCTGCTGCCCGCCGGGCAAAATAAGACTTTGCGGCTCACCTTGTCTTATGAATCTTTTTTCTTCCTCAACCAAAGCCGGCAAAATTTCCCTTAAACCTTTCTGAAAATTGCGATAATCGGTTTCGGTTATGTAGCCTTGTTTATACGCCTGATCCAAAATGACTTCATAAGCCTTATAAATATCTTCGTCCGTGGAAAAACTGGTAATACGCTGCGCATCGGGAATGGCCCAATTAAAATTCGGCGCGCTTTCTTCCTGCACTTCGTCCAAACCGCGATCCACAAATACGTTTTCAGCTCCCGCCGCCAGCGTGCCATCTAAAATAACCAGATTTTGGGTATCCGTTAGGTATTTTCTGTATACATCGGGCCAGATCTTTTTAAAAACTTCTTCGTCCGAAAGAAAAGAGTTTTCTGCCGGTACCGTTATTCCCTGGGTCTGAAAAACTGACGTATTTAGAACATTACCCATGAATTTTTGGCTGCTATCCAGAAAACTCGAGATCGGATCCTGAATTTGGGAGTTACTTTCGACAAACAGCGTATCGGAAAACAAAGTTTCAGAACTTAGATTGGGCCAAAAAAAGGTGCCGGAATTTTGTTCTGGTTCAGAAAACAAAAACGGCTTATCCTTGACTGCGGAAGAGCCGGGTTCCGCAAATAAGGACGGAAAGTCTTCTGAGAGAGAGGGATCGGGTACCGCGGTACAAGCGGGGCTGTTCGGATCAAATTCAGCCGTACTTGAGGCGTACGGACAGATTTCCGACGCCTTTTTCGGCAAAATTAGGGTATTTAAAGGCGCTTCGGGTAAGGAAAGGCTTTCTGCCGGAGCGCTTTTTTTGCCGGTTTCGAGCGTCATTAAAAAAATAAGAGCGGCAAGCAGTAAAACTGAACTTAAAATCAGCCATTTTTTGGACATCATATGAGTAGATTATACACCTAATGTTATGCACATGGAATAAAAATCAGTTAAGCCTGAAAAATGCTAAAATATTAATAGCACAATGGATTACTTACCTAGCAAAAAATTTATAGTTTTAGCCGCTTCCGCCGCAACGGTTATACTTGCCGGCTGGGCCGCTTATTATATCTGGAATTTACCGGTAGGGCCTGCAAAATTGGCTGAAAACGAGGTGGACAACAATACTCAATTTCTGGATGCTTACGCCGACGCGGAATTGGATACCGATAAGGACGGTTTGAAAGATTGGGAAGAGCTTCTGTGGAAAACCGACCCGCAAAAGGGCGACTCAGATGGTGACGGCACGGTTGACGGGGAGGAAATAGCCGCGGGGAGAGATCCCTCCATCGCGGGGCCGAAAGATAAATTGCCGAAACCCGAGGAATTGGCGGCCGTAACCGGCACCGACACCCCCATGACACTTACCGGTAAAATCGCCAGGGATTTTGTAGCCGAATATTTTTCGCAAAAAGGCGCGGCCGGAGGAGGAGCTATCGCCCAGGCAGTCAAAAATAAGATAGAGAGTTCGGTTTTCTTCCAGGTCCAAAAGGGAGTTGCGGCTTACTCCGATGTTTTCACCATGAAAGATGTGAAAAAATCCGACAGCGCTGACACAAGAAAATATTTGAACGACTTGGGAAAAATTTTGGACGTAAATTTTAAAAACATAACCGAATCGGAATCTGACATTATGAACTCCGTTGCTGAATCCAATGATTTTACGAAACTGGATGCTCTTGATGATTACATGACCGCTTACTCAAAGACGGTAAAATCCATGCAAAATCTCACAGTTCCAACCGCATATTCAGCGCTCCACCTTACTCTCCTTAATTCCATGCAGAACACCTTTTATGCCGCCCAAAACATGAAACTTTTGAAAGACGACCCCATCCGCGGGTTGATAGGGTTCCAACTTTACAGCAAGGAAGTGGGCCGAGCGCGAGAATATTTAATAGATCTGAAAGCAAAGGTGGAAAAAGATATAATTGTTTTTAGTGATTCCGAATCAGGTTCCTTTTTTAACCAATATTTTGAAAAATTAAACGAGGCCGAAAAAAATAATTTAATAAATCAATAATATGGGTTTTCATTTGAACAAACAATTTAAAATAACCGTTCTGAGTTTGATATTGGCCATGACTATCGGAGGGAACTTCGCCCACGCCACAGTTCCGACGTTTGACACTGGGCTTAATCCGAAAATGGATATTCTCCTCTGTATCATGGCTGGGATTTATAAAAAAGAAGTTGGCGACCCGCCCGCTGGAGCATGTAAGGGAGGCTCCAGTATATTAAGCGGCGTTTTGGGCAGTGTTTTAGGCAGTGGGGGCTCTGGCAGCATATTTAATACCGGTAGCTCATTTCTAGACACCCTGGCTAATAAAGGATTTTCGGTGGTGGATAGCTTTGTTTCGCAAGTAACGTCTCTTTCCTACGATGAAATAGCCTGGAACATTTCAAAGTATGTATTGCATTTATTTTCCCAGCAGATAATCCAATGGGTGAGAACCGGCAATATCGGGGGCACGCCGCTTTTCGTAACAGATTGGGACCAATTTTTACTCGGTGCTGCCGACAAAGCCAGTGGGCTTTTCCTGAATGAACTAGGAATAACCAATCTCTGCGAACCTTTCGGGACACAAATAAAGCAAGTTATATCCGGCGGGCCGGCCGGGAGGCCGAGCCAGCGAGCGCCATACAGCCAAAGAGCGGCCTGCACCGTTACCGGCGTGGCAAACAACGTTCAGGGCTTATTCACTGATTTTGCGGGCGCCGGAGGAGGCTGGGAAAAATGGGGGGAAGTTGTATCAGACTTACAAAACAACCCTTTCGGCCAATATTTGATCGGAATGGAAGAAAAACAGGAAAGAGAAATGCGCGCTGTCCAGGCCAATAACACCGAGGCCAAATCCGCGAACGGTTTCCTCGCTACGAGAGTCTGCAGTTTGATACAAACCGGCGGAGTTTCTACGGGAGAAAAATGCACTCTCCAGACGCCGGGTAAAGCTGTTGAAGAAACCCTGGCAAAAGTTTTGGGCTCGGAAATAGAACAGCTGAACCTGGCCGATGAACTGGATGAAATTTTGGCTGTTGTTCTGCAAAAACTTTTAAGCAGTGTCTTATTCGGCAACGGCGGTTTGCTGTCTGCCAACATCACAAGCAGTAACGCCGGAAACAGCAGCGGAGGCGGCAGTAGCGGTGGCGGTATTCCGCCGCCTCCTCCCCCTCCTCCTCCATTTACAGGCGGTACGTGTAACTTCAACTCGATTTGCGACTCCGGGGAAACGGCCGCAAGTTGTGCTTCTGATTGCGCCGCAGGAGGAGGTTCCAGCAGCAGTAGCAGCGGCGGTGGTATTCCGCCGCCGCCTCCTCCACCTCCTCCTCCGGGCCCTTAATTAAAATTTATTATGTTCCGAGAACAAAAACCTACCAATGACAACATAGTGACGCTTTGGACGGTCCTGATAATAATTGGGGCCGTCGTGGCCTATTTAAGTTTTTCGGGGTGGTTTTTTGATTTTTCAAAAGAATCGGCGAAAACCATTTTGAAAAATATTTTTCCTTCCGCAAAAGATGTTGAGGTGGCGCCGCTCAAATCTACACTAAGCGCGGAGGAGCGCGTTCCGGCACCGTCTACCCCGCCAGCTTTTCCAAGCGCCGCTTCCTCCAAGCCGACATCCATACCTTCACCAACCTCGGCCCCATCCGGCGGATTAAAATCTCCGCCAGCTGGCGGATCCGAACAAAATAAGGAAGCTTTGCCGCCTCCTCCTCCTCCGCCACCGCCACCTAGTTTATAAAAAAATGACAGACAGAAAAAAAATCAATAACATATCAAGGACGCTAGCGCTGTTAATTCTTTTTAGCGTGTTCCTCTGGAATGTAAACCTTGTCTCGCCCGCAAACGCCCAAACTCCTCCAAGCGGAACTGCGTACTCTGACAGCCTCCTTACAGAACAAGGGGACGTGGGAGGATACATTGCCAAGGGTTTTTTGTGGGGTTTAAACGGTATTTTGACATCCGTGCTCTTTTTCGAAGCAAGACTGGTTGAAATGGCCGGGCTTTTTTTCGACGTAGCCATAGAAGCCAACCTTAAGCCTATAAGCCGGGTGGATGCCATAGTTGTGGGCTGGAACATCTCGCGGAGCGTAGCCAACATTTTTTTTATCATCGTCCTTTTAGTCATTGCCATAGCGACCATTCTGCGCCTTCAAAGCTACCAGGCCAAAGCGTTGCTTCCAAAACTTATCGTTATTGCCCTTCTTATTAATTTCAGCCTCTCGATAGGCTATTTTCTGATAGATTTCAGCAACGTGATGGGTTTGGGTTTTTATAACCAACTTGTAGCCAAAGGCAGTATATCTAATAACCTAATGGCTGGCACTGCTCTGTCCAATGTATTTAATATTAGGAGCGACACCGGCGGTTCGATAAGCCAAAGCCTGACCGCGTGGCTAACCTCAGGCACAATTACAGGCGGCGTAGTGGGCAGCACGGTTCCCGTCGTAGGTACCTTGATTGGTGGCATATCCGGAGCCGTCGTGGGAGCGATTGGCTGGACCTTGTTCGGAGGAGGCGTAAAATTTGCCGATGCCGCGATATATTTTTACACGGTTTCCATGTCGGTCATTTACGTTATTCCGCTTATATTCGTCTTTATTTTCGGCGGCATATTGCTTTTTATACGTTTCGCGGTGCTGACTTTGCTATTAATACTGGCGCCCCTGGCATTCATAGGCTATATTCTGCCGGATACGGAAGGAAAACTGTGGAAAACCTGGTGGGATTCTTTTTTGAACCACGCATTTTTCTTTCCGGCGATGCTTTTCATGCTCTACATAAGTATACTCATTGTTAACTGGGTCAATGCCCAGCAATGGGCAGCAGCCCCCCAAAAAAATGTCGCTTTCTTTACTAATCTTTTTGTGGTGATAATTTTTCTCATCGGCTCTCTTATAGTCTCCAAAAAAATGGGAGTCGCCGGAGCAGGAACCGTCTTGGGCTGGGCGACGAAGAGTAAAAAATACTTAACCGGCTACGCCGGAGGATTGGCAAAACGCAACCTGATAGCGCGCCCGGCCGCGGCCATACAAGACAAATATGGCGACAGATTGGAAGCCGGCGCCGCAACTTCCCGCACCACCAGACTTGCGTTAAGAGGCATCCAAACCGCGCAGAAAGCGGGCGGATACCAGGATAAGGTGAAACGCGACCTCGACTTCATCAGGACAATGGCTGCCAAGAACCAGGGTTCGGCGCTTCTTAAGATGCAAAAAGAAGAACCGAGGAAGTTCAAGATGGCGATGGAGGAGGTATTCAAACCGAGGGATCTCGCGGAGATCTACGAAAAAGCCGAAGGCAAAGACCAAAAAGATATAAGAAGAATGCTCGACGATGAGGCAACCACCAACTTAATGACCCCGGAAAACCGCGACAAATACTTCGAATCCCGCGTAAAAGTGGAAATGAAAGACATGAACCAGTACGCTAAGAATTTCCTGGAACAATCCGGAAATATGCAGAAAGTCGGGCTGGAAACCATGAAAAAAGAGGACATACAAAAAATGGCCAATGTTTACTCTGATGACGCCGACAAGGAAAAATTCGTCACTGCCATAAAGAATGCAAAGCCGGAAAAAATCAATGATGCCTTGAGCGTTCTTCCGCGGATGGCGGATAAAGCCGGTAAAACCATAGGGGAAACCGTCGAAAAGATCGACTTTGAAAAAGGCAAGGAAGAAAACCTAACTGATCCACTGGTCATGGCGGAAATTGTCAAGAGAGCCGCTCCTAAAAATATCGGTAAGATTATTGAAAGAAATGATGAAGTTTCCAAAGAATATCTTAAAGGATTACACGGAATGTTCGTGACGGCGGGCAACGACTACAATAAATTAGCCGAAAAATTTGAATCCGAAAACAATATAGCGATGGCAAACAAGATCAAAGGTTCTAAACAATTCAGGGAGTCGCTGGGGCTGGAGAATCCTCCTCCGTCGGGAGACGCCGAAGCTGGCACGTCAAAAGGGCCTTCCGGTAAAACCCCGGGCGGAGGCACTCCGCCATCCGGAGGCGCGCCTTCAGGCAGCGGACCCGCAACCGCGCCTCCTCCTCCCGGATTTACAAAATCACCAACACTGGGGAGCACTATAGTCGTGCCGTCAACAGGTTTTGGCGGAGGGCCCAAAACTCTCGGAACCAGCGGAAAAACACCTACGCCCCAAACTCCTCCCCCGGCCACACCCCCACCCGCAACACCTCCGCCATCCACGCCACCGCCGGCTCCTCCCGCATCGCCTTCGTCCGCATACATACGCGGCGGGGCTCCGACGGCGGAGGAAGAAAGAAAATACAAAGAAGCCGAGACCAAACCCAAAACAAAAATTGAAAACCAGCCTGCAGACAACCCCCCCGCTGCACCGGCCTCGAATTCAACCCCCTTGGAAATCAAAAAACTGCGCCAAGCAGTCACCGAATTGGGAGAAAATATCGAAAAAATCCCGAAAAATACATCCAACATAGGGCTCTACCAAAACAACAAAGAAACGGCCGCCCCTTCGCCGATAAAAATAATAGGGGAAAACTTAGACAAAGCAGAAGCCGAAAAACTGCGTAAAACCATAAATGAAGCCCAAAAGAAAAACGAAATCGAAAAAAATAACAAACAATAACATGCAACTATCACAAGAAGAATTAAACAACAAAATAAGGAACCTGCCGCAGGATCTGCGAGACGCTTTCTTTTCCGACGAAATAACCCAGGCTATGCAGGGATTGGGGAAAAAACACCAGCTGACGATAGATAAAATGGGCGCCATGTATGAGGATGTAAACAATATTATTCTGGGTCTTGCTCATCCGAACGACTTTGTAAAACAATTATCGCAGCATCTCGAAGTTACTCCGGAAAAGGCGCGGCTGATCGCAGACGATATAAATAAAGCTATTTTCCAGCCTATCCGCGACTCTTTAAAAAAGGTCCATCATATGGAACCCGCCGAGCCTCCCAAACCGACAACGCCTCCGGTTCAGCCTATAAAACCGACCGGGCCGACCACGCCTTTAAGCCCACAGCCAGCGGAGGCGGTAAAAATAAACGATGCGAACGCAAAAAATAAACTACCGCCGATAAAAGAACTTCCGAAAGAAACCAGCATGCCGTTCTGGAAAAAACCGATAGTCCAGGACACTCCGATACCGACACCAAAACCATCTATTCCGGATGTAAAAAAAATAATCCCTGCGCCGATAAGTTTAAGCGACGAAATTAAGACGATAAGTTTGGGCGAACAGCCCGCAAAGCCGAGGGCTGAGACAATATTTGCCAAACCGCTAACCCCTCCGGCATATACTTCACCGGCCGCCACTCCGGAACCCGCGAAAACCAAAACTCCAGCTGAACTTCAGAGTGATGATGACGCAGCGGCCGCCGCAAAAAAAGAACTTGAAAAAGTTCTGAATTACAGCGGAAAGGATCCTTATCGCGAATCTGTTGAATAACCCACCAGCCAAAATGTCAATGCACCAAGTACCACAGTTTATAGAAGTAGAGGACAAAATTTTCGGTCCGCTTACCATCAAACAATTTTTTTATATTTTGGGCGGCGGAGCTTTGGTATTTATTTTCTACATATTCCTGCAGATCTGGGCGGTTATTCTTTTAGGGACACCGGTCATGGCATTTTTCGGAGCGCTGGCATTTTATAAAATAAACGGCATACCGTTTACGACCGTACTGGGGAACGCCCTTTCTTTTTTTCAATCAAAAAAAATATTCCTCTGGAAAAAACGCCCCTTGCCTCCGGAAAAAGCTGCCGAGCGGGCAAAGCAGCCGATCAATCTGCGGTCGCCGCAGCTCTCCGAAAGCAAGTTGCAGGACCTTGCCTGGTCACTGGATATTCAAAAACATATTAAAAGGTAAAAAGATTTATGGCTGACGTAACTCCATCACAGGAAATATTGAACATCGAGGAAATAAGAGACGGCGTCCTCATATTGAAAGACGGCACGATGCGCGCCATTCTTATGGCTTCTTCCATTAACTTCGCTCTAAAAAGCGCGGACGAGCAAACCGCGATAATTTTGCAATATCAAAATTTTCTAAACTCGCTGGACTTTACGCTTCAATTTTTTATTCAATCGAGGCCTTTGAACGTCGAGCCGTATATAGACACCTTAAAAGAACAGGAAAAAAAACAGACGGCCGAACTTTTGCGCATTCAAATAAGCGAGTATATGGATTTTATCAGGACATTTGTGAGAGCCGCCAACATCGTGACTAAAAGCTTTTATATAGTGGTTCCTTTTACTCCTCCGATGTTCGACAAACCGAGTGAAGGAGTAAAATCCCTTTTCGGCTCGATTCTCAAACCTAAGAAAAAAGACAAACGCACTTTAAACGACGAATCTTTCGAGGAATACAAGAACCAACTGTGGCAGCGGGTGGACACCGTCATCCAGGGGATTGTGAGAACCGGAGTCCGCACCGTGCCGTTGAACACCGAAGAACTGATAGAATTATTCTACGGGCTTTACAACCCGGGCGAACTGGAAAAAGGGAAACCCCCGAGCATAACAAAATAATATATGCCATTTTTCGGACTTATTAAAAAAAAGGGGAAAGAGGACCGCGAAATAACACCGGTCTTTCCGGAAGAAATATACCAGGCCGGCATTTTGGAATTGCGCGACATTATAGCTCCTTCCGCCCTTGAAATAACGGCGAGCCACGTAAGGCTGGGAGAGAAATTAGCGCGCACTTTATTCGTTTTTACTCTTCCCAGGTATCTGGCCACCAACTGGTTTGCCCCCATCATAAACCTGGACAAAATGTTCGACGTATCCATTTTTTTCCATCCCGTTGACACGGCGATAGTTTTGCGGAAACTCCAGAGAAAAGTTGCGGAAGTGCAGTCGCAAATAAATATCCGACAGGAAAAGGGGCTGGTGAGGGACCCGGTGCTCGATACGGCATATGCCGACCTGGAGTCGCTCAGAGACAAGCTCCAGCAGGCGCAGGAAAAGCTTTTCAGTTTTGGGCTGTACATAACCATTTATGCAAATACCAGTGATGAACTGGATAAAATGGAGTCCGAAATAAAATCCATCCTGGAAGCCAAGCTGGTTTATGCCAAGCCGGCGCTCTTCCAACAGCAGGACGCGCTGCACACCGTTTTCCCGACGGCAACCGACCTGCTTAAAATAAGCAATTATCTGAATTCTTCCCCGGCTTCAAGCATCTTTCCTTTCGTTTCCTTCGACCTGACATCGAACAAGGGTATACTATTCGGCATCAATTCACACAATAATTCTCTCGTGCTTTTTGACCGCTTCAGTCTGGAAAACTACAACTCGGTCACTTTCGCCAAAGCGGGGGCCGGAAAATCCTATGCGACCAAGCTCGAAATTTTGCGTTCGCTTATGTTCGATACCGATATCATCGTCATAGACCCCGAGCGCGAATATGAATATTTGGCGGAAGCGACCGGCGGCAGATATTTCAATATTTCATTGACTTCGGCCCACCATATCAATCCTTTCGACCTTCCGCTTCCGCGGGAGGACGAATCCCCGACGGACGTGCTGCGCTCGCACATCATCAACCTTGTCGGACTTTTCAGAATAATGCTTGGGGGGCTTACACCGGAAGAAGACTCGATAATCGACCGCGCTATCACCGAAACATACGCCTCCCGCGACATTACGCCCGATTCGGATTTTTCTACGGCCGTTCCGCCCATCCTTTCGGACCTGGAGCTGGTGCTCGCCAACCTGGAAGGAGGGGATTCGCTCGCCCAGCGCTTGAGAAAATACACCAAAGGAACCTGGGCCGGATTTTTAAACCAGCCCACAAACGTGGACATCAACCAAAAATTCGTGGTGTTTTCCGTAAGAGACATGGAAGACGAACTGCGTCCGGTCGCCATGTACATCATCATCAACTACATCTGGAGCGCTGTGCGGACCGAACTTAAAAAAAGGCTTCTCGTGGTAGATGAGGCCTGGTGGATAATGAAACATGAAGACGGCGCGTCATTCCTTTTCGGGCTCGCCAAAAGAGCTAGAAAATATTTCTTGGGGGTGGCCACCATTACTCAGGACGTCGGCGACTTTATGAATTCCCCCTACGGAAAGGCTATTATCACGAACTCATCCATCCAACTGCTGCTGCGGCAGGCACCGGCTTCCATAGATATACTCCAGGAAACTTTCAGCCTTACCGAAGAAGAAAAATTTCTGCTGATGGAATCCGACGTTGGCGAAGGAATTTTCTTCGCGGGTTTAAAACACGTGGCTATCCGTATCTTGGCTTCTTACACGGAGGACCAGATAATAACCTCCGACCCGGCCCAATTACTGGCCATTAAAAAAGCTAAATCCGTCAACCTGGAATCAAAACCATCATCCCCCGAAAACGTAAACGCCGATATACCAAAAGCCGAAAAAGCGCAGAATTTACTTAAAGAACAAAATAATGTATAAATCTCCGCGAGGTCTTGAATATATAGAGAAAAAAAATATAGGGAAAACTCCGCCCAAGAAACTAGACCAAGGCGGGGGCTCCAGGCTTGGGCCCGCTACCGGATTTCTTTTAATCGCTTTTGGTATTATTATCGACCTTATTGAAATATTTCTCGATTTAATCATCATCGGAATCGTGTTAAACTGGTTTATAGGGATATTTACCCTGCTGACTTTCTACGTAGTGCTGAAATGGAACAATATTTCGATGTGGGAAGCAAGAACCGGCGCGCGGATAATGATTTCATTGATATCCATGATTTTCGGGGAAGTGGTAACGGCGGGCCTTTTCCCGGGATGGTTTGGGTTCGCGCTTCTCGTGGTTTTATTTGAGAGGGCGCGAGAAATTCCTGTTGTCGGTAAAGCCATGAGCGCAGCTTATAAAACGGCATCCGCAATAAAATGAAATATCTTAAAAAAATAATTATACTTTCGCTGCTCTCCTTAACGACTTTGGTTGCTTCCGCACAAGTTGTGCCGGATGATGCAATAGTATTCAATACTACCCCGCAATATCCCAAGCCGGGAGAGAATGTAACTGTTTCCGTGAATTCTTATATTTTCGACATCAGCCGGGCGGAGTTCGTCTGGACGGTAAACAGCAAAAAAGTGGCCGCGGGAGGAGGAATAACTTCCGTTAATTTAAAAGCGGGCTCGGCCGGTTCCACCGCAGTAGTGAAAGTCAGCGCCTCACTAAACAATGAAGTTTATGAAGGCAATACCGTAATATACGTAACCGATGTGGACCTGGTCGTAAACGCCAATACCTACGCCCCGAACTTTTACAGGGGTTCCAAACTTATCACCCCCGGAAGCACGATAGATATTTTTGCCGTTCCTTTTCTCTACTTTGACGGGACGCGGCTGAATCCGACTACACTCTCTTACGAGTGGACGCTGAATGGCACGCGCATGGGAAATCAATCAGGTAAAGGAAGGGATAAATTAAGTTTGGATATTGCGGATGTTAACGGATATTACGATATCGAACTCAAGGTAAGCTCACCGCAAAAAACGGTTATTGCGGCAAAAAGGATAAGCTTTCAGACTCAAGCTCCGAAGATCTTATTCTATAAAACAGATACTTTGCTTGGACGCAAGCCCGTTGCTTTGCAGAATTTGAATGAATTTGCCGGCAATACTTTTACTATCGCGGCTGAGCCTTACTTTTTTGATCTAAGATTTGTGTCTAAACTTCTCACACGATGGAGCTCCAACGGCCAGACAATTAACAAAAAGGACTCAACCAAACCGTTCGAATTGGAGCTTGCGGCTCCTCCCGACACTGAATCACTAACGCCGTTCAACTTTGAGGCGCAAAAACCAAACTCGCTTTTCCAACAGGCGGAAGCTTTTTTAAACATCCATATTTTAAGAAAATCCGGTAATGAATAAAAAAATAAAAATTTTATTTTTGGTTTTAGGAATTTTATACCTCGCCAATTCCGTCCTAGCGGCTCCCTATACTCTTGTTGAACCGGTTCCTTTCCTGCAGCCCGCATATGACGGCCCCAGCGCCTTCCTTGAATATACGCGCGATCTGGTTAGATTTCTTCTGGGGTTTGCGGCGGTAGCGGCAGTGGTCATGATAGTCATAGGCGGCATCCAATATGCTTCCTCGATCGGCAACGAATCCATGGTTACCGACGCTAAAGACAGAATATATTGGGCTATTTTAGGCCTCATTCTGGCTCTGCTTTCTGTTTTAATATTAAGGACCATAAATCCTGCCCTGGTAGACCTTGAACTTCCTATTCCGGCGCTTCCAGCGATAAAAGGCGGCGGGCAAAGTGGAGCGGGATCCGGTGGAAAAATCGGGGGAGTCGGGAGTATTCCTGGAGCGCTTCCTCCCCCCGCTCCACCACCGCCTCCTGGAGGAACTGTACAATCAGGACAAATGTGCATAGCACCAACACAGTGTACGACAGGTGTCTGCAATATACCGTCGGGACAAGTGATTGGGGTGTGTAAATAAAAAAATTATGTCAAATTACTTCGCAAAAAAAAATATTTCGATCGCGGGAGGAATTATCCTGGCCATTGCCCTTATAATTTTCTTCAGCCTTAAAACTACCGAACAGGGCGGAAAAGAAAGCGGGGGAATCGGTTCTTTTTTCAGCGGAATATTTCCTTCAGCAGGGAACAATAATAACGGGGAAGGAGAATCTCCTTCGGAAAATGCGACCAGCACCCCTGCAGAAAATCAATTTGAGAACGCAGAAATAGTGACCGAACTTCCGTTAGGAAGAGAAACCGCAAAACAACTGCCGGTGGGAAGCATGATACTTTCTTCCCCAGCGCAGGTTTCGGCTCTCATGGCCATAGGGACCAGTTCCATCAGATACTATAAAAATGTCCCGGAAAATTTAGGCCACCTTTTTGAAAGGAACGCCGAAGGCACAAGCGATGAATTGAGACTCGCCAACTATACTATTCCTAAAATTGTAAAAGTGGTATGGGCGCCAAACGGCCAAAAAAATGTTATTTTCTATGACCTTGACGGAAAAACAAGAAAGATATTGATAGATTACACCAGAATAGACACTCCCAAACCGGAATTTCTGCCTGATTCCATTTCGGATGTGGCCTTCTCGCCGGATTCCAAATCCATGGCGTTTATAAACGATCTGGGAGCGACCCAAAATATATTTATAGCCACTTCCGCTTTCAAGAACTCCAAAAAAATATTTTCAAATAATATTCCCGGGCTTGAACTTTCCTGGCCGGCTTCCGGTTCACTGGCTTTAAAACCCAAAACCTCCTATCTGTACGACGGAAGTCTTTATACCGTCAACACAAAGACCGGGAATCTTACTAAAGTTTTGGAAAGCAGGGGGTTGGATGCGGTCTGGTCTCCCGACGGCAACGGCGTTCTCTATTCTTATACCGACCAAACAGGCGTTCTCCAGAATATCAGGTACAACAATTTCAAAACTTCGGAAACAACCGAGTTTGACATAAGAACTATCGCCGAAAAGTGCGGCTTTGCGAAGTCGCCGACCAACAATGGCTTTGTTTTCTGCGCTGTGCCGCGCAACTTACCCGATGCAAAATATCCCGACGACTGGTGGCAGGGAAAAGTATCTTTTAGTGATTATCTCGTAAAGATAAACCTCGCTACGGGTGAGGTAACGAACAGCGCTCCTGCTTTTCACGACGTCACGCTGCCTAGTCTGACTTCCGACGATAAATATTTTATCTTCAAGGATAAAAACACCGGCTCCCTCTGGAGCATAAAAATAGCTGAGTAGAAATTAACCTTAGTTTAAAATATTCCACCTCACCCTACCCTCTCCTTCTAAAGGAGAGGGGGCAAGGGGGTGAGGTTAAGAAACCATGTCAAAAGGTTTGATGACCACGCGTCTTTGCGGCCCCTCACCGACGCTTTCCGTAGTTATATCCGGATATTCCTGCAGTGTCATGTGAACTATTCTCCGTTCGTAACCGTTCATAGGTCTCATTTCAATGTCTTTTTTGAAGTAACGCACCCGCTGCGCGTGTATTCTGGCTTCGTCTTTTATTTCCTCTATTTTTTTTTGATGATAATCATTTACGTCTATCAAAAATCTGACCTCCTGCGGATATTTTTTTTCTACAATTCGCCTCACAAGATGGTTAAGGGCGGATAAATTCTGCCCGCCTTCGCCTATCAAAAGATTTGATTCCGAAGTTTTTAAAATATATCTGACGTCTTCCCCCTCCTGGGCTGCTTCCAGACTAAATTCAACGCCTAAAAAATGCAATACTTCCAGTATTGTTTTTTCAGTGAAGTTTTTCTGTTCGTCTTTTTCTTCAATGTCGCTCATTTGAAGCGGCATCCCGGCGTAAAGCCTGTTTTCGGACAGCCGCTTCGTGTACTATAGCAAACACATTCATGGCTGTCCAATAAAGGGCAACCGCCGCCGGCATTTTCAAACCGAAGATAAAAATCATGACAGGCAATATATAAGGCAGCTGTTTTTGCATGGCGGAGGCGAGATCCGTCGCGTTTTTTTTGGATGGGTCAGGCGGCATGGAAAGTTTTGCCTGAAAAAATTGTGACAACGCCGCCAAAAAAGCCAAGACCAGGTTGGGGCTCGTCAATGATATCGTTCCCAGAAACATTACATTGATATTTTCAGGAATTGTAATAAAAGAATAGACTTCGGCCGGATTGAATGGAATGCCCCGGAAGAAAACATGATAAAGCGCGATGAGCACCGGGAACTGCAAAAGAATCGCAAAAAAACCGGAAAAAGGATTGATGCCGTGCTGGCGGTAAAGCTCCATCATCGCCTGCGCCTGCTCGTCTTTGTTTTTTTTACTGTCGCGTATTTCTTTTACATGTGGTTCTATCTTTTTCATCACCTGCTGAGTCCGTATCATTTTGTGCGAAATAGGAAACATCAGCCCGCGTATCAGCAAAGTAAGCGCAATGACCGAAAACCCGAGGTCATGAAACGGCATTACGGACGTTAAAAATATAAGCCCATTCAAAAGGGGCTGATAGAATATCGCATTATAGGCCGCGCCGATGAAACTAAACATATAAAAATGATCTTTTAAGTATATCTATCATATCATCCCTTAATTCCATAAAGCCAGGGACTCGTTTTTTCTGAACAGCCATAAAAAAAACCAGGTCGTAGCCGGGTTTTACCCCCGCCAAAATTTCTTCCGCCACGGCATTCATCCGGCGCCTCGCCAAATTGCGAAAAGCCGCCCCTTTTTTGAATTTTACGGATACAACGAAAGTCCATCTTGAACTTTTGGTCCTGCCTGTCCGACAGGCAGGACCGTTTGGCGCGTATTTTAAGGTCAAAAGATTTCCCTTTGCAAAGCGCGTTTTAATCTTAAAAAAAATATTTAAATCCCTTTTCCCTATTCTAAGTGATTTTTTCAGCATTTAGCGGACGCTTATTGGTTACACACTCAATTTACGCCTTCCTTTTCTCATGCGCCTCTTAATAACGTTCCTGCCGGTGGAGGATTTCATGCGTGCAAGAAAACCGTGCGTACGGGCTCTTTTTTTCTTTTTTGGTTTGTAAGTAAATGACATATTTTATGATTCTACAACAAATCCAGGTTTTAGCAATCTTCACAACTGATGCACAACCTATTAACATCTTAATCACAATACAAAGTTTGTAAAGAAAGATATAGTTAGAACATATGAACCCACAAAACGAAGAATTATGGAACAAAGCGCTGGCTGAAATAGAACTCTCTGTTTCGCGCGCGAACTTCGCGACGTGGTTTAAAAACACCAATATCGTTAACAACTCCGAGGGAGTGGTGACTATCGGCGTTCCCAACGGATTCGTTAAGGAATGGCTGGAAAATAAATATCACAAATTTGTCCTAAAATCCATCCGTTCTCTCCTTCCGGAAGTGCGGGTGGTGGAATATTCCATCGTTTCCTCCATAGCTGAGCCCAAAACTTTGAAAATAAAACTACCCAGGGAAATGTCGGTCCCGTCCGAGGAACAGCTTGATTTTAAGGAGTTTCAGATAGATCCCGAAACCAATTTAAATCCTAAATATACACTGGAATCGTTCATTGTGGGCTCTTTTAACGAACTCGCGCACGCGGCTATAACTTCGGTCGTAAAAAATCTCGGCAAAGCTTACAACCCTCTCTTTATATACGGCGGAGTCGGCCTCGGTAAGACCCATTTACTGCAAGCCGCCGGGAACAAAGTAAAAGAAATGAACCCTCTTAAGAAGATACACTACACTACCTCTGAAAAATTCAGCAATGAGCTCGTTTCTTCCCTGCAAAACAACTCCGTTTATAACTTCAAGGAAAAATATAGAAAATATGATCTTTTAATAGTAGACGATATTCAGTTCTTCTCCGGAAAAATAAAAACACAGGAAGAATTTTTCCACACTTTCAACACTTTGTATGAATCCGGCAAACAGGTCATATTCTCTTCCGATCGGCCGCCGGCCTCTATACACGATATAGAGGAGCGCCTGCGTTCCAGATTCGAAGCCGGGGTTATTGTAGATATCTCGGAGCCTGAACTCGAAGCAAGGATTGCCATTTTAAAATCCAAAGCTGCGGAAAAAAAGATAAGTCTACCCGATGAAACCATTGAAATAATCGCCTCCGTAATACAAAAGAACATCCGCGAATTGGAAGGAGCCTTGAATATCATTCATATACAATCAAATCACAAGAATATCGTCTTAAAACCGGATGAAGTGAGGGAAATCTTAAATAAGAACGTACGGCCGAAAAATGTCGTCACCCCATCACAAATAATCAAAGTTGTGGCTGAATTTTATGATATACCGGAAAAATCAATATTTGAACACACCAGAAAGACCGAAATAGTTAAACCGCGCCAGATAGTAATGTATCTCATGAGGGAAGACTTGGGGCGTTCATATCCTTTCATAGCGCAGAAATTCGGCGGGATGGACCACACGACCGCAATTCATGCCTTTGATAAAATATCCAAAGAATTAAAAAAGAACAATAAGCTCGAAGAAGAAATAAAATCCATCCGCGAAAAGTACCAAAATTTGGCAGAGCAGGGAGTTAAATAAAAAAACAGTGTTAATAATATTTTTTAAAAAAAATATTCCAAAATTATCCACAACTTAGCGAGTACACAAAATATAATTTATCGTTTATTTATAAAGTTCAAAAAAAATATACACATATTCACACGATTATATTTAATAAATTATATATAACAATTATATTAATTAATATAACGAACGTATGAAAATTAATTGTATTCTGGAAAATCTTAAAGAAGCGGTGCTTATCGCCGAAAGAAATACTTCAAAGAGCCAAAGTCTTCCGGTGCTTGGTTCGATTTTCATCGGCGCGGAAAACAACAAGATAACTTTGCGGGCCACGAACCTGGAAACAGCTCTCGAAATATTCATTCCCGGAAAAGTGCAGGAAAGCGGAACGGTAGTAGTGCCCGCGAAAGCTTTCGGTTCCTTTCTTTCCAATATTTCCGGCGACCAGATATTCCTCCAAAATCAAAAGGACAACCTGTTCGTAAAAACAAGCCAGACTCAGACGGTCTTAAGAGGTTATCCGAAAGATGATTTTCCGCTCTTTCCAAAAATAGAAAAAACACATGTTTTTTCTATGTCGGCCCCGGAACTCCTGGAAAGTTTAGGCAGTGTGTCGGCCGCAGCGAGTCTTTCGGATATAAAGCCGGAACTGGCGAGCGTATGTTTTAAAATTTTCAAAAATACGATGAAAATTGCTGCCACCGATTCATTTCGCCTTGCGGAGAAGACCATCGTTTCTAAGAATCTAAAAGAAGACAAAATGACTACTTTCTTGGTGCCGCAGAGATCGGTCAATGAAATTGCGCGGATATTTGGCAAGGAAAGCATGTTGGAAATAGCTTTGAATAAAAATCAGCTTGTTATAAGCACGAACGATGTTAAGTTCATATCGCGCCTCACGGAAGGAAAATTTCCGGATTACGAGCAGATAGTGCCAAAAAATTTCACCACGGAGGCGGTTGTTAAGAAACAGGAATTGGTTCATTTCCTTAAATTAGCCAGCGTTTTCGTCGGCCGTTTGAACGATATCACTTTGTATTTTGATATTTCCAAAAAAACTTTATCCTTAAGATCTTCCAATGCCGATTTAGGCGAACATATGTCAGAAATAAACTCCACTATTCAGGGAGAAGAAGTGGAGATAAAATTCAACTGGAGATATCTTTTGGACGGCGTTTCCAACATCAACGCGGAGAGTCTGCAGTTCAGTCTTTCCGGCAGCCAGGCTCCCATGCTGCTAAAAGGCAAAGGCGACGCAACTTTTTATTACATACTGATGCCGATGAGGGGGATTTGAAGTTTGTACTCGGTCATATTTCCGGCGCTGTCGAACAATTTAAGGCTCAAAGGAAGGGAATTTGAATTGTCCTGCGGTTTGATTGTTTTTAACGTGAAGCTGAACGGGGAATTTTTACTTGTGCCAAGATATGTTTGTGTATCGGATTCAAAATAATCTACCTGCGCTACGCCGTAAAAGCTGTCGAATTCCGGAGTGAGAGTTATAGTTTCGTCCATATTGTAGGAATTTTTTTGCGGGTCAATTTTTATCTGTTTTACTTTCGGAAATTTATCCGGCACATGGGTGTTGTCCGTTTCCTTCGGGATGACGCTTTCGTTCTGGTCCTCTAAGCCCCGCGCCCCGGCCCATTCCCTCACTTTCGTTTCCCAATTGCTAAATTGCGCGTCGTTCCACGGATTGGAGGGCTGAGGTCCCAGCGGGTCGTCTTTATTCAGCCAATAAAGTATGGAGTGAACACCCTGGATAACTTTTTCGTCTTTCATTTCCTGCGGCGTGTATTCCGTGGCTAATTTCCCGGACAGGCGGTCCACGGAATATTCCACTCCTCCATGCCATTCTCCTTTCAAAACCGGTTTATTCGCTTCAAAAGGGCCTGGTCTGTCGAAAGTTTCTTCCGGGTGTGAGTTTAAAAAACTACCCATCACTTCGCGCCAGATGGGGGCTACGATAAATCCCGCCACTTTTTTTTCCATGGGGGTGTTGTCGTTGTTTCCGGCCCAGGCGCCGATAATGACTGAAGGCGTGTAACCCACTATCCAAGCATCGCGGTAATCATTGGTAGTGCCGGTTTTCGCCGCAACCTCCTTTCCTGGAAAATAGAGCGCCGAAAATTCCCCGAAAGACGGAGCGCGGGCGTTATTGTCGGAAAGCATCTGGTTCATGGCTTTCGCAATATTTTCGTCTATAACCTGTGAAGGATCCATTTTGGCTTCAAATAAAACATTCGAGTCTTTATCTTCAATTTTTAAAATATATCTATGCGGATTGCGGACTCCTTCATTGGCGAATATGCCGTACGCGGAGGTAAGTTCCAAAAGATTTACTTCTCCGCCTCCCAAAACGAGTGTCAGGCCGTATCTTTCGGCATTGGCCAGAGTCGTTATGCCGAATTTTTTCGCGGTCTCCAGTGAATTATCGAGTCCTGCGAGATACAGCACCTTCACTGAAGGAATGTTGAGTGATTGGGCCAGAGCCTCACGGAAAGTTACCGGTCCTCTGAATTTGTTGTCATAATTTCCCGGATGATAACAAATTTTGTCCGATTCGGCCGGATTTGCGGCATAAACTCCGTTCGGCAGACAATTTACATTAAACTCCGTAAAAATGTCGAACACCACGGTGTCCGGCGTGTAACCTTTTTTTAGGGCGGTAGCATATACAAACGGCTTGAACGCGGAACCGGGCTGGCGGTTCCGCACGGCGATATTTACCTGCGGGTCGAAAGCGCAATTAACACCCGGCGAACAATCTTTGGGTTCCGGTTCGCCAAAGAAGTCTTTAGAACCCACCATGGCAAGCACATCGCCGGTTTTAGGGTCAATGGCCACTATGCTCGAATTGTTCGCGTTAAAGCTCTCCTGGTTGCTTTGAGCGAACTTATTTACGGCATCCTCGGCGCCGGCCTGCAGCGAGACGTCCAGTGTGGTTGTAACCTTAAATCCTCCGCGTTCGATGACATCGTCGCCAAAAAGTTCGGACAAAGATTCTTTCACTTCGGTCACGAAGTGCGGAGCGGTCATCCCCGAAGAAGCGGAGGTGGGTTTCGGTGAAAATTTAAGCGGTAATTTTTTTATATTCGCGTCATATTCGTCTTTGGTTATTAATTTCAGGCTTAACATACGCTCGAGAGCGAATTTTGCGCGGTTGTCTAGATCATCCTTATGTTTTCCGTAAGGAGAATAATAGGTTGTGGCGCGCACCATCGAGGAAAGATAAGCCGATTCGATCAGGTTCAGATCTTTAGCTTTTTTATTAAAAAAAGTTTCCGCAGCCGCCTCAATGCCGTAAGCGGAACTGCCGAAAGGTATCTGATTTAAATACAGCGCCAATATTTCATCCTTGGAATATTTTCTTTCGACTTTAAGAGAGAGAATTATTTCCTTTATCTTTCTGGTGATGGTTTTTTCCGGAGTGAGGAAAGTGTTTTTTACCAGCTGCTGGGTTATAGTGGAGCCGCCCTGTTCGGCGCTGCCGGAAAGAAAGTTGACCAGAACCGCTCTTAAAAGTGAAACTGGCCGGACGCCGAAGTGGGTGTAAAAAGAATCGTCTTCGAGCGCGATGGCGGAGTTTTTCACATATGCGGGGATATTTTCGAAAGGAATAACGGTCCGGTTTTCTTCACCGTGTATGTCGTAGAGCATAGTTGTGCCGGTTCTGTCATAAATTTTGGTGGACTGTGTGACTATTCTTTCATTAAGGTCGTTTAAATCAGGTATCTTTGCCGTCAGCGCCACATAGAGGATCCACAGTGTGAAAACACTGAGCGCGGCGGCGGCTCCGATAAAAAAAACCGATATGGTGCTTTTGTGACGTTTCAAAAATGAAGAATATCGTTTCATGCGGCTTATTATAGGCTATTTTTAGCCCTTATGGTAGAGTAAAAATACTATTATGAAACCAAATGAACAACTGGTTAACGAAGTTCTCCAACGCGGAGTGGAAGAGGTAATAGACAAAGAACATTTGCGCGGGAGTCTGCTTGCCGGGAAAAAATTGCGGATAAAATTCGGGATTGACCCCACGTCTCCCAATCTGCATCTTGGGCATGCGGTGGTATTGCGAAAATTAAAACAATTTCAAGAGTTGGGTCATAAAATTGTTTTTGTTATAGGAGACTATACCGCGCGCATCGGAGATCCGACCGGTGTTTCAAAAACAAGGCAGGAACTGACCCAAAAAGAAGTAGAGCGTAATATGAAACATTATGTTTTACAGGCGCAAAAAATTCTGGATTTTAAAAAGGTTGAGGTTTGTTGGAATAGCAGATGGCTGCGAAAATTAGAGGGGAAAAAAATGTTTGAACTTTTGAGTATGGTGAGTGTAAATCAAATGTTGGAAAGGGATGATTTTGGCCAGAGAATATCTAATCATAGATCGGTAAGGATTCATGAGTTTTTATACCCCATATTGCAGGGTTATGATTCGGTTGTTTTAAAGACGGATATAGAGGTGGGCGGCAAAGACCAACTTTTGAATATGCTCATGGGAAGAACGCTAATGGAAAAGTTCAATCTGAAGCCGCAGGATATTCTTACTGTGGGTCTGTTGGAAGGCACGGACGGAGTTCGTAAAATGAGCAAGAGCTACGGAAATGATATCGCGTTCGGAGAAAAACCGAATGATATGTTTGGGAAGATTATGTCCGTGCCGGATAATCTGGTGCATAAATATTTTGAATTGTTAACGGACATCAAACCGGAAAGTTTAAAAAAAATATCCTCATTTGAACAAAAAAAGAAACTCGCGGGAGCTGTCGTACTGTTCATACATTCCAAGAAAGACGCGGATGTCGCGCGCGATTATTTTGAAAAAGTATTTTCCAAAAAAGAAATTCCCGAAGACCTAGAAATCATTGAGGCCGCAACCGGAGAAAAATGGACTGACATTCTTGTCAGAGCAAAATTATCTTCTTCCAAGTCGGAGGCCTCACGCCTGATAAAAGGCGGCGGGTTGAGTCTCGACGGGGTCAAGATCGCGCGGCCGGACGAAATAGTTTTGGCGGGGGGCGTTTTAAAGATAGGAAAACACAAATTTATCAGGTTGAAGTTTAAATAAACAAAGAAAAGAAAACCACCCCGCATTCGCGGGGTGGTTTTCTTTGATTACACAAAAATTATTCTTCCAAATCTTCTTCCAACTCCCAGGAGCTAAGATCTTCGAGATCCTCTTCCGGGTCCTCGTTCGAATCAACGTCCTCATCCAAGCCTCCCGGCTCGGTGTCTTCTTTTGGTTCGTCGTTGTCGATAAAATCCGGCATACCGATGGTAAAATTTCTTAATAATTTTAAAAAAATTCGACCGATGTCAAAAGAATAAGAGAGTTTAATTATGAAGGCAAATATTGGTGTGGATAACCTGTGTGCACAAGGGCCGTTAACGCTAAGGCTATGGCGTCAGTTTCGTCGTCCAAAAGCTTTTCCGTGGGCATTTTTATGGAATATCCAAGCATTGAAGCTACGTCTTTTTTATCCGCCCGGCCGTATCCGCAGACCGCCATTTTGACCTCGAGCGGAGTGAATTCCCGGATGACGGCCTTATATTTTTGGGAGGCGGTCAATATAGCGCCTCTTACCTCGCCGATCACCGAAGCGGTCTTTAAATTTTTCGCGAAGAAAAGTTTTTCAACACTTATCATGTCGGGGTTTTCTTTTTGAATAAGCTTTTCCAAAAAATCATAAATTTCGAACAACCTTTCCGGGGTAGGCTGAGTTTTTAACGTTCTTTTTACGCCCGAAGACATTCTTTCGATATTACCTTCATTTTTTTTGAGTATCGCCCATCCGAGTCTTTCTATTCCCGGATCGATGCCTAATACTTTCATGTCATTGGGCGGATGATGTTTCCGCGTTCGAGTAGACCTCCTGCACGTCTTCGTTGTCATCAAGCGCGGAAAGAAGATCCTCAAAAAGTTTGGAATCGTGTTCCGAGAGGGTGAGAGGAAATTTGGCGGTAAACTCCATCCCTTTTTTATCAAAGGCCCACATGGCGGAGCCGTGTTCGCCTAGTTTTCCACCATGAAGGGAAAGAGTGTGTTTTATCTCGTTCGTTGTCCGGTTGGAGTTATCCGTGATCGCGGTAACTATCAGAGCCGATCCTCCGGGTCCGTAAGCTTCGTAAAGAACTTCTTTCAATTCGGAGCTGTCTTTTTCCGCGGCTCTTTTGACGGCCCGCTCGATGTTTTCCTTGGGTAAGTTCACGGCTTTCGCTTCTTCGATGGCCGCCGCAAGTTTGGAATTTGACCGCGGGTCTCCGCCCATCTCTTTGACCGCGATCGTGATGACTTTTGAAAGTTTGGAAAAAAGCTGGCCGCGTTTCGCGTCCGAGGCTGTTTTTTTATGTTTTATTTGCGCCCATTTTGAATGTCCGGACATATTTTTATGCTGTTCGTTGTTTTCTTGCCTCCGATAAAATTACTTCCTTGGCTTTATATACGCCGGGAACTTGTTTTATGGAAAAAGAGCGTTCCCCGGCCGTTTGTATCGTTATATTTCCGTATTTCAGCACGGTAGCGGTCATGTTCGGGATTTCAATGGTAACGTCTTGGACTTTGTTGATCATAAATTCGGATATCTCGCGTTTAAAGAGGCCGCTTTGTTCGATATCCACGATCCTCTCATTGGTAATTATCCAAACATCCAGATAATAATCAAGCCAGGCCAAAAAAGTAAAAAGAACTATGAGCATGGAATAAATAACAGTAAAGAACCAAAAAAAAGGCCAGGAAACATATTGGACGGTTATATCGAAAGATTTAATGAGCGCGGCTGCCGGGTAGGGTAGTATCAAAATGAAAAGACCGAGTACCAGTCGTTCCGCGATGACTATCCAATGCCGGTGCATAACGAGCAAAATCTCCTCTTTTTCATGCAGATTTATCATATTAATACCGGCAAATTAAAGAATAAAACTGCCGAAATAACCGTTAATATTATGGTAATGCTTAAAAAAACTTTAACGGATAAGTAGGAAAGGTCTTTTTTGGTGGAGAATTCTTTAACGTGCCATAAAATAGCCAGCACGAAGAACCAATAAACTGCCAAAAAAACACCGTAAATAGCTAATATCAGCCAAAAATTCATATCTCAATATTATCACTTTAGTAGCACTTTACACCAATTTTTGCTGCGGAGGTATTACCCCAAGGTGTTCATAGGCGCGCGGTGTGGCGATGCGGCCGCGGGTGGTGCGGTCCAAAAATCCGAGCTGCATCAGATAAGGTTCAGAAACTTCTTCAATGGTATCCTCTTCTTCCCGAAGCGAGGCCGCAATGGTGCCGATGCCCACGGGCCCGCCGGAAAATTTGCGGATAATCGTGTCCAATATTTTAATATCCAGCGTTTCAAGGCCTTTTTCGTCTATTTCCAAAAGGGCGAGAGCTTTTTTGGCGAGCTCTTCGGTTACAATACCTTCGCCGTGGACTTCGGCGTAATCGCGGGCGCGTTTTAAAAGGCGGTTCGCTATGCGGGGAGTGAATCGCGAGCGGGAAGCGATGGTGTTTATAGCCTCATCCTTTATTTCTACGCCCAGTATCCCCGCCGACCTTCTGATTATTTTTTCAATATCTCCCTGGTTGTAAAAATCCAAACGGAAAGAACCTCCGGAAAAACGGGACCGGAAAGGAGAAGAGAGGAGCGCGATCCGGGTTGTCGCCGCAACCATGGTAAATTGCGGCAGTTCAAGCTGTAAAGTGCGCGCGGTGGGTCCCTTGCCGATGATAATGTCGAGAGAACGGTTCTCCATCGCCGGGTAGAGCGATTCTTCGACAAGTTTATTCAAACGATGTACTTCGTCTATGAACAATATGTCTCCCGGAGAGATATTTGTGAGGATGGATGCGAGATCACCTACTTTTTCGATGGCCGGGCCGGATGTTATTTTTATTTGAGCATTTATTTCTTTGGCGACCAGATGGGCGAGCGTGGTTTTTCCGAGGCCGGCCGGGCCGTGGAAAAGCATATGTTCAACCGGTTCACCCCTTTTTTTGGCGGCTTCAATGAGAATTTTTAGATTCCTTTTGATATTTTCCTGTCCGATATATTCATTAAAGGTTCCGGGGCGCAAAGCTAAATCCAGCGATTTGTCCTCGCTCCGTTTTTTCGTTATAGGGGGATCTTTTTCAGCTCTTGACATTATTAAAATTATTTGCTATACTGCCTGAAATTAGCTTTATTTACAGATTAATATGCGTTTCTGCCAATTAGTCTCTGGGCGATTATTCCTAATATAGGAATAGCTGGTTTTCTCTCAGACTCGGATAACCTTGTGCCTACTTTTAGTATGATTTACTCGGTTACTCCTCAGAGAATACCTAAGCTCTGTCTACCCATGGACGAGCAATCGCCTAGAGACTAATTAGCGGAACTACTCCGCGGCAACTCTATTTAATTCATCAAAGGACGTGACCCCGTCCATTACTTTTAAAATACCGTCCTGGAACATGGTTAGCATTCCTTGTTCCAGCGCCTTTTTTCTGATGTCCGATTCCGAAGGGTTATTGATAATAAGGCGCTCAATTTCGTCGGTTATTAGAAATGCCTCAAACACCCCTATTCGTCCTTTGTATCCGGTCATGTTGCAGGCTTCGCACTTGTTGCTTTTCCAAAGTTTAAGTTTTTCGGGCATCGGCCGGGAATAGACAGGCGGCATTTCTTTAAGCGCTTTTTCAAATATTTTTTTCTCTTCGTCGGTCGCATCCTCCTCGGTTTTGCATTTCGGACAGAGCACCCGCACGAGCCGCTGTGCCATAGCGGTGTTTATCGCTGGTGAAATTATGTTTGGTTTTACCCCAAGGTCCAGAAGACGCGGTATCGTACCCGGGGCGTTGTTGGTGTGCAAGGTAGAGAAGACCAAGTGGCCGGTGAGCGCCGCATGCATTGCAATCTCGGCGGTTTCGAAGTCTCTTATTTCCCCCACGAGTATCACGTCGGGGTCCTGGCGCAGGATGGATCTTAAACCGTTCGAAAAGTCATAGCCTCTCGCAGCGTCCACTTGTGTCTGGGTAACGTACGGGATGTGATACTCAATAGGATCCTCAATGGTGATTATTTTTATTTCCGGCGAGGATATTTTTTTCAAAAAAGTGTAAAGAGTGGTGGTTTTTCCCGAACCTGTCGGGCCGGTCGTAAGTATCATGCCGTTGGGGCGGTCCAGTTCATGCTGCATTATTTTGAAAAGCTCCGGCTGCATACCCAGGTGTTCGAATTCCATTTCGATGGTTTTGGAGAGAAGAAGCCTCATCACTACGGATTCACCGTAAGGGCCGGGAAGCACCGAAGTTCTTACCTCTACATCTTCACCTTTGGTTTTTATAGTGAACCTTCCGTCCTGCGGCCGGTCATGGATATTAAGTTTTATCTCCGAGATAAGCTTTATCCGCGAGAGTATCAATTGAAAAGTGGCATGGGGCATTTCAACCAGGTCCTGGAGCACGCCATCCAGTCTGAGGCGGATTCTCGCGGTCGAGACGCCGGGCTCGACGTGGATGTCGGAAGCTTCTACCGCTAAGGCTCCGGAGAGCAGAAGTTCCAGCGTATCGGACGCTTTTCTGGTGTCCTTTTCCCTGACCATTTGCGCCAATTTCTGTTTTAAATTATCGATAGTGTGAAAAGTGGCGACGAACGATTCCAGCTTGGCTTTGGAAACGTCAACCGTACCAGATATCATTTCCTCAAATTTCGGGATTTCCTTGTACATGTCGATAGCTTTTTTCAAGCTAGTCGGGGATACCAAAAAGAGCTGTACTTCGTACTTTTTCCTTGTGAGATTGTCCAATACTTCCGCCAGCCCGGGCCGGTCGGGGTTGGTTACCACTATTTGGAGCTTTTTGCCTACGCTTTGTATGACCGCCACTGAATTCGCCCCGGCTTCTTTTTCCGGGATGATTCTCAATGAATCCAAATCCACCGTCGCACGCGCGAGGTCCAGATAAGGTATCCCATGTTTCTGCGCCAGCCTGCGCGCCAGCTCTTCTTCTTCCTTCTTGCGCAGTTCTTGGAGCACGTCTTCCATATATTGATTTTACAGGTTTTCCGGCGAATTTAAAAATGTACGCTGCATGGCGGAGCGTATTTTCAGCTCTGCCTCCGAAAAGGTCAAAAATCCTTTCGCGATGAAATAGGGGGAGGAGAGAGAAGTGCCCAGCGAAGAAGCGAGTTTTTGAAGTTTGTTAATATCCCTTCCTCCGATAAGAGCCTCGACGGCTTTGGGGTCGGATGTATTTTCCCAAAGCAGGGCGAAAAAGCCGGCTTCGGGTCTGATGTTTTTCATTTCCCTAAACAGCTCCGGAGCAGCCTCCGGGGATTGCCCAGTTTTCAGAAAATCTCCCTTCGGGATGAAAGACCAAAGCGTTTCGGTGTTTTTTTCGAATTCCGAGCGGGCCATGGCTCTTCCCAGAAGTTTCCAGAAGTTCTTACCCAGAAGTATTTCCTTGGCGCGCATTATTACCCCCGAGTCTATTTTTTTTTCCAAAAGAGAACGTTTTAAGTCCAGATTTTCTTTAAGTTCGTTTTCGCTTGTTTTTTCTTCTATTTCCGAAAGTGCCCAGAGGGCGTTTACGAATTCCTCGGGTATTTCGTCAAAAAGAGCCGTTAAAACGTCGCTTATTTTGGCGGCCATGGATTTTTCCTTCGCGCTAAGTTTAACAACTTCCCGGTGGGGGATAAGCGCTAGTATCTTTTCCAGCTCCTTTTCTTCGGGGTCTACTATCAAAAGCAGGTCAACGGGAGCGGATTCTTTTTCTATCGAGATATCGGAGGCGTTCAACGAATCAGCGCCTTTCAATATTATTTTTAGTATATCTCCTTCTTTTTCGTACTTCAGCTCGGACACGGGTATTTTCTTCGTGTCCAATTTTATCAGAATATTTTCCGGCTTTGGAAGGTTTTCGAGGTTTTTTACCACAGCCTCCGTGAACTTGCGGACATTCTCGGCATTTTCGGTTGGCTGCAGGTGTGATTTTTTTCCGAATTTAAGAAAAGCGCTGTGAAGTATGGCCGAAGACAGTGCATGGGGAGCGCTTTTTGACTTTCCGGAGACGACTGCAACGGAGTTTACTTTCTCGAGTTCGTCTTTGAATTTTTTTAAGGCTTCAGACATGTGTTGTATACATTCGTAGCATATTGGTAATGACCGCAACAAGTGGAAAACTTTGTTTTTGGCTTGCCCTTGACTTTAGCATACATTAGATGTATAATCAAGGCGGAAAAAAGGCTTTTAAAATATGTCCAAATAATTTAGTCTTGAAACCGTATCCTTTTAAAGATACGGAGAAGGGGAGAAGAAAAGATGAATAAAATGGAAAAAAGGATGTATGCTGAAGTTGTTTTAGCGTTTTTTCTGACTTTGGCGGTTGTCTGTTTGGTTGCACTAGTGGTAATGCTACTGCTGCCAAACAGGGCCCACGCGTGTCAGTGGGTAAATCAGGGTGGGCGTCTCGTTCAGGTGGGTTGCCCTCAGCCATACCGAGGAGGATATGGCGGAGGATACGGCGGCGGTTATGGTGGGTTTCTCCAAGGCCTGGCCGAGGAAACGATTTATAGTCTTCCCAGCGCTATCGCCTCGGTGTACCGGAGCCATGCGGCCAAAGAGGTTGTCCTGGAGGCAATCGGAGCAAGCACCGTTCTAAAAGCTCCGGCGGCCTTGTGCGGGCAAGGCGAGGCAAGTTACGAGGGCACTAACGCTCGTGGAAAGATAAAGGCAAACAGTCGCGCTTGCGGAGCGACACCTTCCGTATCTGATTCGTATGCAACCTCGTACGGCTACGGTCAGTCAACGAGGCAGCCACTTCCAGAGGTGGACGTCGCGAAACTTCGCGCTTTGCGCCCAATTCTTGATAGAGTAGGTGCCGATGAGGCGGAGCGGATCGCTCTCGAAAGAGCGATTCAGGAAATTCGCGACAGAAACACTCCGCAATATCCCCGCGAAACCTTACGCTCCGATGCGCGAACGCTACGTTCTCTCTATGAGCGTTTTCGGATATCCGGAGTGCAAAGCTCCGAGATGATGGTGTTGCATAGCGCCATCATTTACCTCGACCGCGCTAGCGGTTGAGAGAAGATGAGAGAAGTCCGACTTCTCTCAATCAGAATAGTTCCCGCCGTTTTATAAAAGGCATTCGAAATTTCGAATGCCTTTTCCTTTTTCCCTCTCCTTCTGAAGGAGAGGGGTTGGGGGTGAGGTAAGAGGAGAGTATAATTTAAATGTGCAAAAGTGCGTGGAGATATCGACCAAAAGCGATAAGGATACGAAGGCGGTGGGAGAAATACTGGCCCGGTCTTTAATGGAGGACGGACCTCGAAAAGTTGCCACCCTGGTCAGCCTGGAGGGGGATTTGGGTGCGGGGAAAACCACGTTTGTGCAGGGCTTTGCCAAAGGCCTCGGTATTAAAGAAATTCCCAAAAGCCCGACTTTCGTTCTGATGAAAATTTTCAGGATACCCGGTAAAAAAGGGAGAAAACATTTTGAAAATCTTATTCACATGGATGTCTACCGCATCAGCGCACGGGATTTGAATGCTCTTGAATGGAGCGATTTCAGCAAAAACCCGGCCAACTTGATTCTGGTGGAATGGGGCGGCCGCATCAAAAAAGCTTTTTCAAAAAAAGTTTTAAGAGTAATTTTCGAGCACGGAAAGAACGAAAAGGAGCGGATTTTACGGATCCAGGAATAGCTTAAAACCCTCAAAAATACTACAATTACGAGGTGAACGACGGTAAAACCAAAACACTGGTCCTTTTGGACGCCCACGCGTTGATACACCGCGCTTATCATGCGCTGCCGCATTTTACTTCCGCCAAAACCGGCGAACCAACCGGGGCTCTTTACGGTCTTTCTTCAATGCTTCTCAGGGTGACAAAAGAATTAAAACCCGATTACATGATGGCGGCCTACGACCTGCCGGAGCCGACTTTTCGCCATATCGCCTATGAAAACTACAAAGCCACGAGGAAAGAGACGGATGACGAGCTGAAATTACAGCTAGACCGCTCCCACGACGTCGTGGAGGCTTTCGGCATACCCATATTAAGCTCGCCTGGATTTGAGGCGGACGATATTTTGGGAACCATCACGGAACAAATAAAGAAAAATCCGCCGGCGGAGAAATTGAAGGTCATCATAGTTTCCGGGGATATGGATGTGCTGCAGCTCGTGGACGGCAAGGACGTACTGGTTTATACGATGAAAAGGGGAATTGAGGACACAATCACTTACGACGAGGATAAAGTTAAGGAAAGGTTCGGTTTTTCTCCTGAAATGCTTCCGGATTTCAAAGGATTGAAGGGCGACCCGTCCGACAATATAAAAGGAGTCAAAGGAGTAGGAGAAAAAACTGCCTCGGAACTGATAAAAAAATTCGGTTCGCTGGAGCAGATGTACGTGTCGCTTAAAAAGGGCGATACCAAAGGGTTGAAAGAAAGAATAGCGAATTTGCTCCTGGAGAACGAGGCGGAAGCTTTTTTTTCAAAAAACCTGGCTACTATCCGAAAGGACGTGCCGGTGAAATTTGAGCTTCCAAAGGCCGTTTATCAGGTTAATACCGACGAGGTAAAGAATATTTTCGAAACCCTGGGTTTTTCGAGCCTGGTCCAGCGCCTGGAATTGAAACCGGCCTCCAAAGACGTGGAAATTCCCGAGGATCAGCTCGCACTTTCCTCCAGGCTGGTGGAGGAGAGCAAGGAAAAGTTCTGGGAGGATCTCGAAGCGTCGGACACTATTTTTCTGCTCTGGAACGAGGACAACTTTTTTGTGAAAGGGCTCGGACACAACTGGGTTTTTGAAGAAGATTTTTTCGGGAAGGACCGGGAAAAGTGGCAGGCTGTTTTTTCCGGAAAACTCGTCGTTTCTTTTTTGATAAAAGACCTTTTAAATATCCTGAAAAAATATTCCATAAGCAAGATAGAGCGCTCTTTCGACTGTTTTTTGGCCGCTTGGGTGGTGGAAAGCACCATGAAAGCGCCGACCAGAGATGAAATGTTCTCTTACTTTCTGGTAAAACACGCCGGCCCCGTACCGATGGATACCATCGATATGATGCCCGACCTTTATACAAAACTATGCACGCTTCTTAGGGAAAAGAGTCTGGAAAAGATTTTTTACCAGATAGAAATGCCCCTAGTGCCGGTTCTTGCGGAAATGGAGTATCGTGGGATCGCCATCGATTGGGATTTTATGGACAGGTTTAAAAAGGAAATATCGCAAAGGTTGTCCGTTATTGAGGAGGAAATTTATAAGCTGGCTGGCACCAAATTCAATATTAATTCTCCGTCGCAATTGGGCGAGATTTTGTTTAATAAATTGAAAATATCCAATAAGGACATTAAAAAGACAAAAACTGGAAAGATCTCAACCCGGGAGTCCGAACTTGTAAAATTGCGAGGAAAAGTTCCTTTGGCCGACAATATTCTGGAGTACCGCGAGCTTTCCAAGCTTTTAGGGACCTACATTGAGCCGCTTTCGGAGCTTTCCAAGGCTGACGGACGCATCCACACCACTTTCAACCAAACCGGCACTGTGACCGGAAGACTGTCTTCCGAGTCGCCTAATTTGCAGAATATTCCTTCGCGGAGTGAAACCGGGGCGCGGATACGCGACGCTTTCCAGGCATCCGGAGGGTTCACTTTTGTTTCTTTCGATTATTCACAGATAGAGCTCCGGATATTGGCGGCGTTCTCCAAAGACGAGAAAATGATACAGGCGTTCAAGACCGGCACCGACATTCATGCGCTCACGGCCTCGCTCATTAATAATGTTCCCTTGGAAAAAGTGACTTCCCGGATGAGGAGCGCCGCCAAAACCATTAATTTCGGCATAATTTATGGGATGGGTGTGAGACAGCTGGCCCAGAATACCGGAATGACCCAGGAAGAGGCAAAAAAATTCTATGAAAAATATTTCCATGATTTTCCCAGAATACGTGCCTACATGGACGGGATAAAAACGTCCGCGAAAGAAAAAGGCTACGTTGAGACCCTTTTCGGCCGGAAGAGATTTTTTGACCTGCGCCGCATGAATAACGCCGTGCCTGCCGGCAGGCGGGGCTTTTGGGAGGCCGAAATGGAAAGAATGGCCGTCAATGCCGTTATTCAGGGTACCGACGCCGATATTGTAAAAAAGGCCATGATCGATGTAAATTCCACATTTTACAACATGGAAATCTATCCACTTTTACAGATTCATGACGAATTGGTGTATGAAATACGCGATGATATAATGAAAAAAGCAATACCCGAGATAAAAAAGATAATGGAAAACGCGGTAAGCCTGGCAGTTCCGCTTGTGGTAGACGTCAAAACCGGTAAAAGATTAGGGTCATTGCAGAGTAATAAATAACGGCGCATCTATTATTTACTAAAGTAATATAAATATGAGTCTTTTAAAAAAAATTATGTTTGGGCTGGCCGCGTTAATTTTAATCGGTGCAGGATATTTTTATTACGTGCGTTATAATCAGACAAAAATTTCTCCGCCACAGGAAAAACTTTGGCGCATCGGATTTTTACTTATTGATAAAGACATTGTCGGTGGGATCATACCGGGCTCATTTAAAGAGGCCATGAAAGGCCTCGGTTATGTAGAAGAAAAAAATACGATTTATACGATTAAAGAAGCAACAGGCGGAAACGCCGGTTTGCTGGATAAATATGCGGAAGAACTGGACAACGCGGGGCTCGACGTAATAATCGTAGGAGCTACTTCCTCCGCGCGTCCGTTTAAAAAAATAGGTTTAAAAACTCCGATTTTTGTTCTTGGAATGGGAGACCCGACAGCTTTAGTCGGCAATCCGGCAAAACCGGAGGGGTTGATTACCGGAATAGGCGAAGGGGCTTTGGAGTTTAACGGAAAAAGGCTGGAGCTTCTTAAACAAATTAAACCTACAATAAAAAAAGTTGTTTCTATCGTTGACACAAATCATTCCAATACGCTGGCTACCAAGGCTAGTTTGGAAAAACCAGCCAAAGAATTAGGGTTGGAAATGACGTATTTGGAGATTTCTGACTTTTCAAATCCGAAAGAACTTTTGGAAAAACTTCCCAAACTTACAAATAAGTTGGGTGATGCCTACATATCCTGCGCATGCCCAAGCGGTGTCCGAAATGCAAAAGAAGTGACCGAACAGTTAAAAAAGGAAAAAATGCCGTCAATCAGCGGTCAATTAAAGCCTGGAGCGGAGGAGGGCTTTCTGGCAAGTTATAGCGACCAAAGAGAAGAGCTGGTTAGACTGGCAGTAAGCAGTGTGGATCAAATATTAAAAGGAACGCCGGTTTCCGGTGTTCCGGTCAAATTCGTAACCACCGCTGTTTTGGAATTGAACGAGGACACCGCAAAAGCCATAGGCGTTTCCTTTTCGGAAGCGATAAAACAGCGGGCCAGTAAAATTTATGGACAATAAAATAGTATCTGATCACATGAATATTTCAGTTAAAAAAGGAGCGATTTTTTTGGTACTAGTTTTTGTGGCCGTCGGTTTTTACGTTTATTCGGTGAAAAATATGAATGCGAATCCGCCCAAAATAGTTTCTATTTTAACTGCTTCCGATCTGCAGTTGAGCGCGGCAGATGGGATAAAAAATGGCATGGAAGAAGCGGGTTTTAGGGAAGGCAAGGAAGTTATTTATGAAATTAGAAACCCCAAAGGCGATAAAGAACTCGTTGCAAAAATGGCAAGAGATATTATAAACTCGAGGCCGGATGTGATCGTGCCTATTTCAACCACTGCCGCGGTAGCTATCAGGGATGCCAACAATATAGCGCAACTTCCGGTAGTGTTTGTGGATGTTGGAAATTTAAAACAGCTGGGAATCGTGGACGTCAAAAAACCGGGCGGTTCCATGACCGGTCTGACGTCTAACAGTCTCGCCATGGGCGGGAAAAGAGTTGAGATGCTCAAAGAGGCGGTGCCCTGGGCTCAAAATTTTGCAGTGGTGTTTAACCCCAATAGCGTGAATTATGAAGACATAAGAAAAGTTTATGATGATGCGGCAAAAATGCTGGGCATGAAAATAACGCCGTATAACGCTTCAAGTGAAGCGGAACTTAAAACGGCTTTGGACCGCATCGCGAAAGACCAGCCCGACGGATTTCTTACTATACCTGACATGATAACGTCGGAGTATGCCACAACCATAGTTAAGGTTTTGACAGAAGCAAAAATACCTTCCATTGATTTTAATACGGAAAAAGGAGCCAAAGAGGGTTATTTGATAATGCTCGGAGTTACTAGATTTAGCATGGGGAAAGAGGGAGCTCGCCTAATCATTAAAGCGCTTAAAGGCGAAAAATTAGGGGATGTGCCCATTGAATACGCCGTCGGCCCTACAATTGAAATAAATTTGAAGACCGCCGAGGCTATAGGGGTAGAACTTCCGGATTCCGTCTTAAATAAAGCCGCTGTTATTTATAAATAATTATTAATTTTTTAATAAAATGAGCACAAAATATATTGTAGGTTTTTTGATTTTTTTAGCCGTCTTGTTAGGGGGTTGGTATTACTTTCAGACTCCACAGAAAATGTGGAAAGTCGCATTTTTGGCGCTGTCTGAAAAAGATATCCAGTCAAATAATTTAGTGGGTTTTAAAAAAGGCATGGAAAGGCTCGGTTATATAGAAGGAAAAAATATAGAATACATCATAAAAGTAGCGAGCCGCGGGGAAGAATCCGATAAAATGGCCGCGCTGATGAACAAAGAGGAATATGACATTATTCTCACGGGTTCGACTTCGTCCACGGAGTCTTTCAAGAAGCTGCCCGATCTCGGGGCCAGAGTTTTTTTCCTGTCTGCTGGCAGGCCTGCCGACCTGGTCAAGAATTTTTCCGCTCCGGAAGGTTTCATTACGGGAATAGGCGAGCCAACGTTCGCGTTTACGGAAAAACGGATAGGTTTTTTGAAAGAATTATTGCCTTCGGTTAAAAAGATAGGAACAATTATCGAGCATGGCCATAAAACTGCTCTGGCATCTCTCAGCGAAGTAAAGTCAGCTGCCGACAAGCTGGGTATAGAAGTCGTAGTTTATGAGATTACCACAGACAAGCGGCAGGATCTTTTGGAAAAATTACAGTTTATAAGCAAAGAGAACGGCATCGATGCGTACATTGCCTGCACCTGCGCCAGCAATGAAACTTATTCAAAAGATATAGCCGACTACCTCATTAAAGCCAAAATACCCGGGATGAACCCGGAAATAGAAATTGGAGCCAATATCGGATGGCTCGTGACTTTCAGCAATGACCGTTTGAAAGCCGGCGAGCGCGCCGCCGAAAGTGTGGATCTTATTCTGAAAGGAACGCCGATATCAAAAGTTCCGGTGGAGGTGGCGCAGGATGCTCTTTTGGAAGTAAACAAAAAAACAGCCGAAAGTATAGGCGTGCAAATTCCGGCAGTTATCTTGGAAAGAGCCAATAAAGTTTATTAATTATAATTTAATTTCTAACATGGGCAAAATAAAATTCTTATTGGTGGCGATCATTATAGCGGCAGCGGGAGCGGCATGGTGGTTTTATTTACCGAAAGCCGAAGTGGCCCCGCCGGCGGCTCGCAGGCTCGGCGTACTGCTGGCTTCCGATCTTCAGACGGCAACCGTGGACGGGATTAAGGACGGGCTTAAGGAATTGGGGTATGTTGAAGGAAAGGATTATTTATTGGATGTCAAAAACCCCAAAGGAGACAGGGAACTTACAAAAACTTACGCCAAAGAATTGGTCGCTTCCAAACCAAGCCTTTTGATTCCGGTCTCTACGACCGCTTCCAGCGCGATAAAAGAGGCGAACGCCACGGCCACGCTGCCTGTGGTGTTCGTGGACGTCGGCAGCTTGGAAAGTCTCGGTATCACAAATCTACAGCGTCCCGGCGGAACCATGACTGGGGTAGTCGTGGATAATGTGCTGGTTTCTTCCAAGCGCATGGAATTGCTTAAAGAGCTTAATCCGTCGCTTACGAATGTGGGTGTGCTGCTCAATTCCAAACATGTGAGTTACAAGACCATAAAAAGCGTCCACGACGAAAGTGCAAAGTCACTGGGTCTTGAAGTAAAATATTACGACATTACAAAAGCGGATGAACTTCCGGGCATGCTTGCCAAGATAGCAAAAGAAAAACCGCAAGCCATCATGACTACGACCGATGCCAATCTTTCCGGAAACGCCGATATCATAGCCAAAGCCTTGAAAGATGCCAAGATACCCTCGATTGATTTCAACAGCGAGCGCGGCATAAAATCCGGCTACCTCATGGTTTACGGGGTGACCAGATATGATACGGGTAAACAAGGTTCCTTGATGATAGACCGGGTTTTGCGCGGCCAGGCTCCGGGTGAGATTCCCATCGAGTTCGCCGGAGTTCCTGTATTGGAACTGAATGCAGCGACTGCCAAAGTCATAAACGTTACATTCCCAAATTCGCTTTTGCTCCAGGCAGAAACTATTTTAGATCAATAATGAATAATGGAAAACTTCAGGTTTTCTATCAGGCCAAACCTTAAGAAAATAATCGCAGTTTTTAATCTTACTCGCGCGGTTACTTTATTGGCCCTCGTCCTGATCATAGTAGCCATCAACGCCTTCTGGTATATTCCCAGCCGGAACGAACTCAACCACAGCACTCTCGCTTTATATACCACGATAGCTTCCGGAGCTCGTAACCAGACCACGGAATTCGTAAAAAAACATCAGGAAGCTCTACAGAACATCGGCTTCAATATATTGATAGAACCTCATAATCTAGACAAGCTTTTTGCCAGGTTTTTGAAAGAGAACCCTGCCATAGAATCCGTTTCCGTCCTAGGATTCTCAGGGCAGGAATTGGCCAGAGAGGACCGAAACCTGCTCGTGACACAAGAGGACCTTAAATACCGGTTATCGGACACGGCTTACCAATATGCCCGCGCCGGGAGTCTGTACGTAGGCCCGGTATTTCTTTCGAAAATAGGGGAACCTCTTATAACCGTAGCGGCTCCTTTAAAGGTAGAAAGTGATCTTTTTTCAGAGGATATCCAGGTGATAACAGCCGACCTTAATGTGAGGTACATGATAGATGTCGTGCGCGACATAAAAGTCGGCGGCAAAGGCCTTGCTTACCTGGTGGACAGCTCCGGCTTTCTGATCGCCCACCCCGATGTCTCGCTGGTGCTCCGGAGGGTAAATTTATTGAACAGGCACATTGTGTTGGACGTGCTTGCCGGGCAAGAATCCTCTACTTTCGACTCGGATAATTCTTATGAAAATTTTGCCGGTGAAAAAGTTTTTGCTTTGGGCTTGCCGATAAATATCGGCAGCGGGTGGGGTGCACTCGTGGAAGAGCCGGAGCGGGATGTTTTTGCCCCGCACAGGCGGACCTTGTTCGTCGCTTCCATAACTTTAGGTATCGAACTCCTTATGGTTTTTATTTTATTCGTGGGGTATTTAAACCTCATTCAGACCGCGAACCTGCTTGCTTCCGAAAAAGATCAAAGGGAAGCCATATTGAACAGCCTTTCCGACGGTGTCATAGAATATGATTCCGGTTCCAAAATAATATTAATGAACCCTCGCGCGGAGGATCTTTTGGGTGTGAAGATGAGGGACATTATGGGTACGCCGATAACTCCGGAAATATTACACACCAGACCGGAGTTGCGGGGGGTTGTCGAAGTGATGTACCCTGCCTTGGCGAAATATACTTCCGGCGTAAAACCGGTGGTTGGCTCCACTGCGCGATCCATGGAGCTGCATATCTCCCAGCCGGAACTGAAACTCATCGTGACCATGAGCCAGGTTATGGATGAGAATGGCGAGAACCGCAGTTTTCTTAAAATATTGCGCGACATTTCGCGTGAACAGCTTTTCGCGCGTTTAAGATCTGAGTTCGTGTCTATTGCGGCCCATCAGTTGAGAACACCGTTATCGGCTATCAAATGGACTCTGAAGCTGCTTTTAGATGGCGATGCCGGCCCGATAAGCAAAGAACAATCCGATCTGCTATCCCGTGGATATGAGACGAATGAGCGCATGATAAAGCTTGTGAGCGACCTCTTGAACGCTGCGCGCATAGAGGAAGGGAGATTCGGCTATAACATGAAAGAGATCGACCTGCTGCAGTTCATGGACGAGATAGTAAAAACCCACAGCCTGAATTCCCAAAGCAAGGGGGTGTCCCTCGAATTTGTAAAAGACCTTTCCGATCTCACCAAAATATTTATCGACCCGGAAAAGTTATCTCTGGCGCTGAACAATCTATTGGATAACGCCATCAAGTATACCGCGGTCGGCGGCAAGGTAGTCATGAAAGTGGCCCAAAAGCCACAATTTCTGGAAATATCCGTTTCCGACAACGGTTTTGGCATACCGGAGGCGGAAAAAAAGAGGGTGTTTTCCAAGTTTTTCAGGGCTTCCAATGTGGTGCGCAGGGAAACCGAAGGCACCGGTTTAGGGCTTTTTATAGTCAGGAATATCATTAAGCGGCACGGGGGCGATATTTCTTTCGATTCGGTTGAGGGAAAAGGGACCACGTTTACCATCGCACTTCCTTTAAACAAAGAAGATGTTCCCAAGGAGGAATTTGTTCCTCTTGAGGAGTTTTTGGAAACAATTTAAATATGGTATAATTACGCCAATGGCTAAAACAAAGATCTTAATCATCGAAGACGAACCAGTACATCTGAATGTTATGAAGTCAAAACTGGAAAAGGCCGGCTTCGACGTGATATTTGCGACGGACGGCGAGTTGGGTCTTAATATGGTTATGTCGGAAAAGCCGGCGCTCGTGCTATTGGATGTCATTCTCCCCAAAATGAACGGATTTGGGGTTTTGGAAAATTTAAAGAAAAACCACGTTGCCACTCCGGTAATTATAGTTTCTAATTCCGGGCAGCCGGTCGAAGTTGATAAAGCGCTCAAGCTCGGAGCTAAAGATTTTCTCGTAAAAGCGGAATTTAACCCGTCCGACGTTCTTGAGAAAGTGATAAAGATCGTCGGAAAGCCCGGAGACATGGCCTTTCCTTCAAAGAGTGCTTCGGAATCGAAAATTGAAATTATAAATAAAACATCCAATCCAATGGAAAATCAGGCAGCAATGTCCAATACCTCAGCTGTGGCAGGAACAGGAAATTCCGACGTCGCTACCGGCGGGAAAAACCGTATTTTGGTCGTAGAGGACGATAAATTCCTACGCGACCTTATAATCCAGAAGTTAAAGCGGGAAGGATTTATAACATATGAAGGTTTCGACGGGGAAGAGGGGCTTAAGGTGGCAAAAAAAGAGTTACCCGATATTATGTTGCTTGATCTCATTCTGCCCGGCCTCGACGGATTCGAGGTGCTGCGCCTTCTTAAAGCCGATGAGCCAACTTCAAATATTCCCATTATAGTACTTTCGAATTTGGGTCAGAAAGAAGATATCGACCGGGCAATGTCGGGAGGGGCGGAAGATTTTATGATAAAAGCTCATTTTACACCCACTGAAATAGTTGCGAAAATAAAATCCATTCTGAAAAAGAAATATTTTTAATATTAAGATTAGTAAATTTGATATTACTGCTTTTCGGAAAGAATCGGCATAAAGCTGAAAAAAAAGTGTTCGAACTTAGACAGGCTTTCCTTGAAAAGCACGGGGGCGCGGCTGTTCGGGAAGTCAGCGGCGAAGAAGAAAATTATTTTGAAAATGCCTCCGTCGCTCTCGGCCAAGCCGATCTTTTTTTGGAGAAAAGGCTCGTAATTTTTAAAAAAATACTCGCGGGGCGGCCGGATTTTTTTTCTTATGTAAAAGAGCGCGTAGGGGCCCTTAAGGCCTCCCCGGATGTATTCGTATTCATCGAGCCGGACTTGGCCAAAGATTCCGACATTTTTTCTTTCTTAAAAGAACATTGTGAAAAAACCCAGGAAAATCTTCCTTATACGCGCAAAGAATTAGCCGGCCTTTTGCAGGAAGAAATGTCGGAACGCGGCCTGGCTCTTTCTTCCCAAGCGGAGGAGCTTTTGATGGACATTTCGGAGCGCGAGGGTTCGGCGCCGAAGGAGCTTTTGGACAGGCTTTCTTTGGGCGATAAGGAAGTTTTAAATAAAATAACGAATAGAAGAACAGCCGATGAAAATGAAGCTTTTTATTTCGCAGATTCCGTTTTTGCGAGCGGTTTTTCGGGGTCTTTACTGCGTTTTAAAAAAGCGTCGGCTTCCGGAATAAACCCGGCCCGGTTGCCGTTCACAATTTTATGGAAATTAAAAAATATTTTTTTAGCGCTTAAAAAAGAAAGTTCCTCGCTCAAACCTTTCCTTGTGCGCAAAGCTGAGAACGAGTCGCGCCTTTTCGGCGAAAAAGCGCTTCTTCGGTCCTATTGGCAGGGTATTGAGACAGAATCTCTAATAAAAAGAGATCCTAAAAACTCCGACCATTTTATGGAAAAATGGCTGGTCCAATTGAGGAACGGTTCTACTCAGTAATTCAGGCCGTTTTGCCGACGAGCCGGCTCAGGCGGGATTTTACCCTGGCGGCTTTGTTCTTTTTTATCATTCTGCGTTTGGCGGATTTGTCCACAATTTTATAAGCGGCCCGAAGTGCCTTGCTAAATTCGTCGTTTTTTTTGGCCGCGGCGAACTTTTCCACCGATTTTACGGCTTTATGCATCTCTATTTTCCAAACCTGGTTGGTTTTTCTGCGTTTTATTGACTGTCTTAATGCTTTTTTGGCTGATTTGATTATCGGCATAGTATTTAGAAGTATAAATTAAAAGTTTCATAATGTAAAGATGTTGACATGCTTGCCGGTATTTTCCTAAGATGACTTCAGAACGTTTTAAATCGGGGGAGAGATGAGAAAAAAATCCAAGCCGAAAAATGGCGGCAAATCCGAGTCTACGGGTTATTTCAGGCACGAAACTCTATCCTGCTGGAAAGCGGCAACGCTTGCCGCGTTGTTCGTTAAAGAAGTGCATACGCAATTCGGCGACATGAGAAACCAGCTCGAAAGGTCCGTTTTGTCGATAACCAATAACATTGCGGAAGCCTGCGCCCGTCATCAGCACGGCGGGAAAAATATTGAGAATCTTTTTTCCCATGGAAACGGTTCCCTGGGCGAGACCGCGAATATGCTGTTTTTTTCTTTCCGTCTTCACGCAAAAGCCGCGGCTTCAAGAGACGACCGGGTCTTCAATGACTTCGTGAGGGAGATACTTCTCAAGGCTTTTCATGAGCTGGATTGCATTATCTCCAATCCCAGCCTTATGGATAGCCCGATGTCCATCGGTATTTTCAAAGCCGATGAAATCGTGCTCTTAGATCACATTTTACGGGAAATAAATTCAGGAAAGAACGTGCGGCAGGTCATGGGCGATATTTTCGTAGATGAAAAGCAGACCAAGTCGGAGAACAACGGCTCGGCGCCAAAGGATATCTGTCTGGAATGCGGCAGAAAAACCGAGCTGCAGGATGGAAATTTACACAATGTCCTCATGGTGACCGAACTCTCAAAGTCGAAGATAAATTGTCCGATCTTTGTCTGCATCAGATGTTCCAAAAGAAAGGGCGTGCCTATAGAAATGATTCAAGGTTCCATCGTTTTTCGGCCAAAGCCGGACGGTGAATCACAGGCTGATTTGCAGACCGGAGGCACCCTGATCAATTAGCATAATCGCGGATCATCGCGGTTATTTTTTATGCAATGTTTTTATCATGTCTCTCAATTCCGCCGCTCGTTCGAAGTTCAGCGCTTTTGCTTCTTCCAGCATTTCTTTTTCCAATTCTTTTTTTAATATTTCCGTAGAGCCGGATTTGGACATTTTAGGGAGTTTCATTTTGGCCGTGGCTTTATACACACCGAAAATATTTTCGGGTGCTCTTTGAGACAACGCCATGGGCACCGTGTGGTTCGATTTGTTGTAATTATCTTGTATCTCCCGCCTGCGATCGGTTTCTTCCATCGCTTTTTTCATGGACTCGGTAATTTTATCCGCATACATAAGAACTTTGCCGTTGGTGTGCCTGGCTGCTCTTCCCATTGTTTGGATAAGTGTTTGGGCATTTCTTAAAAAACCTTCTTTATCTGCGTCCAGGATTATCACCAAAGAGACCTCCGGCAGGTCGAGCCCCTCTCTTAATAAATTTATGCCCACCACAACATCGTATTTACCCAGCCTCAGGTCGGTCAGTATTTCCGGCCGTTCCATGGTTTTTATATCCGAATGAATGTATGCGGCTTTTATGTTCTCTTCTTTCAGAAAATCTGCGAGGTCCTCGGCCGTCCTTTTCGTAAGCGTGGTCACCAGCACGCGTTCGCCCGCAAGCACCCGCTTATTTATTTCACCTATGACATCCTCCATTATTTTTTCTTTCAATATTTTCGTGTCTTTTACTTCGACTTTGGGGTCTAAGAGGCCAGTGGGCCGGATTATTTGTTCCGCCACGTTTTCTTTGCCGCTTAATTTAAATTCATATTCCGCCGGGGTCGCCGAGACGTAGACCGTTTGGCCCACCCTTTCCAGAAATTCCTCGAATTTTAACGGCCGGTTATCGGCGGCGGAGGGGAGGCGGAACCCGTAATCAATGAGTGTCTGTTTCCGCGCGCGGTCGCCGTTGTACATTCCGCGTATCTGCGGTACGGACATATGGGATTCGTCTATGAACGTTACGAAATTTTTCGGGAGATAATCCAAAAGGGTGGATGGCGGTTCGCCGGCTTTCCTGAAAGAAAGCTGCCGGGAATAATTTTCTATGCCATGGGTATATCCGGTTTCTTTGAGCATTTTAAGGTCGAATCTGGTTCGTTGACGGAGCCTTTCCGCTTCCAGCGGTTTTTCCTGTGTTTTGAATTCCGACAGTCTTTCTTTGAGTTCAAGCTCGATATTGGCAATGGCCATTGCCAGTTTTTCCTGCGGGGTAACAAAATGCTTGGCCGGGAAAATGCGCGCAAAACCGGATTTTCCGTTCATTTCCGGAGAGCTGATCCTTTCGATCACGTTCCCGTCCCATTCAATTATGGTCGAGCCTTCCGCTGAGGGATTCAAAATTTCCACGGCTTCGCCGCGCACCCTGAAAGTGCCGGGAAATTTTTCATAGTCGTTACGAGCGTATTGAAGGGCGACCAGGTTTTGCAGGAAATTTTTACGCGGCAAATTCTGCCCTTCTTTCAATTCTATCGCGGCTTTGCGGTATTCTTCCGGGTCTCCGATACCGTAAATGCAGGAAACAGAGGCGATGATCACGAGATCGTTCCTGGAAAGGGCTGACGCAGTAGTCGCGTGGCGCATCGCGTCTATAAAATCATTTATTTTCGCGTCTTTTTCTATGTAAGTGTCGCTTTGCGGAATGTAAGCTTCCGGCTGGTAATAATCATAGTAAGAAACGAAATAATGAACGGCGTTTTTCGGGAAAAAATTTCTGAACTCCTGGTAAAGCTGCGCGGCGAGGGTCTTGTTGTGGGAGATGACAAGCGTCGGCCGGCCGATGTTGGCGATGACGTTCGCCATTGTAAAAGTTTTTCCGGAGCCTGTGACTCCGAGAAGCGTTTGGTGCGGCGTTCCCGTCTTTAACCCCTCTGTTAATTTCCGGATTGCTTCGGGCTGGTCTCCCGCGGGTTTATATGGCTCGTTTAAACTTAATAAAGGCATTAAAGTATTTTACCCCAAGCTCTTGACTTCGGCAATAGAAGTAGTACAATTATACCACCTAGAAATATGGGGTTCCCTCATATTTTTGGGCTAATGGCTCTTTGGTAATTAACAGGACGAGTTCCGGAAGGAACGTGTCCAGAAGGATAAGGACGATGTCTAGTCTCTACTCAGTAGGTCAGATGAATCAGCTTGGCGATTCGTTGGAAGCAGAAGGATTTGCAACCAGCGACGTTACGCAACTCACTCAATATAGCAACATTGCTGGAATAAAAGCTGTACTCAACGGTTCAGCTAAGATTGTTCCGATCAGCGAAGACACCAGCCGATTTATTACCCTCAACGAGACCACAATCGCGGTAAACCTCGCCGCAGCGCCAAAACTTCCGTTCAATGGAGCGGAAGTTGAACAGAATGTCGGCGAGGGTTGGGCGATTCTTGAGAAGCGAACCGAAGGTTTGTATGTCAACGGCGAAAAAATGGTTCTCTATCTGTCCAAGCGTCAGAAGAACGGAAAACAGTTAAAAGGTTTTGAGCTTCGTGAAGAGCTGACCGGAAAACCTGTCCTCAACGCAAGTGTTCTTGATGCTCTTTTGGCCAATACCCACCTCATACCGGAAGATTGGAAGAGAGATGAAAATGGCAATGCCATATACATTTTCTTTTGGGCATCGATTTTTCGCGGTTTGGGTGGCTGCTTCTGCGTCCGTTGCCTCTGCTTCTGCGGCGTTCGGTGGTATTCGCACTACGATTGGCTCAACTACGGTTGGTATGGCGACGTTCCGGCCGCTCTCCGCGCAAGTTAGCGCTTGGGACTTTGAACATTGGATCTATTAAATCCTTTGCGCTTTGTCCTCGGCCACACGCCATCTGGTGTGTGGCCGTTTTTTGTGATAAAATTATAAGGGTAATAGGTGAATACGAGGAAGACCAAGGTTTTCTTCTACCGAATCCAGTATCCATACATCGGGAATATACGCGATTACGGTTTCGGATAGGGTGGTGTATGCAGAAACTTCATAAAAAATGAAAATACTTGGTATAGAGCATTAGGGCATTTAATATGCCGAATAAGATACAATCCTGAGAGTATTCAAAGGATGGTGGTACTGAAGATGCCCCATACATAAATCGCGATTTGAGTGACAACTTCTACGTCCGTTGCCTCTACTTCAACAACGATCGGTGGTATTCGAACTACAATTGGCTCAACAACGATTGGAATGACAACAATCCGGACGCTCTCCGCGCAACTCTTTTCATTTCTCTCCCCCCTTGGGAGAGTTTTGCTTGTCTCGAGCAGTGTCGAGAGATTTTGAAAGCTGTCCTCGCCATCCTCCCAGCATTTTGCCTATTTCTTCCATTTTTACAGATAGGGCAATATATTTTTTGTTATCAATTGATTTCGTTTCCCATAAAACCATTAGCAATATTTTCAAAGTATCCGTCTTACGGATCGCAACTTTTACGTATGGCAACTTTTCTTCTTTGGAAAGAAAACTAGCTATGGCTATAAATTCAATTATTTCAATAAAAAGATTGTCGGAAATTTAATCTCCCAACTTTTCGTGAATATTTATATGAATGAGTTCGATTAATTTATGAAGCATAAACTCAAAGCAAAGTACTATATCCGATACGCAGACGATTTTGTTGTTTTGTCGGATGACAGGATTGCGCTTTTAAACCTAATCCGCCCGATTAAGAAATTATTACAAGAAAGACTAAAATTGGAACTTCATCCTAAAAAATTGTCGATAAATACAATTGCTTCAGGAATTGATTTTCTGGGCTGGGTTAATTTTACGGATCATAGGATATTGAGAACCAAAACCAAGCAGAGGATGTTTAAGAAGCTTAGTGAGAAAAATCTCTCGTCTTATTTAGGTATGCTAAAACATGGCAATGGACATAAAATCAGCCGTGTTATAATGAAAGCATGATTGGGCATCTTGAGGGGGAAATACTGTTTAAGGGAGAAAAATACATTATTTTAGACGTCGGTGGAGTGGGTTACAAAGTTTTCACCAACTCTTCCGCCAAAGGTTTGGAGTTAAAATCCAAAGTTAAACTCTGGACGCATCTCAACGTCAAGGAAGACGCTCTCGACCTTTATGGTTTTGCGAATAAAAGCGAGCTCGAATTTTTTGAGCTTTTAATTTCCATCTCCGGCATCGGACCCAAATCAGCTTTGGGTGTTTTGGCGCTGGCGCCCGTGGATATTTTAAAGCGCGCCATCGGAGCGGGCGATACTTCTTATCTCACCAAAGTTTCCGGCATTGGCAGAAAAATGTCCGAGAAGATAGTTTTGGAATTAAAAGATAAAATGGGTTACGGCAAGGTTTCCGACGGGGGAGAAGGGCTTAAAGAAGATGCCGATATTCTGGATGCTCTCCTTTCGCTGGGCTACACACAGAGGGATGCCAGGGAGATGATACAAAAAATACCGGCAGAAATATTGGGCCGGGAAAAGAGATTAAAAGAAGCGTTAAAAAAACCGGCATGAATTTTATTTGCGGGTAATTTAACCATATAACTATTTAACTAACTTGGCTTGGTGGGACATATTCACTCGATATTTGAAAGAATCCGGGCTGGAGCCCGCGGAGGATAAGTCTGAAGCCGTTTCCAATGTGTCTCTGAAGTTAAGAACATTCCGGCAAATGCTGGATGATGCTTTCTTTGACGAAATGGTGGACATCCTTTATTTTTGGCTGGGTGTTTTTACATATGTATATTTCTTTACCATTGCGCTTTTGTATTTCGGCTCGATACCCTATACCCAGACCGTTTCTTCCAAAATAATCTCGGCGTTGGCCGAGCCCTATCTTGGCGCCGTCGGTATTTACACTATTCTCAAAGAGACCAGAAAGCGAAAAAGGAGGCTATCTCCGCGCCACTGGGGGGAGTTATTCGTCGGCGGATGGCTGGCACTTCTGCTTTCCGCTTCGTTTCTGGCTTTTTTCTTTGACGTTTATACTTTAAATAATATACTTGAGGATATTATCACTATTTCGCTCGCTGTCGCCATTATTTATGTCGGAGGTTCCGTGCACAAACCATAGCCATGCTGGATAGGATATTCTACATCGGGAAGAAAATAATTCCCCGGCCGGTTTTTGTTTTTTTCCAGCCTTATTATCATTGGTCACTTTCGCATTTTGCGGCGCTTTTTTACGGTTTTCCCTCCCGGCACATCGTCGTTATCGGGGTCACTGGAACCAACGGAAAAACGACGGTGACGCATCTTCTTTCTAAAATCTTGGAAAGTTCGGGCTTAAAGGCGGCATCCGTCTCTTCACTCCGTTTTAAAATAAAGGAGAAAGAATGGAAGAACGAGCTCAAAATGACCATGCCAGGAAGGTTCAAAGTGCAGAAATTTTTAAGGGAGGCGGTACGCGCCGGCTGCACACACGCGATTCTGGAAGTCACTTCCGAAGGAATCAAGCAGTTCAGACACTCGGGTATAAATTTTCATATGGCGGTCCTCACGAATGTTACCCCGGAGCATATTGAGTCGCACGGCGGATTCGAAAAATACCGGGCCGCAAAGGCCGAGCTCTTCAGGCGCGCTAAAATCCACGTGCTGAACAAGGAAGACGAAAATTTCGAATATTTTAACGTCATCCCGGCGGAGAAAAAAATAATTTATACAAAAGAAAGTTTGCCCCGGAACATACGTCTTAAACTTCCCGGAGATTTTAACCTTTCCAATGCCGCGGCCGTATACGTTGCGGCGCGCGAATTCGACGTTTCCGAAGAAAAGATAAAAGAAGTGCTGGAAAAAACGGAATTCATAGACGGGCGGCTGGAATTCGTCGTGCGCGAACCGTTTTCGGTGGTAGTTGATTATGCACATACCCCGGATGCGCTCCAGAAGGTTTATGAAACGTTAAGCACACAAGATTCAAGATTAATTTGTGTTCTTGGGGCGGCAGGTGGAGGTAGGGATAAGTGGAAAAGGCGCGAATTTGGTAAAATTGCCGCGAAGCACTGCGGAGAAATAATTTTAACCAACGAAGATCCATATGACGAAGACCCCGGCCAAATACTCTCTGAAATAGAATCCGGAGTTTCCAATTTTAAATTTCCAATTTCCAAAATTCTGGATCGAAAAGATGCAATTAGAGAAGCGTTAAAGCTAGCCAAATCTGGTGACACTGTAATTATCACGGGAAAGGGCGCGGAACCATGGCTTATGGGTCCCAATGGAACAAAAATTCCCTGGGATGACAGGGAAGTTGTTCGGGAAGAACTAAGAAATTTAAAATTTAAATGAAAAATATATATTTGGTCATGCACAATATCCGGAGCCTGCACAATGTAGGCTCGATGTTCCGGACGGCGGACGCTATGGGGGTGAAAAAAATATATCTCACCGGTTACACGCCCGCACCTTTCGATATTTTCGGAAAAGTCAGGAAAGATTTTCAGAAGACGGCATTGGGAGCTGAAAGTTACGTGGAGTGGGAAAAAATAAAAAGCATCAACTCGGTTTTTAAAAAAGTAAAGAAAGAAAAAGTTTTTATTGCGGCTCTTGAGCAGGCAAAAAACAGCATTTTGCTCTGTCATTTTGCAACAAAATCATTACTTAGCAATCCGATTGCTAAGCGTGGGGTTGCGGTAGTGGTTGGAAATGAAGTAAAAGGAATTTCACCCGCAATCCTCAAAAAATGTGACAGAATCCTTGAAATCCCGATGCTTGGCAAAAAAGAATCTTTGAATGTTTCTGTGGCGGCGGGTATCGCGCTTTATGCATTCTCAAGGTAAAATGACGGTATGGCTTCAAATGAACAATTGCCCGACCTCTTTGGGGAGAAACACGAAGACTTAAGCAAGTTAAATCCGATCCGGAAGGTTTTGCGCCAGATGGAAATATTGGAGGAAGAAAGAAAAAAGAAAACCGAAGAAGCTAAAAAAGAGGAGCGAAAAAAAATGACGGAAGAAAATCCTAATTTGAAGAATCTCCGCGGAGGCGTATAATTAAAAATATGCTAAGTATTTTCCCAAGTTTGCTTGATTATCAATTTTTTGCGCCTCTTATTCTGCGTCTGGCTTTGGCTGCTGTTTTTCTCGTGCATGGATACCCGAAGCTTTTCGGGGGCTTTAGCCACGCGGTTCATTTTTTCAATTCCTCCGGCATCAAGCCGGCCAAATTTTGGGTAGTAGTTGTGGGCTTAGCTGAATTATTAGGCGGCATACTGCTCCTTGCCGGTTTTCTGGTCCAGCCGGCGGCGTTTATTTTGGTTGCCAATCTTTTGGTGGCTATCTGGAAAGTTAAGTTTAAAGCGGGATTTGCGAACGGCTGGGAATTCGACCTGGTTCTCATTGCGATGCTTCTTTCGCTTTTGATACTGGGGCCCGGAGCCTATTCCATAGATTTACCTCTATAAATACCTTCTCAAACGAATATTTGAAGAAGTGCCTCTGGCGTGGTACAAATTACTAATGAACCCCGGAGACATAGTTTTTGATGTTGAGACAAAAAAGTCATTCGACGATGTGGGCGGGAAGGACCACATGGAAAAATTGGGGATATCTGTCATTGGCGCGTTCGTTTACGGAGAAAACCTGCCTGCCGGTCAGGCAGGCAAATATATTGCTTACGAAGAGCACGAACTTCCGGAATTTGAAAAACTTTTGAAAACCTCCGGGCGCGTCATCGGTTTCAATATTCACCACTTCGATCTTCCGGTCCTCCAGCCCTACATGTCTTTCAATTTAAAAGAACTCTCAACCCTCGACCTGATGAACGACGTCGAAAAATCGGCCGGTTTCCGCATTTCGCTCGATAATCTTTGCGGAGCAACGTTCGGCCACAATAAGTCTTCCAACGGCATGCAGGCGATATATTGGTACCGCGAAGGGAAAATAGAGGAAATAAAAAAATATTGCATTAAGGATGTGGAGCTTACTAAAGACCTCTTTGAATACGGCGCAAAGAACGGCCAGGTGTTTTTTAATCCCAGGAACGCGCCGGGGAAAGTCGCTCTCTCCGTCGGGTGGGGGAACGCGGAAGTAAAAAATATCAGAAAAATATTGAAGCAGGGGCTGGAGGAGAAGCGAAGCATCGAACTTGAATATATCACAAAGCCTGAAGCTTCAGCCGAAGCCGTTTCTCGAAGGCTGGTTGATATTTACCGAATGAAGGGCGACTCGTTTGAGGGGTATTGCCATTTGAGGAAAGCCGAGCGAGTATTCAAGATAGACAGGATAACGGACGCGCGCCTTACCAATAATGAATTTAAGTTAATTACGGATGTCCAAGGAAGTATTTTTTAATTTTTTAGGGAATACCCTCACCCTCGATGCAGTGATCGCGGGGATTTCCGATTTCATTAAGAAAGAACCCGGCAGAAAGTACAAAATAATAATCGGTACTGACTCGATGGCAGCCAACGAGACTTTTTTCGTCAGCGCCGTAACCGTCTGGAGGGTAGGGAACGGCGGGATACATTTTTGGTCCCGGTCGGAGAAGATAAAATGCCACAATCTGCGCGACCGCATCAACCGCGAGGCGATTCAGTCAATAACTTTGGCTCAGGAAGTGAGGGGCAGGCTTAAAGAAACTTTGGGCGATGAATTTTTCTGGGATGACCAGGTCCATATAGATATCGGGCGCCAAGGTCCAACGAAGGAATTCGTGGACTCGATTGTGGGAATGGTAAAAGCCTACGGGTTTGAAGCCGTTATCAAGCCATACTCTTTCGGAGCTTCTGTCGTGGCCGACAGGCACACTTAAAATTATATGTTAATTATAGTCACTTACATTATTGGTGCATTTTTAATCGCAGTAGTTTTTGTATTGCCCCATGCTTTATTAACTTTCAGACGAAAAAAACTGCAGGAGTTAGCTAATAAATATAATTTAAAATTTGAAATTATTCGTACGCCATTTTTTAAATTTAATTTTCCTCCCGGCAGAATTGTGTTGCAGAAAATTTCCGGTAATTTAAATGGACATGCGGTAGAAATTACGGATGAAGCCATGGTTTTTCTTTTTATGGGCGGATGGATTGAAAATAGCTGGAATGATATATGGAATGATCCGTTTATTTCGTACAAACGGACTCGTTACGTTTACGATAAAGGTGAAGAATTGTTAAAAAATTTTGGCGGATTCGCTAGTATTAAAAGTTTAGATAGTCGCTTAAGAAAGCTATTGTAGTTTGTCTCCATAGCTCAACGGATAGAGCGCAGCCCTCCGAAGGCTGAAATTCCAGTTCGAGTCTGGATGGGGACACAAAATTACAGGTTCCCTGCCTGCCGGCAGGCAGGGATTTTTACCCGCCTCTGGCGTGGCCTGTCGAGGGCATAAATAAAATAGTTCGCCATATCATGCGATATGGCGTCCCGTCGGATGACGGGGCGAGTCTGGACGGGGACACAGAGAAGGATTATAATAAAAGTATTCATAACTTCTTACTAATAAAAATATGGAAAATAAAAACGAGAAAAATATTGAAGACTTACAAATTAAAGACCCGGTTGAAGCTGCTAATACTTTGATTGAACAGTATAATGATCTACAGACATACACAAAAGAAAAGTGGGCAGAGCCGCCCAGCGATAAGTATCATAGCGATGAAAATCAAGCTATGGCTGAAGACGACGGGGCTAAATTAGAAATAGAAAGAGTTGAGGACTTGTTTACGGATTTATGGCAAGAAGATATCGCTTCTGAAATCAAAGAAGCCACTTTGCGCAAACTTCTGGATATAGGGCGGGAGGATGTTGTGAGACAAATAGCTAAGTTTAACGATATTTCCGATTTTGTTGATCAAGCAACTTTGGAAAAGGTTCGTGGCGCCAAATAAATCTTAACCACTGGGGCTCCGTTATTTTTTGTGTTACGCCTCTACGTCAAACTATGAAAATAGGTATCATCGGTAGTATGCAATTTACGGAAAAAATGATCAAAGCTCGTGACGAGCTTATTAAGCTTGGACACGACGCTTTTGTTACAAGTCTTACATCTCCGTTCATAGGAAAAACTGATGAAGAGAAGGAGGTTATTAAGATACACCAAAAACACAACCTCGATGCAATTAGGGAATTTTGGTCATTAATGCAAGGAGCAGATGCTGTCTTAGTAATGAATTTTGATAAAAACGGCATTCAGAATTATGTTGGCGGCAACACTCTTATGGAGATTGGATTTGCGCACGTTTTAGATCAAAGAATTTTTCTTTACCATCCGATACCAGAAATGCCGTATTGTAAATCAGAGATTGAGGCAGTAAAGCCAGTAATTATCAATGAAGATTTTTCACTGATTAAATAACTTGCCGGCGTGTCTTTTGCCAATCAGTACTCGATATTAAACCCGGAGAATTCGCCGGTGGGCTCTTTCCATTCGGTTTTAACGTCGTCCACCCGCGAGAGAACGTTGCCCCGCTTCAAGTCTTCTATAAGCTTGTTTAAATTTTCCTCTTCTCCCTCGGCGACAGAAAAAACGCTGCCGTCTTTTTCGTTCCTCACGAATCCGGTGATTTTCAGTTTGCGGGCGTGGCGCATGGTGAAGTCTCTGAACATGACCATCTGCACCCGGCCGGTTATTTTGCATTCTATCCTTTTTTTCATTGTGCGCGCTCAAGGATTCGAACCCTGGACCTACCCGGTGTAAACGGGTCGCTCTACCACTGAGCTAAGCGCGCGTAGATTTATGCTTTCATATTTTAGACCATTAACCCTGTTCAGACAAGGCTTCTATCCAACCCATGATTTTATGGAACAGATTTGTGTTATTTACCCGAACAAGAATAGTGCCATAAGGCAGGCGGTTAAAAGGGCGTTTACCCAGACTTGACTTGCTAATTCCATAATAAATTTTACCAAAATTTTTCTCGGGGATTTGGGTTATGCGTTTCCAAAATTTTAAAATTTGTTTACTATTCATATGATCAAACATTCGGATGTCGGCTTTAATGTGTTCATTTTTTACTTCGCATACCTCTCTCAAAAATCTAAGGAATATTTGTATTAGTTTTGGGTCACTATTGGTTAAGGCCACAGGATGATTTGTGAGTATTCTTCCATTTAATTCTTTCGCTCTTTTATATCCTTCCGCCCAGTACAATGATATGCCTATATATTTTATCTGTTCTTTACTTAAGTTATTGTTTATTTCTAATTTTCCTGCTGAGCGAATCTGGTTCATTCGTTCTATTGCTAAGATTGTTTGGTTTTTATTCCTTTTAACTATGCTGTCAATTATGCTTTGTTTTACTATTTTGGCTATGCGTTTTTTTGCTTTTTTGGGTAAAGCTAAGTTTGAAAGCCAACCCGAAAGCGTGCTTTTCGGAATATTTAATAGGCGGCTGATCTCAGTATAACTTTTGCCGGATAATCGCAATTTCACTGCTTTTAATTTGTCCGCCCTCACATATAAATAGTAGCATTGGTTGTTCACTTTTCATATATTGCGTTCAAGAAAATAATATATTATTATTTTAAACATGCCGCGGTAGCTCAGTGGCAGAGCGCATCCCTAAAAATCTTTGGGGCTTTCCATAGTAATGTGGATTGAAAACTGGGTGAATTCGGGGGAACTGCATTTTATTTGCACAATCCCGAGCCAAGCTCTGATCTTTAATCAGAGAAGGTGTAGAGACTATCTCGCAAGAGAGTACTTCCCGAAATAAATTCGGGACGGAAGCGCCCAGCCCCGGCATAAAAGCCGGGTGATGATATAGTCCAAATATCCTTTGGAAGAGGATGGCGTCGGGTGTTCGATTCACCCCCGCGGCACCAGCCAGCAAAAAATCCCCGAGAGGGGATTTTTTGCTACTCGTTCTTTACCTTGAGCTTCTGCACTTTTGTTTTGTCGAGTTTTGGTATGCGTATCGTCAAAAGTCCGGCTTTGATGGTGGCTTCCGCTTCGTCGGAATCCACTTCCTGGGGGAGCATGACTGAGCGCGAAAACGTGCCCCAGTACAATTCCTGGTAGTAGTAGTCGCTTGAGCTGATTTCCTTGGTCCGTTCCCTTTTCCCGCGGATAGTAACCATGTCGTTTGAGATGGAAACTTCCAGCTCATCCGGTTTTATGCCGCCGACTATCGCTTGGAGCACAATATCGGAATTGGTCTGCCACATGTCTATCGTAAGCTGCCCTTCCTCTTCGTTTTGCTGCGTAACTATCTCCGATTTTTCTTCACGGCGCGAAGGTGAGCGAGGTTCATCCTCTATGTTGACACTTCCGGTCAGTCTTTCAAAAAATGATCTTTTTTCCATAGGGATATTATACCACAGCCGGGGAGCTCGGGGCTAGATGTGCACACGTCTGGCTCTTTCGAACAAAATTAAGGCCATTATTGCGCCGCTTGCGACGATAAAAGTCGCTCCTATTTGGTTAAATACGCTGTTTTCGCTTCCCAGTATGAAATAATTATATAAGGCGTGAAGAACTGTCGCCGCGAATATCGCAAAGGCAACCTCTTTAACACGGTATTTTCTGTGAAAAAAAGAAAACGAAAACCCGGCGCCTATCAGCGTGGCGGTAGTCGCGTGGATAAGCACGGCGTTTATAAAACGGAATGCGCTCACAAGAATAGACTGGTTAATGCCGGTTGTTTGGATGCCGTCGGCTATGAAGAACATGTTTTCCATCGCGGCAAAACCCATTGCTGCGGCTACCATGTATATCATCGCATCCACCGGTTCATCAACGTAGGGGCTCTTGAAGGCCGTCAGTATTACCGCGCAAGTTTTAATTATTTCCTCGGCGAAAGCGAAACCGATAAGGTTTACTATTTGGAAAACCTGCATCCCGTAGCCCCAGTAGCCCCGGGCATATTCATTGGAATCGGATATCAAATGTTCCAATATCAATGCGACAACCACTCCGAACATTCCCGCGATGAAAACTATGAAAATTTCCTGCGGCGGCTCCGGATTGTCATCTTCTTTCAGCCAGAACCAAAGCCAGAGGAGCGCCGGTATTACCCCCAAAAGTATCGTGATTAAAAGGTTGTTGAGTATAAGCATTTATTTAATCGGGATATTTTTCCACGATAAGCATGTTTCCGGGCTTGGAAACATGCGGCCATATTTCCTCGGTGATAAAGGGCATGAACGGGTGGAGTAGTTTCAGTGCGGTAGTAAGTATTTCAAAAATGGCCCATTGCGCGGAAAGTTTTTCGGCTCCTCCGGCTTTTATTTTATTTTTGGCCTCCTCGATTATTTTATCAGCGAACGTATGCCAGAAATAGTGGTAGATCTTTTCCGCGGCAATATAATAACGGAAGTTTTCCATATCCTGAGTGACATCGGTCACAGTGGTTTTTAGTTCATCGAGGATTTTTTTATCTTCTTCGGTTAGCTCCGGTTTCGAAGAAAGATCAGCCTCCTCCGTATTCGTCAACACAAAACGGGACACGTTCCATATTTTATTTGCAAAATTTTTATATCCCCTGATGCGGTCTTCCGAAAGGGCGAGGTCGGTGCCCGGGGTATTTCCCACGACGAGGCCGATGCGCAGAGCGTCGGTGCCGTATTTTTTAGAAAGTTCGAGAGGATTAATAACATTCCCTTTGCTTTTGCTCATTTTTTTTCCTTTCACGTCGTTTACGAGCCCATGGAGGTACACGGTGTGGAAGGGGACCTTGCCGGTTCGGTAGAGACCAAATATCACCATGCGCGGAACCCAGCGGAAAATAAGGTCGTGCCCGGTTTCCATTACGTCGGTTGGGTAAAAATTTTTAAAATCAGGGCTTTCAGGATAGCCCAAAACCAGATATGGCCACTGCCCGGAAGAGAACCAAGTGTCGAAAGTATCGGGGTCTTTTTCCGCAGCGCCTCCGCATGCCGGGCAAGTTTTAATCGAATCATCCAGGTCTGGTACACCGGTTTTGCATTTCGGACAGAGTTTCGCGGGGATTGGAATTCCCCAGACTATCTGCCGTGAAATGTTCCAATCGAGGGTGTTTTCCATCCAATATAAAAATATTTTTTTGTAGTTTTCCGGGGTAAATTTTATTTTTCCGGCTTCCACGGCGTCAATCGCCATTTTGGCGAGCGGTTTCATCTTTACGAACCACTGGTCTTTGATCTGCGGCTCGATGGCCGTGCCGCATTTATAGCAAACTTTGACGTTGTGTTTATAATTTTCTTCGACTTTAATCAGCAGTCCTTTTTCCTTTAGCTTTTCAATAATTTTCGGGCGGGCTTCGTTTATTTTCATTCCCGCAAATTCGCCCGCTATCGGCAAAAGTTTTCCGCGCCAGTCTATTATCTGCTCTTTATCCAGGTTGTGGCGCTCTGCGATGTCAAAGTCGGTCTGGTCGTGCCAGGGCGTGATGGTCATTACCCCCGTGCCGAAAGCCATATCTATCGCTTCGTCTTTTATTACTGTCGCTGTTATTTTCCCGTTCATCCAATCAACTTCGAGCTTTTGTCCTTCTTTATATTCTTTGTATCTTTCGTCATCCGGATGCATGACAACGTACTTGTCCCCAAATTTGGTTTCGGGGCGGGCCGTGGCGATGGTGAACGGGCCGTATTTAATATAGTAAAAAGGATCCGCCTGTTCCTTAAATTCCGTTTCAACGTCGGAAAGAGAGGTTTGGTGTTTGGGGCACCAGTTGATTATCCGGGAGCCGCGGTAAACCAGGCCATCGTCGTACATTTGTTTGAAAGTGCGCTGGGTTTCACTTATCACGTCCTGGTCCAGAGTGAATTTTTCGCGCGACCAGTCGCACGAAGCCCCCATCGCTCTTACTTCCGTTTCCATGTTTTTTTTGTTTTCCAAAGTGAAAGCCAATATCTCATCGTAAAGCTGCTTGGGGTCCATGCCGAAGCGGGAGCGCCCCTGCTTTTCCAACTCGCGTTCGTAGACTATCTGCGTTTCAAAGCCGGCATGGTCGGCGCCCGGCACCCAGAGAGCTTTTTTGCCACGCATGCGCTCGAAACGCGTCATGATGTCTTCCAAGGTTATGAAAAGCGCATGCCCCGCATGAAGATGCCCGTTGGCGTTGGGCGGGGGCATGATTATCGTGAATGGTTTTTCTCTTTTGCCGGGCAGTTTTTCCGGATTAAAAAAGCCGGATTCTTCCCATTTCCGGTATATCTTTTCCTCGACTTCTTTGGGGTCGTAGGGCTTTTCGAACTTTACGTCCATTATCCTGAATTATCGCATTTTTGGGCGATTTTACAAATAAAACCGCTCTGATATCCTTATCGTAGGCAAGGAGAAAAAAATTATGGCGATAGTGACGGCGCATGAAGTTTTAAATAAAGTTTCGGTTTTTACCCATGAAGAGTTGCTGGCTGTCCGCAAAGAAGCGGAAGCGAGGTTTGCCGAGGTTCTGCGGTCGGTTGCCGTGATAATGCAAAATTTGGAAAGAGAGGTAAAAGAAGCCGTTTTTAATCCGAAAGCCTGAGGTTCCCCTGCGCTTTGATGTCTAAATTCTTAGACGGTTTTTTCTTTAGAACTTTGAAGTAAGCTGCCGCAGCGATCATTGTGGCGTTGTCTCCCGTGAGCCACATGGGAGAGAGGAACAAAGAAGTTTTGGGAAATTTTTCCGAAACCAACTTTTCCAAAGCCGCGCGAAGTTTTTTGTTGGCGGCGACCCCGCCCCCCACTACAAGTGTTTTGGCCTTGGAATTTTCCAGGGCCTTTTTTGTTTTCGAAACGAGCACGTCCACCGCGGCTTGTTCGAATGAAGCGGCAATGTCTTCAAGACGGAAACTTGCGTCTGAAATTTCCAGGTGGGGGCGCGCCGTCGCGGAATTTAATTCCGACTTCTTCCGCGATGGGGCTAAGGAAATTTCAGACGCAAGGTTCTGGTTTTTAAGAAAGTAAAGGACTGAAGTCTTCAGTCCTGAAAAGCTGAAATTGAGGTCCTTGGAATTGATCATAGGGCGCGGAAAATTAACCGCTCTCGAATTTCCTTTTTCTCCGGCTTTTGAAATTTCCGGGCCGCCCGGGTACCCCAATTTCAGCATTTTCGCCACTTTGTCGAATGCCTCTCCGGCGGCATCGTCCAGGGTCTCGCCCAGTATTTTATAATCCAGATGTTTTTTCATCAGAACCAATTCAGTATGCCCGCCGGATACGATGAGGGAGAGAAGCGGGAATTGAGGCTCAGACCTCACCCCCTGAAGAGAGATAATCTCTCTCTTCTCCCCCCTCTCCTTAGTAAGGAGAGGGGGTTTGGGGGTGAGGTCTTTCGTGCTTAGCGTTTCTCTCAAATTTTCGTCGCTCAACCAAGCCGCATAAATGTGTCCTTCAAGGTGGTTTACCGGAATCAGCGGCTTATTCCACAGATAACTTAGGGCTTTAGCAAAATTAATTCCCACCCAGAGCGCGGGTTCCAAACCCGGCCCGTAAGTAACGGCGATTGCGTCGATATCTGGAGGAGGAACCGAGAGAAGTTCTTTTTTGAACAGCTTAAATAATTCAGGTTCCCGGCTTAACAGCGTTTCTAATTTTTTATTAATTTTGTTTTGTTTGGAAATCGGAAACCGGAAATCGGAAATTGAGAATTTGCCTTCTTTTAGTGCTAATTTTAAAACGTGAGGCAAATTCTTTTGGTGCTCGCGCATGGCGAGGTTCGGCACCACGCCGCCGAAAGGTTTATGTATTTTTATTTGTGATAAAACCACATTCGCCAGAACTTTAATTTCCGGATATTTTTTTTCTTCTTTCGACTCAATGATGGAAATCGCGGTTTCGTCGCAGGAGGTTTCTATGGCTAATATTCGCATTCGCCATTTTTACCATAAAAAAAACCCTGTTTCCAGAGTTTGTTCAATTTACTATTGCGGCCGGTTATTCTTCATTGTCCGGGTCGATGCCCAGTTTTTTGATGCGGTCCACGCATTGCTTGGTTTGTTTGGATTCAATATAGAGAAGCGCTACTCCCAGTGAAGGGAATATTTCGTGCGTGGGTATTTCGTACCCGAGGTCGTCGGACTTGCCGTTCAAATACTCGAAAGCCGTTTCCTGATTTATTTCGTGAAATCTTTCCGGCTTTTCTTCGCCGATCTGCCGGACGGAGTACCGATAGAACTTTTCCTCATTTCCGCCCGGTCCGGCGGCTTCATCGACTAAAATAACCAAATTGTATCCCTTGGCACAACGAAACATTTTCAACATTGGAACTGCTCCTTTTCTTTTCTGAAACAAACAATAGCACGCTTACGCAGATTTGTTAATCCTAGAATATTTTTTCCCAAGTATTTCCGGCATCCGTGCTTTTATATATTTTATAAGCGTGAGTTACTATATATGCGGTGTTTGGGTCCTTTTTCGCAATAGTGATATGTATCGCAATCCCTCCCCCAAGTGTTTCACTGATATTTTGCCAGGTTTTTCCGGAGTCGGCGCTTTTTTGGAGGCCGAACTTTCGTGAAAATACAAGCATATTATCCGGATTCGCCGGATCTATGGCCAGGGCTGTTGCTCCGGCGCTTTTTAACTCCGGAAACGCAACAATCCATTTTTCTCCGCTGTCCATGCTCAGATAAATCCCGTTTAAGGTAACTGCGTATAAGTCCCCGTTTTTTTTCGGGTGGGGGATGAATGAAATCGGGTCTGGTAAGTCGGGGCTTAAGAGTTCCCAGGTTTTTCCTTCGTCGTCGCTTTTTTGTAGTTTGCCATCGTACCAGCCATAAAATATTCCGAGCAGAGCCGCGTCGGCCGAAAGCACGTGAAAATCAACCGGACCGCGGATGCCATTCGAAACTTTTTTCCAGGTGAATCCGCCGTCTTCCGAAATTTGGAATCCCAGATTGCCCGCCCGCGGGGAGTGGCCGCTTGAATAAAAGACCGTCGGATTTGAAGGATGCGCTGTGAATCCCATGAGGTCGTAATCCGAGTTTCCCATCTTGAAAAGGACGTCTTTTGTGATATAAAAAAGCCCCTCATGGGTCGCGACATAAAGCTTGTCCGGGTCATTTAAATCCACCGAAATTCCATGCGCGTCGATTATTTCGGTTCGTGGTATGAGAACTTTTTCATCGGCTGAATCGCCGCCGTACAATAAGTAAATTCCCGTCAGAATAGCTATTATGATTCCCCCGATGATTATATTTTTTTCATAGCGCCCCCATCGGGATTCGAACCCGAGTTACCACATTGAAAGCGTGGTGTCCTAGGCCAGGCTAGACGATAGGGGCATTATTTACTATGGTATAGTAGTACAAAATAAGGTGATTTTCAATATATCAGTTTTTAAAAAAAATAAATGCGCCCTTAGCTCAATGGTAGAGCGTCGCTTTGACGTAGCGAAGGCTGTAGGTTCGATCCCTACAGGGCGCACCAAGCAGGAAAAGAAATTTTTTTCATAAGTTTATATCTGATTAACAACTAATAATCTGAATATGAATCAAAATGGCTTTGCTAATATTGTTTTGATTTTAGTCATTATGGTCGCTGTTATTGGCGGCGGCTATTATTTTTTTAATAAGAAAGTGGGAGCTCCGATCGAATCTAATAACAATTTAATAAAGTCTGAGAATCCTCAACGGCAACCTATATCAGAACAGAAAATTAATGCATCACAGCCTGTTACAGAACAAAGACAGAAAGTGCTTGATGAATATTTAAAAGATAATTTCGGAGGCAAAAGCCCATTAGATGCCGTCCAAAAAACCATTGCGGCATTAGAACAAAATAATATAGAAGAGGCGATAAAATATTTTGTTCTAACAAGCCGAGGGATACCGCTTTCTTTGTCTAATGATAATAAAAGCAGAGAAGATCATATAAGATGTTTCAAAGAAGTTTCTAAGGGTAAACTGACTTACGGCGAAGGTAATGAAATATATGGGCAGAGTGCGCGATTTACTTTAACGGATAGCTCCGGTGCCCCGCTCGGAGTTATTGATTTTTTAAAGTACCAACATAATAATCTTTGGAAAATAGTTAATTGCGTTGGATAGTTTATGAAACGGAGCGTCATATATATCATATTAATTGGCGTCGCTATTCTCGCTATTTTAGGTATCGGTAGTTCTTATTTACTGACTTCCACAAAAAATGGAAATATGGATTTTTTTGTTTGGAATGCCGCATGGAGACCTCTCGGTTACATATTGTTTCTAGTATATGTATTTTTAATAAATTGGCCGGTACTTTTATCTATAGTGGCGTCATTTACTGCAAGTTTTCTTTCCAGACTTTTTCCTACGAGATGGGTAAGGTATGTAATGGCGCCGCTTTTTTCAATAATGCTTTTCGTTCTTGCCACATTTGTTTATCTGAAAATTATGGAGAATAGCTTTGCTGATTTTGCTAGAGCAACGGAAGGCCTCGGCATAATTCTTTTCATGGGCCCAATCCTATTAGTAGCCTTACCGCTTTCGTTTATTCTTCCACTTATTCTTGTGTGGAAGCGTGAAAAGAAACAACAGGCCCAGATTTAATAAGTTTGCCGATAAAGCTGAAATTCGTTAGAATTTTAAAGTACAGAACGCCAAAGAAAAACTTGAAATTGTTATCAGCGCGGCGGAGTCTCATTTTTCAGATTTCGCGGGGGGATTTCCTCGCCGCCGCAGGCGGCGAAATTGGTTCGAACTATTTTAAGAATACTGCACAATGTTGGACTTTTGGCGCTCTCGCGTATCAATCGCCGTTTCTATTTCAGAAATCTTTGAGGTTCTAACATGGTCTAATTGCCCGTATAGGGAAATGGATTTTTTTGTTGTTGAAAATTAAAATCTTCTGATAAAGAAATGGTTTTTGAATAATTGGGTGGAGGTTCTAACATTTTGATGTGCAGAAGATGAGATACATCGGTAATACCCCTGCGGCGCCGTCGCCAGTAGAATTAAAGGGTGATTACCAGCATAAAACATCTCATCAACATGGCCATA
>JACOXN010000020.1 GCA_016176295.1 Candidatus Giovannonibacteria bacterium
TTGAGTTCTTCAAAATCAAATCCCTCAATAAAAGATTCAGCGCCCTTAGCCCAGCAAAGCGCGCCGTATTGTATGGGAAGCGGCTTCTTCTCAAAGTCGAGGAGTAGGGCTTCGGCGATGTCTTCTTTGAGGTAAGCTCCGAGACGGTGGCGTGCCGCTTTTGAAGTTTGCCCCTCCATGTTGTTGGATCGGCCGTCTTCCCACGCATCATAAATCATAAAAAGGTCCATCGGACTATACCCTTCTTTTTTTGCACCATCCTGTGCTTCCAAGAGCGATTGATAGTCGGAGTGTTTGACATGGCCGAGCTCATGACGGAACACGCCCCAGATATAATCCTCGTTTCGCTCGAGCAAATCCTTTTGGGGGTACATCATCACTTCGGGAGTTAAAAGTTCTGGGTCGAATTCTTCCAAACTTTTGTCCGGGTGTTTTCTTCGTTCCTCTTGGAATTTTTCCGAGAGGCCGGCGGCCCAGCCATCGCCGGGAATTACCCGTAAATCAAAATTTTTCGCCATAAGCTTGGCGACAAATCGAAGCCGATCTTTGAGTTCCATTACCTCGCGCGGAGAGCGTTCCTTTTCCAGCGTTTTCTTTCCTTCCAGACGCGAATGAAGAGCAGATTCCAACTGCTCTTTGGGCTCGCCCTCAATTGTCGGTTTAAATGATTCGCGTTCCATGGGAGATGATGCTTAATGCTTCAATTATAGCGCGATTTCCCATTTTTATCAACTTGATAACGATAAATTAAAACGCGGAGAGCGAATAGAGTTGATTTTTATGCTCGCTTTTTTTTACCATGTTTGCGGAGAGGACGCTTACTCCAACTTCTGCATGAAATTATTAATTTCATCAGCGATTGCCTTTCTGCGCCACCCCAAGAATTCTCTGAAATTGGCGATCTCCCAAAGGTTTCGTTCCAAGGGGATCAATTGCAACTTTAATGCGTCCTCGCCTTTTTTCTCCGTTACTTCTTTCTCAAGATATACGACCGGCTCCTTATTTAATATTTGTCTGTTGGTCTTGCCGCCTATGAAAGCGAGATTTGCGATTTCGTTGATTTCTTTTTTGTCATAGCCGAACTTCGGATCGCGTAAGAGCGACTTCGGAAAGATGTGATAATATTGAATAGTATGTGTCTTGCCAGTGTGTCTCTCTGAAAGTTTCAGAAGTGTCACGGAGCGCAGGGACGAAGTAAAATAGAAATATGGCAACTGATATAAAACAATTAATTAAAGAAGTTTTTGAAAAAGGTTATCTTATGAGCTTGGCAATCCAGGACGAGGGTGGTGTTTGGGTTGCAGATGTTATTTATATTTATGACGACAAACTAAATATTTATTGGATGTCCGATCCGGATGTCAGACATTCACAAGCAATTCTAAAAAATTCTAAAGTAGCAGGGACAATCACTGTTAGCGGCAAGGGTGAAAATAATCTTGGCATTCAGTTTATGGGAATGGCAGAAAAAATTAATGGACCAAATTTTGATTTGGCAAGAAAGAACTATGCGAAAAGGGATAAACCGGAACCAAAGGATGCAGATGATGTTTTGCAAGGAGATTCCTGGTACATTCTCAAACCATCAAGAATTGAGCTAATCTCCGAAGAATATTTTGGATTTGAGAAGAAATCAATCGATTTATAAGTTTCTCATCCGTCTTGCATATTTAAAAGTGCCACGGGGCATGATGAAAAGAAAAAGGCCTAACCCAGACGGATTAGGCACAGAATTCGAACTCAATTACCCAGATTTTCCTACGAAGATCAAGTTTCTCCCTGTGAATTTCTGCTAGAGACGCAAGATATGCTGTTTTTGAAGGATAACCCAGTTTTTTAGCATCACTAACAGTAACGTTGCCGGGAGCTTTCCGATGTAAACTAGTTATTCTGACACGACCGAGGTTTTCCTTCTTGTAGAATTGCGTGTTAATTGAATATGTATTACTCACCTTGATTCTTGGCCGCTTGAACCGCCTAGTTTGTGTTTTTCTGCCGATTCTGATGAGTGATATGTGATGTTTTGTAAAGATCAATTTTTACCATCCCGCGCTGATAAACTAAATAGACAGCCAAGTGAGTTAGCGCTGTAGCACCCCCATCAATTATTGAGCAGCCCATGCAACCCAAGTTAAGTCAGGCCCAATGGTTCCATTTCTGTGTTTTTTCCGGTGGATGTCTTGGAATCGGCTGACGGGAAGTTTCTTTTCGCAGCAAGCCGAAAACAAAAAAAGAATTCCTAGGACTATCGGGATTGCGACATAAGGACACGTACCATACTCTTCGAGCGTTGATGCGACTATGACGTGATTTTTGAATGTCGGGTCAATGAACGCAAATACAGAAAATGCAATAAACGCTCCGCTAAGAAACCAATAAAAAATTCTAACCACAATAACCTCCTTAACCGATTATTTTCTCCTATTATATCAGAGCATTTTAGGATATTTGTCAAAGATTTTTATTTTTTCCCCATGTTTTTTCTGGTATAATTAAAAGCATGATACCTTCGGGGAAGTAAATCTCTATCGGGCGAAGAGCGGAATCAATTCATATCGTATATCAAAAACAGCCACGGATCTTGAAAAAAAATTATTAAGTTTTAAAGTTTCTATATGGAAAACTATCTGGAAGAAGAAAAAAAAGAAGCGAATACCTATGAGCGATATAGAGAGATGGGCGGTATCATCAACGAAAAAGAACATCAAAACGTGCTTAACAGTTCTAAGAAGATACCGCCTTTTGCAAAAAGGTCACAGAAGGAAAAAGAAAGGATATTGCAGGTCACGGAGATCGCAAATCGGTCCGGCATTGAACTTAATAACCCCGAAGGCGGTTTGGATCCGAGAGTCGAGCAATACTTGGCGCTTCGCGATTTTGATATTCCCGGAGGAACAAATCATCACGGCCAAATGCCCGACCAACAGTTATTTGCCGAAGCTTTAAGAATATCGGGAGATGAAGACTCGTTGAAAAAGCTTATGGAAATGCATCCCAACATTTTTCCTAGATAGAAAAATTTATGTAAGAGCGGTAAATAATTATAAAATAAACTAATGAAAAAGGCAGCCAAGAGGAAAGGCAAGCCCCTTAATAAGGTTAAGGGCAAGCAAATAGTCGTTGCAGTAAGCGGGGGGTTTGATCCGTTGCATATCGGTCATGTCCGGCTTTTCCGGGAGGCTAAAAAGTTGGGTCATAAACTCGTGGTAATATTGAATAACGATAACTGGCTTATGAAAAAAAAGGGTTTCGTTTTTATGCCTGAGCATGAGCGCAAGGAGGTCCTTGAAGCGATAAAAGGAGTTGATGAGGTTGTCCTTTCTTTTCATTCAGAAACACCGCAGGATATGAGCGTCTGCGCGGAGCTTAAAAACATCCGTCCTCATATCTTTGCAAACGGAGGCGACAGGACAGAAAAAAATATACCGGAAATTCCGGTTTGTGACAAAATAAATTGCCGGATGATGTTTTCCGTGGGACAGGGAGGTAAGATTCAATCCAGTTCGTGGCTTTTGCAGAAACATGTCGATAAAAGTAAGCCGAAATGAAATGAACTTCATGAAATTTGATATTAAATATTTCATGGTTGCTTACCTGGGAGGGCTTTTGGGTTTGTCTTCCTGGTATTTCGGAAATTTAGAGACGTTTTTTACGGGATTATTCATCGCGATTCTGTATTCAGTTTTAGATGTTCTGTGGACTTATATGCGCGACAAAATCTGGTATTTCCCTGTTTCATCCCTGATATCGGGGTTTGTCCTAGCATTGGTCGCGTATCCGGATTCACCGATTGGAATGATATTTCTACTTCCTTTTTTTGCGGTGATTTCAAAACAGGTCATATGGATCGGGCGTGGGCGGCATATATTCAACCCGGCGGCGTTTTCTGTCGCTATGGTCGGGATTTTCGGGCTCGGAATGAGTTCCTGGTGGGGAGTATCATGGGGGGTTGTTCCCTTGATGATAACTGCGCTGTGCGGTCTTTTTATCACTTGGTATTTGGTAAAATGGAAAATTCTTTTTTCTTTTCTTGTTTCTTACATAGTTTTTTCCGCTTTGTTTTTTTATGGAAGTGCCGCTTCGGAGCATGTCATGGATCTAGCGGTGTCTCTTGCGGATGGGACCCTTATTTTCTTTGCCACGGTTATGCTTATTGAACCTATGACCTCGATGTTTAATGACGGAAAAGAGAGGATAATTTATGGGGTGCTTGTCGGTTTTTTTGCCATCTTGGCGGCGTATTTTATCGAAGGTACTTTTTCGCTGCGTGCTGACCCGCTTATACTGGGTTTGCTTGGCGGAAATTTAGTCGCGAGTTTACTATTTATTGATAAAAAATAATCATGGCAAAAAAAAGTGAAATTCCGGACAATGAGGGTAAAATCGAGAAGATAGCTGGGAAAAAAGTTGCTTTATTCAACAAAGCCGGCAAAATATGCGCTTTTTCCACCATATGCCCACACATGCGGTGTGACGTTCTTTGGAACAAAAGGGATAAAACCTGGGATTGCCCTTGCCACGGCTCGCGTTTTCAGGCGACGGGTGAACTTATGCGCGGACCGGCGAAGAGAGATTTGGATAAGATCGGCATAAAAGAGAAAGGCGACGAGCTGGAATTGGCTTGAAAATATTGGGGCCTGCCTGCCGGTAGGCAGGTTTTCCACAGGGTAAAATTTTATATTTAGTAATTGTTGTATAATCAAAGCACTATGAATATTTCGACAAAAACTAAGGTAATTTTATTATCAGGGTCGCTTTTTGCTTTCAGCCTTATTGCGCTGGGAGATGAGATTAAGCCTGCTTCAGCGCCAACGGGTGTCAGGCCGGAAATTAAGGCAATTAGGCAGGAAACACGCGCGGATATAAAGGATGAGCGCGGGGACATGCGCGGCGGGACAAAGGATTTAAGGGCCACTATGATGGACGAAATGAAAGATAAGGCGGAAGCGATACGCGCCGAATTTCAGATCAAGCAGGAAGCCTTGCGCAGCCAAATGAAGCTTACCAAGGAAGAAATGTCCTCCAAAATGCAGGAGATGAGGCAAGAAATGGCCGAGAAAAGGGAAGCGATGGAAAAGACTGTAAAAGAGAAGCGGGAAGATTTCAAGATGCACACCGAGGAACGAGTTAAAGCCATGAAAGAGCGCATTGGAGAAATAAGATCCAACAAAGTGGAGCAGTATTTTAACCAGATGATGCATAAATTTGAAGCGGCCATAGATCGTTTGAAGAAATTGGCCGACCGCATTGATTCCAGGCTGGATAAAATTGAAGCCGCCGGGAAGGATGTCAGCAAATCGAGAACAGACCTCGAAAGTGCGCGGGTCAAGATCGCGGCTGCGGAAGACGCGTTGAATTCGGCGAAAACCCAGTTCGGAGCGCTTGCCTCAAGCACCTCTCCCAAGGAACACTTTGCGAGCGTCAAAGAACTTGTGGCGGAAGTTGTATCTAAATTGAAAGACGCGCATGCGGCTTTGGTGGATGTCATCAACTCGGTCAAGGGAATGGCTGGCGCCGTTGAGAATGCTTCCACTACGCCTTAATATTTTATTAAAATTATTCATCTAATTTGTTAATCAAATGAACCCAAACTCAAATTCGAATTCAAATTCCACCATGCTCGGCATCGTGGTCGTTATAGTTATCGTGGTCGGCATTGTGTCTTACTGGTGGTTTGCGATGGGCGGAGCCGGAGTTTCTTTCATGCCTGGCAATGGAGACGTTAAGGACCTCCAAAAGCAAAGCTCATCGGATGAGGTTGCCTCGATTGAAGCGGACCTTAATGACACGACCTTGAATGACTTGGACAAGGAAGTCACTGACATCGAAAAGGAGCTTGCGGCTCCCTCTCCCTCACCGGTTCCTACCACGAAATAACGATAAAGTTCGGTTATATTTTGGACAGTTGCGCCGTTCCAACGGCGCAGCTGTTTTTGTTTGACGAGCTGCCAAAACCAGTCTAGGCTGAATTTAGCTTTGAAAACTGTTTAAGGAAGGTAATATGCATATACGCAAGTCCAGGCTAGTTGTCCGGTTTTTGGTATTGGGGCTGTTGTATTTTCCCGGTAGGGCCAACAGCACCGTCGAACTTTCCGACTTCATATCGGTGATCAAACAAGAGTCGGTTTACCGGTATTCCGATGAGGAGCTGGCCGAACTAAAAGAGTGTATGCTAAAGCGCGCATTCTTTTCAATAGAAATTACGAAAGAAACCAATTTTACGGATGACTTCAAGGTCGAAAGCTGCAACAAGAAAGATAAATATGCTCGATATCTCAGCCCCGAAGAAGCGAAGCAATTCAATGAAACGAGAAACGGAAAGTTTTTCGGCATTGGTGTTCAAATAAAGTTTGTTGATAGGAAAGGCCTACTGATAGAAAAAATATTGCCGGGAGGGCCTGCGGAAAAGGGCGGCTTACTTCAAAAGGGCGATATTATAACGGCCGTCGGCGATGTTCCGGACAGTTTGAAACCTTTAAAAGACATTACCTACAATCAAGCGGTAGCGTTGATACGCGGGGAAGAAAATACTTACGTGCATATCAGCGTGGAGCGTGGAGATAAAACATTGACGTTCAATCTGGCGCGAGGTCCTGTCGTTATGGGAAAAGAGGTAAAGTCGAAAGTGCTGAAGCCGCAGATAGGATATTTGAAGCTTAAGGGATTCGAACAGGAAAGAACCGATGAGGACATGAAAAACGAACTGGAGAGTCTGCGAAACCAGGGGGTCAGAAATCTTATTTTCGACCTTAGAAACAACCCCGGAGGATTGTTCGACGTTTCCCTCAGAGTATTGGAATTATTCGTCCGCAAAAGCGGACTTCGAATGGTGGAGGACAGGCGGATTTCTTCATCCGTCAAATACAATTCAAAGCGCCGCGGTCCTTTCGCTGATTGGAAAATTGTTCTGCTGGTAAACGAGAACTCGGCCTCTGCGTCTGAAATTGTGGCCGGAGTCCTCAAGGGCTGGGGGAACAAGATAATTGGCACCAAGACCTATGGCAAAGGATGCGGGCAGACGCCTTTCTTCACAGAGAATGGCGGTTTGTTTATTGTCACCACGTTTAAATATTATTTTGCCGATAACTCTACTCCCGATGAGGTTGGGGTCACACCCGACATAGTTGTGGAGAACGACAAAAAAACGTCGCGGAGCGCCGAGGAAGAAGACGACCCAAATCCTGCTGGCGATAAACAGTTAGATGCTGCAATTAAATATCTCGAAAGCGGAAAGCTCAATTAGCTCCGCTTTTTTTATTTTATTAAAAGGTTATTATTTAACAAATGGCACAGATAAAAGACAAAGCCTCGCAAATTTTAAAAGCGCTAAAAAAAGAGCACCCCAAAGCCCAAATCGCCCTAAATTACGGCAACGATTTTCAGCTATTGGCCGCAGTGGTTCTTTCGGCACAATGCACTGATAAAAAAGTTAACGAAGTTACGGAGCCGCTTTTTTCCGCCATAGGCGGATCAGTCTCGGGCAGAAAAAAATATTGGAGTGTAGATGACTTTGCAAATGCTGATCCAAAAGTTTTTGAAAAAGAAATCAAACCAACAGGGTTTTACCGGGCGAAGGCAAAAAATATCATCGGAGCCGCTAAAATGCTAAAAGAAAAATTCGGCGGAAAGATTCCGAAAAAAATGGAAGAAATAATCCGCCTTCCTGGGGTAGGCAGAAAATCCGCCAACATTATTTTGGGCAACGCTTACGGCATAGTTGAAGGAATTGCGGTAGATACGCACGTAAAGCGCTTCGCCAAAATGTGCGGACTTTCAAAGCATGAAGACCCCGTAAAGATCGAAAAAGATCTCATGGCGTTAATTCCAAAAAAAGAATGGTTCTCCGCCACCTACCGCATTATCGACCACGGCCGTGATCTTAGGTTCAAGAAAAAAGAGCATGCCGTAAATTGCCCCGTTTGCAAACTTTGCCCCGCTTTCGTTAAAGCTTGACACTATTTTATATCCATGCTTTATTTAACTCTAGAGGAGGAGACAATCATGGTATCAGAAATTTTAACTTTTCTTTGCACTGTAGGTTTCTTAATGGTAACATCGCCGACCGTCCGAAAAGAAGTTCTGACATATTTTGATCTGTTTTCAAGTCGTCGCTCGAAGAAAGCAACTGTAGAACCAAGTTAAGGGACGTAAGTGTCCTTTTTTTATTTATTTTGTGGTTTAATTAAAAAATGAAAGTCGCAATTTTAGGTTACGGAGTTGAAGGAAGATCGGCGGAAAAATTTCTCAAAAAAGAATATCCGAAGGCAAATATTGAAATTCGCGATGCGAAAATTCAAGGCAAAGATTATCTGAAAGGTTTGACGAAGTTTGACATAGTCGTGCGTTCTCCGGGAATTAAATTTTTCTCGCCCGAAATTCAGCGGGCAATAAAAAAAGGCGTAAAAATATCCAGTTCCACTAAATTATTTTTTTCCGCCATAGGCGGATCCGCTTCGGGCGGAGAAAACGCCCGGGGCACGTTGATAGGCATTACCGGTACAAAAGGAAAGGGGACCACTGCGACAATATTATACGAAATATTATCCGCCAGCCGGCGAAGCGGACACTTGGCGGCTAAGCCGCCAAGTGGGGGAAATATCCACTTAATTGGGAATATCGGGGTTCCAATGCTGGACGAGCTTCCGAAACTCAAAAAAAATTCAATTTCGATTTTGGAGCTTTCAAGTTTCCAGCTGCAGGACTTGGACGTTTCGCCTCATATTGCGGCGGTGCTGGATATTTTGCCAGATCATTTAAATTATCACAGGAATTTTAAGGAATATATTGACGCGAAAATTAATCTAGTCAAAAATCCATTGCCTCGGTGCCAAGTTTTTAAGGACACGCATATTTGCCTGGTGGCGAATTGCTCTGCGCCGTTAATTTTTTACTTTCCCGATAATAAATATTCGTCTTCCATCGCAAAAAATGGTACTGGCGCAAAAAATCCTGTTTCAATTGACCCGGATTTGGAATTAAGTCTTCCTGGCACTCACAATCTGAGAAATGCTTCCATGGCCGCCGCCATTGCCCACAGTTTAGGCGTGAATGACGGCATCATAAAAAAAGTTATAAAAAATTTCAAAGGCTTGCCGCAGCACTTGGAATTTATCCGGTCTCTCAACGGAATTGATTATTTTAACGATTCCGCTTCCACCAACCCGGCTTCAACGGCATCAGCCGTTATGTCTTTTATTGCCAAGCCGTTTGTTCTTATAGCCGGCGGGGCTGATAAGGGTCTGGACTATGTTCCTTTGCGGCTTGCGCTAAAATATAATCCGCCTAAGCTGGTGATACTTTTTGGCGCGAATAAAACAAAGATAAAAAAAAGCATAGGGCGCGGGGTTCCAATAAAACTTGCGGCCGGCCTTGAGGACGCGCTCAGCCTTGCTATGGGCGTTTCAGCACCGGGTGACACCGTTATATTTTCTCCGGGTGCCGCTAGCTTCGATATGTTTAAAGATTCCAAAGATCGCGGGGAGGCATTCAATAAAGCGGTTGACACTTTGTAGCTTTTTAGCTATCTTTTAGGAAGGATTTGAGAATAGAAAAATAAAAAAGGAGATTTTTCATGAGTTTTCTCCATGTAGTCGTGGATCAATTTACCGGTCAATTAATTTTAAGGCAGCATTTCTGCGATTCGATATTAAGGAGTCTTCAGCTCCGCCGGAGCTGGGCCGTGTTTGATGCGATGGAGGGCCGAGGTACCGTCATGTTTCGCCCCGATGACCATTTGGCAAGATTATTTGAGTCTTGCCGTGGCGCGAGCATTCCGACAGTTTCACTGCCTACGGCAAGTGAGATAAAAAAGTTACTGACCCGATTACTTGTCCAGGACAGAAATAAAGAGTCCCTTATCAGCACGTTTATAAGCCGGGGGACGACTCAAAACGGAAAGACTCCTTCGGGTTTTCCCGAAATGATATTGGAAGTTCAGCCTTTGGTAAAAACAAAGAACAAAGCTTTGAAACTCATCACTATTTGCGCAAGGCGCGATTTTCCGAGGGTCAAGCTTGTGGGCGAGTACGGAAAGTCAGCGCTCTATTGCCTTCAAGCCGAGGAAAAAGGCTTCGACGGCTTTTTATTCCGCGACCCGGTGGAAGGCATTACCGAAGAGCCCTATGCCAACATTTTTTTTATTACCAAAAAGAACGAATTAGTAACTCCGGCTGAAGGAAAAGTTCTCTCGGGCATTACCAGAAAAGTTGTTTTGGAAATTGCTCGCGGGGCCGAAAGTTTGTTTTCGGACGTAAGGGAATTGCCGTACATCCATCCGCATTCGCTGAAAGAATATCAGGAAGTTTTTCTCACATCTACGACCAGATTAATTGCTCCGGTCAAATTGATCGAAGAGCATAAGTTTAAAATCGGTCCCCGCACCCAAACCGCGGCGCTTCAAAGACTTTTTTATGAATATCGCGAAAAATATTTCAGTGAACGCGGCGCAAAATAATGGTGCCGCTTTTTTATTGATTTAGTCCGCGATTAAAGCGATAATGGGAGATGCTCGGAATTCTTTTACCCTCTATTTCGGCTTTTTTTATTGAAATAGCCGATTCAATCGGGAAGTATGAAGTTGCCAACCGGAGGGAAAGCATCTATACGATGGGGTTTTTGAATTATTTGTGGGGTACGCTCATTTTTCTTGCCGTGGCCGTTTTCAGAGGCTCATTTATTTTTTCCATAGCTTCGCTGCCCACATTCGGTATTCGGCTTTTTCTTGAGATCTTGCAGACGCATTTTGGCATCTTAGCCGTCGTGAGGGCCGAGAGGAGTTCCTATAGTTTGATAAGAACCGCTACGATACCGCTGTTGCTGCTTGTGGATATTGCGCTGGGGTATGCTATCGGTTACGCGCAAATAGCGGGCGTTATCGTAATTTTTACCGCATTGGTTTTAATTTTTTTAAATAATGGCATAAAAAAAGAAGGTCTTGGATTTGTTCTCTTTTCCACGCTCAACGCCGTTCTCACGATATCTTTGCTTAAATATGACATTACCTACTTTAATTCCGTGGAAGCCGAGCAGGCGGTAATGCACTCTTTGCTTATGTTATACCTTGTTATTGGCGCTTACTTTATTGCAAAAGAGAATCCGTTCTATTTTTTAAAGCGGCGGGAGTTCTTGGCCCAGTCATTTTCAAGCGGCAGCGGGTCGGCAATTAACAGTTTTGCCTTCGGGTTCGCCCCGGCTTCCGTGGTCATGGCTTTTTACAGGACGTTTTCGGTACTTTGGTCGTTCGTATTCGGAAGAATTTATTTCAAAGAAAGCCAGCTGTTTAAAAAGATTATGTTTTCAATATTAATAATTGTCGGGGTCTTTCTCTTGGCCAAATAATATAAATTTATGTCAAAACTATTTATTGTAGCAACTCCCATCGGCAATTTAAACGATATAACGCTCCGGGCGCTTGAGGTTTTGCGTTCGGCGGACGTAGTGCTTGCGGAAGATACGAGAATGGCAAAAAAATTATTGTCGCATTTTGATGTGCAAAAAGCCGTCATGTCCTATCATAAGTTCTCCGGCAAAGGCGCGGAGGAAAAAGTTTTGGAACTTTTGGAAGAAGGAAAAAACATTGCGCTTGTGACCGACGCGGGAACTCCCGGAATCTCCGACCCCGGATATTGGCTCGTAAAAAAAGCGGCGGCGGCCGGATTTGCAGTAGTTCCTGTTCCGGGCGCCTCGTCCCTTTCCGCTATAATTTCCGTAAGCGACATAGACCTTTCCCGGTTCTCATTTTTAGGCTTTCCTCCGCACAAAAAAGGCAGGCAGACCTTTTTTCGCGAGGTTGCGGCAAGTTCAATACCGGTCGTCATTTTTGAGTCTCCTCACCGCATACTGAAAACTTTAAAAGAGTTGGAGTCTGTCGCAGGAGATCGATATGTAAATATCGGCCGGGAGCTCACTAAAATATATGAGGAGATATTCCGCGGTAAAATTTCTGAAGCTATAACACATTTTACCGGTGAAAAAGAGCGAGGGGAGTTTGTGATTGTGCTAGATCCTACTAATTACAAATAGTTACTAATTTACTAATGCGCAAAAAATTAGTATATTAGTATATATCGGTAATTAGTAGGGACTATGCATAGATTTTTTTTGGAACAGGATTTCGATAGAGGCCCCGTTATCGTGAAAGAGAAGCATATACTTCATCAGATGAGGAGCGTGCTAAAGCTGCATAAGGGGGAGTTTGTGGCTTTTTTCAATGAAGCCGGGCAAAACGCGGGGTTTGATTTCATATCCGAAGTAAAAAGTATCGAGAAAAGCGCAGCCGCTTTCATCGTACGGGATAAAGCCGAGAACAGGAGAGAAAGTTCCAAAAAACTGGTTCTATTCCAGTCGCTGATAAAAAAAGACAAATTTGAATTCGTTCTCCAAAAAGCGACCGAGATAGGAGTTTCCGAGATAGTGCCCGTTATCTCGGCGCGGTCTGAAAAGAAAAGTTTGAATAAAGAGCGTTGTGCTCTCATTTTGAAGGAGGCTGCAGAGCAGTCTGGCCGAGCATATATTCCGCGTTTGAGGGATGTCGTGCATTTTGAAAAAGCGGTGGAAGAAGCTCTGACTTCCGGCGTTCGGGTCTATTTCACGTCCACCGAAGAAAAAGAGCAGCAGATCCATCCTTCCGGCGAAAGATTTTTCAATCTGTTCATCGGACCGGAAGGCGGTTGGGATGAGCGCGAGCTAACCATCGCCCGCGCGAGAGGCTGTTCGACTATTTCTTTGGGGAGGCTTATTTTACGCTCGGAAACAGCCGCCATGGCCGCTGCTTACACTCTGCTTTGGCTTTGACGCTATTTGCCTGGCATAGTACAATTTAATTATGGAGGATTCAATTACAAAAAAGGATTTAGAACAATATCAAAAATCAATTATAGATGCGCTGGATTTTAGTTTGCGCCAGATGGAGCAACGGATGGATGAAAAATACTCAAAAGAAGAGACTTTGCGCAAACTCATGATTACATTGGATAACTTTCTCAAACAGATGTCCGACCATAAAGAAGAATTTATAATTCTCAAAAGCGAAGTCGATAAAATAAAATCCTTCATCAAAGAAAAGTTCGGGGTAGAAATTGCGGTTCAGGGGTGAAGCAAAAAATAACTGATATAAAAGTCACTGAACGCGATTATTGCATTATTATTTAGGCTATGCTAAACTTTATTGCAAGCCGTAGAAACAAGGCGACATAGCTGTAAGTCCTTGTGAGGTGCCTGCCGGAAGGCAAGGTTGGAATGCGGCTTTTGGTCGTATTTTTCGTTTTTTATAGGATAAATCCGAATAATAAAAAATGCCCATCACAAAGAACAAGAAAGTAAGCGTGGTAAATGAATTGGTAAAAGCCTGGGACAAAGCCAGCATTTTGGTTTTTGTGAACTTTCACGGCCTCTCGGTTGCTAAATCGAGCAAACTGCGCAAGGAGCTGAAAAAGATAGGGGTAAATTACAAGGTCGTGAAAAAGACCTTATTGAAAAGAATAGTAGAATCCATCGGATGGAAAGACCTGCCTAGGCTTGAAGGAGAAGTGGGCGTAGTGACCGGAATGGGGGAAGTTACCGAGCCTCCGCGCATCGTGGCGAAGTTCATCAAGGAACAAAAGGAGGGGCTGGCAATTCTCGGCGGAATTTATGAATCAAAATTTGTTGAAGCGGACATCATCAAGAAATTGGCTGCTATTCCTTCAAGGGAAGCTTTGCTTACGCAGCTTGCGTTCATTTTGAACCAGCCTGTTGCGAGCTTTGCCAGAGCATTGAACGAAGTTGGTAAAAAGTTAGAAACGAATTAAGAGTTCATTTATTCGTATATTAGTAATCATTAGTAATTAGTAGAAAATTTTATGGCAAATTTAGAACAAATAGTTGAAGAAGTATCAAAGCTTACCGCTTTGGAATTATCGGACCTGGTAAAGAAAATAGAAGAGAAATTCGGAGTTTCCGCGGCAATGCCCGTTATGGCGGCGGGCCCGGCGGCTGCCGGCGAAGCGGCCGAAGAAAAGTCGACATTCAATGTCGAATTGAAATCGGCCGGAGGCCAGAAGATAGCCGTCATCAAAGTTTTGAGAGAAGCTTTAGGACTCGGATTGAAGGAAGCCAAGGACTTGGCCGACGCCGCTCCGAAGGTGGTGAAAGAAGGCCTGGACAAAACCGCAGCCGATGAGATGAAAAAGAAGCTGGAGGACGCCGGAGCGACGGTAGAACTGAAATAAGTAACATCAAAATAAGCCCCCGTGGACATCGGGGGTTTATTTTTGTTATTATGCTCACATGCATTTGTTGGACAAACTATTCGGCAATTCTGTAAGAGCCAAGGTCTTGAGGCTTTTTTATGTAAATCCAGATTCGGTTTTTTCACCAAAAGAGATAGCAAGACTCTCCAAAATAGCTCCCGGCGCAGCATCGCGCGAAGCCAGATATTTGCTGGCTTTAGGTTTTTTAAAAAGCGCGGCCCGTGTGGACGAGAGGGTAGTGGAGCGAAAGAATAAGAAGCTGAAAACCATCCGCACCAAGATAAAAGGATTCGCGCTTTCAAAAACTTTCCCGCTTCTTCTCTCTCTCCGTCATCTCGTGGTAACAGCCTCTCCGGTATCGCGGGAAAAAATAATCGAACAGTTCAAAGGAAAAGGGAAGGTCAAACTCGTAGTTTTGGGAGGAATATTCGTTGAAGATCCTGCCCAAAGCAAAATTTCTACCGAGGAAGAAAGCAGACTCGATTTGCTTGTAGTAGGCGATGCCATAAAGAAGAATAAAGTGGACCGCTTTATAGAAAACCTTGGTGCCGAAGCAGGGAAGGAACTCAATTGGGCTTTGATGACCGCTCTTGAATTCGAGCAAAGAATGTCCATGCACGACAAGTTCCTCCGCGACCTTTTTGATTATCCTCACGAATGCGTAATAAATAAATTGGGAATAGAATAATTAAAAAATGGGCGGCTAGCTCAGTTGGTTAGAGCACTGCATTCACATTGCAGGGGTCAGAGGTTCGAGCCCTCTGCCGCCCACCAGACAGGAAATTGCAAATTTTGGGAAGTGGACAGCAAGACCTGCTCGCCGCGCCTGCTGGCGCGGCTCGCAAGGAATGAAGCGGCAAAATCAAACGGCGGGACGGAATCCCAAGACGCGATTTTTTCGGAAATGAGGCGGTTCGT
>JACOXN010000021.1 GCA_016176295.1 Candidatus Giovannonibacteria bacterium
CGGTGAGGCCGGCGGAAGAAGCGAGTCCCCCTCCGGCGACGGAGAGTCCGGCAGTGCTCCAGGTGGAGGTGGCAGACCCGGTCGTTTGGATGGTGCCGGTGGTTAATATATTTCCGGCTATGCTCAAAATTTCAGAAGGAGATGTGGTTCCCAATCCCAGTCTGTTGGAAGAATCCAGAACATCGGTCAGAGCTCCGGAAGAGTTATAAATATCTATGATGTTGGCGGTTTGTCCGGTAACCGGGCGAAGAGCGAAAGTCGTCGTAGCGATAGCGCCAGTGCTTGATTCAACTGAAAGTTTAGCGTAAGGAGATGTGGTGCCGATACCAATCATGTTGGTGGTAGTGGCAAGACGGATGAAATTCTTTTCTGTGGAATCAAAAGCCCAGTTGATGTCGCTTCCGCCTCCAGAACTTTGATCATCCGTACCACACTGAATGTTGCCATTAGCATCAGTTTCTAAAACTTGACCGCCTGAGCAGCTAAGTATCGTGGAGAGTCTCGGTGCCGTTTCAAAACGAGCAAGCCCTGTCACTCCAAAAGTTCCGGCCACACCCAAAGTGTACGCCGGTGTTGAAGACGCGATACCGATAGACCCGGAACCGCTCACCGTAAAAATAGCCGAACCATTGTTGGCTTGGATCTGCAAAAGATTTGCGATCTGTCCAAGAGCCGCGCGGATTGAAAGCGGGATAGCTGAAGTAGAAGTTGACTCGATGGTCAAAAGAGAAAGCCCGATCGGAGTAGTTGTTCCCAAACGAGATTGGGTTGTGGTAGAAATTAAAGTTTCAGCAGTCAGTGCAAAAGCGGCAGAATTAATTCTTTGCTTCGGAGTCAGCGTTTCAAATGTCAGATTATCCGATGAAACGTCAACACGAAGATAAACTGCGTCACTCGAAGAAAAATCAAAATCGAGAACATCGGAACATTCGGATGTGTTCCCGACTCCCGCATTAAAAACTCCGTCCTTCACAGTAAGCGCATGCGAGCAAGCTGTACCCGCCGGCCATAACTGAGTTCCACCCGATGAAGCGCTCCATATAGAAAATCTGAAATAATAAGTCGCGCCGGAACCGCCCAACAAATTTCCACTCGAATCGGAAAGCCGCCCCTGGTAGCTAAGAATACGCGGAACTCCGCCGGCAGCATTGGCGTTATAAGGTTGAAATGAAAATATAAAAACAAAAGCAAAAAATAAAGCTGACAAAAAAACCAGAGCTGCAAGAAAATTTCTGCCTCTTTTCCGCTCCAACCTTCCCATGATGGGGATGAAAAATTTCATCAAGCGATTATTTTTTTCAAATAAAAATTGTGCGTTTTTTTTCGAGTAACAATACACTTATTTTACCCTTTTTTTCGAACAAAAATTAGCTCAAATTTATCCACAGCAAGTAATAAATATAGTAGGCGTAAATCCGACCGGAAAAGATCAAAAAATTGAAAATAAAAAAAGTCTCCAAAAACATGGAGACAGGATTTTTTATATCATTTTATGTCATTGGTTCCGTACTTTTTGGCATTCTGCTATCTACTATTAGTAGGGTTTATTAAGGTTTATAAATACCCGTGAAACTATTCAAGAAACCTTTGACCCTATAATACTGCCGCAGAGCACCTTTTTTAGATTGCCGGTTTTGAGGATATCAAACACGTGAATCGGCTTTTTGAACTCCCTATTTGCCATATCGAGTGCAGCTAGATCCATAAATTTAAGTTGTGCACTCATGACATCAGTGTATTTGATTGTTTGTATCAAAGTGGCTTTTTGATTTTTTTTCGGGTCATCAGAGTATACGCCGTCAATATGCGTGCACTTTAAAAGAGCATCGGCATTGATTTGATTGGCCCGTATCACCGCCGCCGTATCGGTAGTTACATACGGATTCCCGGTACCCGTCGCAAAGATAACGACTCTTCGTTTATCAAGATGCTTCAAAGCGCGGCCATAGATGAAAGGCTCGGCGAAAGATTTTATTTCTATCGCGGATAAAACGCGAGATTCTATGTTGAGCGAAGTCAGCGCCGATTTCAAAAATCTGGCGTTGATAAGAGTCGCTATCATTCCTATCTCATCTGCATCCGTACGCGTCATTTTGAAATATCCGTTTTCCGCAAGCCCGGCGCCTCTCACTATATTTCCTCCCCCGACGACAACTCCGATATCAACCCCCAGTTTATGGATGGAATTTATTTCTTCCGCAATAAGCGACGCCGACTCGGCATCGAGGTCGTACTTATCCGACGCAAACACTTCTCCTGTCAATTTGAGAAGAACTCTTTTGTAAATCGGTTTGTCTTTAGACATAGTTTAATTATCCTCCAAAAATAAAATAATTGGAAATCGTCCAAATAGAGTATATCTCGTTAATATTTTTTTTGCAATTTATTAAAAAATTAAAGCGGAGGGGGCGAGATTTGAACTCGCGAAGGGTTTGACCCCTTACTCGCTTTCCAAGCGAGCGCACTAGACCACTATGCGACCCCTCCAAAAAAAACTTCTCTTTATCTTAAAAAGAAGTTTAAACTATATCGACATTTCTCTCAAGCGCTTGATTCTGTCCTCTATCGGCGGATGTGTCATGAACATTTTTGCGAACCATCCAACCGTATTTTTTTTACCTTGGTAAGGGTCGTCTAGCCACAGGTGCGCAGTCGCGTGATTCGCCTGCTTCATGGGCGTGTTGTCGGCGGCTAATTTTTCAAGCGCCGCGGCAAGACCCTCCGGATATCTTGTGAGCAGTGCTCCCGAAGCATCCGCAAGATATTCGCGTTTTCGTGACACTGCAAGTTGTATAAGCATACCGGCTATTGGAGCGAGGATGGCAAGGGCAATGCCCACGAGCATAAACACTAACTGTGCCTGCCCTCCGTTCTCGCGATCTGAATTCCTTCTTCCCCACATCATGGACCTCAAGAAAATATCCGACAAAAGCTGAATGAACCCGACCAAAACGACAACAATGGTCGAAACAAACATATCGCGGTTTCCCACGTGTGACATTTCGTGAGCCAAAACCCCTTCCAGTTCACTACGGTTCATAATATTTAAAATTCCGGAGGTAACCGCCACGACTGCATGTTCCGGATCGCGTCCCGTTGCAAATGCGTTGGGCTGCGGCGAATCCACAAGATATAACCGAGGCTTTGGAAGCCCGGCGGTTATAGCAAGGTTTTCGACTATATTGTGAAGTTCCGGGGCTTCAGCATCCGATAGAGGCCGGGCGCGCGTCACCGCCACCACGACCTTGTCGGAGTACCAATACGAAAAAAAACTCATAAAAAAACTGAAGATGAGCGCAAAAAACAATATGGCCGGATTCCCATAAGCCCTGGAAAATACCCAGCCGATGGTCGTCACAACTACAAAAAACAAGGTCAAAAGCAACCAAGTTTTTCTTATATTAGAATCGTGGTTTGCCCAAATTGTTGCCATTAGAATTTAACTTGCACCGGCTCTTTTTCCGCGGCATTCTCAAGCTGGAAAAATTCCATTTTGGAAAATCCGAAAAACCCGGCAATCACGTTCGAGGGAAACATTTCCACTTTGCTGTTCAGGCTCATCACGTTTCCGTTGTAAAAACGACGCGATGCCTGTATTTTGTTTTCGGTGTCCGAAAGTTCCCGCTGAAGCTCCAAAAAATTGGTATTCGCTTTGAGGTCGGGATAGCTTTCGGCAACCGCGAATAAGGTTTTCAAAGTGCCGGAAAGCGCGTTGTTGGCATCCGCTGATTTCAAAGGGTCTCCCGATTGCATAGCCTTGGCGCGTGCCGCAGTCACGTTTTCCAGAACGCTTTTTTCGTGCCCCATGTATCCCTTCACGGTCTCGACCAAATTTGGGATGAGGTCGTAACGCCGTTTTAACTGAACATCAATGTCAGATAAAGCTTCCTTAGCGCGGTAAAGCAGCCTCACGAGAGAATTATAGGCAAATACGACCCATAAAACGAGCAGAACTAAAACACCTAAAATAATGTAAATTGGATTCATAACCGAATTATACAGTATCTTAATGAAAATTCAATTTAATTTCAGTACATTTGCGGCGGGCCTCCTGCTCCGCTTTCTTTCTTTTCAGGAATGTCTGTCACGGCAACTCCTATCGTAAGATAGTTGCTGGCCACCGAAACCGCGTTGGTGAAAGCGGTTTTCGTCACTTTCAAAGGATCTATGATGCCGACTTCTTTGAGGTCCGCAATTTTGTTCGTCATGGCGTTGAATCCGAGCCAATTAACTGCGGTCGATTTTGCCTCGGCTTTTTTCTCCGACAATTCTTCAGTCACCTTGCTTGGAGTCTCCCCGCTGTTTTCAATGATAGCCGAGATCGGGGCCAAAAGCGCTTTCAATAAAATAGCGAAAGCCGCTTTGCCGACGGCCGTGTCGTCTTTTTTCAGTTTTTCGATATTTTTCGCGATATTAAACAGCGCGACTCCACCGCCGGGCACTATTCCCTCCTCCATGGCCGCTCGCGTTGCCGCCACGGCGTCATCAACCCTTTGCTTCAGTTCTTTCTGGGCCGATTCCGTGGGAGCTCCGACTTTGATAACAGCGACCCCGCCGGAAAGCTTTCCGACGCGTTCTTTCAAATTTTTCTTATCGTATTCGGATTCGGTCTTATGCATCTGCGCTTTTATCTGCGCAACGCGCTTTTCGATATTATTCTTATCACCATGTCCGCCTACTATAGTTGTATTGTCTTTATCCGAAACAACGCGGTGCGCTCTTCCGAGATCGGAAACGTCAGCGTTTTCCAGTTTTTTGCCGAGATCTTCGGAAATAAACTGCGCCCCCGTCAGCATTGCGATATCCTGCAGCATTTCTTTTCTGCGGTCTCCGAAGCCCGGAGCTTTCACCGCAAGCACGTTGAAAACTCCGCGCAATTTGTTTACTACCAGTGTGGCCAGCGCCTCGCCGTCCACGTCATCCGCAATTATCACCAGCTCTTTTTTTCCTGTCTGTACGATCTTCTCCAAAAGTTTGATGAAATCGGATAGTGCCGATATCTTTTTGTCGGTTACCAAAATATACGGATCTTCAAGGACCGATTCCATTCTTTCCGGGTTCGTTACCATATATTGAGATATGTAACCCCGATCAAACTGCATCCCTTCCACTATCTCAAAGGAATTGCCGATGGTATTGGAATCCTCTATCGTAACCACGCCGTCGCGGCCGACTTTAGCCATCACCTCGGCTATCAATTTTCCGATATCCTGGTCTTTAGCGGAGAGCCGGGCCACTTCTTCAATTTTTTTGTTGTCGTTTATTTCCTCTTTTTGCGCCTCAAGCGCGGCAATCACAGCGAAGCTTCCCTTTTTAAGCTCTTCCGCGAGCTGAATTACATTGAAACCCTTTTCATGGATAACCCTTTCGCCTTCCTCAATCATCGCATGCGCCAAAACGACAGCCGTGGTTGTACCGTCACCCACTCGGTCATTGGTCTTTTCAGCGGCTTGCTTGATGAATTCCGCGCCTAAATTTTCGTATTTATCGGCGAGCTCGATTTCTTTGGCCACCGTTACTCCATCAAAAGTAACCTGCGGAGCTCCATAAGCTTTCTCCACAACTGCCGCCCTGCCTCTGGGGCCTAAAGTCATTTTTACCGCTTCGGCTAATTTATCAATGCCGCGTTTTAACGCTTCGCGCGCGTCTTCGTTGAATTTTATTTCTTTTGCCATATATGTGATGCTAATATGCTAATATTATGCCAATAATGCTAATTGCTAATTAATTGAGGAATTTAAAATGCGCTTGGGTTTGAGATACTTATCTCTAAAATTTACTAAGATCCCCAGTTTCTTACCATATGCATCTAAATATCGCCTGGTTTGATAATATGCTTCCCGCGATAAAATTCTTGTAGATTTTAATTCTAAAACAATTTTATCGTCAATAATAAAATCTATTTTGTTTCTTCCTGTTTTTTCACCCATAAACGATTCCGGGATGATTTTCTCTCTTTCATATGTAACTGATTTCTCCTGAAACATTTTCTCCAGTAAATCTCCGTACTGCTTCTCATTGCAATACCTACCTAACTCATTGTGCGCTGCAAATAAAATACCCGTCAATTTATACGACAACTCCGGAAATACAAGTTGATTTTCATTCATATTCGCAATTTGTTGATTGGCATTCATTTGCATATTGGCATCATTGTACAATCGCCAGTATATCTTCTTCTTTCGCTATCAAATATTCTTTATCGTCAACCTTGAACTCTGAAGGACCGTATTTTGAAAACAAGACCCTGTCGCCTTTCTTTATGTTCATGGGCTGCAATTTGCCGTTCTCCAAAAGCTTTCCGTCGCCCACGGCGATAACGCGCCCCTCCTGGGGTTTTTCTTTATCCGCGGTGTCTGGAATAAAAATCCCGCTCTTTGTTTTCTTGGATTCTTCTTCGCTCAAAGGCTCTATAAGAACCCGGTCGCCTAAAGGTTTAATGTTTAACATAAATAAGATGTTAATCTACTAATCTTATACTAATTTGTTGCATTCGAATATCATTCGTTGATTTGCATTATCTTGGCACTCCTGACCTTAGAGTGCTAATGCAATATTATAAACAAAAAAGAGGGGTGTCAAGTTTCCCCTCTCAAACTAACTAATGGCATGGAAATATTCCTGGCTCTGGCTATCAAAAGTATCTTATGCGACCTCTGGGCCGCTCTCATGAACATAGCCTTAAGGTCCCGCCTCAACTTTCCCCTTTTATCAGGGTCTACGATTATTATAGGGACCAGCGGATGCCGGTAGTTATGTAAAAGACGCCTCTCGGAAATCTTGTGCATGTTTTTTTTATCTTTTTTGCAGGCGGCCTCGCGCTGTGGCATTATTTTAGAAAGTTTAATCTGGAACCCGACCTGAATGGGATGATTCCGAAAGGGATTGTTGTCACAATGAAGCAACAACAATGCGATCATATCTATTTTGGCGATGGCGTCCAGCTCGCCATTATCCCGTGACTCGGTCCACTTAATAAGGGACCAATTTACTTTGATGCCATAAGGACCGCCATTACGCAGACGCTCAAGCTCTTCCATTGTTATATTGTGCCCAAGATTGTGCCTGAGATTCACTCGATACTCCACGCGGCCTCCTGCAAATCAATGTGCGCGTAAAAAGCTATCTTAAGTAAATCATACAAAAAAACAGGAATCAACCTGCGACCTTTTTAGATCTTCGGCCAACTATACATTTTTCTTGAGCCAAGCACCAGTGTAAGAATTTTTTGCTTTGGCGACATCTTCCGGCTTGCCTTCCGCCACCACCGTTCCTCCGCCTTCCCCGCCTTCGGGGCCCATGTCTATTACCCAATCGGCGTTCTTCAAAATATCCAGATTGTGCTCAATTACTACAACGCTGTTTCCTTTGTCGGCAAGGGCCCGCAAAATGGAAAGAAGTTTTTGGATATCGTCGAAATGGAGCCCGGTAGTCGGCTCATCCAGTATGTACATGGTTTTGCCGGTAGCTTTTTTTGAAAGTTCATAAGCCAGTTTCACCCTCTGGGCTTCCCCGCCGGAAAGTGTAGTCGCGGACTGTCCCAATTTCATATATCCCAAACCTACCTCCACCAAAGTTTTGAGGCGCTGTTCTATCTGCGGGATATCCTTAAAAAAGGGATAAGCCTCCTCAACCGAAAGGTCCAGCACTTCGGCAATATTTTTTCCTTCGTATAAAATTTCCAAAGCTTCGCGATTGTACCTTGTGCCACGGCACTCTTCGCACTCCACATAAAGATCCGGCAAAAAATACATTTCGATGGTTTTGACACCCTGTCCTTCGCAGGCTTCGCATCTTCCTCCTTTTACATTAAAACTAAACCGCCCCGCTTTGTATCCCCTCGCCCGTGCTTCCACGGTGCGTGCAAAAAACTCCCGCACGAGGGAAAAAACTCCGGTGTAGGTCGCGGGATTGGAGCGCGGCGTTCTCCCAATAGGAGACTGGTCCATCAGAACCGCTTTATCCAGGTTTTCCAGGCCTTCTATTTTTTTGTATTTCCCCGGCTCCGTTTTTGAATCATAAAAATGCTTAAGCAGAGCCCTGGCCAGGATATCGTCCACCAGCGATGATTTTCCCGAACCGGAAACTCCAGAAACCACCACAAGTTTACCGAGAGGAATTTTTACATCGACATTTTTCAAATTGTGTTCTGACGCGCCAATGATTTTAATTGAACCAGCCGACACAACTGCGGCAGGTGAGGCGGCTCTGACTTCTTTCTTTCCACTCAAATACTCCCCGGTTAAAGTTTTTGCTTTCAAAACTTCCTTATATGTTCCTTCAAAAACAACTTTGCCGCCGTGTTTTCCGGCGCCCGGTCCCATATCTATTATATAGTCGGCTTCTTTCATGGTTTCCGGGTCGTGCTCCACGACGAGTACGCTGTTTCCCAGGTCGCGGAGGCCTTTCAAAGTTTTTAAAAGCCGCGAATGGTCGCGAGGGTGAAGTCCGATCGAAGGCTCGTCCAATACATAAATAACTCCGGTCAAAGACGAACCTAGCTGGGTCGCAAGCCTTACCCGCTGCGCTTCTCCGCCAGCCAGCGTGGTGGATTCGCGCTCCAAAGAAAGATAATCCAGACCCACCTCAAGCAAGAACTGCAGTCTGCGCTCAATCTCTTTTATCAGCACCCCCACGGCCTTCAAATTTTTTCCCTGAAGCGATTCACCGGCTTTTTTGAAAAATTCGCTCGCCTTTCCTACCGAAAGTTCGCTTATCTGAGCGATATTTTTTTCTGACCCGCCTGCCGGCGAGGCAGGAAATGTAACCGCCAAAGCCTCCGGCCGCAAGCGCCGGCCCGCGCACGCCGGACATTTTTCTATTTTCATATATTTTTCTATTTCTTCACGGGTCCACTCCGAATCGGTTTCTTTCCAGCGGCGCTTCAGATTCCCCACCACTCCTTCCCAGCCCGAAGCTTTTGCATCGCGGCTGGACTGCCCGCTTGCGAAGCTTGCGGCTGAGAAACTCTCATCTCCGAATAAAATAAGATCAATTACTTTTTTAGACAAAGCCTTGACCGGCGCATCCAGGGAAAATTTATGTTTTTCGGCAAGATCCGAAAGTATCCACCAATACCACGACTGCCTGCCCACGCGGTGCGAAGCCGTTGACCAGGGTTTTATGGCTCCCTCGGCGATGGTCAAATTGGAATTTGGGATAACGAGTGAAGTGTCGACCTCCATAGTATTTCCAAGGCCGGTGCAATTGGGGCACGCTCCGTAAGGACTGTTAAAAGAAAAAAGCCGGGGCTCGATGTCGGGCACGGAAATTCCGCATTCCGGACAGGCAAAGTTTTCCGAAAAAAGAAGGTCTTCCTTGCCCGTGTTTACCAACAGTATTCCCTTCCCTATCCGCAAAGCGGTTTCCAGGGATTCCCGGAGGCGCGGTCGGTCCAGATGTTTATCAACTATCAGGCGGTCCACCACTACCTCGATACTATGAACTTTTTTCGGGTCCAAAAATCTTTCTTCGGGTATATCCTCTATTCTTTTCGCCTCGCCGTCCACCCTCACGCGCAAAAAACCGCCGCGTTTTACTTCTTCGATAATTCCTCTGTGTTCCCCTTTTTTGGAACGGACTACCGGGGCCAGCACCGAAATATTCGAACCGGACTTCAGCTTAAGCACATGGCTTAAAATTTCGTCGACGCTCTGCTTTCCGATGATCCGCCCGCACTTCGGGCAGTGCGGCACGCCGGCTCTGGAAAAAAGTATCCTCAAATAATCATATATTTCCGTGATGGTGCCTACCGTGGAACGGGGATTTTTTGAAACGCTTTTTTGGTCAATGGCTATGGCCGGCGACAAGCCCGTAATGGATTCGACATCGGGCTTTTCTTTCACGCCCAAAAATTGCCGGGCATAGCTCGAAAGCGATTCCACGAACCGCCTTTCCGCTTCGGCGTAAATAGTATCAAAAGCCAGGGATGATTTCCCCGAACCTGAAAGACCGGTTATCACCACAAATTTTCCCTTCGGAATATCCAAATTAACGTCCCGCAGGTTGTGCACCCTGGCTCCTCTTAATTTTATGAAAGCTTGGTTCTTGTCAGCCACAACAAGCTATTATACGCAATTGTCAAGAGTTTATCAAGTATCCGTTATAGTGCGAAATATAAAAAACAACCCCGGCGGAGAACCGCGGGATTTTTTTATTTTTTATCGTGGGCAGTGAACAGGCTTTCTCCAAATTCCATCGATAACTTTCAACCTTCTGGCCTTATGGCTGGAAATGGCGGCGTCTTCATCAAATAATTTTAAAATTTCTTCTACGGATCTGCTTCTGGAGGTAAGAATGTAAACTGCCATAGCATCTGCTCTAAAAGCGCGATAAGCCAGTGCATTCATAACTTTGGCATTCAACAAATATTTTCCATTGAATTCCATACAAATCTGATGAAATTTTAACCTACACCGTGGAACGGCAAATCTTTCGTCTCCGCCCTGCAAAACCATCAGTCCCCCGGAATACAAGTTACCGAAACCGATTGTTTTCACATACGACTTCGCATTATGAATGGCATGATGGATTTCCACGGAAGCTTTCGCGTCCCCGCCAGTGCTATTTATAAAAAATAATATCTCTTCACTGGAAGCGGCATCCAATTTTTCAAGAGCTTTTTTTACTATTCTGGCTGAGGCTTTAGTTATCTTGCCAATCAAAAAAATTGATCGTTTTTTTTGTCTTACTTTAACCATATTGCAATCTCGATATCTAAGTCTAATATATCCGTATGCCTGTCAAAAAACAACCTGGACAAATGCCGCAAAAACCGGGGATTTATATATTCACCGGCAAAGGAGGAAAAAGACTTTATGTCGGAAAAGCCGGCAATCTTAAGGCGCGCGTAAAATCATATTTCGCCAAAAGCAACCTCTCGCATAAGACCGCTTCACTGCTTAATGAAGCTGCGGAAATTTCCTGGGAAATTTTGGCCTCGGAAGCCGAAGCGCTTATCCGGGAATCGGAACTTATAAAAAAGCATCATCCAAAATTCAACGTACTGATGCGCGACGATAAACAATACATATATGTATTGTTCACCAAAGAACGCTTTCCTAGAATTTTCACCACTCACCAGGCTTCATACCGAAAAGCCGACTATCTCGGCCCTTTCACCGAAGCCGGGGTTTTAAAATCAGTTTTGAGGTCGTTGAGAAAATATTTTCCTTATTGCACGTGCAAAAAACCGCACAAAGGAGCATGTCTCAACACCAGGATCGGGAGATGCCCCGGATATTGCTGCATACTCCCCTCTCTTTACGAAGGAGAGAGTCCGGAGGGTGAGGTCTACAAAAAAAATATTTCCTCCATAAAAAAAATACTCTCCGGAAAAAGCGGAACGCTCTCAAGAGAACTAAAAAAAGAAATGAAAAAACTTTCTCATGAACAAAAATACGAGGAAGCGGCAAAGGCCCGAAATCAAATAAACGCCCTAGCCCGAATATTCGAACAGCGTTCGGTAGTAAAGCGCGACCTGCCATCCGACCGGGAGCGCGCCATTTACGCGCTAAAATTCCTGCTCGGCCTCAAAGATATTTCTAGAATGGAAGCGTACGATATTGCCAACATCCAGGGTAAATTCGCCTACGGTTCAATGGCGGTATTCTCCGCCCAAGGTGGACCGGCCTCGGGTCGGGAAAACGGATTCCAAAAATCTGAATACAGAATATTCAGGATAAAAACAGTGCTCCATTCCGATGACACTGCCATGCTGCGCGAGGTTCTATTCCGACGACTAAACCACAGTGAATGGAACTACCCCGAAGTAATTTTGATTGACGGCGGTAAAGCCCAATTGAATGCGGCGATGTCTACGCTCGCAAAATTCCGTCTTCCCATAAAGATGATCTCGCTCACAAAAAATAAAAAACATAAAGGCGAATCGGTTTTATTCAACAACAGGCCAGCCCCCATGCCGCTTGAAAAATTACCAGAATCTCTGAAAAATCTTCTGTTAAGCGCGAACGGCGAAGCACATCGTTTCGCTATTAAATTTTATCGAAAACTCCATAGAAAAAATTTTAGTGATTATTTGAAAGGTTGACTTTGAACTCCGGCCATGCTAACCTGGTAGAATAATGCGCAATTTACTCTTCTGGGGACAAATATTGATAGCGACGCTTTTGGTAAGCGCAATACTGCTTCAACAGCGCGGAGTCGGCTTAGGCTCGGCTTTCGGCGGTGGTGGCGAGATTTATCGCTCAAAAAGAGGCCTGGAAAAAATACTGTTCATTTCAACTCTTGTGCTTGCTACTTTATTTATAGCGGGTTCTTTCTTAAGCTTCATTATAAGTTAAAAGAAATCTTTGGTTAGACGCAGCATATTCTACCTTCCCGAGGTACTGACACGTGCCGAAGTTTTGGCGCTTATTATTCTTGCGGCCATAGCGCTCATGTCGCTCCTCGGGATGACGGGAAAATTGATACAGATGAACGGCATTGAGCAGCCGGCTTTTGGAGGAACGCTCCGAGAAGGCATTGTGGGTAATCCACGATTCATCAATCCGATTTTCGCGCAAACGGATGCCGACAGGGATTTGGTCTCTTTGGTGTATGCGGGGCTAATGGCTTACGATGAAGAAGGCAATCTCACCGACCGGCTTTCCGAATCTCACGAGATCAGCGCCAGCGGGCTGACGTACACTTTCATTCTTAAAAAAAATCTTCGCTGGTCCGACGGCCAAAAGTTTACCGCCGACGATGTTCTTTTTACTGTGGAACTGGCGAAAAATCCTTCGGTGCAGAGCCCCAGGAGAGCAAACTGGGAAGGAGTGGAAATTTCCAAAACGGACGACCGTACCGTGGTTTTTGAATTAAAAAAAGCCTACGCGCCTTTTATGGATAATCTGACGCTCGGCATTTTGCCGAAACATGTTTGGGGCTCGGTACCGGCTTCCCAAATATCAATCGTGGACATTAATACCAATCCCGTGGGAGCGGGACCGTATAAGATAAATTCCGAGAAAAGAAATTCTTTAGGCTCTATAACAGAAATATCTTTGGAAACCAACAAATATTTCGCGGAAAGAAAACCAAACATTAAAAACTTTGATGTTAAATTCTACGAAAAAGAAAAAGATGCCGTGGATGCTCTCCAGAAAGGAATGATAGACTCTTTGGGCGCTATTTCTCCCGAGTACGTAGGCGGGCTGACGAATAAAAAACTCACTGTAAAAACTGTGGACCTGCAAAGAGTCATCGCGGTTTTCTTGAATAAGGACGCCAAAAAATCCCTGGCCTCGGCCGGGGTAAGAAAAGCTCTCAACTTGGGAACCGATAAAAAGGCACTGGTTGAAAAAATATTAAAAAATTACGGAGAAACGATCAACGGACCTATTCCCTTTCTAGCGTCATCTTCAGAAAACGCGAATGATTCCTACGACCCGGATGCGGCCCGCGAACTATTAAAAAAATACAAAGGAAACGTCGAGATAACTCTCACCACCGCAACGGCGCCGGAGCTTGTGAAAACCGCCAAAATGCTCCAGGAAATGTGGAGTAAAATAGGCATAAAAGTTGACGTCAAAACATTTAACCTGGATAATCTGGAACAGTCGGTCATCGGTCCCAGACGCTACGACGCTTTCATCTATGGCGAAGAGGTGGTGGGGAAAAACCCCGATCTTTTCGCGTTCTGGCATTCTTCGCAAAGGGCGCACCCGGGGTACAATATAGCCCTGTACGCCAATTCCAAAACCGACAAACTGCTGGAGTCGGTGCGCTCTGAACAGGACCCGAAAAAAAGTCTGAAACTATACCAGGATATCCAGAAGGAAATAGAAAAAGACATGCCGGCTATTTTTCTTTTCTCGCCTCATTATATCTATGCCGTCCCGAAAAATTTAAAAGGCCTGAATACAAACAGTATCAATACCGGTTCGGAAAGATTTTCCATGGTTCACAAGTGGTATCTTAACAGTAATTACGTCTGGAAAATATTCGCAGAGTAAATTAATAAAATTTGGGCGAGTGGCGGAACTGGCAGACCTGCCTGCCGGCAGGCAGGCGCGCACAGTTCAATACGAGATATGAAATATACAGTGTACACAATTAAAAGCATTT
>JACOXN010000016.1 GCA_016176295.1 Candidatus Giovannonibacteria bacterium
TATCTTGATAGATAAGCCAAGAAATTTTTTGAAAAATTCTTTTGCTTCCCTGAGCAAAAGCCGGGGAAATTTTACGCTTCGCACGGGAGTACCCGGCTTTGCTAAATTTCCCGCGAATCACTATATGATTCGCCCGAATTTATGCAATTGCAGCTCATAAGGCTATTCGGCAGGGGACCCATATAATCTAAAACGCGGAATTTCCGCGTTTTTTCTTTGTAATTATGGCATTTAGGCGCGTGAGATGTTACGGATACGTTGATTCCACTGCGAATTTATGATACATTTTCGTTATGGCAGAATCAGGAAATCTTGTATTATACCGCAAATACCGCCCCAAAGATTTTGATGAAGTGGTGGGGCAGGAGCATGTGGTGCGGGCGCTTGCCAATGCGCTAAAACTAAATCGCGTTGCGCATGCATATCTTTTTTCCGGCCCGCGCGGGGTGGGAAAAACCACCATTGCGCGGATTATTGCGAAATCGCTCAATTGCGCCGGCAAAGAACGGCCATGCAATATCTGCGATTCCTGCAAGCAGTTCAATGAGGGACGAGCCATGGATTTGATTGAAATCGATGCCGCATCAAACCGCGGTATCGATGAAATTCGCGAGCTTCGCGAAGGAGTGCGGACAGTGCCGACACAAGGGAAATTCAAGACCTATATTATCGACGAATGTCATCAGCTTACCAAGGATGCCTTTAATGCGCTTTTAAAAACTCTTGAAGAGCCGCCGGCGCATGCGGTGTTTATTCTCGCGACAACGGAGCTTGACAAGGTGCTTCCCACGGTTATTTCCCGTACCCAACACTATGTATTCCGCCGGCCGGGCATTGCGGATATCTGCGCGCGCCTCCAGAAAATTGCAAAAAAAGAGGGAACCGCGCTCGATCCGGAAGGCGCGCGATTGATTGCTTTTGCCGCAGAAGGAGGGCTTCGCGATGCGGAAAGTATTTTAGGGCAGATTATGGCGGTGGAAGATAAAAAAATTACCCGTGCGGATGTGGAAGAAGTTTTGGGCATTCCGCGCCGCGAAGGAGTAAAAACGCTCTTTCGCCTGATTGCGGAAAAAAATATTCCGGAATCGCTGAAGATTGTGCAGGAGTTTTTCGATCAAGGATACGAATCCGCACAAATTATGAAAATACTGCTCCAGTATTTTCGCAATGCATTTTTTTTGAAAATCGATCCTGCGCTCAAAAAATATGTGGAGGATGAAATGCTTCCCGACGAGCACGAATGTATTGCGGAGCATCTTGGCAAATTCGCCGCCGCCGATCTTTCCCGCGCGGTAAACCTGATTTTACAAAACATGCAGCAATTCAAAAAAACCCCGATTCCCCAGCTCCCGCTTGAGCTTGCAGTGGTGGAATTGATTGCGGGAGGTCAGCAGACGGTTTGATGCCATTGCAGGAGCGTATTTTTGGATATAGCGGCGTGTACAACATAAATTTATATTCATGCGTCAACGATTTGAAAAAGATTTATCTCTCATGCGCGGTCTTGCCCATGAGGATCTTGGTAAAAGCAAGCTTTCGGAGAGCGAACTGTCCGAGCTTCAGAGTGCGATTGAATGGCATTTGCGCCAGGCCGCATTGCGACAACAAAATACGGCGAGTACACAGCATGAAATTTTTGATATTCAGAAAGAGAAACAAGAGATCATGGCCGAACTCAAACGCCAGCTTTCTTGCCTCGACAATCCTCAATGCATTCTTGAAAAAACGCTCGGCGATCGGGAGACCCGTTTTAATCCTCAAAAAAAAATATTTGAATATGAACATGATGGAAAAGTTGACGTGGCTACCTTTGGCGAGATAATGACGGACATGGAGTGGGATGTTTTTTATCATCTCGATAAAGCTTTTGCATCGCGAAGTGTCATAAAAAAATATCTGGTGGAGCGTGCCAAACATAAATTGGGGCGCCTTTTAGATTTTCAGATCATCGCGAGTGAGTCGGACATCGGTCTTGTTGATAAATTTAAAAAAGGCGCATATAAAGCGTATTGCGCGCAGTTTCGGGATAAAACAATGCTCGAAAAAGCCGGTTTTGTCGCTGAATCCATGGTAAAAAATATCCTAAGAAAAATGTCTTACGACACGGGCGCCGATTTCGATATTTTTTCTGGCGACGTGTTTCAAGATGTGGAGCAGAAAATTGATTTCATCATCCACAAGAAACAAAAATTCCGCGGCGTGAATGTGGCGGCGGAAGAGCAGGCGCGCGATATAGGCGTACAATTTACCATTAACCCGGACGCGCGCGAGCACAAGATTGCGCAAATCCGGCGCGCAAAACAGGGCATGATTACCCGGGAAGACCTTGATGACCTTGTGCTCGTGGTTATTCCCATGCAATCCGCCTCGGAATTGATGCGGGAATGGCGCGCGCGTGGCATGCCAGCCGGCGGACCAGATAAATTAATGACGCGAAAAGGTGCAGGATATGTCATCAGGGAAGTGCTGAATAATATCATACCGCAAGAAGAAATAAACCTATTGTGGCAGAAATTTGCGCAGTATTTTCAGAAGAAATAGTTTTTTATTTACGTAACACGCCATTGTTCACTGCAGTGCAAAAAGAGAAAAATTGTGGAGATAAGAGAAATATGAACTCAACTCGCGGTCGTGTTTGCAAAGAGCGTATTTTTATTGTACAAATTTGCTGTTCAAATTAGTCGGGAATCGCTAATACAAAAATATCTTATTGCCGGGTCGTCTAACGGTAGGACAGCAGCCTTTGAAGCTGTTTATGTAGGTCCGACTCCTACCCCGGCAGCCAAGTTTCGGAATTCGTTTTTTCGCCAAAATGCGGAGCGTCGCAAAGCGACGCGACGGGGGTTTCCGCCAGAATTCGCCAAGGGTTTTTGAAATCTCCAAAAGAAGCGAGCGGGACGCGAGGCGGGGGTTCGAGCCAATCTTTTTAAGAAAATCTCTTTTAGCTTCGAGATTTTCTTCGGAAGCGATAATTATGGCTTGGTTGCTGTCTAAAATGAATTGACGAGAAAGTTCGAGCCAGCGATTGCCTTTTCGTTCAAAATCCTTCAATTTCTCTGAAAAATCAACCTTTTGGTTGAGGAGCTTTTGCTTCTTGGCGATATACTCCTCGCCCGTTATTGTGCTATCCAAATGAGCGTCAAGAAGCCTGTCTAGCGTCTCCTCAACACTTTTGATTTGATTTTTCAGATTTTGAACGAAAAGGGCGTCAGAGTGGAAACTGCTCGCTTGTTCCTTGTCGAGTTCAGCGAGCATGAATTCTTTCCACTCGGACGGCAAAGAAACTTTTTTGATAATGTCATTCGCTTGTTCGGCGAGGAATTCTTCGCGGATATATTTTTGTGTGCAGATGCTTTTCTTTTTAGTGCAACGATAATAGGTATGACCTTTCTTCACTTCGCTTGTAATACCACAACCGCATTCTGCACACTTCATTAGTCCGCGAAAGACATGCTTGTTAATTCCTCGCTTCATCGGGTGAGCATTCCTCGCCGACACTTCCGCACATTTATCAAAAAGTTTCTTTGAAATCGCTGGCTCGTGCTTTCCTTGGTAAAGTTCTTTGTTGAACAAAAACATTCCGTAATAGAAAGGATTTTTCAATATCATTTGCGTGTTTGAAACGGTAAGAACTTTACCATTTTTAGACACCAAGCCCTTTTGGGCGAGCAAATTTCTTGTATCTTTCAGAGAATAATTTCCAGTAGCGTAGACTTCGAACATTTTTCTGACGAGGCGAAATCTTTCAACATCGGGAACAATTTTCTTGTTCAATTTGTCATTTACATATCCAGTCGGAGCTTGACCACTTTGTTCGCCTCGTCTTACTTTTTGTCGAAGTCCACGCTTCACATTCTCTGAAAGATTATCTACATAGTATTTGCTCTGCCCAAAAGCAATATTTAACATAAACTTACCTCGCTTTGCCTTTTTCTATGAGCGAGAGCATATTGTTGAAAATAGGTCTGCCCGGCTCTTTAGCGGTCTGTGATTCAACAAAAGTTTCAACAATTTCTAACTGCTCTCGCGTGGCAAATTCTTTCAACTCGTCAATCTGCGATTCAATACTCAAAATCTGACGATCTGGCTCGTCGGTAGATTTTCTAGCGTAGAGAAAGAATTTGTTCACAGAAAAAGATTTATGTTAAATATTAATAATTATTCGCTTCCAGATTGGCTCGCAAAACGAAGTTTTGAATGATGTACTCATCATAAACCCCCGCCTCGCGTCCCGCTCGCTTCTTTTGGATTTCAAAAACCCTTGGCGAATTCTGGCGGAAACCCCCGTCGCGTCGCTTTGCGACGCTCCGCAT
>JACOXN010000022.1 GCA_016176295.1 Candidatus Giovannonibacteria bacterium
CCAATGGCGGGGCTGGGTGAGCGACGGAGGCCACCTTGCGGCCTTCAGGGCGCAAGGTTATGCTCAAAATACGTTCGCGCATCGTTCAATAAGCGGGACAAAAAGTTATTCAAAAAAGGATTTATTTGTGTCAATATATAATATATGGAATATCCGAATATAGAAAAACAAGAAATTGTCAGCAATATGGCCATTCCCGACAGCGATGTCCGCGGATTGATCGCGAAATATCGCGAAGCCGGCATGAGCAGGGATGAAATTCTTGAAAACCTGTTGAAACTTAAAATAAGCTTGACCGTGCGCGACAGATCTACGCGCTTCGTTGGAGGCGCCGCCGCAAAGGATGATGAAGAAGGCTGGGCAACTGCTCTCAAAGATAGAGGTTTTTCCGAAGCTGAAATCGCTAAAATAATTTCCAAAAATTCCTAACAAATAGTGTGATGCGCTTCAGGGTTTAATTTTGCGTTGCTATTGACATTATTGTACTATTTGCTTTAATAATGGCGTAATTTTTGCCTTTCTCGATTTGTTGTTTGAAAAGAAAGGAGCCGTAAAATGCCTAAATTAAAGCTTGAGAATGCTTTATTAAAGATCAAGCGAGTTGCTTCCTCCATCGAGAACAGATTTCTGGACCGGTATCGTCGTTCTCTAAACCTGGCAGACTTCGAAGACCACCTGAAGCTGGATTCGTTTTACAGGCGCGACAGGGAGAAAGAACGCCTAGGCGGAATTTCCGCGTATGATGTCGCATTTGTTCTGATTCGGCGGTATCTAGAGCGCCAGGATATTTTCCGCTCTTTGGGAAAGCGCCGGCGGGAATATTTTTTCGACGGATTAATGGGGAGAGTTTACTACTGTCCCCCGCCCAGGGAATACGAGTTCAGAGCCCGAAGGCTCGAAAAAACAAAACTCGATGAATTTCCGCCGGATATGCCCACATTCATTTCTTTGGTTGAAGCCATTTTAAAAGCCCAGAGCCGCGGCAGGACCGAAAACTTGTCGGACTGGTTCGCCAATCCGGTATCGGATCTGCTTATGTCCAATAAAATAAAAGGCGGCAATCCCCGCGAACTGGCCGCGTATTGGCTGACTATGGCGGAATACGTAAAAGGCCATACGCAACAGTATCTCTGAGGGACCTCGTTATTATACGGGGTTATTTTTTTTAAAAAAATGCAATTTTACGAAAAAGCTTAAATTTGCTAGGCTTAAAACAATAAAATGCCGAAAAACGACATCAAAGAATTTATAGATTTTTTCCACGACGCTGTCCAAAAAATAAGAAAAGAAAAAGCGGTTTTTATTCGCGGGAAAGACGGAATGCTGGTCAAAACCGCGCTTAAAATCTTTTCCCGAGAGCAGCTTGAATCCCTTGCGCTTTGGTTTCTCTACAAAAAAAGCAAAATGTCCCCCACCGTCGGAGCCATGCTTTCAAAGGCGGTGCTCGAAGAACTGAAAGAAACAATAAAAAAACCAGATTATTGGAAAATCCTCGACGAAATTCAGGGTAAATATTATTCCGAAGGGACCGGGGCCGTAAAAAAAATGCGTTCTTTCGGCGAAATTGAAATTTCCAAATATTTAAATCAGGAATCAAGAGGCAAGAATTATCAATCGCAAAACAGCGTAAATACATGATCTTGCAAAAAGACGCCACAATTTTAAGAAAAGAAAGCGATCCAGTAAAGGAGTTTAAAGCCGCCCAGCCAATTATTCTGCAAATGGCGGAAGCCATGTTCAATGAGCCGGACGGCATCGGCATTGCGGCTCCTCAAATCGGGTTTTCCTTACGCATATTTCTGGTCGCGGAGGACGTGCTCTTTCCGGAACGTTTCGAGGAAGAAAAAAAGCGGACAAAAAATTTTATAACGTTCATCAATCCGAGTTTTACTAAGTTGTCGCGTAAGAAAACGAAAGACGTAGAAGGCTGCCTTTCAGTTCGCGGGTTATATGGAGATGTGTCGAGGCCCGAGAAAGTCTCCATTGAATATAGCGATGAGAGCGGAAAGAAGAAAAGCCGCGGTGCTGCCGGACTCTTTGCGAGGGTTTTGCAGCACGAAATGGACCATTTGGGCGGAATTTTATTCATCGATCGGGCGCGCAACATCCAAAAGCTCGACGTAAGCGCAAAGTCTTAAAACAATGCCAAAAATAATTTTTTTCGGCTCTTCTCACCGCGCCGTTACGGCGCTAAAAAAAATTTTCGGACATGGGTTTCGGCCCGATGTTATTGTCACTACCGAGTCTCCCGAAGTTGAGATCTGGAGCGCTGCGCATGGCATAAAAATATTAAAGCCGAAAAAATTGGACGGAACTTTCGCAAAACTGCTGGCTGCCCAAAAGCCTGATGTCGGAATTTTGGCTTCTTACGGCAAGCTCCTCTCGGAGGAAGTACTGAATATATTTCCGAAAGGCATTTTAAATATTCACCCTTCGCTTCTTCCGAAATACCGCGGACCTACGCCGGAGCAGGCAGTTATTTTAAACGGAGACAAAATTACCGGAGTTTCCGTCATACTTTTAAAAAAAGAAATGGACGCGGGCCCGATTTTAGCGCAAGAAGAGTTAGCCGTTTCAGGTCAGGATACTTTGTCGTCACTTTCAGTGAAACTGTTCGACCTTGGTTCAGAGTTGCTCTTGAAAATTTTACCCGGCTGGATCGAAAACAAACTGAAGCCTAAAGAGCAAGATGAAAGCCGGGCTACTTACACAAAACTTTTGAAAAAAGAAGACGGCCACATCGACTGGTCGAGAAGCGCGGAAGATATCGAAAGGATGGTAAGAGCTTTTGATCCGTGGCCGGGAACTTATGCCAGGTACAATACTCCAGCTGGCGGACAAGATACAAATTTCAGAAGTTTAAAAATAAAAAAAGCAGAGATAATTTCTCTGCCTCGGGACGAATGCCTTCCGGGGTTGGTATTTATGTTTGAGGGTTTTCCCGCGGTATGCTGTGGCGGCGGCGCTTTAAAAATCGTCGCTCTGCAGCCTGAAGGCAGAAAAGAAATGTCCGGTAAAGCTTTCATGCTCGGTAACTCGCGTGTAGCGGGAGAGGTCCTCCGCTAGGCCCACTTGAGCGTTATTTTCTTTATTATATGAAAAACATGCCAGCACATATCCACTGTGTCCTCTATACATTCTGCGACCTCGCGTCTTTTCCTAAGGTTGTTATATTCCGTAAAACATTGCTGCAAGATTTTTCGGTCCATTATGAATGACAGCACTCCGCTGTATTTTAGTGTCAAAGTTTCTTCCGGCGGCACATAGTAGCTTTCCCGAATAATCTGCCGCTCCAGAACGTCGCAGTCTTTTTCGATATTCTTCATTTTTCCACGGAGTTCGCAAAATTTCTTTGACGCCCGGGATTTGTTCCGGTCACCAAGGCACGCTACGCCCTCTTCCAGGATGCCCAATGCGTTACTGCATTTTTTCAGGAGCTCTTTGATGTCGCGGTCGGGCGTAAATCTATAGTCTACCAATTTGATCACGGCTTCTTCGAGATTGTCCATGATGTCGTCCATGGAGGAAATAAGTTCGTGTAATTCTTCGCAATCAAAAGGTAGAGGAAAGGTGTTTTCAATGGCGTACTCCAGTTTGCTGGCAATGGCATCGCATTCGTGCTCCAGCTCCTGTATCGTTTCGTCGGCTCCCTCCATATTCTCATTAATAAGAGTTTCCAGGATCGGTATGGACCTCGCGATACACGCAGCATGCTGCCTGTAAAGCTCCACCATCCCCGGACCGTGGAGGTTGAAAATGTCGAATATCAGGAATTTCATATGTGATTCCTTTCAAACTCTAAGCGTTTTATACAACATGCGGAGAAAATTATCAACTTGTTTTGCCCAAACTTTTCAAGTGAGGTATAATAAACGCATATGGAAAAAAAATCAGACGCAAGTATGACTCCCAATGAATTTATTCATGCCCTCATGGATGCTGCCATCGCGGAGCGCGCATCCGACATCCACATTGAGCCTTTAAGCCGCGAGATACGGATAAGATTTCGTATAGACGGCCGGCTTTTGGAAAAAGAAACCAGACCTTTTCATGAGCTTGAGCCAGTTTTGAATAGGATAAAAGTGATGGCCAATTTGGACATTACCACGCATAATATACCACAGGACGGACATCTGGAGGTGGAGATACCGGATATCAAGCTTGGGCAGCACGACGATCCGAACTTTGATACTCATGACCAGAGAAAAAGAATACTTGATGTCAGAATATCGATTTTCCCCACCGTTAATGGCGAAACCGCGGTAATGAGACTTCTCAATCGAGCGGAAATGCTCATACCGCTGCATGAGCTTGGTTTCGACCCGAAATCCATGCAAACAATGAGGAAACTTATAACAAAAAGTTACGGTATGCTTCTTATCACAGGTCCGGCGGGCTCCGGGAAGACCACGACTTTATACTCCATTCTGCGTGAAATAAGGAGCAAGGAAAAAAATATCATGACCTTGGAGGATCCGGTGGAATATTACCTGGATGATATCCGGCAGTCCAATGTGAATCCGGCTGGCCAGGGGCTCACCTTTGAGTCGGGCATGCGATCGGTTCTACGTCAAGATCCAGATATCGTCATGATCGGAGAGATACGCGACAAGGACACCGCCGAATACGCCATTCGCGCGGCGCTTACCGGGCGTATCATGTTCTCCACCGTCCATTCAAACACGGCCATCGGCACCGTAGCGCGACTCATTGACATGCAGATAGAAAGAAGTCTTATCGCCTACGCTTTGAACGGTGTTGTGGCCCAGCGGTTAGTGGGAAAAGTTTGTGATAGCTGTAAAAAAGAATATACACCGGACCCGGCTCTCCTTCATTTTCTCGGAATGGATGATGTAAAGGCGAGGTTTGTCAAAGGCGCCGGATGCGACATTTGCCATGGAAGCGGATTCCGCGGCCGGATAGGGCTTTTTGAAGTCTTGGAATTTGATAACAACATTCGCTCGCTCATTGTGGAGGGAGTCCCGATGAATAAGCTTCAAGAATATATAGATCAGATGGGTTTTAAAACCATCCGGCAGGACGCTACAGAAAAAATAATCGCGGGCTTTACCACTGTGGAGGAAGCCGTGAAGGTCGCTTGATTTAGGAAGCGCTAGTCCCCTTTTATGCAAACATTCAAAACCTCGACTTTTTCGTTGTAGGAATCTATCAGCGACTGGGTTTTTTCGATAAGGCTGTTGTAAAGGTCTATCAAAGCGTTGTACTCTGCGACTTTGCGGTTGTAATCCGCTCCCCTTTTGGGGCGTGTATTTTCAACTTCCTGCAGTTTCGCGTCCAATTCATCGGAAGTTCTTTTCAATTCGGCTTTGGAATTCTCAATTTCAACTTTTAAATTTTTATCCGGCGCCGGGCAGGCCGAAAGCGGCAGCCCGAATTCCTGCACCGAAAGCCAGGTTTCTCCTCCTTCGAAAACTCCTTTTACGGAGGCGGCACCCATTTCAGTATAGCGGGTGTTTAAAATGTTGGCGCGGTGGCCCGGAGAATCCATCCATCCCTGGACGAGCTCATGGTCGTCCTTGAAACCGCCAAGCGCCAGATTTTCGCCGACAGTGATGTATTCATATCCGGAGTTCGTAACAAGCTCGGCCGGCCCTTTTCCGTCCGGCGAAATATGTTCAAAATATTGCCGGCTAAGCATATCTTTCGCTTTAGCTTGTGCTGCGTCGTCCAGCATTTTGTTCGTCCCAAGCGGCGGAAGCCCGTTCTCAATCCTGTATTTGTTCGTCCAAACTATAATACCCTGCCGCGTGAGCGAGGAACTATTGGCGGCAGCAGCTCCCGATTTAAGAGGCTCCGGAGCCGATATCTTTTTTTCTATCGCCTCTATTATGCTATCCCGGGATATTTTTTGGAAAAAAATACTGCCCCGGTAGGAATAAACGGATATGGCAATGAGAGCCGCGAAGAGAACTATGGTGAGATTTTTTTTATTCATGGGATACTTACCTGCTTAATTATTGCACAGGCCTCGGTGAAGCCCAAGTGAAGAGATACACACACCCCCTGCCGTCAAAAATACAGGTTGTTTATCCCGACTATTATCATGTTAAGAGCTATGGCGCCCATAAAAAATCCGTTTATTCGTAGGAATAATTCCATGAACTTATCGAACGCTTCTCGGAGACGTTCCGGAAGCGCGCTTCTTAAGTATTTCAGAAGAATGATGACGGCAAAGTTTATCGCAAAGACGGCTGCCAGCAACAGCGCTACCGTGGGAGAACGGAACTTGTTGCCCATGAGGATACTTAGGGAAATGGTTCCGGCGCCCACCATGAAAGGTAACGCGAGTTCTGCGGCGATGTCCCCAAGGTCGTCCTGCATGCCCAAAAGGGATTTTTTTCCGTTTATAACAAATAGGAACGTAGAAGTGAAAATTATTATTCCGCCGAATATCCGGAAAGATTCGAAATTAATCTGGAAAATTTTTTCAAAAACAAAATTTCCAGTCGCGGCGAATACAAAAAAGATGACGAAAGAAATGAGCGATGCCTTGAACAGAACTTTGGAAAAATCTTTGGCGCTCAAAGCCTTCATTACAGGGTGAAGGAATATAAAAAGTGCGAAAGGATTCAACATCACCAGAAATGCGACTATGGCTGAAATTTTACCGGCGACAGTCATGGAGGCATTTTAGCCTTTTTTGTAAAAAATAAAAGGCCGCCTTGCCGGCGGTTATAAAAATTTCTTTAAATGCAGAAATCCGGAGGTTCGAGCGTTTCCGGCGCCTCTCTTAGGAAAAACGTTCGCGGAGTTTCTTCTTCGGGCAATGTGCTTTTATACAGAAGCGCGTCGTCCAGCCATGTCCGTTTTCGGCCGCCGTTGTGCATGTGCCCGCGTATAGAGAGTTTGATATTGCGTACCAGTGCCATGAGTTCAAAGCGGCTCATGGATCTAATGGCGATATCGTTATCCTGCGGGGCTGTTTTGGATATCTCGGACGCGCCTTCTTCGCCGGCTGCGAAGGACGATGTGGTAAGCGTTACAAGTGTGCCAGCCGACGTTTCAACGAGGGCCGAGGCATGCGCGCGGACAACGCGATTTTTTGAGACAACCAACCAAAAATTTTGGCCAATCCGAAATTCCTTGCCGGGAGAAATAAAAAAAGTAATTCCATTGTCGCGAAGCTCGGAGATGTGCTTGTTTTCCATGCCGCTGGGTGTCATAAACCGTTCCTTATCCTCTAGGGAGTTTATACCACTCAATCGGGGTAAAATCAAAAAGAAACCGGCACCACGAGCTGGTCCTCGTGTTCGGGAAGTCCCGATGGGTTGTCTTTTTGCAGGATAAGGGTTCCGTAAGGAGTTTCGGGTTTTTCGAATTTTAATATAACTGAGAAAGGTACGAAGTTTTCCGTCATCCAGTCGCTTTGCGCCTGGGCAACGCCGAGACCTATCTGCTTGCCGTTCGAGTCGTAAAGTTTGATCGGAAAAGAAGCTTCAAAGAACCAGACTCCCCTCGCCTCTCCTTTTACCGCAAGCGGACTCTTAACCACCTGGTTCGGTCTGGGCTCACTGACTTTAATCAGGTCGGTTTTTTCTGATTCGTTCCCGATATTTTCCACGAAGACTTTGCCGAAAGAATCTCTACATTGCCTCGGGTAGCTTTCCATTACGGGGTTGCCGAGACGGACGCACTCCTCAAAGCTGGCTATCTGTCCCTTGGGGCTGGCGGGGAGATAATTATAAACGAAATAGATGGCTAGCCCCGCACCTGCCAGTGCTGCTAAAGACAGTGATAAGATGAGTACCGATTTTCTCATATTTAATAGTTATCGCCGGTTAATCTATTAGTGAACTCAATGAGTGAAATAAGGATGAAAGTCATTGAACGAAAATAAACCAAAGAAGCAGAGCCAAAAGCAAAGCAATGCCCTTTTCTTTCAAGTTTTTCTTCGGCGACAGAGCGGATTCGGCGATTTTAGTTGCTAGAAATTGTTGCCGCAGGAACGCGAATACTTTGGCGCTGAATTCGTCCTCGTCGTGTATGGTTTCGAGGTATCCGCCCTGTGCCAAAGATATTTCACCGCGTTCTTCCGAAACAACGATAACCATGGCGTCCGTTGATTCAGCTATTCCCAGAGCAGACCTGTGCCGGGTTCCCCGTCCCTTCAAAGCCTCTAGATTTTCCGCTAGCGGAAGATGAACGCCGAAAAGCTTGATTTTATCACCTTCCATTATTATCGCTCCGTCGTGGCCCGGCGAAGAAGTATCAAAAATACTCAAAAGCAGCGGCACGGAAACTTTTCCGTTGAGCGTTATTCCACCGTCCAAAAACAGGTCGAGAGGCTGTTCGCCTTGCAGCACTATAAGTGCGCCGGTCTTTTGTTCGGCCATTTTGAGGCAGGCCTGGATGATTTGGTTGGTTACAACCTCGGAAATTGTTTCCCTTTTTGATCGGGAGATATGTTTCAATATGGATATCCATTCGAAAAAATGCCTAAGTTCTTTCTGAAAAACGACGACGAATACCACGACGAAAAATCCGACGAAGAAATTCAGAACCGCGCCGGTAAGCTTCAGCCCGAAAAGTCCGGTAAGCAAATAAAGAGCTGTGACCACGCCGATACCGTTAAAAAGGAAAAGCGAGCGGGTGCGTTCCAAGAGTAAAATAACTGCGTATATCAAAATTGCCACGATCAGGATGTCCAGAGCATCTTTGAAATATATTGAGTTGGCTAAAAAAAATTCTGCCATTATTTCTCTTTTTTATTGAAAAACCTGGTGAGATTTACGGTTATAACGACCACTATCAGCGTTATGATGATCGCGTAGATGAATTTTATAAGAATCCCGTTCTTTTGAATGGGAAAAAGATACTCGATGAGCGCTTTGATTGCGTCGTTCCAGGCTAAGCCAGCCACAAGTCCGAGAGCGGCCGCCATGTAACCCTGCATTTTTTCCTTTAGTTCTTCTTTAATGTTTGTCATTTATTAAATTCATTAAATTACCTGTGTATAAATGCATTTTGCATGAGTTCCCGGCATATGATAATATATTATACATGAAAAACAAAAAAACATTAAGGGCAGTTGCACTGAGCGCGGCATTGGTCTTGCCGTTGGTCGTTTCGGCGCAAAATGTCCAGGGGGCAATGCAGACCATTCAGACCATTCTGAATGCGATTATTCCAATTTTGATGATAATCGCCACCATTGTTTTCCTTTGGGGGGTCATCAAATACATCACTGCCGGCGGAGACGAGGAGGCACTTTCGACGGGAAGATCGTACATGATATTCGGGCTCATTGGGCTTACTGTTATGGTAGCGGTTTGGGGTATTGTTACATTGATCGTCAACACCTTTGGAGTGGGTGGAAGGGCGATTCCGCTGAATGTCGGCTCTATTTAACTTTTCGACACAGCAACAAAAAAACACGGTTTAAGCCGTGTTTTTTTGTTGCTGTGTTTTATTTATTATTTTATCTTCATTAAGAAACTTTCAGCGAAATACGGCGGCTGCGATGGCAAAATAAATAGTTATGCTTAATATATCCTGTATGATAGTCGCCACGGGTCCGCTGGCATTAGCGGGGTCGAATTTGAAGCGTGATAACGCATAAGGAATGATAAGCCCTGTAAAAACAGACGAGATGATAGCCAAAAAAAGAGCAATCCCCAAAACCCCGCCGATAGAGTTTCCTGATCCGGTGATGATGCTGTAAACAAAAAGAGTTCCGCTCATCAGAACGCCGATAAAAGAAACTACCAAAGTTTGCTTGAAAAAATATTTTCCGAAATCGAACTTTGGATTTATCGCGGAGTCACGGATTATAAAGGCTTCCATTTGAGTTCCAATCGCATCCGCCATGTAAACAATCAAAGGAATGAAGGCTGCGAGTATGATATTTTCTTTAAGGGTGTCCTCGAAAAAACTTACAATGCCGGCGGCAGCTATTCCTCCAAAAAGTCCGATAAACAGCCAGGGAATCCGATGTTCGACGGACTTTAGAATGGGAAGGTTAATGATGTTATCAATTGAAGAACCGGGGTGCTGGATACCGGCTAAGCGGAGTATGTCTTCGCTTGTTTCTTCGTACATTGTCGAGAGAATAGTGTCCGATGGAACGACTCCCAAAAAAATATCGTCGACGTCTACAACGGGAACAGATTTCAGATTATGCTTAAGCGCCGTGTGAGCCACGCGCTCCCTATGCGTATGCGGCCGCACTGTGATAATATTTATCGTCATCACCTCGGAGAGAACTCTGGTTTTTGGCTGGCGGAAAAGCTCTTTGATAGATATGACGCCCTTTAAATGGCGCTGTTTGTCGACAACATAGACATAATTTATGGAATCGAATTCCTCATGTTTTAAAAGGAGGTCTTCCACCGCCCCTATTGTCTCATCCTTATCCACAGTGGGAACGTTGGTTTCCATAAGACGCCCCGCCGATTTTTTGGGAAATTTGTTCTGTACGGATTCTGTTTCTTTATTTAATTCCATTCTATTTCTCCTCGACGTTCACCAATTTCAACTGTGTCAGTAACCAGCGGTCCAAACCCCACCAACCGGCTGTTTTCCAGGCGGTCATAAGCAGCACTGCGAGTAAAAAATAAACCGGGTTTACTCCCGCGGAGCCGGCCAGCATGAAATTCATGTTCATCAAAGCCCCGAAAAAGGCGGCTGCTCCCACGAATGCGCCCAGGATTAGAGCTAATCCCACTAATACTTCGCTATAAGCTATCAATGGAGCCATCCACGATGCGGAGTCTGTGTCTATGAGCATTTGCAGGAACGAGCGGTACCAGTCATATGAAATTGCCGGCCTGGCCGGTGGTGTGGGAATTTGTACGGCTTTTTGCCAAAAACCAAGCAGTACATCTTTGGTCCAGGCAGAGTGACCCTCGGCCGGGTACCATTTTCCCCATCCGGCCATTAACCATTGATAACCTAAATAAACCCTTACAATGAGCCAGAGCGCACTTCCCCAGCCCGCTTTACTAAAAAGCTCTTCCGATAGAGCGCACGGCTTAGAAACAATTCTATTAGCCATAAAAAAATATTATTAGATAAAATAATCTAAACTACGCATTTTTAATGCGATTTGCGACCTTGCCTCCATGATATCATGTTTTGTGCTTTCTTCTCAAATGAATATTCACCGGGGCCCTCAAGCAAAAAATAAATAGCTGCGCCGAAAAAAAGGGCCAAAGCCCCGCCTAAATAAATAAAATAGTTTAAAGAGTAAATATTATATTTGACGGCGAACGCGAGAAAAAAAATAGAGGCTCCCAAGGCGGCTGCTCGCGCATGAATGTTAAATATCATCATCACTCCTATCGTTATGAGGAAAAGCCGTGCGTATGCCTCGTAGGCCCCGAAGATTGTGGAGAGAGGGTTTTCAGGGCCAAATGCCGCTCCGAAAACTCCCGATGACATATACGCGAAGCCGAAAGCGGTGCGAAATACTTTAAAACCCATATTTTTAAACGTAACGCATTATTGTGGAAGCGCGCAGCCAGATTTTTCGGCCAGTTTTTCAAGCGGGACTTCGCCCGACTCTCTTGAACCGTCGGCAAAGACCCAAGTTGGGTATCCCGTGATGTTTGCCGCTTTGCAGACGGGAAGCTGCGATTTGCCGTCCAATGCAGAACATTCGATATACGGGAGATATTTTGTGGAACTTCCGAACATTTTTTTCTGGTTCTGGCAGTGAGGACACCAAAAAGCTCCGTAAAAAAAGATTTGTTTTGATTCAAGGCACTTGGCAAATTCGTCCAATTTCCCAGGCGCGGTTTCTTTCTCGCGCAACTGGTTTAAAAGGCCTACTCCGAAGACAAAAACCACGGCTAGGACAGCGATGGTCCATTTTTTAGTTGTGGTCATCGGTATTATTATACCATTTTTTTTGCACCTTTAATATAGGTTTGCGTCTGTGGGAAGCGTTGCGGAGGAGTTTACGGTAAATGTCGAGGAAACATCCGCTCCGCTGCTGTCTTTTACCGGGGTATCCGTGGTGGCCTGGAACTTTCCGTCGCCGTTGTCTTTAAAGAGAACCACATGCAGAGTTTCTCCGTCCGTGGATTTTCTAGAAAGCGTTATTTTTACGTTGGCATTGTCCCCCGCTTTAAGCAATGCGCTTGTGCCCAGGACTTTGCCGGCTTTTCCGGCGCTATCATCATATATCACTGCGAATCCGCCATCTTTAACCGTTGCGCGCGAGATTGCCACGGTACTAGCCGGAGGCTGGTCTGAAACAAGAAAGCTGTTTTCTTCCGCGTTGCCGGTCGGCGATGGGATTACGCTTCCGGTCGGAGCCGGAGTTACGCCGCCGTTGTTGGTAGCCGGCATTTTATAAAAAAAGAACCCCGCAACTATAATTATAGCTGCAACTATTATTACCGTTATCCAGGTATTTGTGCTCATAATGTGAAATTAATTAATAAAAAAATGTCTCTTAAAAACTTTATTTCATTATAATGGCTTGAAAATGAAATAAATCTGAAATTTATCCGAAAAAGAAAAAACCGTCCCGACTAAAGTCACGGACGGTTTTTTCTTTTATTCGGTAGATGCTAGAAACTGCAGGTGTTGCCGCACGAGCCGCTGGGTGACAAACCTGTCATTGTCCGGTAATGTTCCTGAATTTCAGCGTCGGTAAGCAGGCGGTTATATATTGCTACTTTTCCGATAGCTCCGCTAAACCAGGTATCTAGAGCCATTGTCCCGATGTTTACGGGAGAATTGCTCGCTCGCGGCGTGATGCCGTATTGGCTCATACACCCGGTAGGCGCATGATTGGCAAAGCTCCACTTTACGCCGTTCACCCAGATGTTGATGGAACCGGGGTAAGAAGAGGAGCATCCGCTCGGAGTTGTCTGGGTCTGGTATTCCCCGACGACATGCAACCATTGCCCGGCCTTTATCAGGTTGGAAACCGGCTGCCAGTCGGCTCCCGATCCGAGACCAGCTGAGTTATTGAATACGTAAGCGGATAATCTGTTCGGACGTCCTTCCGGATTAGAGGTGCTGTACATTCTGGCTTCCCATTCACAAGTAGGTCCGTAGTTCTGGCATTTGCCCATCCAGTCAACATAAGCGTCGCCGCTGCTGTTTGGGAATTGAAGAGTATCGGGGCGTATCCATGCTTCCCAGGTCATCTGTTTCGTAGAAGGTATTGAGAGCGCGGAGCTGGAAGGAACCGTGAGATACTGGTTCGAGCCGTTGAAATCGGCCGCCTTATCTCCGTTGGGCATGGTTGCTGTGCTTGCGCCATTTTTGTAAGTTCCGTTGTGTCCGTTGCCAGTCCTGTCGGGCTCAGTGCCGGAGGATGGCGACCCCATGGTTAAATACATGACCGGATTATCCGAAAGCACGACGGAGTCATATCCATTGGTTTGAACGGGAGTAGGTGTCGGAATAGGAGTCGGGCTTGGCTGCGGTGTCGGAGCCGGTATGTTCAAGAGCGCGGAAATTTTAAGAACCTGACCTATGCTGAGATAATACGGATAATCCATATTGTTCAGGGCGGCGATATCCTGCCATGGAATACCCAGTTTTTTTCCGATAGCTGATAATGTATCGCCGGCTACAACCGTGTATGTTTGCTGAAC
>JACOXN010000007.1 GCA_016176295.1 Candidatus Giovannonibacteria bacterium
ATGGCCATGTTGATGAGATGTTTTATGCTGGTAATCACCCTTTAATTCTACTGGCGACGGCGCCGCAGGGGTATTACCGATGTATCTCATCTTCTGCAGTTTTATGTACTTTAGGGCAAAAAAATGCCATAAATAAAGCATGTACCAACTCTCGTTGGAAAAATTTTCAGGCCCGCTGGATATGCTGCTTTCCATGGTGGAAGAGGAGAAACTTTCGATAAACGAAATATCGCTGACCGAAGTCGCCGACCAATACATAGGTTATTTGAAATCCCAGGAAATGATAACTAAAGAAGAGCTCGCCGCTTTTCTTGTAATCGCGGCCACGCTCATGCTCATAAAATCGCGCTCGCTCATACCGTCGCTAAAATTGACCGACGAAGAAGAAACCGACATACAAGAACTGGAAAAAAGATTAAAAGAATACAAATTCTTCAAAGAGTTGGCGCTTCTTATCCGGGAACTTAACAAAAAGGAGCGGCATCTTTTCGGCAGGGAAGCCTATGCCGGGATGCAGGCGGTTTTTCTTCCCCCCGAAAAATTGAAGATAGCCATGCTCAAGAAGGTGATCGAAGAACTTATCGCCGCCATTCCGAAAAAAGACGAACGGCAGGGCGAAGCGATAAAAAAAGCCATATCAATGGAAGAAAAAATGATGGAACTCAAATCCCGCCTGGAAAGCGCGATGAAAGTCACGTTCGACGAAATAAAACGTTCAAGCAAAAATAAAGTAGAAGTAATCGTCAGTTTCCTCGTGGCTTTGGAACTGATCAAGCAGGGATTCGCAATATTTGAACAAAGCAAATTATTTGGTACGATTGAGTTTAAAAGACAACAAAACAATGGAGGACTTACCTAAAAAAATAGAAGCGCTGTTATTTGTATCGGGTGAGGGGCTTTCTGCGGAACGTCTGGCTTCGCAATTAAAAAAAAGCGACAAAGAAATAAACGATGCCATAGCTTCCCTCAAATCCCATCTTGAAGAGGCGCACGAACTTACCGTTTTGCAGGGCGGCAACAGATTTTCGTTGGTGACTTCCCCGGCTGTTTCCAAGCTGGTGGAAGAGTATGCCAAAGAGGAGTTCGCGGGCGAGCTCAGCAAAGCTTCTCTTGAAACGCTTGCGATTGTGGCTTACAAAGGCCCCATCAAAAGGTCCGAGATAGATTTCATCAGAGGGGTCAACTCGTCATTCATGCTCCGGAACCTGCTGATGCGGGGCCTCATAGAGCGCTCCCAGGACCCTAAGGACGCAAGATCATATATCTACAGGGTTTCCGTGGATTTCCTTAAATTTTTGGGGGTTACTTCCATATCTGATCTTCCGGAGTTCGGTTCGTTCGCCGAAAAACTCGATGAATTCCTAAAGACCGCGGAGGCGGCGTCACACGAAGAGAAAAATGCCGAAACCTAAACTTATAATTTCATTTGCGGTCGTCGTGCTCATGGCGGCGCTTTTCCTGCCCGCACAATCGGTAAAAAAATTGGCCGGAGCGGAAACTCAGCCTGCGCAGGTTTACGACGAAAATCCGCCGCCCGCGATAGAAGCAAAAGGCGGACTCGCTGTGGATTTTGTGACCGGAAAAACTTTGTACGAAAAAAATAAGTCCGACAAACTTCCCTTGGCCAGCGTTACGAAAATAATCTCGCTGCTCGCGATAATGGATAGGGTCGGACCGGATGAAGCCGTTGAAATTTCAGAGAACGCAGTCTTAACTCCGGAACCGAGCAGCTTGCGTGCGGGGGAGCATTTAAAAGCAAAGGATTTGATAGCCATGGCCATGACGGAGTCTTCCAACGACGCGGTTTCCGCCCTCGTTGAGCATACGGCCAAAAAATATTCCGTGCCTCCCGAAGACATGGATGAGTGGTTTTTGGGCCTCATGCGGGCAAAAGCCGCATCACTGGGCTCGCCCAATATGATTTTTTATGACCCGACCGGGCTCGATGTGGATGAATCGCTCTCCGGAGCTTACGGCTCGGCGGAAGAGCTTTTAAGCTTTGCCAAAGCCGCGCTTTCATCCCCGCTTTGGCAATTCGGCGATTTGAAAGCAGTTATTTCAGCCGAAGGTTTTGAACACAACCTGATTACAACCAACGAACTTTACCCGAAGCTCACGAACTTTGTGGGCGCAAAAACCGGCTACACCGACCTCGCCGGCGGGAACCTGCTTACGATAATCGAATATCCGCTTGGAAACCCAGTCGGCATTGTGGTGCTCGGCTCCTCCAAAGACGGCCGCTTCCTCGACACGCAAAGAATTTTGGAATGGATTAAAACTTCCCGCTAAGTTATATTTAGATTATGAGTATGAAAACAAATCACAGTCTCACTCGTCGGGCATTCAAAGTAACAAATTCTTTTATGAGAGGAATACGCCGCCTAGCAAGCCAAAAAAACAAAGACGCATCAAAACCGGGAAATGGCATGAGGGTGGCGATGATTCACAATGAAAAACGCATCGCAACCGGAGCGCATCATATAAACCAGATTATAGCGACTGCGCTCAAGGAGCGGGGCGCTGCCGTCCGCAATTTCTATCCGCGCTGGAAACTTACCGATGCGCCAATACATATGCGCGGGTTTTCAAAAATTCTTTTCTTTCATTCTTTGCTTGAGCATAAAAATGAGATTTTGCGGTACCACGTCATACAAGGGACCACATACACGCCTTTACCGTTTCTCTCTTTTAAAACACCGCTTGTCAGCCATTTCGGTTCGACAACCATCGGATTTTTAAGGAACACGCCAAAAACGTCCATGCTTTTGCCGAGTGAGATAGCGATTTGGCACGAGCTGCGCAATCTCGGCATTATTTCCGGTCTTGAGCTTGAAACCTTTCGCCCGCTCCGGGATATAGCCGATATGGAAAAGTTGGTAGCCACGAGAGTCACGAGATGTATAGCGACATCAGAGCATGTAAGAGATGAGCTCTTAGACATGGGAGTACCACACGAGAGAATCAGAGTTGTTCATAACGCGATTGAGAATTACTGGTTTGAGAGAAAAGAGCCACCGATTGTGTCCGATCCCCACATCGTCTTTCTTGGCCGTCTCGGCAGAGATGTATTTACACTCAAACTCAAAGGCCTTACTCGCCTTATAGGGCTTTACCGAGCCTTTCCGAACATTCCAAAGACGACGATTTGCATGACGACAAATAAAAAATTAAAGGAGTGGCTCCGTGTCGCTTTCCCGGTCCACCATATGCATGCCAACATACGCAAAGATCTCATTCCCAATGTTCTGTCGCGCCGCTATGGAAGTATTCTTTTCATCTCCTCTCGATACGAAGGATTTTCTCTTAGCCTCATCGAAGGCATGTCACAAGGCCTTGTGCCGATATCCTATGCAGTTGGGGTAGCTCCTGAGATTATAAAGAATGGAGAAAACGGATTTTTGGTTTCTTCAAACGAAAAGGCGCAGGAAAAAGTGAAAGAACTTATTTCGAACCCCAAGAAACGACTTGCCATGGCTGGAGCAGCGCGCAAAACGGCTGAACAATTTCGCAGCGGTATAATTGCAGATAAGTTGCTCGGGCTATATCGGGAGATAAAAATTGAGCATGATCAGAGAGCGATCTTATAAAAAATTTATATTATGCCGGACAGGGATCTAGTTTTGAATATCTATAAAATTTTGGGGCTTGCGGGAGCCGCTTTTTTTGTGGGGATAATGCTTACTCCGCTGCTCACGCATTATTTATATAAATACAAACTCTGGAAAAAAAACAGCGTAGCTAAAACCATCACCGGAGAGCTCGCTCTAATTTCCCAAAAATTACACAATGATGAAGCGAAAAAAACCCCGCGCATGGGGGGCATTCTCGTCTGGGGCACTACATTGCTCGTGGCTCTTTTTTTCTGGCTTCTGCAAATGCTGTTTCCCGACCCGATATTCAGCAAACTGAATTTTCTTTCCAGAAACCAGACCTGGGTGCCGTTGGGAATATTGCTCGCGGGCGCTTTAGTTGGACTTGTGGATGATGTTTTGGTAGTTACAAATAAAGGAACCTACAACGGCGGCGGACTTACCGCGACGCGCAGAATACTGCTTGTCGCTGTTATCGCCATTATGGGCGCCTACTGGTTCTATTTTAAATTAGGAGTGAACACAGTTTTCATTCCGGGGTTCGGCGAAGTGACGGTCGGGCTTTTGTTCATACCTATTTTTATAATTGTGATGCTGGCTGTTTTTAGCGGGGGAGTGATAGACGGACTGGACGGACTTTCGGGCGGAGTATTGGCTTCCATTTTTGCCTCATATTCCGGCATTGCTTTCTTCCAAAACCAAGTCGATATCGCGGCCTTTTGCGCCGTGATAACCGGAGCCATTCTTGCTTTTTTGTGGTTCAATATCCCTCCGGCCAGGTTTTACATGTCCGAAACCGGCATCATGGGGCTGATGACGACTCTCACCGTGGTCGCCTTCCTTACCGATGCCGTGGCCGTACTCCCCATCATCGCTTTTCCTCTCGTTATCGAATCAGCCTCCGTAATAATCCAACTTCTCTCAAAGAAATTCCTCAAACGCAAAGTTTTTTTGGTGGCTCCTATTCATCACCATTTCGAAGCCTTAGGCTGGCCGTCCAGCAAAGTCGTCATGCGCTTCTGGATCATAGGTTTCGTTTTTTCCATCCTCGGCCTCATCATCCACCTGATAAGCAGAATCTAGCTGGTCAACCTGGCAGGTTGACCAGAAGTGGTAAAATAAAAAACCTGCTTCGAATTTCGAAACAGGTTATTTTAAGTATGCTTCCTCGATTGTGAGGACCTTGAAAGTTCCGTCTTCCATTTCCTTTATGACGAACCTGTACGCCCCATTTTTGAGGTAAAACACTTCCACAAAATTATTATCAATGAGCCGCTTAACCTTGCCTCGCCGGCTGATGGCTCCTTCAAAACTGGCTTTGCTCAAGAGATCAAAAGCAAGCAGATAATAATTTCTAACTTTTTTCTGAAAACGTTTCTGTAGTTGTTCGATTGAATGACGGCTAAAACGAACTTTATCAAGGGGAACAGGAGAAGCTACCTCCATTAAATCATCAGGCAAACGGAAAAATTCCGTAATGATTTCCACCCTTGTTACTACCGGATCGCATTCTTTTTCTGCTTCAGCGGCATACCTCACAATGAACATGATTTGTGGGATTCCCCTTGCCCACATAAAAAATCTATAGCCTGGACCTTTTTCGAAGTCTCTTAGGTACGTCTGAAGTTTATTGGCGCTAATTTCTCCGGCCCGCTTGAACAATCTGCGAGCAGTTCGCTGTGGATTTTCCGGACTCATGCCAACGTACAAAGCTGAGGCAATTTTACCAAGCTCTACTATGGCCTCATCCGAAAACTTGGGTACTTTGCAAATTTGCACTTCCATTCTGTAAAATTCTCCTTTCTCCACTAAGAGTTGATATGTGCCCCAATCCGAGTTATATAATAGAACAATATTGACACAATGTCAATTTTTTCGCTCTTAGAACCAACATCATTTGGCATAAAACCTCTTTAATTGCTATAATTTAGTCATGGCATATTCTGTATTGATAAAAAACGGCACCATACTCGACGGCACCGGAGGGGACCTGTATAAAGCGGATATCGGCATTGTCGGCGACAAAATAAAAGATATCGGCGACCTTAAAAAATCGAGCGCCGAAAAAGTAATAGACGCTTCCAATCTTTATGTGACCCCCGGCTTCATAGACCTGACAAGCCATTCCGATACTTACTGGACGCTTTTTTCCGCGCCCGGACAAGAAAGCATGCTTATGCAGGGTGTGACGACGATACTTCTCGGAAACTGCGGAGAATCTTTGGCGCCTATTATAAAAAAAGAATCTTTCGCTGCGCTTGAACGCTGGTCGACCGCGCCGTCTCTCAACGCCAACTGGAATACCGTAAAAGAATATCTGGAAACTATAGAAAAAATAGGCATCGGGGTAAACACGGCGACAATGGTGGGACAGGAGACGCTGAGAAGGGGAGCCCAAAATCTGGAGGAAACGACCCTCCTCTTGACCAGAGCGATAAAGGACGGGGCTTGGGGGCTTTCCAGTAATTTTTCGTTTGTGGAATGGTCCGGAAAACTGGACAACGAAACGGTTTCGCTTTTAAACACCATCGCCGCTTTCGACGGCATTTACAAAGTGCATCTGCGGGACGAGGGAAAAGATTTTCTTCCTGCGATCGCATCCGTAGTTAACCTGATAAGAAGGTCGAAAGTAAAGACTGTTCTCTCACATTTCAAAGGCGTGGGTAAAAGCGCGTGGCGTGATTTCGATAAAGCAGTAACCATGGTACGTTCCGCGCAGCAGGACGGCCTTCCGATTTATTTTGATTTTTCTCCATACCTGCGTACCGGCTCGATGCTGGTTTCTCTACTGCCTCAATGGGCGCGAACTGGAGACAGCCAGGTGATCCTCGAAAGGCTTCATAATCCGATAACAGCGGAAAAAATTATCTCCAATTTGCGTTCTTTCACTCTTCATCCGGAGCGGTATCTCATTGCCTCCGCCGTAAACGACAGGTCTATGGTCGGAAAAACGCTTGAGGAAATAACAAATGGCTCGGGCCGCAGCCTAGAAGAAAATATCGTTGAAATTCTCAAAATAAATAATCTCTCGGTGAACATACTTGGGAAGACGGTTAGTGGGAGAAATATCCTCCAGGCAGCCAAAGAACCATGGGCGGTGGTTGCAACCGACGGAGCCGGATTGAACATAGAGATGGAAAAATCGGGCAATCTGACACATCCAAGATCTTTCGGCACGTATGCCAGGTACTTCAGCAAAATAGGCCCCAAAGCAGGCGTTTCTCCTCAAGTCGCCATTCGACAGTCGTCTCTACTGCCGGCGGAGCTTACCGGCATTCCAAAGCGCGGAAAAATAGCAAAAGGATTCTTCGCCGATATTGCCGTATTCCACCCGGAAGAATTTAAAGACAACGGAACTTATAAAAATCCGTACCACTATGCCTCCGGGATGATACATGTGCTTGTCGGCGGAAAGCACGCCGTGGAGAACGGAAAAATATCCGGGAAAAGGTTCGGGAAAGTTATCAAGAAAACAGCATGAGCGCGGTTCGTTCATACGACAATGTGTTTTTCATTCTTTCATCCCTGCTGGTCATTGCGGGCCTTTTCATTTTAGCCTCTTCTTCGATGGGCATTTCCATATCGCAGTTCGGCCAGCCCTATTATTTTTTTCTCCATCAAATACTTTTCGGTTTCATTCCTGGAGTAATCCTGTTTTACATCGCCTTAAAAATTCCGTACAAATTTTGGCGCAAATGGTCCCTACCGCTTTTTTTGCTTTCCATGGGGCTTATGATACTGGTCTTTATTCCACAATTCGGGTTTTACCACGGAGGAGCGAAGCGTTGGCTGGATTTGGGACCGATTTCTTTTCAGCCTTCTGAACTTTTAAAATTCTCTTTCGTTATCTATCTGGCCGCATGGCTTGAGACCAGGAGCAAAGAAGTAAGCTCGTTTAAATTCGGCCTGCTTCCTTTTGCCATCATGAGCGGACTCATCGCGATTTTTTTGATAATGCAGCCTGACATTGGAACTCTCCTGGTTCTTTTGGCTTCGGCCACCGCGCTTTTTTTTATTAGAGGAGGGGATCTGTACCAGATGGGAGCTTTGGTTCTCATAGCCGCGGTTATTCTGGGGGCCCTCGCTATATATGAACCTTACAGAATGGAAAGGATAAATGTATTTTTGCACCCGGAAGCCGATCCGCAAAACAGCGGCTATCAGATAAATCAAGCTCTTATAGCCGCCGGCTCCGGGGGAGTTTGGGGGCGGGGCTTCGCGCTCTCGCGCCAAAAATTCAGCTATTTGCCGGAGCCGATAGGGGACTCTATTTTTGCCATAGTTGCGGAAGAAATGGGATTTGTCGGAAGCATTGCGCTGGTCGCGCTTTTTATTTTATTTTTTTTACGTGGTATCCTTATCTCAAAAAACGCTCCCGACCTTTTTGGGAAGCTTCTGGGGGCGGGCTTGATTTTGCTTATAATATTCCAGGCATTCATCAACATGGCTTCGATCCTCGGCATGATGCCTCTTACCGGAATCCCGCTTTCATTTGTGAGCTACGGAGGCTCGGCACTCGCAATAATGATGCTTCAACTGGGAATTATTCTTAATATATCAAAAAACAGAGCATGAAAATTTTATTCATTGGGGGCGGCACGGGAGGGCATTTTTATCCGATAATCGCGGTCGCACGAGCCATTCATAAAATAGCCGAAGAAGAAAGGATTGTGAACACCGAGCTTTATTTCGCGGCGGATAAACCGCTGGACAAATCTCTTTTGGAATCGGAATCCATCGAGTTCATTACCGTCCCCGCGGGCAAGATACGCCGGTATATTTCGCCCCTCCATCTTATAGACGCGATAAAAACCCTGTCGGGCATAATTTGGGCTCTTTGGCGGCTCTATTTCCTGATGCCCGATGTTGTCTTTTCAAAAGGCGGATATTCAAGCTTCCCGGTACTGGTCGCCTCGCGTTTCCTAAAAATTCCAGTCGTCATCCACGAGTCCGATGTGATTCCCGGCATGGTCAATAAATGGTCAGGAAAATGGGCGGACAGGATAGCCATATCTTTTTCAGACACCGTGCAATATTTTCCGGGAAAGAACGTAGCTCTTACCGGAAACCCCATCCGCTCGCAGGTGGTGGGAGGAAATCTTTCCGAAGCTATTCAAACGTTTAATCTTGAGGAAGGACTCCCGACCGTGCTTTTTTTGGGAGGTTCGCAAGGCTCCGAAAAAGTGAATGAGACGCTCATGTCCATCATTAAAGAAATGGTTGAAAATTTTCAGATAATACACCAGACGGGCCCCAAGAATTTCGACGATATTTCTGGAGTTGCGGCCGTTATCCTGGAGAAAACCAAATTGAAGCACCGCTACCACGTTTATCCGTTTTTGGACGAAGGACTTCTAAGAAGCGCGTCGCGGGCGGCGTCCGTCATCGTGGCGAGAAGCGGCAGCATGCTTTTTGAAATAGCGGCCTGGGGGCTTCCATCCATCCTTATTCCGCTTCCGGGCTCGGCGCAGGACCACCAAAGAAAGAATGCATACGCTTACGCCCGCACCGGCGCCTGCATGGTTATCGAAGAAACCAACCTGACCCCGCATCTTCTTTTGGAGGAAATAGCCAATATTGTGAACAGCCCGGAAAAGATTAAAAAAATGCAGATGGCCGCTCAAACTTTCTCAAAGCTCGATGCCGCGGAAAAAATAGCGCGCGAAATACTGAATCTAGGGGTACACTAAAAAAGTTTCCATGACCGGCCAAATTAAAACCAGATTCGCACCGAGCCCGACAGGCTTTCTTCATGTGGGAGGAATCCGCACGGCCCTCTATAATTATCTTTTCGCGAAGCAGCATGGCGGCAAATTCATTTTGCGCATTGAGGACACGGACCGGGCGCGCTTGGTGGAAGGAGCGGAGGAAAACATCGTCGGAACTTTAAAAGATTTCGGACTTGATTTTGACGAGGGACCAAACCGGCAATCCGAAAACCTCGAAAAATACAAAAAACTTGCGGAAGAACTTGTAAGCAAAGGTCTGGCCTACGCCGACGAAGGAGCCATCCGCTTCAAAATGCCAAATGAAGGGACTATCGAGTTTACCGACATCATCCGCGGGAAAATAGAGATAGAAAATAAATTGCAGGAAGATTTTGTCATATTAAAATCCGACGGCTATCCAACTTACAATTTAGCCCACTTAGTGGACGACCACGAGACGGGAGTTACCCATGTCATCCGCGGTGAGGAATTTATATCTTCCATGCCCAAATATATCGCGCTCCATCGCGCGTTCGGCTGGGAGCTTCCGCAATACGCGCACTTGCCTCTGCTTTTAAACAGCAAGCGGGCCAAGCTTTCAAAACGCGAAGGGGACGTAGCGGTAAAGGATTTTTTGGAACAGGGCTACCTTAAAGAGGCTATCATCAATTTTGTTGCGCTTTTGGGATGGCACCCGAGCCAGTCGGACCGGGAACTTTTTTCATTGGAAGACCTTATTAAGGAATTCAGACTTGAAGACGTGCAAAAAGCCGGCGCGGTCTTCGACCTTCAGAAATTGGACTGGATGAACGGAGAGTATATACGAAAAACATCGCCTCGAAAAATTCTAGAACTGGTACGTCCCAATAATAAATATATAGACGACCAACTCGACGATATGATAAAAAACAAACCGGCGTTTTTATCTGACGAAAAGATTGAACAAATCATTGCTTTGGAACAGCCGCGCCTGAAAAAACTCTCAGAGATAGGGGATAAAATTGATTTCTTTTTCCGCACGCCGGAATACGATAAAGAACTGCTCCGCTGGAAGACAATGACGGATGACGAAATCAAAAAATCTTTGAACTCTGCGATCCAGATTTTACAGGAAGTCTCTGAAAAGAATTTCACAAAAGAAGAGTTGGAAAAGCTGCTGCTGAAAAAAGCGGAAGAAATAGGGGATAGAGGTACGCTTTTGTGGCCGCTCCGAACAGCGCTTTCCGGCAAAAAAGCCTCCCCCGGCCCGTTTGAAATAATGGATATTCTGGGAAAAGAGGAAACCCTTTTGAGACTCAATAAAGCTCTGCTATAAGCTATAACATATGTCAAGTTTTAGAGCTATTTTCTTAGTATCAGCTTTTTTTATGATACAATGCAAGCACATGAACCGAAGGGGAAAAATCGGGTTTTTGGTGCTTTTTAGCCTTATCACGCTGTTTTTTTCCGACGGCTTAAGGTTTAACTATCCGCAAAGCTTGGCCGCGACTCAAAATGAATTAAAACAACGCATTGAAGAAAGGAACAAAGAGATTCAAAAACTCGAGGAAGAAATAAAACAATATCAGACAAGCCTTGAAGCAACATCGGATGCGGCTTCTTCACTAAAGGGCGAAATAAGCCGAATCAACGGACAAATAAAAAATCTAAACAGCCAGATATTCCTCGCGCAAAAACAAATATCGAAAAAAGAACTGGAGATCGGCGGGCTGGAACAGGATATTTCCGACACATCGCTGCAACTTGATGAACGTCAGGAAACTCTAAAAAAAATACTTCGCAAACTGAACGAAACTGAATCCGAAAGCACCATGGAAGTACTACTCAAATACCGAAACATCTCCGATTTTTTCGGAGTTTTAGAATCCTTTAAGATATTGAATGACAATATAAAAAATAACTTCGAAACATTAACGGTATTAAAAACCGATTTTGAAGAAAAAAAGACCGAAGCGGAAACCGCGCAAAAAAAACTGGCCAGTTACAAAGTTGAGCTGGCCGATACGCGAATGATAGAAGAGCAAGGCCGAGCCGTCAAAGATAATCTTCTAAAAGCCACCAAAAATCAGGAAGCACAGTACCAAAAACTCTTAAAAGACCGCGCAGCCCAAAGGGATGCAATATTAAAAGAGATACAAGACACTGAAGACGAACTTCGGAAACTTATTGACCCCAATAAAATTCCGGAAGGGCGTCCCGGAGTTCTTGCCTGGCCGATCGAAGGAGCCGTGCTCACTCAAAGTTTCGGAGCCACTCCCGAATCGAAGATACTTTATAACGGCAAACCCCATAACGGAATAGATATAAAGGCTAAAACCGGTACTCCCGTAAAGGCAGCCGAAGACGGCATAGTTTTGAACACGGGAAATACCGACGCGTATCCGCGCTGCCTTTCTTACGGAAAATGGATCCTGATAAAACATCCCAATAACCTGGCTACGCTCTATGCACACCTATCTTTGATAAAAGTCAATACCGGTGATATGGTTAGTAGAGGAGATTTGATAGCTTATTCCGGAAGCACCGGCTACGCCACCGGCCCGCATCTGCATTTTACAGTCTATGACGCGAGTACAGTCGAATTTAAAGCTTCCGGGCTTGCAAATAGCACCTGCAAGCTATTGCCATTTGGAGGTTATTTAAACCCATTAGCGTACCTATAAAAACATGCCTAAACAGGGTTTTATACAAATTTTAATAATAATAGCCCTTCTCGTAATAATATTAAGCCTTTTAGGGGTTTCTTTAAAATCGCTGTTCACAGACACTTTGCTTAAAGATAATTTCAAATACTTAGGCGGATGGATGCTTAAACTGTGGGATAAATCATACGCCTACGTTAAAGATAAATTTGCTACGGTACTGGAAGAAAAAGCTCCCAGCGAAGCGAACGCAACGACTACCCAATAACAGGCATACACGTCGCAAAATAGTTATTGTGCGAACTTTATTATAGAGCTGAAGACCTGTTTCCTACCCATTTATGGGGCTTCAGTATCTGCCTGAGACCTATTAGTTCTTGATTAATAGATTCCAATCGTTCTAAATCTTCTTTTATCCAATTTGTTTTTACAAATCCCGAAACACCTGGGCGTGCATTGATTTCTTTTCTTTTAGTTCTAAAAATAATTTCCAACGCCTCCTTCCACAATTCGAAATCAAATCGTTTTTTAGCCTGTAAGTTATTTTTTTCAAAAAAGGGCATTATTTTTTCATATAACTCTCTTACATCGGTAACCTGATATCTCGCAAATCCTCTTTCACCAATACTTATGCTACCGCAATCTAGGGTTGCTCTGATCCTTTTAAGAATTTCAATATCATCTTTTCGAAGAACGATACTGAACTGAATCTTCCAAGAATAATATATCGGTTTATTAGTGCGTTCGTGACGAACATCTTTTCTGAAATTAATAGAAAAACACCCTTCTCCGTCCACAAATCCCACTATATATTCTTCTGGCAATATATCCATTTTTTAATTAAATTGATTGATGTCGCACAATGATATTATACGACAAACACTTTCTAAATTCAAGAAAGCAAGATAAAATTTTTCTATGCGTACTTCGTATTCTGCAATCCAAACGTACAATCAGTGCCCGCAGAAATTCAAATTCCAAGTGCTGGATAAAATTCCTTCAAAGCCGAGCCCCGAAGCCACCTTCGGCAATTCAGTCCACAGCGCTTTAAATTACATGTTTTCCAGAAGCCCGGTTTATCCAACCATGGACGAGATCCTTTCGCATTTTTCGGAAAAATGGAAAAGCGCTTCCATTAAGCTTCCCGACCTTGCGATACAACTAAAAGACACCTACGAAGAAAGCGGCAAGAAACTTATTAAGGAATTTCATAAAAAAAATCCGCCATGGAATTTTTCCACAGTGGATACCGAATCACATTTCGAAGTCCTACTGCCGGACCCGGAAAACGGCCAAAACCACGTTCTGGCCGGCATTATAGACCGCATCGATAAGATCGGCGAAGGCTCTTACGAAATAATCGATTACAAGACGGGCCGACGCCTCCCCTCGCAGGACCGGATAAATTCCGACCTACAGCTTTCCGTATACCATCTGGCGCTTCTTAAACGCTGGCCGCACGTTAAAGCCGCTGATGTAAAGCTTAGTCTTTATTTTTTAAAGCACGCGGAAAAACTTTCGTCTTCCAGGACGATGGCGGACCTGGAAGAAACCAAAAAAACCGTACTCAAAACCATCCGCGATATCCAGGGACAACAGGCCGAAAATAATTTTCCCGCGATTCCCTCGCCTCTTTGCGAATACTGCCCGTATAAGCAAATCTGCCCCGCCTGGAAACATCTCTACAAGAAAACCGCGGCCTCAGCGCCGAATGAATCCCAGCTTCAGCAGGCGCTGCAGGAATATTTTGCCATAAAAAGCGATGACAATAAAAATAAAAAAAGGCTTTCAGAGCTCCAAGGAATTATCACCGCTTATATGGAAGCCTACGGGCTGGACCGAGTTTTTGACGACCGCGGCTACTACATATCGCAAAAACTCCAGCAGCGCTTTAAGTTTGATTTTGAGCAAATAAAGGCCATCCTCTGCTCCGCGGGACTTGAAGAAAAATGGAGCCAGCTTTTGGAAGCCGACGAAAAGAAACTCAAAATAATATTGAAAGAACTTCCTCCGGAACTCCAAGTCAGGATCATGGAACAAAAAACCCTCTCCAAAGAATTTAAAGTTTTGGTTGCTTCGTCAAAACCTGTAAAAAAGTAAACTATTTTTGGCCAACCTGCTAGGTTAGCCAAAACGTCATTTTTTCAACTTTCCTCAATGCTTATCGGCTCTTTTGGCGGGCTAAGCTCGTAGAGCCTCCAGAGACCTATTAGAGCTGAAATTGTGAGAAAAACGAACAAAAATAGGGTCAAATCAGCCCTATTTCTCAAGTACCACTGATGTGCCTTATACCAAACAGAAGACTTGCCTACCGGTAAGGCAGGCTTGCCTACCGATGAGGCAGGCTTGCTTCCTTTTGTAGAATCTGATATATTATCCATATCTTATTTAGGAATTAGATATTAGATGTTAGAAATTTGCAACTGATATGGCACATACAAAAGCCGGCGGGTCTACGCAAAACAACCGAGATTCACAGCCCAAATATCTGGGGATAAAACTTTTTGCCGGTGAAAACGCCAGGCCGGGTTCCATTCTTGTACGCCAACGCGGCACTAAATTCGTGCCCGGAGGCGGCACCAGGATAGGCAAAGACGATACTATCTACGCGGTAAAAAATGGAACAGTTAAATATTCCGACAAAAGAGCGATAGGTTTCGACGGTTCCAACAAGCGACTTAAAGTAGTTTCGGTCAATTAAATAAGGAAAAGAAAAAAACCTATTTTTCTTTTCCTTATTTTTTAGCGGTTTTTTTAGTTTCCGCTTTTTTATGCTTTGCTTCCTCTTTTTTAGCGTCGGCTGTAACTTCTAGCCTCAAAGTAAAAGATGCGCCTCCGCTTCCGGTGACTTTAACTTCATGTGTGCCAATCACCTTGATGTGCTCGGTAAAACTTATCAATTCCTGAATGTTTTCAGGAATATGCGCGATTTTGAGACCTCTTAAGGCATGCGCCACGTCTTCGGCTGAGATAGCCGCGTATAGATTCCCCTTTTCATCCGCTTTTTTTGAAAGCCTCAGCACACCGGCTGTTTTTTCACGCGTTTGTTTTTCAAACCCACCGAACTTTTCCGTTTCCGCGGCTTCTTTCGCCTTTTTTTCGGAAAGCTCTTTATCGCGTTCCGCTATGCCGGAAGAAGTGGCTAATTTGGCGAGGTTATTGGGTATCAGGAAATTCCTGGCGTATCCGTCGGAAACATCCTTCACATCGCCTCTTTTCCCCACATTCAAAACGTCTTTAAGTAAGATTATTTTCATATTGATTTGTATACTAACGCGTTTTTTTATTATTACACAAGAGACGTTTCGCGTACAGTTGACAGAATAGGGTAGCTGTGCTTTTTATTAGACAGAAAAGAAAAAGTTTGAAAAGGAATAATAGCTATGAGCTTCATTGTAGTCGTCTGCCAGTTTACACAGTAATTCAGTGCTTATGCCTTTCAAACTGGCGTCGGTGAGTGAGCAAATTGGTTCCATCATCTACATCGATGAATACAATACTATTCATCGATTTTTTTGTTACATTGTCTTCAAAATTTCCAGTGCCTTTTCCATATAAAGGTCCCGGCCGGACGCTTCGTCTTTTTCCGAAACTTTCACCTCATAATCAGGAGCTATCCCCTCCTTTGAAATGTCAACGCCGTTGGGAGTAAGCCATTTGGCTATGGTGACCTTGATGGAGGAATCTCCGGTCAATGGAACGATTTCCTGCACCGAGCCTTTGCCGAAAGTTTTTTCTCCCACGAGTTTGGCTATGCCATTATCATGCAAAGCGCCCGAAACTATCTCCGAAGCGGAAGCGGAGCCGCGGTTCACCAAAATTACCATGGGAAGATTTCTAAAAATGTCATAGCCTTTGCTCCGGTGCACCTCTCTGTCTTTCCCCTTGTCCTTCCCGAAGTCTTCCTGCACGACGATTTTTCCCTGCGGCAGGAACCAGCTCGAAATATCCACGGCGGCTTCAAGATAACCCCCCGGATTGTTCCTTAAGTCGAGAACGAGCTTGGTATAACCGCCCTCCGTCATTTCTCTCAAAGCCTGTCTGAACTGGGAAGAAGAGCCCTCGGAAAAATTATAGAGTTTTATGACGAACACGTCTTTCGGAATATCAGTTTTTTTCTCCGGAGTCTTGCCGTTCGCGTCGGCAACTTTGGTATTGGTCTCCGTATCCAGAACAGGAATATTTATTATGTCTCTCGTCACCTCGATGACCCTGGGCGAGTCTTCTGTGCCGCGTAAAATTGTAAGCTTGACTTTGGTTCCGTGCGGGCCGCGGATAAGTTTTACGGCATCGGCCACCGTGAGGTCCTGCGTCGTTTTATCGTCCACCTTCAAAATCTTGTCTCCGGCTTTAAGCCCCGCCCGCTCGGCTGGCGTATTTTTTAAGGGAGCCACGACGGTTAAAATTTCATCTTTTATTCCTATCTCCATTCCCACGCCTTCGAATTTTCCGCTTATTTCTATCTCCAGTTCTTTCAGGTCCTCCGGAGGCAAATAAACGGTGTACGGGTCGCCCATGGATTTAACCAAACCCGAAATCGCCCCGTCAACCATTGCGCTCCTCTCTATCTTCCCTATATCGACATATTTTCTCTCCAGAATGCTCCAGGCGCCCCAAAAAGCCCCAAAATCGGTCTGGGATGCGCTCAAAGACGCGTTCGGCTCCATGTTGATTACTCCCGCAACCTTGCTTTCACCCGGCATCTTCGAACCGATATATATCCCCCCGAAAAAAACGGCGCCCAGTAAAATTACGGCGCTTGCGATGTAAATTATTTTCTTCCAAATATTCCGCATAGGACTATGTTATCCCATAAACATAAATCGTGCAAAATGTGCGTGCCATGAAGAAAAAATAAAAAAATTGAAAAAACGGCCTTTTTCTGTCATAATTAAACTCAATGTCCATGGAATTTTGGAACACGCTCACGAAGAAAAAAGAAACTTTCAAGCCGATCACAAAAAACCAGGCCGGCATTTATACGTGCGGACCCACGGTGTATGACCGCGCTCATATCGGCAACCTTCGCTCGTATGTTTTTTCCGACACATTGCGCCGCACTCTGGAGTACGCGGGATTCAAAGTAAAACAAATCGTAAATATCACGGATATCGGACACCTGACTTCCGACGCCGATTCCGGGGACGATAAAATGGTAAAAGGCCTAAAACGCGAAGGATTGCCTCTCTCTTTGGCGGGACTCAAGCAATTGGCGGACAAATATGAAAAACTATTCAAAGAAGATCTGGAAAAATTAAATATCGAAACTGCCGATGCTTTTCCCAGAGCCACCGAATACCTGCCGGATGAGATCGCGCTTGTCGAAGAACTGGAGAAAAAAGGATTCGCCTACGGGCTTCCGGACGGAATTTATTTCAACACGGGCAAACTTGATGGATACGGCAAATTGGGCGGTTTGACCCCGGCCGGCGAAGGCCGGGCCCGCGTTGAATCGGGAGAAAAAAAGAATCCGCGCGATTTCGTTCTCTGGAAACTTTCCCAAGATGAACACCTGGGATTTGAGAGCAAATGGGGGCGGGGCTTCCCGGGCTGGCACATTGAGTGCTCGGCCATGTCTAGAAAACTTTTGGGCCAGCCTTTCGATATACATACGGGCGGCATAGACCACATTCCGGTGCACCACAATAACGAAATTGCCCAGTCCGAGGCAGCTTACGGAACGCCGCTCGCGAATTATTGGCTGCATAATGAATTTCTTACTTTATCTGATTCCAAGATGGCGAAATCGGACGGGAACATTATTACTTTAGGCGCGCTGGAAGAAAAAGGTTTCTCCCCGCTCGCCTACCGATATTTTCTGCTTCTTTCGCATTACCGGACCCAGACCAGCTTCTCATGGGAAGCGCTGAAGGCCGCGGAGACCGCGTACAGGCGCATTAAGGAAGCTATCGCCGATATTACTGAAAGCGGCGGCGAGATAAGCGAAATATACAAAAAAGAATTCAAAGAAGCTATTGAAAACGACTTAAATACCCCCGAAGCCCTGGCGGTTGTCTGGAAACTAATAAAGGACGAAAAGCTCCCCCCCAAAGACATACGCACGACTATCCTGGATTTCGACCGCATACTCGGCCTCAAGCTTGACCTCAACGAATTCGCAATAGTTGAAATTTCTGAAGAAGTGAAAAAACTTATCGAGCAAAGGGAAAAGGCCAGGGAAGAGAAAAACTGGGAGGAGGCCGACAGATTAAGACGGGAAATAGAAAAAAACGGCTATTTTGTTGAGGATTCCACCCGGGGCCCCGTGCTGAAAATGTTGAAATAGCCTGCCTGCCGGCAGGCAGGTTTTCAACATTATTTCCACCGGTTCCCCCATATAGCGTATTTGCTATCGCTACTTTGAAGTTTTAAACTGAAAGTAATGGCTGAACACTCCCCTTTTTCATCGCTCAATACTTCGCCCTCCCCAAGCATCGTTCGTATGCCTCCGCAAAACATTGAAGCGGAAATTTCGGTATTAGGTTCCATTCTGCTTGAAGGAAAAGTAGCCGACAAGGTGATCGACATCATCAGTGCCGATGATTTTTATAAAACGGAACACCAGATGATTTTCGATTCTATACTTACGCTTTTTTCCAAACAAAAACCCATCGATGTAGTTTCCATCGCGGATTCTCTCAAAGAAAAGGGACTCTTGGAAAAAGTCGGCGGCTCCAGCTACATAACAAATCTTGTAAACAGCGTGCCGACCTCTTCCAACGCCGCTTATTACGCTGAAATTGTGAGGAAAAACAAGATTTTGAGGGAGCTTATAAGCACCTCGCACGAAATCTCCCACCTGGGTTATCAGGGCCAGGATGACGTTGATTCTCTTCTCGACCAGGCCGAGAAAAAAATATTCGCCATCTCGCAAAAATCTTTGACGGAAGGCTTCGCGCCTATCTCCGATGAGCTGGAAAAAGCTTGGGAGAGAATTGACAAACTTCACAAAGGAAGCGGCACGGGCATCCGCGGAGTCGCTACCGGGTTCAGAGACCTGGACAACACGCTCTCCGGGCTGCAAAGATCCGACCTGGTTATTTTGGCGGCGCGGCCGTCTTTGGGAAAAACTTCTTTCGCCATGGATATCGCGCGGCACGTCGCGGTAAAAGATAACGTGCCGGTGGGAATTTTTTCCCTTGAAATGTCATCGGAGCAGTTGGTGGACCGGCTTATCGCGGCCGAGGCAAGCGTCAGCCTCTGGCACCTACGCACCGGAAGACTCTCCACGGCGGATGACGGCGAGGACTTTTCGAGAATACGCGATGCTTTAGCCCGTCTATCCAAAGCCCCGCTTTATATTGATGATGAATCTTCCACGAATATTCTCCAAATGCGTGCCAAAGCGAGAAGACTCAAAGCGGAAAAGGGTCTTGGGCTTATCATAGTAGATTACCTGCAGCTGATGGTCCCCAGAGTCGCCTCCGACAGCATGGTGCAGCAGATAACGGAGATATCCCGCTCCTTAAAAGGACTAGCCAAGGAACTCGACGTGCCTGTTTTGGCGCTTTCCCAGCTAAACCGTGCCGTGGAGCACCGGAACGACAAAAAGCCGCAGCTGGCGGACCTCCGCGAATCCGGAGCTATTGAGCAGGATGCGGATGTGGTAATGTTCATTTACCGCGAGGATAAAATAAAGGAAAATTCCGAGCGGAAGAACCAGGCCGACATATTGATAGAAAAACACAGGAACGGACCCACAGGCACTGTGACGCTTTATTTCAATCCGGAGCAGGCCAGCTTTACGACCCTTGAGAGAACGCTGTAATGGAATCTAATTTTTTTGCGGAACTAAAAAAATATTTCGAAAAATTTCCCGGAATAGGCCCCAGGCAGGCTTCGCGTTTTATCTGGGCACTATCCGATTTCCCGCAGGCCGACCGCGAAAATTTTGGCAAACTCATTGCTTCCCTGGGGAACCACTTGGCAAGATGCGCGGAATGCTACCGTATTTTTTCCCCCGCCGCCCCTGAAAAAAAACTCTGCTCTTTTTGCGCTCCCGGTTCAAGAAGGGACCAATCGTCGCTTATGGTGCTGGAAAAAGACAGCGACCTTTTGAACATAGAAAAAGCCTCATTCTACAGGGGTCTCTACCATGTTTTAGGGGGCACACTGGACGCTCTTAATGAAGATAGCCTGGCCCGAGAACGCATTAAAGCTTTGCATGCGAGGCTCGCAAAAAGAAATTCCGCTAGCCTGGAAATCATCCTGGCTCTCCCGCCGACAAAGCTGGGAGAATTTACTTCCGAATACATAAAAAAGGTTTTGGAACCCCTGAACATAAAAATAACCCGCCTTGGCCGCGGGCTCTCTACCGGAGTGGACCTAGAATACGCGGATGAGCTTACCTTAAAACAGGCCATTGACAATAGGAAATAAAACAACCCTGCGGGAGCGGGGTTATTTTATTTCCAGGATTTTTACGATGCTTACTTCCTGCCGGTGGCCTTTTTTGCGGCGGCGGCGGGTTTTGGAGTGATAACGGAAGATTTTAATTTTTTCCCTTCTTGTCTGTTCCACAAGCTCGGCGCTCACTTTTTATCCTGAAATATTCGGATTACCAATATCAACTTTGCCATCCTCAGAAACAAGCAGGACTTTTTCAAAATCAAATTTATCCCCCGCTTTCTGCGGAAGCTTTTCTACCTCTATTTTTTTGCCTTCGGAGACGACATACTGCCGCCCTCCAGTCTCAATTACTGCTAATTTCATATGGAATATAGTGTAACTCATCCTCGAATATCTTTCAAGGTTGTAATGCGTTCCACAGCTGTATACCATAAAGATGGCTAGACAACGCAGCTTGACAAAGGAGCGCAAAATGAGCATTTTATCAGACGCACAAAAAAGAACCGACGTTGCGGCGAAATTATACGGAGCCCCTGCTTGGCTAAGGAGTGAGCTTAAAATGGGCAACCCGCGAAGAGTCGAAAAGCTCAAAATCAAAGCTATGACCAAAAGCGGGGAAAAAGTTTTTCAAGGCGCAGTGGTAAACGATATGAACCCGTATACGATCGGTATACCGCATCCCTATAAAGGCGGCATAAGATACAAGTGCTATGCCTCACCAAAATCCATGCTGGATGTTCTCATGGTATTGGCACGCGACATGACATACAAATGCGCGCTATTCGGCCTGCCATTCGGCGGTGGAAAAACGTGCGTCAATGTCGATCCTCTACCTCTTACAAGCGCCGAGCGCAAATACATTACCCAGGGGCTAGCGCTGGAAATGCTCGGAGCCAACATTCTGGGTTACGATATTTACGTCCCGGGCCCGGACATGGGAACCGACGAAGAAATAATGAAGTATTTCTACTTGTTTTGCGCGAAGGTAAACAGAATTATCCACCGACCCAATATCGCCGCCATCTGCACCGGAAAGCCTGTGGAATTCGATGGAATACCCGGACGCAGCGATGCAACTTCCCGAGGAGGTCTCATCATATATTCAACAATGACCGAACGCGCAACAGAGACTCCGACCTTCACGATACAGGGAGCCGGAAACGTCGGAATGAACGTTTTCAAGCTCTTAAGCTCACCCGATTTCGAAGTCAACGGCAAAGTTATCGCCATCAGCGATGTATCCGGCGGTCTTTACGATCCGAATGGTTTGAATTTCGGGGAAATAAATGAGCACTATACAATAAACCGCACGTTTGAGGGATATAACAATGCCCGCCACGTAACGAAAGACGAAGTGCTCCGGTACAAAACCGATGCCTTGTTTTCCGCGGCAGCAGAAGGCTTGATAAACAAAGACAATGCCGCAGACATCGAAACCTCTACGCTCGTAGAACTGGGCAATGCGGCCGTTACGGATGAAGCGGAGCAGATCCTCGAGGCGAGAGGAATAAAAATTATCCCCGACATCTTTGCCAACGCAGGCGGAGTCATTGTTTCTTCTTTCGAATTTAGAATTAATCTGGGAGACGTGCCGCATTATGTGGACCGCAAGGACCTGAAAACTTGGGTGCACGACGAACTAAGGGAAATCATGAAAAGCACGGCCGAAAATGTCCGTGAAGCCCAGTTAAAATACAAAACGAACCTTCGAACTGCCGCATACATCATCGCGCAGCAACAGCTGGAATTTGTGATGAAAAAAAGGAACGCTTAAACCCCGGCTAAACCGAGGTTTTTTTATTCGAGGTCATCGGGTTTTTCCAAAAGTTCCACTGTAGACTCCATGCCGGTGCCGGTGATGCGCAGCACGTCTTTATCTATTTTTTTAAATTCCTTTGAGGCGCCATTGTAGGCGTTAACTGCGGCTCCCAGGTTTTTGCCGATCTTTCCCATAAAATCTTCGTAGCTCATCAGGTGCTTGCCGAGTTCCTCGACCCTTTTTCTTATTTCTTTCGCGGATTCTTCTATCTGCAAGGCCTTCAAACCCTGAAGCACAGTCTGAAGATAAGCCAAAAATGATGTGGGAGAAACGATAATAACCCTCTTTTCCTTGAATGCGTACTCGATGAGGTCGCGGGTATTCACTTTAACGGCTCCCACCTGCGCCACAAGAAGATCGTAATAAATGGCTTCGTGAGGAATGAACATAAATGCGAAATCCATTGTCCCCTCCGAGGGTTTAACGTACTTGGCCGTCTCATCTATGCGGTTCTTCAAATCCTGCTTGAAGGCTTTTTCCAGACGTTCCCTCTCAAGCGGGTCTTTTTCTTCCGTCAGGCGGTTATAATTCTCAATTGAAAATTTTGAATCTATCGGAATTATTTTTTCTTTAACAAAAACAACGGCATCTACTATCGTCCCGTCCGCGAACGGATACTGCATCTGGAAGCTCCCGGGCGGAAGCACATTTTTCAGCAAAGTTTCCAGATAGTACTCGCCCAAAATCCCCCGCTGTTTCGGATTTTTGAGTATATCCTGTAAATTCTGGAGCTGGTCGGTAAACCCTATCACCTGCCGGTTCGTCTCGTCGAGCTTCGTGAGGCGCTCCGTCACGTCGCGCACGAGCTTGGCTGATTCACCGAACTGATGCTGCATTATTTTCGTAGACTCCCCCATTTTGCTATCCACTGCGCGCATAAGCTCGTTTATCTGTTGCTGAAGCATTAAAAAGGCCTGCGATTGTTCCTCTCCTGCATTTTTTCTTTTTCCCCAGAAAAAATAAAAAGCCAGCCCCCCAAAAAACAAACCTAATATAAGTACCGCAAAATCGACTGCATAACCCATAATAACAGTTTAACAGGCATAAACCCAAAAAGCTATTGACGTATTTTCTTACAAATGCTAGAACATAACTAAGTTAAAGAAAGAAAAGGGCAAGGCTTTCAAAGGCTGTCGACTCTATTCCTACCAACGGATAGTTCGACGTTCTTTGAAAGCTTTTTTGGAAGGAGAATTTCGTGGAAAATTTAATTTTTGCTTTATTGGCCTGGCTTGGCACCAACACTTCTTATGATATTAGCGCGCCTCCGCCCAGGATAGAATATAAAACCATGCGGGAATTGTCGGACATGATGTACGGCGACATTCCCATGAAAAACCGCACTGAAATTTTAGCGGTTTACAGTGTCAAAACCGACACGATACATCTTGGCGACGGATTTGCTGTAAGCGATAAACAACATCAGGCTATATTATTGCACGAGCTCACCCACCATCTCCAGAATAAGAACAACGTCAAAGTCAGGTGCTCCTTGCTTTATGAGCCGGAAGCTTACCGGTTGATGAAAAAATGGTCAGAAGACTCCGGCATCCCCTATCAAGGGCCCGGCGAATTAACAATCCAGATTAGATTTTCATCATGCCCCGAAGATGATTGACATTTTGGGAAACAAAAAAGGCATCCGACAGGACGCCTTTTTTTCTTTTGCGCTCCCAGTTATTTTTTGGAGATATGCTGCCAGAGCCAGATACCTAGGAGAATTAGATCAATGGTCACCGCGAGCCAAGTTATGACCATGAATAAACCTCCTCCATAGCCCCCCATCATTCCTCCATAACCGTAATTATTCATCATTTGTTTATATTAGCGCACAATTTGTTAAGATTTCGTTAATAAACCAGAAATTCACTTATTTTGCGCCATGTTTTTTGCTTTTCCTTCTCCGCTCCATGTCCGGCTTCAGGAAAAAAGAAAGAATGGGGATATTCATCAATTTATGAATGATGTCTTTCAGCAACTCCTCGGTCTCTTCTGAAAATTCCGAAAGAGCTTCGGCAATCTTGTGGAGGCTTCTGGCAATCCCGACGAGATGGTAAGCCACCAGCGCAACCATAAAGCCGACCACGATTATGGCGATTGAGGCTACGATATAAAATACTGTCTGGGCGTATATCAAAATATCCATACGTATATTATAGCATAAACAATGTTCGGGGGGTTCTGGTTCGAGGCGCCCCCGCCGGGATTTGAACCCGGGTTACATGGATGAGAACCATGTGTCCTAGACCAGGCTAGACGACAGGGGCATTAACGTTATTTTTGCACAAAAAGTCAAGGTTTGCCAGTGTTTTTCAGGGCCATGCGTTTTTTTGCTTTCCCACCGCAGGCGAGGATAAAACGGTCATGCATTGAAAGCATTTCTGTTTCTCCCAATTGATTAAATGCCAGGAGAGCATCTTCCGACCGCAGCCGGAACTCTTCGTCTTCCGCGAGCACTTCCGGATGCACCTGGAAAGCCAGCTCATTCCAGCCCAAAATATGCAAACCGGAAAGCTTTCGCACTCTTGATAAAGCTACATAGCCCTGCCCGAATTCAAAGACCTCGCTCAAGTCGGCAACAGCCTCGTCCAAACTCATCCCCTGGCTTTTGTGCACCGTCATCGCCCAGGCGAGCCGCAAAGGCAGCTGCATTATCCAGGCCAGGATCTTCCCGCCCTCTTCCATAGCCCAGTCAGCTTCGCCCACCACTATCCTTTTTCCATTCCGGATCTTTACAACAGGCCGCCCGTCATCATCGAATTTTTCCACAGTTCCAAGGGTCCCGTTAACAAATCCGTCCGGCGGGCTGTTCTTTGTGAACATAACGGCTGAGCCGGTCTTAAGGCGCAGAATTTCAGGAGAAAGGCACCCACGCTTGAGAGCCGCCACATACGACCCGGGCCCGCGCGATGACATATTATATATGCGCTCCACCCCGGGAAGCTTTTCAAGTATTTCATTGTTTACACGGTCCACATCGGCATTATGCGAAAATAATTTCGGCGCGTCTTTCGGAGCATCGCCGAGACCAATCTTTCTTTTTTGAATGTGCCTCAAATGTTCATCGGAAAAAATATTTTGCCTGATGGCATTTAGAAGTTTGATAAAATCCGGGTCCTCCTGGCGGTGCTGCTCGGTCAAATAACAGACAATGGGGCTCATCTTCTTCCAAACCGGAGAAGAATATGCAAACCGGTGCGGCGCCTCTCCAAGGAGTTGCTCGAAATGTTCCAAATTTCGCTTCTCAACCGGAGGCAGCTGGAAAAAATCGCCGACTAAAATAACCTGCATTCCGCCGAAGGGCTCCTGACTCTGTTTGATCTCTCGGCAGACGGCATCGACCATGGAAAAAGTTTCCGGCAGCAGCATAGATACCTCGTCTATTACAAGAACTTTCGCGAGACCTACGCGCCTCGCGATATTTTTGGTAGAAGCGATCCTGTCCAGATCGTATTTATCAAGTTTTGCTTTAATTCCAATGCCGCTCCAGGAATGGAGCGTCATGCCGCCGATGTGCGTTGCGGCAATGCCGGTCGAGGCAGTGATCGCGGGCTCAACCGCTCTTCTACGCAAATACGAAACGTATTTGTTTATCACGTAAGTTTTTCCGGAACCGGGTTCTCCGGTCAAAAAAACATTTGCGCCGGTTTTAAGAATATCTAAAGCTTCCGATTGGGTCATCTTCAGACTTTACCTTATTACTCCTTTTTTTTCCAAAAGTCATCCTGTCTCGCGAGCAGTCCGAAAGCCTCTTCGGGATGTGCCATTAGCGCTTCGGAAACACGCTCCATGCGCATTGATTGCGACCCTTTAACCAAGATCAGATCCCCTTCTTTAATCAGATCCTCCAAATATTTCGCCGCTTCGCGCGACGTCGAAAAGCTCGCAATTTTTTTTTCTGTCATGCCGTGGGCCAGCGCTTCTTCGGCTGTAAATTTCGTGCGCGGCCCCACGGTTATCAGATGGTCCGCCACTTTCGCTATTTCCTGCCCGACAGCTTTGTGCTGCGGCACCGTGTGCTTCCCCAGCTCAAGCATGTCGCCCAAAACCACTATCTTTCTTTTGGCCTGAAGCGATTCCAATACATCCAACGCGGCCGTCACAGCCAAAGGAGATGCATTATACGAATCATCCAATATGCGAGTGCCTTTCAGTCCTTCAATCATTTTTAAGCGGCCCGGGGGGGATTTATAGAGAGAAAGCGCTTCGGACATCTCAATCAAGTTCATATCGAAAGCTGAACCCACTGCAATGGCCGCCAGAGCCGCGTAGACGTGCTGTTTACCGTAGGCGCCATGCAATCGCACCGGAACATTTGCTCCGTCCATGCTAACTTTGAACGAAATTCCGTCGTCGGAAATTTTATAGTTGGATGCCGATATATCGGCATTCTCACTGAAACCGTAGCTGATGACAGCGGCGCCGGTGAGTTCGCGCATGTCCCAGCAAATTTCATCATCCCGATTCAAAATAGCTTTTCCGGAAGCCGGCACGGCTTTTATTATTTTAGATTTTTCGCGGACTACATCTTCCGGCCCCGGAAAAAATTCGACGTGCACCGGAATAAAACCCAGCATAGTAACCACTCCGATATTCGGCTTCGCCACTTTGAGAAGCCTGTCCAAGTCATTGGGCCTGTCCACACCCATTTCCAAAACCAGAACTTCCGGGAACTTTTTACCCCAAAAAACTTTAAGCCCCGCCCAAAGATTTTTCATCCACCCCAGAGGACTGTGCCACGCCGTTTCGAGGTCAAGCACAGCAAGCGACAAGCCGAGCTCGCTGTTATAGCTTTTCATGCTCTTTCTAACATTGAACCGGCTTCCCAGAACGGCCGCAATGGCCTCTTTTGTCGAAGATTTGCCGACAGACCCCGTGACTCCCACGATTCTCGGCTTAAAACGCCTAATTGCGATTTTGGCTTCCAAAGAGAATATTGCTGTTATTATTTTTTTGATCATAATGGCTGCCTATCAGGCGGAATTGTATAATAATTTATCAAAAATTCAACTATTTTTTTGAAAGGATCGGTCAAAGTGTGGGAAGCGTAATTTACTTCCTGCGGCTTTTCCAGCATAAGATAAATAAGAAATTGCGGATCATACGCCGGCAAATAACCGAAGAACGAGTGCAGATATTCGCCTGAATAGCCTTTCCCGTCCGTCTTGGGAATTTGCGCCGTGCCGGTCTTGGCCGCAATGCTGTAGCCGGGAATTTTCGCAGCACCTCCGGCAAGGGAAGTATCCACCACGTTTACAAGCATTTGCGTTATCGTGTGCGATGTTTCTTTTTTTAAGACCTGCCTTATCACCTGCGGCGTATAGTCCTCCGTTATGACCGGCCGCATGAGCTTCCCTCCGTTTCCCAGCGAGGAAAGCGCCATCGCAAGCTCAAGCGGAGTCACCGCTACTCCCTGTCCGAAAGAGGCCGTGGCATATTCGATTTCCCGGCCCGAATCAAGATTTGAAAGGTCGCCGTAAATCTCTCCCGGCAAGTCCAAGCCCAGAGGTTCCTCCAAACCGTATTTTCTAAAATATTCGTAAAGATTTTCACCGCCCAACTGTCGCATTGCGAACACGGCGCCGGTATTCAAAGATTCCGAAAGCACGCGCTGCATGTCCACTTCCCCTCTTCCTTTGCCGTCGAAATTCCTGATAGTGGAAGGCCCTATCTTCAGAAAACCGTAATCCATATATTTTGTTTCCGGAGTTATTACGCCTTTATCAAGAGCGGCGGCGACGGTGAGCGGCTTAAAAACAGAGCCGAGTTCATAGATCTTTTCCACCATCGGATTTAAAAAAACGGAAAGGTTCTTTTCTTTGTTATATTCGTTCGGATCGAAAACCGGCACCGCGGCCAGAGCCCGGATCTTGCCCGTCTTGGGCTCCAATACCATGATGGCTCCGCTCGTGGCATGCCATTTTTCAAAAACTTCCTTCAATTGAGCCTCGGCGAACCTTTGGAGCTCAGGCTCAATGGTAAGCACCACATTGCCTCCTTCCCGCGCCGGGTTTGTGAACTGATCGCTTAAAGCAATTAAAATTCCTTTGGCATCCTTTTCCCCCCTTTCAGTCCCGAGGCTTCCCTTGAGCGTCGTCTCGTAGTATTTCTCGATGCCATATTTGCCTTCGGGCTCGCCGGAAAGAGTGGATACGAATCCAAGCACGTGCGAAGCCATGGTTCCGCCAGGATAGTACCGCCAGCCTTTTTCCACAAGTTCCACCCCTTTCAGCTCCAGGGCCCGTATTTTATTTCCCTCCTCCTCCGATATCTGCTGTTTCAATACTTCGTAGGGGTCATCCTTTTTTTTTGAAATTGCAAAAAAAAGGTCTCGGTCAACAGGAGTTATTTTATTCAATTTTACGAATACTTCTTCAGGGTTCTCCAGAGACCGCATATCCAGGTACAAAAGATACCCCTGCTGGGTCGTGGCGGCGGTAAAAAGACTTCCGTCTTTGTATCTTAAAGAAATATCCCCGCGCTTGGGCGCAAGCTCCACGTTGTATCCCTGCTGGCGCTGCGCCATGGCTTTATACCATGAGTAATTTACGACCTGCAGAAAAAAAAGGCGAACTATTATCGCCGCCGAAACTAAAAGCACAAAAAAAACGACTACATATATTCTAGTAGAAAAGTGAGCTGATACCCGCGACATTTTGAGTTCGTTTTATTACATCGAATACATTAAGCTTCCCCGCGGCATTGGCTTCAATGAAGCTCCTCGATTTGCCGTCTTCGGCAATTAAAGCATGTTCGGCTTCCTGCATCAATAAATTTTCTTTCTCGAGCGTGGATAAGATATCTTCGCGCTGCAGATTTTGCGAAACTACCGACCCCGCGAGATAAAGATAAAATGATGCGGTAATTACAAACAGTGCGATGCCGGATTTAAAAAGCGCTTTTCTCTGCTGTAAAGACAAAGAAAAAATAGGTTCCGTGTAAGTATTCGTGTATGAAATTGCGAGTTGCAAAACGCTCATAAAATTTTTATTTTTTTTATTAAAATTCTCAATTTCGCACTGTTTGCACTGGGATTCCTTTTTAGTTCTTCTGCGGATGCCATTATCGGTTTTTTCGCCCCCAATTCAGCGCCGTCTTCGTCTTTCATTTTCCTGAAAAAATTTTTCACAATCCTGTCCTCCAGCGAATGGTATGATATTACGGCCATTTTCCCTCCGGCTGGTAATATTTCATATGCTCCCCTTATCCCCTCCTCTATGGCACCCAATTCATCGTTGACCACTATGCGCAGCGCCTGAAATGCCTGGGCGATGTGTCGGCGGTTCAAAATTGCTCCTTCCGCGACGATTTTTAGATCTCCCACAGTAAGAATCTTGTTATGCTTTCTGAAGTTGACGATCGCTTCAGCCAATACTCTCGATGCTCTCCGGTCCAGTTCGCCATAATCTGAAAATATTTCCAAAAGACCGTCTTTGGGATAGCTGTTCAGTATCTGGGCGGCGCTTCCTTCTTCTTTTCCGAAATTCATCATCAGAGGCTCATCTTCGCGCTTGAAAGAAAATCCTTTACCGCTAGCTTCGAAATGCCATCTTGAAACCCCGAGGTCGAAAAGTATCGCGTTGGGAGCTAAAAATTTTTCTTTCAGAGCAACCGACCTGATGTCGCGGAAATTCTCATTCACAATGCGCAGATTTTTCCAGATGCCCCCCTCCTCTTCCTTTCTGGCGCTTATTATCTTGAACATTTCCGGGTCGCGCTCGATACCCAAGACCGCTCCGCTCTTTCCCACCGCTTCCAAAAAAACTCTTGCATGCCCTCCGCCGTCCAAAGTCGCATCTATCACTTTATCCCCTTCTTTGAGATTTAAATGTGCCTTTATTTCCTCTACTAAAACCGGAGTGTGAATTTCCATCTCAATATTTCAAAAATAAATAATTCATTAGGCGAGCACTTTTCATAGCTTCAGAGACATTCGTCTAAAATTTCCTTAGCCCCACCGCGGACAAGGTCGGAATTTAAATTCCGCGGTGGCCGCCCCCGCCTGGAAATTTTATCCGTATGTTTCTGAAGCTGTTTTTCCATCTCTAGTAAAGTCCAAGCTCTCCTAATTTTTCGGCGATCAGTTCGACATTTCCTTGAGCGCCCTCGCTGAACTTGTGCCAGTCGCCGGGATTCCATATCTCAACGCGATTGTAGAGTCCGACAATAATGGCGGCTTCGGAAAGATTGGCATGGACTTTCAGATAATCCGGCAAAAGAATTCTTCCTAAAGAATCAATCTCAACATCGGTTGCTCCCGCTATCATCATGCGGACGAATGTCCGCGTCTCGGATTTTCCCCATGGAAGCTTTGCTAATTTATCCGCCAAAATTTTCCATTCGGAAGCAGTGTAAAGAAACAAACATTTATCCAGTCCTCTGGTCACAATGACGTTTTTCCCGAGCTCCTTGCGAAATTTTGAAGGAACGGAAAGGCGGTTCTTGTTATCGATCGTGTGGAGGTACTCCCCTATCAGCATTTTTTTCTAAAATTAGGACTAAATTAGTAACGTTATCCACACTATCCACAGCTTTATCCACCTTTTCCCACTTCGTTTTAATTGTATCCCACCGGTGAAACTACTTCAAGTGAAACAAAAAACGTTAAATATATTAACGGTTTTAAATAAAATCCTTTATCTACAACGTTTTTTATAATACTCCTATATTTATTTCCACTGGTTATTCACACTGTTTCCCCTCACCTCTTCAACAAGTTCTCGAATGCTTGACATTTTCATGAAGTTTGATACTATAATAACGTTGAAATAGCGAGTTCGCTTCTCTCGGGTCCGCAGGGAAAGCAAATGGCCAACATTCAATGTTGACCAATTTGCCTTCAGACCCGAGGGAGGCGGCCGATAATAGCAATGGCCACCCTGCGTTCCGCAAGTCGAAGAACGCGCCTCGGATTATAAGCTGTAAAAAACAGCCATGAAGATTTTTCGAGTAATCGGGTTGGCCATGGCTATACTTGTTCTGCAATTCCTGACCCCACAAATTTGGGCAGGTTTCCAGAGCGCTTTGCTGACTTTTTTCAAAGTCTTCGAAAGCACTCTGCAAAATGGACAAGCCGGCATTCCGCTCGGCCGCTAACCCTCAAAACCAGATGAATCTTCATCTGGTTTTGAACTTTTAGAAATCAAATTCGGACAAAAATAAAAACTATTTCGGTTTCATTGTCGGAAAGAGGATGACTTCTTTGATATTTCTGGTATCGGAAAGAAGCATAGTGAGCCGGTCGATGGAGAGGCCGAGACCGGCGGCCGGAGGCATGCCGTATTCCAGCGCTTCAATAAAGTCTTCATCCAGAGGCTCCGCTTCTTTGTCTCCCGCTTTTCTGAACTTCTCTTGGGCTTCCATCCGCTTTTTCTGTTCCTCGGGATCATTTAACTCAGAAAATCCGTTCATTAGTTCGATTCCGCCGACAATCAAATGAAATCGCTCCACAAGAGTAGGGTCGTCCCTTTTGTTCTTAGCGAGCGGCGAAACCTCCACCGGCTCTTCCGTAATAAAGGTGGGCTGAATAAGCCTTGGACGGCAGACTTTTTTAAAAACCTCATCCGCTACTTTAGCCTTGGACGCGCCCGGTTCAACTTTTATGCCGAGCTGGGAGGCGCGCAGGAGAAATTCTTCATCCGAAAGTTTTTCAGGCTGCAGTATCAGCGCGTGCCTTTCGATGACGCGCCAGAACTGAACCGACGGAACTTCTTTTTTAAAAAAAATATCGTTTTCCTCAAATTTAAAAACTGTGTCTCCGGTGACTTTTTTGATAAGCGATCCCAGAATTTTTATAATGAATTTTTTCAGCTCCTCGGCATCGATATACGCCGAATATAACTCAACGGTTGTGAATTCCGGATTATGAGTGGCATCAATCCCTTCGTTCCTGAAATTTTTTCCAATCTCGTAAACCTTGCTGAAACCGGCGACAAGCAGTCTTTTTAAATAAAGTTCCGGAGCTATCCTTAAATACATTTCCATATCGAGCATCCGGTGATGGGTCTTGAAAGGCTCGGCCAAAGCTCCTCCGTACAAAGGCTGCAGAACGGGAGTCTCTGCCTCCACGAATCCTTCCTTATCCAGGAGAGCCCTTAACTCGCTTACGATCTTCGAGCGCAAAAGGAACCGTTCTTTAACATCAGAGTTCATCAAAATATCGAGATAGCGCTTGCGGAAGCGTTCCTCTACATCGGTCAAGCCATGCCATTTTTCAGGAAGAGGCAGAAGCGATTTGGAAAGTATTTCCCATTTTAATACTTCAAGCGTCGGCTCATTCCTTTTTGTATTAAAAAGTTTTCCCGAAAGCGCCACAAAATCGCCCGTATCAATATTGTCGCTAAAAAGTTTAAAACTGTCCGCACCGACACGATCCTCCGCTAAAAAAGCTTGAAATTTTCCGGAACCGTCAAATACATCCAGGAATATTGAGCCCCCGTGCCCGCGGCTGGCCATAACTCTGCCGGCAATTCCTACGTTCTTCTTGCTTTTGGAGAGCTTGCTGAAATTCTTATGCAGCGCGGCTATCTCGGCTACTGCAAAAGAAAGCGAAGCGGGATACGGGTCAACGCCGCTTTCTTTCAAAGCCTTCAACTTTCGAAGACGAAAATCTCTTATATCCTCGAGCGAAGAACCCATGGATCGAATTTAGTTAATATCTATAATTTTGTATTTGATGTTCCCCTTTGGAGTCCGCACATCCACTATTTCTTCTTTTTTGTGCCCCAAAAGCGCCCGTCCCAGCGGAGATTCATTGGATATTTTATTATCCGAAGGTGAAGTTTCCTGCGAGCCCACAATGTTGAAAGTCACCTCTTTGCCGCTTTCTGTCGCAACGACAACCTGTGAGCCGACATTCACTTTGTTTTTCTGGCCGTTTTTGCCCACTAAAACTGCGCGCCGCAGTACATCTTCCAGCTCGACTATTTTCGACTCGTTCATCATCTGGGATTCTTTGGCCTCTTGGTACTCTGAATTTTCGGAAAGATCTCCCAAACTTTTTGCGAATTCCAAGCGGTCAGCTATTTCCCGTCTAACCTTGGTTTTACGCGAGTTAAGCTCGTCTTTAAGCTTAGCTAGCCCTTCTTCGCTAAAATATTCAGTTTCTTGATCTGTCATAGTAACATTCACTATACAATAAATCCTTTAAAAAATCAAAGCTTTGTTAGCCAATCAGTAGCCGTCATCCAGCGAAGCACTTCGCTCGTAACAAACGTAGCTCCCACAAGATTATGTTCGGAGCCGTTCTCCATGAGCACCGCGAAAGCCACTTTGGGTTTCTCGTATGGAAAAAATCCTATGGACCATGAATCTACGCGCCCGGTTTTTCCAATTTCAGCCGTTCCGGTTTTGGCCGCAACTTCGACAGGCAGACCGGAAAGCCCTTTGGCCGTGCCGTATAATACGGCATCGCGCATGCCGGCTTTAACCACCGCCAAATCCTCTTTTGGAACGATATCCGTGCGCACAATTTCAGGCTCGATATTCTTCACAACTTTGTTGTTTTCATCCAGGACTTCTTTCCCTACGTGAGGCACTTTTAGAACTCCGTCGGAAGCGATTGCCGCCACATAAGCCGCCATTTGAAGAGGCGTCACCTGCAAGAAACCCTGCCCGATGGAAAGGTTGTACGTATCCCCCACATTCCAGCGCCGGCCGCCCAATTTTTCAGGGTCAGTATCCGGAAGATTTCCTTTTCCTTCTCCCGGAAGATCAACACCCGTGGGCGAACCCCAACCGTAAAGCGCTAAATATTTATTGATGAGGCTGACTCCCAAACCTTTCTGCCCCTCAAAGCCTCCGCCTATAGTATAAAAATAAACGTTGCTCGACATGGCAAGCGCCTCTCTCATATCGACCCATCCATGGGCTTTCCAGTCAAGAAACCTGCTGGGTTTGGAAGGATCATATGGGTTGGGAACGATAAGAACTCCGGAACTGAATATTTGTTTGGATGGATCAATAATATCTTCGTTCAGCGCGGCTGAAGCAATTGCCGGTTTGATAATGGAACCCGCAGGATAAAGTCCGGCGATGGCGCGATTAAAGAACGGCTTCCCGGGATCGGAAATAAGTTCGGAAAGCGTATTTTGGGATGGTTTGGAAAGAAGAACATTCGGATCGAATTCTGGAGAACTTGACAGCGCCAAAATACCTCCGTCTCTCACGTCTATAAACACTCCCGCTCCGCCCGAAAAACCATGGGCTTTAGCCGCTGCGGCAATGGATTCGGAAAGTTTTATCTGAAGATCCCTGGAAAGATTCGTCTTTAAATTCATTCCCGGGCTGCTTTTCACGCTAATTCCCGAATCTATGACATTTCCTTTTGCGTCCACTTCTTCTATAAATGTTCCCGGAGTTCCTTTTAGGATGTCATCATAGTGTGCTTCCACACCGCTAACGCCTTTAACCTCTCCGGAGCGGGACAAAAATCCGAGAACATGCAAAAAACCGTAAGTCGGGTAACGCCGCACCCATTTTATTTCTTCCGTAAATCCAAAAAAATTATTCCCCGCCAGAATATTCCCCTCCCGGTCGTAGATTATCCCGCGCGCCGGAGAAAGACTGACGGTACGTAAATGGTTGTACTCTCCACGCGCAAAATATTTATCACCTTCGTAGACCTGGAGAAAAAAAATGCGCAATAAAAAAACGAACCCGGCAATAAAAAACACCAGCCCTACGTATAAAAAAACGTTTTTTTTGATGGGTTCTTCCAAAGACCCTTCGAAATTTTCGCGGTTATAGCCGGGAGAGTTGTAAGAGTCGAGAAATATCTCGTCGACCTCGAGGAAATCGCTATTTTTTCTTCTCAAACGCATAAGTAAGAGCGCTAATCAGTAATGTGAAAAAAAATAAATGCAGAACGTATTTATACGATGGCCATGCCGGATATGTAAGAACAAAAGACCAAATGAGCATCGCGAAAAATCCGGCGGACCATGCCAGCACCGCGTTGTATATAATATTGGTAAAAGAAAAAAAATCGAATAATGCCACCATCATAAAAACGGGGAAAACATAGAACCCGGGATCGGGTGACGCTATACTTTCCCATAACGCGGCAAGAAAAATAGCCGTGAATATAGCGGTAAGTCTCATGGCCGTGAAATCATAACTTCACGGAGGTTTCCCAAAGACACAGGTATTTTTATATAAAATTCACGGAGCTGGCTTCCTGAATGGCTTTCCGCGCGTCCAATCATACCGAGAACATAGCTGCTTCCTTCCCCCCACCAAACGATATCCCCGACTTTGAGCTCTACTTCGCTCGGTAGCTCGGTGCGCATCTCTCCTCCGCCTACTCCTACAGCCTCAAAAACGATACTTTTGTCTTTTCCGCTCCTAAGCACGGTTTTTTGGCCCACCACCGAAAAAGGCACAGCCTTGCTCCAATTATTCCCTGTTTCGGATATTTTTCCCAAAATTTCCGGACCTTGCGCCGCTCCAAAAAAAACAAGACTTCCCTCTTCTATTCCGGAATCGGATCCTTCGTCCAGCATCAGAACATCGGAATACATAAAACCTCCCCCGACGACTACCTTTGCGGGCACCGTGCTGCCGTCTGCATTTTTCATCCGAAGAGATCCGCGCAAGCGCTCATTTTCTTCGGTCAGGTCAGATATTCTCGCCATAAGCAAAAGAGAATTTTCCGAATCCGCCTTTTGCGTGCGTTCCGGCAAAATAGAATCCGAAACGCGCACCGCACCGCCTTCAAAAGCCCGTCTTACCGGGGTAAAAAAAACTAAAACTCCCGAAATAACCGCGAGCAATATCCAAAAAAACGCGAAAGTGTTATTTTTTTTAATCTGGTGGAATATCATATTCATCTTCGACAAGAACGTCGCGCAGCCTTTCAACGTCTTCCAAAATAATCCCGGTGCCGCGCACCACCGCGCTCAAAGGATCTTCCGCCAAAAAAACCGGCATTTTAGTTTCTTTTTCGATGAGCTTATCGAGACCCCGCACGAGTCCTCCTCCTCCGACAAGCAGGATCCCGCGGTGCATTATGTCGCTTACCAATTCGGGCGGCGTGTCTTCCAGTGTGTCGCGCACGGCGCCCACCAATGATTTTACGGATTTAGAGAGAGCCGTGCGGATATCGGCGTCCGTAACAAGTACCTCCCTTGGAAGACCGGTCACCAGATCCCTCCCCCGAAGCGTGCCCTCAAGAACTTCGTTGGTCTTCCATACGGAACCCACCGAAATCTTCACGTCCTCCGCAGTTCTTTCACCCACGAGCAGCTTGAACTCATCCCGGGCGTAGTTGATTATATCGTCGTTGAAGCGGTCCCCGGCTATTCTCAAATTTCTTGAAGTAACTATACCTCCCAGCGAGATCACGGCGATATCGGCAGTACCGCCCCCGATATCTATAACCATGTTCCCCACGGCTTCCTGGACAGGAAGCCTCACGCCGATAGCTGCGGCCATCGGCTCCTCCACGAGATAAACTTCACGCGCTCCGGCATCTTTTGCCGCGTCGCGAACGGCTCGCCGCTCAACTTCAGTGATGCCGGAAGGAATTCCGATGACGACCCGCGGCCGGGCGAAGAACTGCGTGGTCGGCGAATGTACTTTTTTTATAAAATAATTCAGCATGTGGGCTGTTACCTCGAAATCAGAAATGACTCCGTCCACAAGCGGACGCATCGCCGTTATATGTGCGGGCGTGCGGCCAATCATGCGCTTGGCTTCCCCGCCGACGGCCACCACCTGCCCGGTTTTTTGATTGACCGCGACGACCGAGGGCTCGTTTATGACGATCCCTTCCCCGCGCACATACACCAAAGTATTCGCGGTGCCGAGGTCTATCCCCAGGTCTTTTGAAAATGTTCCGAATATCTTGTTAAACATGCAGTTCCTTTATTTTAACCAGTTTTGTTTCCCTAGAATCCCGTCTTTTTAACTCAACAGAATCTTCTTTTAAAGTCTTTTCGCTGACGACAATCCTTAATGGTATACCAATCAGGTCGGAATCTGCAAATTTTTCTCCCGCGGAGCGCGGAGAATCGTCAAAAAGCACCTCGCTTACTCCCAAAATGGCATAAATTTCTTCGGTTTTTTGCCTGGCTTCCGCGGAATCCCCGAGAACAATTAAATGCGCTTTGAAGGGAGCCAGGTTTTCCGGCCAAATAAAACCTTTTTCATCATGGTAAATTTCAGCCACCGCGCCCAAAAGCCTCGTCATTCCTATCCCGTAGCATCCCATTACGACGGGCTTATTCGCTCCGCTTTCGTCTTTATACGTCAGACCAAAAGGATCGGAATATCTGGTTTTAAGCGGGAAAATATTGCCGACCTCAATGGATTTTTCCTTGCGTAAATCGCTGTTGCCGCAAGTCTGGCATTTTTTAAAATCATTTATCACTTCGTCGTTTATTGCAGTGTGGCATTTGTCGCAAACATAAATCATGTCTTCTCCTGATTCTGTCAAAGTCTGGAATTCATCCGAGTACTTCGAGAACGTTCCTCCGGAGGCGCGCGTCAGATAGGTCCTCTCCCCCAGCCCGACACGTTTAAAAACTTCAGAATAAACTTCCTGCATTTTTGCATAGTAGTTCTCAAAATTTTTTTCATCGCGGTGGAAAGAATACATATCTTTCATCCTGAATTCGATGCCGCGGAAAAGCCCGGACTTGGCGCGAAGCTCATTCCGAAATTTCGTCTGGATTTGGTAGACCGAAAGCGGCAGATCGCGATAGGAAGATATGAAGTGTTTAACCAAGGGAACCACGATTTCTTCGTGGCTCTGGCCCAGCACCATTTTTTTACCGGTGGCCGATTCGATGTGGAAAAGCACATCGATGTTCTCTCGGCCGGTTTTTATGTAGTTGTCCTGCGGATGCAAAGCAGGCATCAGCACTTCCTGCCCGCCGGCCTTGTTCATTTCTTCCCTTACGATGTTCTCAATTTTATTTAAAACGCGAAGTCCCAGCGGTAAAAAGGTATAAACACCCGCCATTAATTTCTGCACGAAACCGGCCTGCTCCAAAAGCTTGGCATTGACACTTTCTTCATTTTTTGGCGGAGTTCTTAGCGTTTTTACGAATAGTTCGGAATGACGCATACGCTAATAATAGCCTGAAAATATCGCCAAACGCAAATAAAAAACCCCGAATCCATAGGATTGAGGCACAGCATGCTTTCTTTATGAAATCAGAGGAGTTCGAGAAGGCCCGTGACTTCGTTGGCGGTGCGTTCGGCGCTGTCTGCGTTCAATTTTAAACGATAAACCTCACGGTCGCCGTCGTTTTTTACGTTTGATATCTCGGCCTGCAGTTTGCTAACCTGATCCGCAGTATCCTGCTTCACGGCCGGGATCTTCTCTTAAGCCATTTTGGCCCGGGTCTTCTGTCTCTCTATTTCTACCTTGCCCTCTTCGCGGACAGTGACGCGTACGCCGACCGCTTCCAAAGCAGCAAGAGTTAAAACCATGGCGTCGCGCGTAGGTGCGACGCCGCGCGATGCCACCTTAGCAACCGTGCGCCTGAGTGCGTATAACCCGAACTTTCTTGAGAACATAGAATCCTCCTTCTTTTTTTTACCATAAACTAACCCTAAAAATAGCCTAACAAATCAAGAAAAAAAATCAATAGGTGAAATTTTAATAAAAACCTAAACCTCTAAGAAAGTCAGAAAAATCTCCTGATGTCCTGCTTGGTGACGAATATTATTAGAAGTAGAAGCAAAACCCAACCTGCGAGAGCCATTGAATTCTGAACTTTCATTGAAAGCGCCCGGCCGCGGATCTTTTCAATCAGGATCAAAAGCTGCCTGCCACCGTCCAACGGGACGATGGGAAGCGCGTTTAAAACCGCGAGCGCCACGGATATCTGCGCGGCAAAAGCCAAAAGCGTGCCCAACCCCAATTGAACCAATTGCCTCGTCAAAAAATAAATTCCTACGGGCCCGGCTACATCCTTTGAAAGCCTGGTTTCAACAAAGAGCAGCCTAAAAAATTCTACGAGCCCCATGACCACGGCAATGATAAGATTCTTAGTCATTAAAAGCGCGCGCCATATAGATTGAAAAAACGGATAGCGGATAATTCCTGTCGTATCCAAAGCGATGCCGACCGGGCCCTCGCCCTCCGGAGGAGTCTCGCGCGAAACCACTGAAATTTCCTTGACCTCGCCTCCTCTCATTAGAGTAAATCCAATCTCTGTGTCTTTGTGCGATGTTATGAAATTCTGAACATCTTCCGTGGTTTTGGGCGCTACTTCATCCTTGCCAGCCTTCAACCCGGTTATTTCGTCAAGCAGCATCAGGTTCGCATTTTCAGCGGGCGACCCGGGAGCGATTCCCAATATTTGCACTTTTACATCGGAAGCCGAAAGAGCCATCTCAGCATCGAGAGTTGTTCTCATCCCCGCGAAATTCGCGAAAGACAAAAGCACGAATGCAAGGACAACGTTCATGAGAACCCCGGCCATGATTACTTTGGTTTTCGGCCAGGCGCCCTGTCCGGAGAAACTTTTTTTGTCTTCAGTTCCTTTCCCATCCTCACCATAAATGCGGACAAACCCTCCCAAAGGAATCATGTTCAATGAATATATGGTATCCCCAATTTTTTTGCCGATAACACGCGGCGGAAATCCGAATCCGAATTCGTCCACCTGCATTCCCGCGCGCTTCGCCATTATAAAATGCCCGCCTTCGTGCACGAAAACGCAAACGCTAAGAATGGCTAAAAAAATTAAAAATTCGATCATAATTTTCTATTAAGCTAATCATCCTGAAAATAAATTTTTTAACGGCCTGTAGCCGAGGCAGCAGCGTAGGCGCTGTTAAAAAAATTATTTTCAGGATGATTGGTTAAATCTCCATGATTTCCCTTTCTTTCTTTTCCGCGACTGCGGCGATCTTCCCGTTCACCTCGTCCACAAGCTTTTCGAGTTTGCTCTTTAAAGAGAATTTTTGGTCTTCCGAAATGGTTTTCGCCTGGTGCTCATCCTGAATGGTTTTCCAAAATTCATCCCTTAGCTTGCGGACCGTGATCCTCGCTTCCTCCATCTTTTTTCCCAAAAGCTTCACGGTTTCTTTCCGTCTTTCCTCCGTCATCGGCGGGAAAGAAATGCGCACGCTGTCCGTTTCGGCAACAGCCGACGTGCCCGGATTCGCTTTTTCCAAAGCGGACTGAATGGCCGGCAAAAGAGATTTGTCCCAGGGTTTCACCAATATACTCCTGGGATCCGGCATTGAGAGGGATGCCAAATGGGAAAGCTGGTCTTTGGCGCCGTAAGCTTCCACCAGCGTGTCTTCCACCATACTGATATGCGCCCGCCCGGTACGGAGATTTTTAAGCTCCGCTTCAAAGTGAGCCGCCGCTTCGCCGAACTTTTTTTCCGCAATTCCTATATCCATCATATTATCATCATAAAATATTCTCCCAATAAACGCTTGCTCATGGTCGGGTCCCGAAGAGCTTCTTTAATTCTAAGCAGCTCTTGGGTTTTGTAAATAGCGTCCGCTGAATGTTCTTTTTTCAGCTTCGTTCCGAATGAACAAAGCGCCCTGGAAACCAGAGTTTCAAGCCCGCCGTCCTCCGCCAGTTTCGCCGCCCTGGAAAAACGCTCGCTGTAGGAAAGTTTTTGGATTTTCAAAAGCTCCTCACTGTCTTTCGGCTCAGAATTTGACCAGAAGCGAAGATGCGAGAACCGCGACCTTATTGTGGAGAGTATTAGATTGAAATTCTGTGAAGTTGCGATAAACAGTGAACTGTCCGAAGGATCCTCCAAAAGTTTAAGTAAAATAGGCGCCGCGTCTCTGGTTAAATTTTCGATGTTCCTTATCAGGAAAACATTCTTCTTGGCGCTTATCGGAGACCTTCCGGCGGAGGCTCTCAATTCCCGCACTTCCTTTATTGAAATACTCGGGCTAGCCAATTCATAAAAATCCGGCTCACGCTTGTAATCTGCGCCGATGGCCGAGCAAATTAAAAACTCAAGCGCCGTATTTTTCGCTTCTTCGTCCCTTCCGGAAAACAAATAAGCGTGCGGGAGCACGCCCCGCTCTACCTGTTTTTTTAATATTCCGAAAGGTCTCTGCATTTAACGCTTGGCTATGATGCTTTTTTTATAGGCATCGAGGTGTTCCAGAGCGATGCCCGTGCCTTTGGCTACGCAAAAGAGCGCATCTTTGGCTACATTGGCGGGCACACCTGTTGAGCGCGAAACCAAAACATTGAGATTGCGCAGTAACGAACCGCCGCCGGTCATGGTTATTCCTCTTTCAATGATATCGCTCGCCAGCTCCGGCGGGGTCTGGTGCAAAACCTGCTTAATTGCTTTTATCATATCTCTCAGTTCATTCTCGATCGCTTTTACAACTTCGTTGGTATGGATGTCCACGGCGCGCGGCAATCCTGTAAGAAAATCACGCCCTTTTATCGTATGTGTAAGCTCCTCCTCCATTGGTATTGCGGAACCGATCGCTATTTTTATTTCTTCAGCGGTTCTGTCTCCAATGGCGAGATTGTAGTGTTTTTTTATGTAATCGGCGATGGCCTGGTCGATCTTATTCCCAGCCACTTTTACCGAAATAGAACTTACGATTCCTCCCAGCGAAATTACAGCGGCATCAATTGTTCCTCCGCCAATATCCACCACCATGTGTCCCTGTGGCTCATGGATGGGAATCCCCGCGCCGATGGCTGCCAAGATCGGTTCCTTTACGACATATGCCGCTTTGGCGCCGGCTTTCACGGCCGCCTCAACTACGGATCTTCTTTCCGTAGATGTAACTCCGGCCGGCACCGAAACCAAAACTTCCGGTTTTAACAAATTATATTTGCCGGTGGATTTTCCGATAAAATATCGGAGCATTGCTTCGGTCACGCGGTAATCCGCGATAACCCCGTCCTTCATCGGACGATACGCGACTATGGTTTCGGGTGTGCGCCCTATCATCACTTTAGCTTCGTTCCCCACGGCTAAAACTTTATTGTCCGGAAAAGAAACCGCCACAACCGATGGTTCATTGATAACCACTCCTTTGCCGGGTTTGTACACCAAAGTGTTGGCGGTTCCCAGATCTATTCCTATTTTTTTTACGAAAAAAGACATTATGATTGGATATTTACGCTTAAATCTAAATCCTTTCGATGTCCGCCCCCAGAGAGCGAAGCCTTGTATCTATTCTTTCATATCCGCGGTCAATTTGATAGATATTGCCGATTTGTGATTCACCTTCCGCCACCAGCGCGGCCATAACATAAGCCAGACCCGCTCTTAGATCAGGGCTTTCCAAAACTTTCCCTCTCAGCTTTGAGGGGCCGCTAACTATGGCCCGGTGCGGATCACACAAGGCTATCTTAGCACCCATTCTATTTAAATCTTCAATATGATTCAAGCGACCTTCAAAAATTGTCTCATGGATAAGTCCCTGACCTTCGGCCTGTGTGAGAAGCACCATAAATGGCGCCTGAAGATCAGTCGCGAATCCCGGATAAACCTGTGTTTTAACATCAACCGCATTTAAATGCTCGGACTTGCCGACAACAATATAATTCGTCCCTGTCTCGAGATAAGCGCCGGCGTTCTGAAGAACCGAAAGCAGGGAAGATATTTCGTGTGTATTGCAATTTTTGATCTTCAATTTTTTTGCAGCCAGCGCTCCTAAAATAGCGAAGCTTCCCGCTTCTATCCTGTCAGGAGGATCAATGAAAGGTTCTTTGGGGATAAGAAGCTCACCTTCCCTTCCTTCCACAATGACAGTGTGAGTTCCGGCTCCGGTAATTTTCGCGCCGTTCCTGTTTAAAAATTCTTCGAGGTAAGCAATTTCAGGCTCCATGGCCGCGTTCCTGAGAACAGTCGTGCCGCGCGCCAATACGGCCGTCATTATAAGTCCCGCGGTTCCCGTAACACTGGGGACGCGTAAAGTGTGGTCGCACCCCCTCAACCCGTGCGGAGCTTTAATATTATAAACTTCCGTGCCATGCGCGGTTTGTCCGGCCGCTTCAATTTCCGCTCCCATATTTTCCCAACCTTCAAGAAAAACATCGATGGGCCGCGCTCCTATTACGCATCCGCCCGGATGCGGAAAAACTGCTTTGCCGAAACGGGCCAGCGCGGGCCCCACCGTAAGTATGGAAGCCCGAAAGCGCTTTGCAATATCCAAATCTATCTCCCCCTTTGCTTCTATACCCGAAAGAAGTTCGCGCATTCTTTTGATGTCTTCTATTTCCGGAAGGTTTAGAAAATCAATTTTGCCTTTGAATAATAATGAAGCCGGCATAGCGACCAAAGCCGCGTTCTTCGAGCCGGATACCTCGATTTCTCCTTCAAGAATGTTCCCCCCACGCACCAGAAATTTATCCATCCCGTTAGAAATTATGCCAATAATCTCCGTGGATTATCCCAGCCATCAATAACCAGTTTTTGGTTATTTCTAACGGGATCCATGCATCAAACTTACGGCATTTTCCGTAAAGAATCAAATATTGAATAATATTGGAATTTTTGATACTTTATTACAAGGAAGGAGAGTACAAATGGAAACGATAATCTGTGAAAGCAGCACATCATTACAATTGCCGGACGGCGCCACCATTGAAATCAGCATTTTCCGGCATATGACCAAAATCGAAGTACAAAAAGACAATGCAAATGTACATATAATCATAGGCAGAGAAAAAAACAATAACATTCGGGTCGAGACAGAAGGGCTGTATCAGAACAGAGACCGGATATAATCCCTTCGAACAGATGGCCTTATCCCGAATGACCTTACCCAGAAGGTAAACCGTCGTAAAGACGGTTTTTTTACTAGAGCTATAAATAAAGTTCATAAATTTCGACAAAAAAAGCGCTTTAGCGCTGTGTGGATATCATTGACTTTTCATCTTTTATTTGATATATTGAGAATATTCATACGAAAAAGCACCTCTCTGGGTTCCGTCCCTTAGCGGTGTTTTTTCATTTATATTCCAGTTTTTGTCGAAGATTGCTCATAAAGACTATTCTCTCTTTAGCTTCTTTTTTAAGAAGCGATGAGCAAGTATCAATATAGGGGCTCATAACAAACCGCAGCTTTTTGTTCTGATAGAGATGCTTAACCAACGAATAGAAATCTCCATCACTAGACACGATAATCGCCTGATTAAAATTAGAAATATCTAACATTGTTTGGAGCACGAGGTCTGCATCAACGTTTCCTTTGATGTTTCCATTTCCATCTGGGATGGTTGGCTTCAAAATCAGAACATAGCCCGCTTTCTGAAGTTCAGAGTAAAGCGGCTGGTTGCCCGGTACATATCCAACAAAATAATAAGCTGTGGTTACACAATATTTTTCTCGTAAATATTTTCTGAATCGAGCAAAATTTAATTTCCAACCCAAGCTCTGAATACCGAGATTGAGATTTTGCCCGTCAATGAATGCGAAATTATTTATATTTTGTTGCATTTATATTGAGTATATTCTCATAAATCATGCCATTTCACAACTCAAAAAACAGCTTGGTTAAGCCACGGGCATGAACATTAAACACAAAAAAAGCGCGTTTAGCGCTATGTTTTACTAATTTATGATTCTGGATCAAAAAATCTTGACCAAATGTACATCAGAATAACCAACGAAATTATGGCCAAAAGGCCCATACTGCCCCCTACAATAAAAATATTGGTGTGGTTTGGCGTAAAACCCAATACAGGTTCGATCCGCGAAGTAGGAAACCGCGACCAAATCCAGTTGAGTGTAATAACATCGAAAAACAATATGACAATAACACAAAAGGAGTAAAGTGCGTTAGCTCTCATTCTGCCTCCTCAATTCTACAGGTGAGGATAGCATCTTCCCAATTTAAAGCAAAATGATGCCGAGGATGGGAAGCACCTGCCACCAAATGGCATATGGATCGGAGAAAAATTTTAAATTGTCGGGAGGAACGCCGGTAAGATCAGAATTTAAAGCCCCTGCTGGCGCGGTGCCAACCAGAAGAACCGTAAAAAACCCGGCGTAAAGCGCCGAAAGCAAGAGTACTTCCCACCAGACGCTGTCGTCATCCCGCACGAGATATTTTCTTGAAAGTAAAAAAGAAAGAATTATCCACAGGAGAGCCAAAACCCCTCCTTTGATAAGGAAAGCTTCTTCGGGAGCCCTTCCGGCGCCCAAAAGCAGTTCGGAAGGAATAAGCGGGAAAAGCAAAGCCAGTACATAAAGCGCCATTATCATGCCTTTTAAGACGTATTTGCCTTTTTGAATTCCCAAAAAAAACCCTGCCGAAACAAGGAACAAAAGAAAAATATACCCCCAGCCGATGGATGACAAAACTTGCTGCATGTATATATTATAGCCCCTCTTTCTCCAATTCGGAAAGAATAAGGGCCCGTTCTTCAACAGGAAGTGATTTGAAGCTGTTTCTCGTATTTTTATGCGCAATATCAGCATTCAATAAAACTTCGTTTGGGTAGGCATTGCGCAAACTGATTACTTTCTCATCAGTTTGGCTCAAAGCACTTAATTCATCAACGCCCAATGAGTTATCTTTGCTAAGAATTTTCCATCCATTAGAATGTCCGTTAAGAGAGTACCACTTATATTTTTCGTTATATCTTGCAGTTAATAAATATGTTATTCCAGGTTCAAGTAAGGGCATCTTGCCTTCTGTGTAAAGTGTAGAGTTATTGAAGCCGCCGAGTTGATCGACTGTCACCAATCCATTCAAATCTCCCTTAATATTCGATATGACTTGAACTTCGAATTGTGTTTTGGGTACCCCTAGGTGACTTTCACTGCCAACCTGCTTAATAACCTTACCCACAAATATATTATGTGATGCTCCTATAAGCACTTTATCATCTGAGTAATCGGCGGCATACGATAGGTGCAATTCGACTGTTTTAACAGGAATTAGATGTATATTCAAGTTTAATAAATATATGCTTGTTATAATCCCAATCATTAAACCGCCACCTGCCAAAGAATATTTTAAGTTTTTTTTATTCATAATTATTTACTATTAAACAATAATTATTGTTATTGAATTAATAAGCTAATATTGATATTACATTTTTTTGATGCCGCAATAACGACCTTACTTAATTCTTGTACTGAAGAGATTTTTTTGGCTAATCTAACGGACCGCCCATCAATAAAGTAAATAACAGTTTCCGAGTTATAAAATCTGACAGATTTGACTACACATTTTTCAATTAATGGAATTGCCTCATCTGTTGTTTTAGGAAGCAAAAAAGAATCTGTGTTTTGATTTGTCTTTATATAATATATAGTAGCACCAGCCAGGCTAACCACTGTTATCACTATTAGTAAATACTTTAAGAATTTCGAAAACATAGACACTTACTACGGATATAAATACGCATAATCTGAAACATCTTGACTACCTAAACTTGTTTGGGAAGTAACGCCCGCATGCATTATATTTCCGTCATAACTATGATCTAAGCCAAGTGCATGACCAAGCTCATGAGTAGCAACAAATTGTCTTTGATTAGAAGTATAATTGCTGAAAGGATAAGAATTTAGATAAATCACATCGATTCCGCCAAAATCTTCGCAGTCATAGTAACAATACAAGCCATCCCAATATTCGCTGGGTTCGTAGGCATCTGTGACTCCAAGGTCTGCTGTTGTATCTACAGTATCGGTAGCAACGTTTATTTGATTTTGAGCATTCCACGTATCTACAGCACTATACCAGGCAGATGCATATTGCGTTGAAGCTATATAGCGAATTTCATTAGTATTTTGATTTACCGATGAATACCCCAAAACGTAATGAGGACCTCCCACCCAAGGATTAAAATCAACATTATTTGAAACCTTACTATTTTGATTACCTGATGGATTTGATGTCGCATGGTAAGGACCCGAAGAGCTTCCCCAGTAATTATTTAAAGCATTTATATTTGCGCCTGAACTATTAAAAGCCCCGTAAGAAGTAAAGTTTTCAATTGTGCTTGAAGCCACAGAAATAACACCATCATTTTGATACAATCCATACGTTCCATTATGTAAGTAGGAATAGGTAATAGTCGTGGTGCCAGTTGAAGTTTGCAATATCTGCGTACTGGATGTCGCAGCCTCAGAATTAATAAATTCCAAATCACCGCCATAATTTAACAGCATTGGATATGTATAACCGCCATAACGCACTACAGTGTGGGATAGCGTGCCAGTGGACCCCGAGTTGAACTGAATCGTGTCCCAGTTTCCGGCAGCCGGTGTTGTGGCTGAGCCGTCATTATTCGTGTCCCCGCCAATTGAATCATCCTTTAAAGAAGTAAAGAAAATATTTACTTCGGGGTTACCTAAAGCTTGCAATGTTCCATTAACTGTAAGACCGGCAGAGGTGCCGTCGAATTTTACTATGACGCCCGGTTTTAAAGTTAATGTTTTTCCAGACCCTATAGAGAAACCCTGGAGAATATAGGGTATATCTGCGGCCCAGGTTTGATTATTAGCCATACCGCCTGTGATGATAAATCCGTTCTTCCCATTTCCTGAGGCTGAATTGTTGGTGGAAGAAGCGACTAGACCATATGTAAGTATAAAACGACCGGCTGCGGTCGTATTTCCATTTAAGGTGGAATTTTCTACAAAAATGCTTCCAGAATCATTGCTATCAATGCCGTAGTTTGTATTGTCGCGTATCGTGCTTGAATCGACATGGACATAGCCGTTGTTTTGATAAACGCCGTAGGTTCCGTGGTGAATTACGGAGGAAATAACAGTTGTTGTGCCTGTATAATTATATATAACCTGCGAGCTCGATGTTGCGACTTCTGAATTAGACACAGTTAAATTGCCGCCGTAAGTAAAAAAGATGGGATATGTGCTGCCGCCGTAGCGAACGACTGCATGTGATATCGTACCGACTGAACCGGAATTGAACTGAATCGTATCCCAGTTTCCAGCGGCGGGTGTTGTGGCTGAGCCGTCGTTATTCGTATCACCACCCACAGCATCATCTTTGAACGAGGTGAAATAAATTGTGCTTGTGGACGTGCCTTGCGCATCCAGTGTTCCGCTGACGGTAAGAGCGACACCGGATTTGAATTTAACAACAACACCCGGTTCAATAGTTAAAGTTACGCCTGAATTTATTGAAATTGAATTTTGAATTATGTAGACACTGCCTGAAGTATCCCAAGTAGTGTTAGATGATACATTGCTGGTTATCGTCGTATCCGCATGCGCGAGAAAAGAAAAACCTGCGAAGAATATTAAAACAAAGCTGAAAATTAATAACCGATAATGAAAAGGTGATCTCATTAGGATTATAAAATTAATTATTTAATAAAATAGCTTTAATTTAAGTTTAACACAGCAGATAAAGACCCAAAAAAAAGTTATACACTGGTTGCATAAAAATGTATAAAGTTATTTCTTTGGTCTTTATAGCCCCTCTTTCTCCAATTCGGAAAGGAGGTCGCGGGCGCGCGAGCTCAATTTTTTAGGCAGCCTGGGGAAAATCCTTATCAAAAGGTCGCCTCTTCCTCCGCGGAGCTTCGGAACTCCTTTGCCGCGGATGCGCAAAAAGTCTCCGGCCTTGGAAAGCTCCGGAATGCGCACTTCTATTTTTCCTTCAAGCGTTTCTAAAATTTCTTTGCCTCCCAAAAGCATTTTACTGGGAGAAACATTGAGGTCTGTCAAAATATCCTGTCCTTCGCGGCGGAATATCGGATGCGGCATCACTCTTATCTTTACATAGAGGTCCCCGGAAACTGCGCCGGGAGCGGCTTCTCCCATGCCGGAAAGTTTTATCGCCTCGCCGTCGCGGATCCCCGGAGGGATTTCAATATCGATATTTTCCTGCTTCCGCAGAACGCCGACGCCTCTGCAAACCTGGCAGACTTTTTCCGGAATTTCCCCGCGTCCGCCGCAGTTGGAGCACTCGGCGAGTGAAGTGAAAGTGCCGAAAACCGAGCGGCGGCTTTCCCTGATGGTTCCCGTCCCCTGGCAGTGCGCGCACTTATTGGCTTTGCTTCCCGGCTCCCCTCCTTCGCCTCCGCAATGTTCGCAGGTTGAAGTTTTTTCAAGCACGATGCTTCGTCTGATGCCGAATACCGAGTCCGAAAACGCTATATCGATACCGATGGAAATATCCCTGCCGCGCTTCTGCCTTCTTTTGCCGTGCCCGCCGTAAAAATCACCGCCGAACCCCGCGAAAATATCCTCAAAAATATCTCCGAAATCGGCGTTGCCGAAAGGCGAGGCGCCGGCAGAGCCGGAGCCGGATGAAAAACCCGAAAAATCCCGGCCCTGGAAAGAGGACCCGAACTGGTCGTACTGCCGTCTTTTATTCTCATCCTCCAGAACCTGATAGGCTTCATTTATTTCCTTGAACCTTTTTTCATCGCCGCTTTTTTTGTCCGGATGATATTGGTGCGCCAATTTGCGGTAGGCGCGTTTTATTTCATCGCGCGTGGCGTTCCTCGGTATCCCCAAAATTTCGTAATAATCCTTGCTCATTAAAATATATTTAAACTAATATCTCCCGGGAGGCGGGTATTTTCGTCTTCACAAATAAACCCGCGACTGTGAATATCTTAATAAATAAAAACATAAAGAGCAACGCCCCGTACATAAATATGATACTCACGAATTTTAGCGCCAGGAAGTAACTGGCCGCCGCTATCACCGGAATGTAGAACCGGTATGGCCCGGTATATTCGTTCAATTTGGCGATAGAGAGCTTATAAAGAGCCCGCGAGACATTCTCGTCTCCTTTAATACTGATGCCGAGTTCCGCCGAAAACTGCTCGATCTGCTCCGATATGGCCACGTCCTCTATTTTACTGTCTGCGGTTATGCCGGGAAAATATTTTTGAAGCGGGACTTCCAAAAATTTGAAAATTCCGTGGAAAATATTTTCCGGCAGAAGAAGCGAAGCGGAGGACTGCTCGAAAATGCTGCCGTAATAGGAAAAAGCGACGACAACCGCGAGGGAAGTAAAAAACATTTTCAGGCTTTTCCCGACTATCTTTTTTGAAGAAAAAGCGACGGACGCATTGTACTCGCGCTCCGAATCCCAGACAGAGTAAAGCAGAATGGCTAGCGCCAAAAGGAGCCCGGAGAGCGTGAACTTGCTTTGCCCCAGAGAAACGGCGAAAAGCATCAGCGATAAAATTGGAACTCCCCACCGGAGCCAAAGGTTCTCGGTAAAAATGAGGAAAAAACCGTATATGACCGCATAAGCCAGAATAACCAACGAAACAATAGGATAATCCGGTATCTTGCCCCAAAAATATCCTCCGATAAATCCGGCCGCCGTAAGCAAGATGCCAAAAATTATTTCCTTATTTTTCATTATTTTTGTCGTTCCCGATATCTTTGTATTCCGTGTCTTTTACATCCTTATCTTTATTTTCCTCCTTGGGCTTTTGTTTGTAAAGCTCCTCTCCTATTTTTGAAATCTCTTGTGAAAGTTCTTTTTCCGCTGCTTCCAGCCGTCCCAGGTCGCTTCCATCTTTTACATTCTTTAGCTCCGCTATTTTTGCTTCAACACCTTTTTTAATCTCATCGCTTATCTTGTCCCCCGCATCGCGGAGTGATTTTTCCGCGGAGTAAACCAGTGAGTCCGCCCGGTTCTTGGCATCTATCAGATCGCGGGCTTTTTTATCTTCTTCCGCATGTAAAGCCGCGTCCTGCTTCATTTTTTCCACTTCTTCTTTAGAAAGACCGGAAGAAGCTTCAATACGGATGCTTTGTTCTTTTCCCGTGGCCTTGTCCTTGGCTTTGGCGGAAAGTATGCCGTTGGCATCTATGTCGAAAGAAACTTCCACCTGCGGCATTCCGCGGGGCGAAGGAGGAATACCGTCCAAAATGAACGTGCCCAAAGTTTTATTGCCGGAGGCCATTTCGCGCTCTCCCTGGAGAACGTGTATTTCCACGGAGGTCTGATTGTCCGCGGCGGTGGAAAATACCTGGCTCCTCGAAACCGGTATCGTGGTATTTTTTTCGATAAGCTTGGTCATCACTCCTCCCAGAGTTTCAAGACCCAGGGAAAGCGGGGTCACATCCAGCAGTAAAACGTCCTTTACGTCTCCCTGCAGAATTCCTCCCTGGACCGCGGCTCCCACTGCCACGACTTCGTCGGGATTGATGGTCAGGTTGGCGTTCTTGCCGAAAAGTTTCTTGATTCCCTCGACAATCGCGGGCATCCTGGTCTGCCCTCCCACGAGGACTATTTCGTCAATCTCGGATATTTCAAATTTTGCCTCCTTCACCACATCACGAGTGATGTCGAGAGATTTCTGTATGAAATCACCAACCAATTCTTCTAGCTTTGAGCGCGAAAGCTTCATAAGCAGATGTTTCGGGCCGGAAGCGTCCGAAGTAATAAAAGGAATGTTTATCTCGGTTTCGGAAACCGTAGAAAGCTCATGCTTCGCTTTTTCGGCCGCCTCTTTTAAACGCTGAAGCGCCAGCATATCCTTTGAGGTGTCTATGCCCGACTCTTTCTTAAACTCAGTGACAATGTAGTTCATTACTCTCTGATCGAAGTCATCCCCTCCCAAATGCGTGTCCCCGCCCGTCGCACGCACTTCTATAGTATCTTCGCTTATTTCAAGCACCGAGAGATCGAATGTTCCTCCGCCGAAATCGTACACCACTATCTGCTCGTTCTTTTTGCGATTCAAACCGTAAGCCAAAGCAGCCGCCGTAGGCTCGTTGATTATTCTTCTCACGGTAAATCCGGCTATCTCACCTGCGTCTTTCGTAGCTTTTCTTTGCGAATCGTCGAAATAGGCGGGCACGGTGATTATGGCTTCGTCGATTTTTTCCCCGAGCTTGGCTTCCGCATCGGCCTTCAATTTTGAAAGCACCATCGCCGAAATTTCCTCCGGTCGGTACCATTTTTCATTTATTTTTATCTCCACCCCGCCGTTCTTCGATTCGCGCAGCTCAAAAGGGAAGAGCGCTTTGTCCCGCTGAACTTCGGCATCCGTAAACTTGCGCCCGATAAGCCGTTTTGCGGAAAATATAGTATCGCGCGGATTGGTCACTGCCTGGCGCTTCGCCAAAAGCCCAACAAGGCGCTCCCCGGTTTTGGAAAAAGCCACAATGGAAGGAGTAGTGCGCGCCCCCTCGGCGTTCTCCAAAATTTTGGGGACTCCCCCTTCGACCACCGCCATCGCGGAATTAGTTGTTCCTAAATCTATTCCTATTATTTTTCCCATTTTTTTATTTATTAATTTTTAATCTCTTTGCCCCCGGAATATTTCCCGGTCTTTACTTTTGCCGGCCGGAGGACTTTGCCGTGTATCAGATAACCCTTTTGAAGCTCATCAAGTATCTCGCCGTCCTTTGAGCTCTCGCTCACATCCGCCGTCTCCCACGCTTCATGGAATAACGGATCAAACTTCTTACCCTTGCTTTCCAGCTGCTCCACGCCGTGCTTTCTCAAAATGTCCAGAATCTGACGGTATATCCTTTCGGCGCTTTCAAACCCGGGATCGTGCTTAACGGCCATATCAAGCGAATCCGCGACAAACAGCAATTCCAGCAAAATATTCTCTTCCGCAAATTGGACAAACGCTTTTCTGGCCTTTTCATCGTCTTTCCTGGCATTTATGAAATCCGCTTTCGCTCTTTGCCATCCTGCCAGATATTCATCGCGTTCCTTTCTTAACCGGGCTGTTTCATCTTTAAGTTTTCTTATTTTCTTTTCCGGTTCGTTACCGAAGCCGTCCTCGTCGGCGAACTCAGTTTCTTCTTCAATTCCTGGCTCGCTCTCGTCGTCTTTTTTCATATTATTGATTTAATAAGTCTATAATCTTTGAAATGGCTTTTTCATAATCCATGCGCTTGGGGCCGAAAGCGAAAAAAACAGCCTCATCCCCGCTCCGTAATCTAACGCTGGCCGCGAGCGAGCTGCCGCATCGGGCATCACGCGAAATATTTTCCTCACCTATCCAAATATCGAAGCCCCCGGAATCTTTCCCGCTGAGCACTCTTCTGTATTTTTCCATAACGTTCTCCAGATCATCCACCAACCTGCCGAAATGAGCAAGCATGGAAGACTCCTGGAATTCCGGCTCGGAAAAAATATCCCCGAATCCGGCCTGCTCATGAAAAATTTCTTCCCCGAATGAAATCGCGCTGGCAAAAAGCTTAAGTTCTTTTGCGAATTCATGGACCGCTCCGCACATTATATCTTTGTCAAAATCTTCCCTGGGACTCTTTCTCCCAAACCCTGCACTCGGCCGGCTTAACCCATCCACAAAATGCCTGTAGCCGCTGTCGGTCGGGATCCTTCCTCCCGAAGTGTGCGGCTTGCGGATAAGCCCGGAATCCTCCAAATCCATCATTATGTTCCTTATCGTGGCGGGGCTTATACCCAAACGGGACATTTTAAATATGCGCTCCGAAGAGACCGGCACGGCGGTCCGTCCGAAATCCTTCACAATAAAGCGCAAAATATCGCCTTTTCTCTTATCTAGTGTTCCGCTTCCCTGAACCATATATCCTATTATAAAAATTAGCACTCTAATGTCAAGAGTGCTAATCAGTGCTAATAGCAGTCCTTATGCCCCGCCCCCATTATACTAGACACAGGCTACGTAGTAATTGGTGTTGGCAAGTTCCGTGGCAGTCATGTTCCTGGTGAAATTGGCGTTCCCTACGCACCAGGCGCTGGAAATCAGGTTATTGCAGGAGAAAGTAAAAGGAGACCAGGCTGTTCCCGTCCAGTAATATCCCTGGTTGTAG
>JACOXN010000017.1 GCA_016176295.1 Candidatus Giovannonibacteria bacterium
CCAAAAGCAGCTCCAGTGGTATTTGCTGAAGTATTATCGTCTATAAAGATTGGTTCTGGCACTGAAGCCATATATTCATCAGAGCCAACGGTAACTGATTGCTCTGTCATTAACATTGCGCTGCCGGAATTTAATCCTTCTATCTTAAACTCGCCGGCAGTTGAAGAGCCGAAAGCATTGCTGCCGCTGGTGGTAAATAGAGGGCCAGTAGACGGGCTTCCGCCAAAAACCTGCACTCCGTTAAGGCCGACATCGGTAGTTGTCACATGACCGATAATCGTATATTTGCCTTTGGGCATAATAAAGAAAGGCATTGAGGTGAATGACTCCAAAGCGGTACTCCCTGAATTCTGCGACTGGATAGCTATTTTATAGCCGCCTTGAGTAGGAGTGGTCGGATTTTTAATATTGTCCAACTCCAAGTGTATAAAGTCAGGCCCCTGAGTGGCAATGCTGCCCAAAGTTACCGTAACTGTTTGCCCGGAAACAGTCACACCGTCATTGCTTGCTCCGCCAGAGGTTTCAGCCGCAGTGGAAAGAACAACAGTGCCTGTGCCCGGGCCATTAATATCAGCGTGGGCAAAGGTTGCATTAGGGTCGGCGTTTTTCACTAAAGAAACTACGGACTCGTCTGGAAATGGGCCAATAACAATTTTACCGCTAGCCGGAATAGCTTTGCCTGAAGAAATAGGAATATCAATAAAATAAGTTGAGGTGGCGCCTGCCATCATATTCATCGGCCAAACGCCAACAGGCATCATGCCCATTAGGGCTGGATTTTTCCCTCCAAAATCAGTCATAGTGAAACTGCCAACGCTGGTAGGAGGAGCAAACATTCCTACGCCAGGCCCCATCATGCCGAATGTTTCTGAGGAATTTTTTACCGGACCGCCCATGGCATTTGAACCAAAATTATCAGCTTCTGCGTCAGGACCGGCATTGGTTTGAATAACATTGCCGGAAATATCTGTCACATTTTTAACCCAAATTCTAACACCGCCTCTGACTCCTGAAGGATCAGCCAATAGTTTCATCCCTTCAATATCAACAGTTTTATACAAAGCATCGTAAGTTAATGTAACCGATGGCGCGCTAGAGCTTGCCAAGCTGTCAACGCTGTAATATTTGGCAACAGAACCTGTGCCCGGAGGACCATTGTCAACATAAGCTATGTAATTTGCCGGATTAAGCAGCGAAGTGGCCCATTTAGTGGAACCGGAAGGCCAAGTGCTGGTATCGGTCACCTTGGCGGAATTCATCGGTTCATCAAAAGTCAAAGATATAGAATAATCGTCAGCGTTGAAGAAAGATAACGCAGGGCCCGTAACATCAGCGCCGCCGGTGACAAATTCGTAAGTAGTGGTGGCTAAACCGTTTGCGGATGAAGTGAAATCCTTAATATAACCGGTTAAAGTCAAAATATAAGTGGTGGTGGCGTTAAGAGCCGTATTCGGAGATAAAAGCGCCTTGCCCTCCATAATATCGTACTTCACTGTAGCTGAAAGATTGCTATTGCTCCCCTTGCTTCTTAGATAAATATTAGAAGTATTAACTGTTGTCGGATCGATTGATTCTGAAAAAGAAACTTTTAATGTTGAAGCGGTAGGCACATTAATATAGCTGGCGCCGATTAAATACCTGTCAAGCCCGGTGGCTGAAATTGTCGGGACAGAGCTGTCGGCTGAAGATCCGGTCTCAAACTCAAATTCAAACATTTTTATTGTGGAACCGGGCGGCGCCATAGTCACTCCGGAAGAAGACTGCAGCCCGCCTAAAAGTTTAACTTTGTATCTGGTGGAAGCTGCCAAATTGCTGGAAGGAGTAATGATTAAAAGAGACTTATCGGCATCAGAAAGCGCGGCTGTAAAAGTAACTGCAGTTCCTTCTTGGTAGCTCGCGTTTAATGTCCTTAGCTCAATATTGTTAGCAAGACCGGTAGCTGACATTGCCTGATTGAACTGAACAGCTATTTTAGTGTTTAAGGGAACGCTGACTGCGCCGGAATTCGGCATCACATTCATGGCAAAGGGAGGCATAAAAGATCCGCCCATGCCATAATCGCCGGCTCCGATTCCTCCGCTAAAAAATCCTCCGCTCGTGCTGAAAAATAAATTATAACCGCCGGCAGGATTATTGCCCTGTATCGCGTTGTTATTGGCATCTTTGACATTGCTGTTAAGTTTGACTAAATATCCGGTGGAAGTGGCTAATGTGGTGCTTGAATAAACTATTGCCTTAGCGTCTGGCCCAAAATCATAATCAGTTCCGCCAATACTCACGGTTGAATTCTGCGGCTCATAAGCTACGGCGTAATAAGACGCAAAATCAGCGAAGGTGCCGCTGGGAGTGGCTGTTTGTAATTTAATATTATCTTTAGTAATAGTGCTTGAAGAAGCGTTTCCGGAAAAAGCAATCAAAATCGGCGACTGGCCAATGCCAATGCCAACAGGGGCGCCCATCATGCCGTCAGATGGGGCAGACCAATTAACAGAAGCGCCTGTTAAATTGGTTCCGCCTTGAAAACCGCCGAAAGACAAAATGAAATTTATAGTTGAAGTTGACGTGCCTGAAAGATAAACATTATTAATCCGGTGTTCGCCAAAACCCTCCTTAAAAGCAACTGCGTCAAATGTGCCATTTGGTATATTGGATAAACTTAAGCCGCCGAAAGTGCTCGTTGCCTGCTGAGCAGTAGTGGTTCCGTAAAGTGTTGTCCCTTCAAGCCAAACCAAAGCGCCGTCTAAAAATTCCTGAACATAATCAGAGGTGGAGAAGGAATGCAGAGTATAGCCGGAAATAGACACTTCATACTGCGTACCGGCTGAACCAAAACCCAAAACTGATAAAATTTGCACCTTTGGCTCGGACTGCCCGGTGCTGCTCTTTAAAGATACCCAATCGTTAGCAGCTAAATTATTTGTGCTGTTAGTGGTGGAAGCGATATAAATAGTTGAAGTGCCAGCTGCGATTGCTTGGCTAAAAGCATACTGCCTGCCGTCCATCACTTGGGCAGAAATACCGCTAGTCCAGCTGGGTGCATTATATATAGTAGTCTGCGCAGGATAATTTCTGGCATTGGCTATATTATTTGTATCAGTGGCCCAGGACATATAAGAATGTTCTGTGCCATCGGAAGCATCTATATAATATTTATAAGTTCTGGCATCGGCTCCGCCCTCAATCGGCAGAGGGCATCTGTGAAAACGAGAAGTATTATATTCCGACAAACAAGTAGTGCTTGCCCAGCCAGCCCAGTTAGGGCTTTTATAAACTGCGGCAACTACCAAAGCAGGGCTGCCGCCTGGAGTGGCTGTGTCATCGCCCACTGAAACGTGGGCGTAAAGCGTGGTAGTAGCTGAAGCATCGCCGTCTGCCTGCCAAACTGACCAATGATTAATACTTGGGGCTGCAGCTAAAGCTGTTTGCGGAAAAAATAAAAAGGACCCTGACATTGTCCCCAAAATTGTTGATAAAATAACTAACGAAACTGTGGAGTTTTTTAAAAAACTCTTAAAAAATTTTTTACTGCGCATAAAAAATATTTACCCCGTTAAATAATCCCGCTAAGCGGGATTGCCGCGAAGCGGCATTTAACAGGGTGAATTAATAATAAAAATTTGGCGCAAAAATGCGCGAATTATTCTATTTTCCCTCTGCCAGAGATATGTGTCAAATAAAAGTTATGCACAGCCCGCGTAAATTAAAGAGGCCCGGCCTCCTTGGGGAGGCCGGGACTCAAAATGTCAGTCTAAAATTTACTTTCCTAACAGCTCATTCAGTTTGGCGCGCGTAGCAGATCCGACAAAGCCGGTTCCCTTAGTAAGGCCCGATGGAGTCAATACTTTGGAAGCATATTTTTCCTGAAATTTGACAACTGCGGCTTTAGTCAAAGGACCAAACAGGCTGGTATCTAATCCCTCCGATAAAAATCCTTGGCTGATTAAAATAATCTGCAAATATTTGACTGCATTGCCAGTATTGCCCTGCCTAAGGGTGCCAGCGAAAGAAAAGTCAGCCGGTACTCCGGTAACAGTTTCTTCCTCTGCAGCTTTTAATTCCTTTAATTGAACTTGAAGCTGGCTTACCGCGGTTAGAAATTCAGCAATCTTTGCCGCAAGTTCTGATTTAGTCATTTGAGCTACTGGTTTTTCCAGAGTAGGAATTTTTAATGCTGGCGTGGCTGGAGTTGCCGGTGTTGCTGGCGTGGCTGGCGTTGCCGGAGTCGCAGGTTCTTCCGATGGAACTGCCGGAGTCGCTGGAGTGGCTGGCGTAGCCGGAGTCGCTGGAGCAGCAGGAGTCGCCGCTGTTTCAGCTAAAGTCTTCACTGTCGGGAAAGCAGCGCTATAAACGCTCTCGCCTCCTTTGTTATAAGCCACTACTTTTCTGCCGGAATATTCGGTGCCAGCTGTGAGGCCAGTTTCTTCAATATATGCGGCGTTGGCTCCAGCTGTGCCGACAATAACAATTGTCGGATTATAAAGCCGGAATCCGTCTTCAGTGCTTGATTGATCTGTGAAATACCAGCGTATGGCATTCTTGCTGACGGCCTCTCCTTTAACAGCAATAGGCGCTGCTGGAGCCGGAGGCGGAGGCGGAGCTGGTATAATAATTCCTCTTGGAGTAGCAGTTATGTTGGCATCGCTCGGACCATCATTATTGGAAGTTAAGGTCACATAAGTAGTGGTTTGGAGTCTGGCCTGTAAAGTTCGATTGCCAGTCGCGCCATTAGCTAAATCAACTGTCACAAAAACCCTCCTGGTGGAAGAACCGGTTAAGAAATTTGTGCCGGTAACAGTAATATTAGTATCCCATAGGGTGCCAGAACCCAATGAAACTTCATCGCCTGTCCAGCCGGGCGTTGAACCATCTTCCCAAACCTCTATTTTGCTGATATCAGCGTTAACGGCAGTGCCGGCATTAGCAACCCGCATTCCAGTTAAACTGTCCATACGATAGCGGCCGGAAGCATCGGAATCTTTTATAATGCCTTCTTCAGCATTAGTGGCTGCCTGCGTAGAAGTGTTCCATGTGCCGGTATACATGCCGTCTGCAGAACCATCATAAAATCTCAAATCTCCGCTTTGAGCATAAGAAATGCCTGCTAACCTCACCCAGTCAGGATTCCATTCGTGAACATCTTGGTATTCGCCGGTAGTCGTGGCATAAGCTGTTAAAAATTCATCGTTGGCTTCAGTGCCAATTTGGTATCCTGACGGCCGTCCGGCTGTTGCTGTCCTAATAATCGGTTCTGAAGTAGTAGCGCCATCACTGGTATTGTAATTGTAAAAATCATCGTGGTTGGAATCAAGAAAACCAATATTGGCAGCTGTGGTAGAAACCCAAAGTGAAGTGGCAGAAAACATTGTTCGGTTGGTAATGTCAGTTCCTGACACTAAAACTACATCAGTAGCTGTAGTCCAACCATTACTGTCTACATCAATCCAAAGAGTATCGCCTTGTTCCCATGTTTCATTGGCGCCGGTAACCCTTATTTCCCAACCGTTATATTCCGTTCCGGCAGTTACCGTGGCAGTTGAGGTGGCTGCTCTGCCGCTGACTGATTTGCCGGTAGTGGTAGTAAAATCAGCTCCGCCAGCTGTCATAATAATACCTGTTGAGGAAGAATTTAGCGTGCCGGTTGTCCAAATAATTGCTTCTGGGTTGTCAAAGTCTGAATTATCTTGAGCCGTAGAACTGGCAAAAGCATAAGTGGTGGATCCAAAAACAGTCAAAACATTGCTGAACGTGGCGTTATAAACTGCAGCTGTTTTAATCACCGAATCATTTGTGGTGGCATTAAAAGGCAGAGTTAAGTCCAAAATTAAAAATTTGTTCTCACCCGGAGCGCCATCTTTGCTGGGAATAGTATTAAGAGTAAAATCTGCTGCCGGAGCTCCAGCCATTACCGGCTGAACCAGCCAGAGTAAAATAAAAAAACTCACGCAAACGGAAAAAAATTTTCTCATTTTTTTAAAAAAATATTATTTAATTTTAATTACTAATTATATTTTAGCATAAAAAAACCTTGTCAAGGGTGTGGATAACTTTTTAAAACAAACCCCCCACCAAAATTTGGTGGGGGGCTGCGTTCCCGCGCTGGTCACAAGCACAGCGTGAGAATCTTCTAACTTAGAGCTATTTGCTCAAGACAGCGGAAGCTGTTGGCACGCCATCAACTTTGTAATCATTGGTCCAGTCAGAAGAGGCGCGATTGCCTTCTGTGTCTGACTTGTCTGACCAAAGGAATGCCAAAGTAGTGGTAGCATCAGCAGCAACGTAGCTGCGGTCTTCATCAGTCATATCTTCCAAACCGCCTGGGGTTCTGTGGACAGAGTAGTAGTCGCCAGTAGTGGCTGTCGTGCTTAAGTCTCGCAGTTTAGTCACCACAGCGTCGCCAGTTGCCAAAACCTGTTGAGTTAAAATATCTCCTCTTAACTCGTAGGTCTTGGTTTGGCCGGCAGCAATATTTTCTTGCGTGCCTGCTACAAAGACGAGGTAGTAACCATTGGAAGCATCGGAATCAGCTCTGATGAACAACCCAACAGTAGTGGTCACAGTTTGACCGGTACCGATAGCATTGGTAGTGGTGCCTGTCACCTGCGCGTTGTCAGTCAAATTCCAAACCTTGAAGTTATCAATCATTCTGGCTAAATTAGCTGAGCTGACATAAGTATACACACCCTCATCAGAACCGTCTGTATCTTGGGTAGTATCTCTCATGGTGGAAGAAGCCAATATTGTGTCTGAACTCAAAGCGCCAGTCACATTAAAGGCAATTCTTCTCCAAGCGATATCGCCGCCTGCGTCAGCAGTAACAGTCCAGCGGAAAAGCTTGTTTTCACCGACTGTTAAAGTGCTTGTTGGCAAGCTGGCTGCAGCGATAGTGGGTTTGGATTTCCTGAGGTACATTAAGTTGCCCGCTAAGTCAACTTCGGTATCGCCAACGCTGTCAGATCCAGAACTAACGCCTTCAGCGTCATAACTGTCAACTCTTAACAACGGAGCATCTCCGGTAGCTGAACCAAAACCTTGGGCTGTTGCCACACCGTTTAAATTGGTTTTTACGGTCAATACCTTGCTGGTGCCCTTAGGAATATTCCAATAAGAACCGGTAACCAAATTGAAGGTAGTGGTTGCGCCGACTAATGTTTGGCTAGAACCTAATTGAGTTGAACCGTCCCAAAGAGTGACTGCCGCGAAGTCAGCATCGGAACCTCCCGATCTCTCCACGGTAATGCTCTTAACATTCATATCTTCAAGGTTGGCGGTAAACTTCACCTTTAACATTTCCACGCCTGTCTTAACATTGCCTTCGCCTCCCACAGCAATAATCTTGGTAACTGGAGTATCGGCGTCAACAACTGCGTCAATTGTTCCCGCAGTGTTTATTGTCACTTCATAGAGGTCGGCAGCTGTGCCTAAATAACTGAAGTTTACTTTATTTGATGAGCCCGGGCTGGCAGTTAAGGTTTCGGTAATGCTGGTGTTTGAAGACAAACCGGTTGAAGCGACATCATCAGTAGAACTGACGCCAAAAGCCACAGTGTGGTTGTTGGTAGCAGTGCTGGGGATGTCTGCTTTGACAGTAAGAGTCTTTTGCTGGCCCTTAGTGATGTCAAGGCCGGTTGAATTCAAGAAATCGGATGCTGTGAAGTTAACTGTGTGATGGGTAGCATCGACACCGGCAACACCGCTAGAAGTAACAGTTGAAGCTGTTAACGCCTTCTTAGCTGTCAATCTGGTAGATCCATCATATAAAGCTATGTTGGAAACATCGGTGGTTGAAGCTGATCCGGAAGAGTTAACAGTTATTTTAAACTGGGTTACTCTCACGTCTTCAGCAGTGCCGGCAGTCAAATTGTATGCTGCGAAAGGCACATCTACGCCTCCGACAATCCTTGTCTGGTCAGCGGGAGTAGCTGCAGCGGCAATAGTCAAAGAGCCGCTTGAAATGGTCATAGTGTTTCCTACGGCAGAACCAGTCTCTGTAATGCTAACTCCCGATGCGTCACCAGTTGTATCTAATGCTGTAGCAATAGCTGTGGTGCTCGCTAAGGAAATTGAACCATTAGGACTTGGATAGCTGCTGGAAGGAATATCGGCTATAACCTTCAAGGTAACGGTTTCAGATGCTTTAACGGTTAAATTTGCGTTAAAGGAAGCCGTGGCTACTGGACTGACAGAAGTTGAACCATACTGTGAGCCATCTGATTTTAACAATTTGACATTGCTGAATTTAGCGCCAGAAGTGGCTGCCTGTCTGTTGGAGAATAAATCTAAAGTGATTGAACTCACTAAAATATCTTCTCCGGAACCTGCAGTCAAATTAATTCTGGTGAATTCTTTGCCAGTTGAACCAATGACATAGGTTTGGCCTGCTGGAGATGTAGCTGACAAAGAAGCAGCCAAAGAGCCATTACCAGTAACGGTATGCAAATTAGCATTTCCTGAAGTTAAGGTAATGTCTGATGATTGGATGTCGTATTTTGAATTCAAGCCATCAGCCCAAATATCAGAGGAAGCTGAAATGTCAAAGTCAATTGTCTTATTGGCGGTGGCTCCCGATGGGACATCGGCATGCACTTCAAGAGTCTTGGTTGTGCCAGCTGCGATATCCACAATGCCGGGATCGTCCCAACCAATAGTGTTGGCTCCGAATGTCGCATAAGAACCGACTACTCCTACTGGGCCTGACACTTGGGTTGTGCCGCTCCACAGAGTGACGTTAGACACATCTGCGGCAGCTGCATTGCCATTGTTAATCTTTACCTTAAATTTAGTCAGTCTGACGCCTTCTCTAGTGCCAGCTGAAAACTTAAAGGCAGAGAATAATCTGTTGGTTGTCCCTTTAACATAGTTTTGGGAAGCTGGGTTTAAAGCAGCATCAACATCAACAGTTAAAGTGCCCTGGCCAATAGTCATAGTGTTGCCTGTTTGTTTAACATAGGCAAGAGGATGCGAACCGCCGCCAAGATAAGTAACGGTGGTAGCGCCTCCTGAATTGGCTCCGTAAGCTAAGACATCGGTGTATTGGGTGATCTCAAAAATAATTGTCCTTGAAGTCCAAATTCCTGAAGTGACGTCGGCATAAGCCTCAACTTTCTTGGTTTGGCTTACGACAAGCGCCAAAGGACTTGCAGACAAATCAAAGACTGCCTGATTTTGAGAATCCAATTGAGCGATAGTTTCGCCGTATTGGACGCCTGACACCATGATTTTAATATTCTTGATATCATCCTTTGTGGCAGAGCCAGTGTGGGTGATAGCAATTTTGTGAACATTAAAACCTTCGGTGCTGGAAGCTACGAAGTTCCAAGAAGCAATGGACTGCTCGGTTGATCCAGACAAAATAGTTGTAGTGGCTGGAGAACTTTGCTTGTCAATGCTTAATTGTCCAACGGAAATTCCAGCTATTGTTTTGGCTTCGCCAAATAGCGGGAAAGCTCCTTCTAATGTTGCGCCAACGAGGTCAGCGGCTGCTTCAATGCCGAATTTGATACTGTCACCGACAGTAGCAGTTCCGGAAGCAGCAATACTTCCCTTGATGGTCAATGTCTTGGTTTCCCCTGCTGGGACTTTCCAATTCAACGCCGTGAAGGTTGCCTTATGAGTATTGGTGTTCAATGCTTGAGTTGAATCAAGCTGAGTAACGCCATCATAAAGTTTGATGTCTGCTACATCAGCATCAGCTGAAACACCTCCTCTCTTTACAATAATTTTTGTGATTGTGTAACCATCGGCTCCGCCGGAGAATTTCAGTTTGGTGAAAATCACATCCTGGGCGCTCATAGCTGTTTGAGATGCGGCAGGAGTATCGGCGGCTAATTCTACTTTAGCTGCGCCGGTTGCGGGCGTAGTCGGAGTGGTTGGAGTTTCTGGAGTGGTCGGGGTTGTTGGGGTGGTTGGAGTTGTTCCAGCGCTCAACATGCCGTTTAACTTTGTTCTGGTTGCTGGCCCGACATAACCTGTGCCGGCAGTCAAACCAGTTGGAGTTAAAACTGTTGAGGCGTATTTTTCCTGGAATTTAACAACTGCTGATTTGGTCAAAGGACCAAAGTACATTGTCTCATTTCCGGGAGAACCTGCGCCTGAAGCAGCAATCTTGGTGACGGAATCGGAATTCAAGACAATCTGCAGATATTTTACTGCATTGCTTGAATCGCCTTGCTTTAAGTTGGCTGTAAAAGTGAAATCAGCGGGAACGCCTGTAATAGCGCCGCCAGCTGCTGGTGTTTCTACAGTAGCTAACTGGGACTGCAAAAGAGCCAATTGAGCCATCAAGGCGTCAATTTGCGTTTGCAATTCAGCAGCTGTCAAAGCAAAAGCCGAACCGGGCATCATCCAAGCGGCAATAGTCATGGTGGTCACAACTGCAACAATCTTTTTCTTTAAGTTAATCATGTTTTATTAATTTTTCTTTTGTTTTTTCGAATTTAATTTAATTATTATTTTAATAGTTATTTTGCAGAGTCGTTATCGACCGCATTCCTTTATCCGCCTTTTGAATACTAATATATTATCGGGCGTCGCCCATATTCAAAAAGTGAGGAATCAACGACCTCTAAAATTTTAAAATTATTGATTCGATAAGAACCAAAGTTTTTCCAAAGCTAGAGTATAGGCCCCTTGCTCAAAATATTCCTTGGCTTCTGTCAGCAATTTTTGATCTTCCTCCTGCAGCGTTCTTTTTTCCAAATCAGCTATTAAATAACCGGCAAGCTGTTTTTCCAACTTATCTGTTTCTCCGCCGATCTGAACTCCCAAAACACTTTCCACTTTCTGTTTGTTCTCTTCTAATTTTTGGGCTTCAGCAACTAAATCTTTAAGATCGGCTGAACCCGTTGAAGATAAGCCGTTAACAGCTTCGTTGATATTATCCTGAAATTCTTTGATGGTCGGCGCCAAACTTCTTACTTTGTTGTCCTCGGCGATCGCGCTTAATTCCTCCAAACGCCTGTTGGCTAATCTTAAATGGACCCCTGATTTTTCAGAAATAGTGGAAAGCCCAACTTGCGCATTTTCCGTTGCTTTTTTAACGGGAAAAAGAAAATCTCCGGGAACCGTATTGTCTGCGAACCCGAAGAGTCCGATAATTGTCATAACGGAAATAACCGGAACAAAAGCGAGCTTCCATTGAAAAATCGGAAAAGCAGATGCTGATTTTTCTTCCGGTAAAATCTGGCGTTTAGTCAAAAGCACCCAGTCTTTTCTGGGCTTAACCGTTTTGAGTTCTTTAAGTTGTTTAATAAGGTCTTTTTCGGTCATAATATCGGTAATATCGGTTATCTGATATTATGACGGATTTTAAGCTATTTTATTACACCTCGGAGCACTTCCAGCGCCCGGTGAATCTGAACCCTGACTGCCTCCTCTGACTTGCCGAGTATCTTGGCTATTTCCGGCACAGACAACTCGTCCAAATAATACCAAATAATAATCTCCCGGTAATCATCGTTTATATGAGCCAAAGCAGCCTTTACATCATTAACTTCTGATTTAAAAATCGCTTTCTCTTCCAGATCCATGTCATAATCAATCAGCGGGAGGGCATCTGTGGAAACTAATTGGGCTTGGCCTTTCTGCCGATAGTGATCAATAATCAAATTACGGGCTATTTGGTATAAAAAGGCCTGCATATTCTTAATGTCGCATTTCTCCTGCCGAAAACTTTCCCATCCTCTAGTGAAAACCTCTGAAGCTAAATCTTCGGCAATTTCCTGGGAACTTACCTTTAAAAAAATAAAGCGGTATATTTTCTCTATATACCTGTCGTAAATATCGCCAAATTGTTTCTGTAATTGCGACATTATATATGTATTATTGCGACATTTAACCCGATATCGTTAAAGTTGTGTCGCATTTATGTCCATTTTTAATATAATAAGCGCCTCTGCCGTTGCCGCTCCTAACCATTACCCCAGTTTGGCAAAGCTTATCCAAATCGCGAAGGACTGTCCTCCGGTTAAGTCCGGGGAACAAACTGACTATTTCGCCTATCTTAACCTTCCCATTACCGTTGATAGCTTCTATAATTTTATCGTGGCGATGGTTATTAGAGTTATCCACAGTTTTTCCGGAGGTTCTGGAGGCTTCAAATGATAGCCGTATTCTATCATATTCACGGCGTAACACCAGAAAATTTCTTGAATCCACCCAGTGTTTTTCTTCGGCTAAGCTGAAGAGATTATCAAGCTGTTCGAATAAATCGGTTGGCCTATTTAACAGCAAATCGGCTAATATCTTATCAGCCGATTCTCTTATTTTCATACCCAAATCCTCCCCTATCGGAAAAAGAGCGATTACTTTATAAACCGCCAAGGTCAGTTTCAAAAAACCCTCTTTGTCAGAGTTTTGCCGCATTTCTCCATCTTAAAATCACGACATTGAATAGTCAAGTGTGGATATCTCTTTTTGTCCTATTTTGATACAAATATACGCAACTGTCCCTTTCTGACTGCGGCCACGTTGGGAGCGGAAAGCCGTTGGAAACAACTCTGGCATCGGCTTTAATCTCTTTTTTGAGCTTCTCTTCCAGTCTTTTCATTATGTGCGCTATGCCGAAAACCACGACTACGTCAAACTTGGAAAAATCCTCTTTCCAAAAACTTTTCCAATAAATAAAGGCCTTGCCCGAAAGCCCGGCTTTGCGGATATTCCGCCGAGCCAGAAAAACAAGCAAGGGATTTATTTCATAGCCGTGGGCTTCAGCTCCGGCTTGAGCCAAGGCGATGACCAATCTCCCATCGCCAGAACCCAAGTCAACGGCCCGCTCTCCCGGCTTAACTTTAGCAAGGCTTAATATTTTCTTGACAGTCCCCTTTCCTGTCGGAACATAAATGGCTCCCCAGAAACCAAAAAGCAAAACCATTTGGGAAAAAATGAAAACAACAAATAAAACTATCAGAAAATTTAGCGCAATAATTAAAGCAATATCTAAAAAATTCATATTAAGGAGGAGTGTTGTAATGGTTGGCGTCTTCGCCTGTTCCGAAAGCCACGTCTGACAAGCCCGGAGAAGCTCCGGCTGAAACATAAATTCCGACTTCGTTATTCTGAATTGATATATTATTGCTCTGGCTGGCAAAATCAGCATTAATTAATTCAATAGCAAAATTTAATATACTTCCAGGCGCCCGGAACCTCGTTGGCGCCAGTAAAGATTATTTTGTTTTGACTGGTGCCTATGGCTTTTAAATTGCCGTCCACGTTTATCTGCCCGCTGCCCTTAAGCCGGATTTCCACTCCCGGTTCAATGGTAAGCGTGTAGCCCGAAGGAACAGATAATGCAGCGCCAATAAAATAGGGAACTGCAATCTTCTCCCAGTTGATTTCTCCATATTGGCTGGAAAATCCAAAACTGCTTACTAAAACGCCGTCAGTATCATTATTTTGAAAGGTATTTCCGCTAATGCTGCCCAAAAGACTGGCGATCTGAATCGGCGCAGTGTTTTGAATAAATTGGTTGTCTTTTATGGTTGGGGCAGAAAAATTTCCCGTTAAAATTCCAATTTCATTATTCTGAAAAATAGAATTCTTTATAGTCGGACTGCTGTTTTCAATATAAACAGCGGCCGGCCTATCGCCTGTGCCCGGATTTTCCTTGAATTCAGCGCTAATAATCTGGCTAGTGGTGGAATTTTTCAGCCAAAGGCCGAAGGTCTGGCTTTTTTCAATTAGAGAATTGCTAATTTGGGCGCTGCCTCCATCGATATAGAGAGCGCCATAAGTATAGGCAGGCCATTCATAAGAACTCGGCTGGTGCCATTTGCCGCCGTATCTCACAATTATATTTTCTAAAGTAGATGTTGAATTTTGAAGATAAATGCCATCCCAATCTCCAGCTTGTGGTTGAGCATTTGAAGAGGTAAGGGTAATTTTTTGAGCAGCTGTTCCTACGGCTTCCAAAGCGCCATTTTCCACTTTCAGGAAAGCATTTTGGTTGGCAGCTCCAACATGCCGAAATTTTACAGTAACGCCCGATTCAATAGTTAGCTTTGCTCCTGAAACGAGCATTAAACCTTCGACTAAATATGGATTGCCCAAATAAGTTAAAATGAGGTCTTCGGTAATGGCAAAGTTGCTGGGGATATTGGTAAATTCTTTTGAAACGCTGTTTTCCGCTTTTGGCGTGCCGTTGATCGCATTATTATCAGCATCGAAGCCATTTCTGGCAATCCTATTATTGCTGGCCCAGTTAGTAGAAATGGTAGTGCTGGCAGAGTTAATTCTCTCCATAGAGATATAATTAGGCGAAGCTTGGCCAGCCGGCCAACCCGAGGAAGCATCTATTGAGTCAATCAAAATCCCTGAATTATTATATAATTCTAATTTTTCTCCGGAATTATTCATGGCTCCTGTAAAAATTTGATCCGCTGAAGTGCTATTTACGGCGCTGTCATCAGTTCTTTCTAATAAATAATAGCCCGCAGCTGGAATCGTAGAAGTAGTGAAAATAATCCAGTCCTCATTATCTTTTTTTATTTTCCAGCCGGTTAAATCAACAGTTGAAGCGGTATTATTATATAGCTCAATCCATTCATCAGCTGAATTGGCTTTTGTTCCAGCCCAGGCGATTTCGTTAAAAACTACGGCCAAAGAAGACGCTGCCGCATTGCTATTATTGCTAATAATTTCTTGCGTTGGTTCTGGGGCAAGGGCAGGAGAGCCGTAAAAAATTTCTGCTGACGGAGCATTGCCGGAGTACCAATAATTAACATCAAATCTTTTCATCGGTTCCTTGGTGGAATTATCTCCGGCAGGCCATTTAGGATTAGCTAAAACCTCATCTTCTACATTGCATTGATTGTCAAAAAGATATAAGGCTTCGTTGCTGTTATTAAGAGCGCCGGTGTAATCTTTGCTTCGCTCTAAAAAATAAAAACCTTGCTCTGAAATAATATCTTCTTGGCCAAAAATTATTTTAATCTGCCGGTCTTTATCCTGAAGCTGCCAGCCGGAAAGATTTATCGGCATACCCCAGATATTTTTCAATTCTATCCATTCGTGGCTGGTTGATTCCTTATCGCCCATCCAAGCAACTTTATCTATTAAAACACGGTATTGCCTCGCCGCCCCGCCATTCTCCCTCTGGCAAAGCTCGGCAGAAACCGGCGGAGGCCCGTCCTCCGCCACTTCTTCAGCTTGGAGGGGACTGTCCTCTCTAGAAACGAGTTCGGGTTCTGATGCTAATTCGGTAGTTGTGGCTTCAACCGTCTCTATTAAATCCAACTCTTCCACCTTTGGCAACAGCACTGGCTCTTCAGCTTGCGGAGACCCGTTGTCCGCAGAAACTTCTGTAACTAAATCGGCTTGCTCCAAAAGGTCATCTAAATTTTCTTGCGATTCAGAAATGGTCGGAGACCCGACGTCCGACCATTCTTCAGTTTGCAGAGACCGGGTCTCTGTGGGAACTTCTGCTGGAGTTTCCGCGGGCAGTTCTACGATGGGGCCAGCGGAAAAAGGATTTTTCACTTGGGAAGCGATATTAGCTATAACATTTTTAATTTTTGCCAACTGGGCTGAAAATTTCTCCCACAACGATGGCTCTTTAGCATACAGAGACCCGGTCTCTGTATGTTCTTCTATGGCGAGGGCTAAAGTATTTCTTAAATCGCTTTTCACCTGCTCTTTATATTTTTCGCTTATGCCAAAAGGAGTGGTGTATGGGCCCCATTTTTCCCAAAGCGAAGCAAACTGCTGCTCGAGTTCTAACTGATTGCCTTCTTTAATTTTGGGTGTACCCCATAAAGATGTCGACTTTCCCGCCCAACCCATTTGCTATTCTACTAATTCCCACGCCTCCTTATGTGAATCACCGCCCCTCCTAAAATCAAAATAATACCATAAGCCGTCATATCTTAT
>JACOXN010000008.1 GCA_016176295.1 Candidatus Giovannonibacteria bacterium
GTTGGCTTTGAGCAGTAGCTCCTGGGCGGAGGAAAGGACGTTGTAGGAAGCTCCGAAGCCGGTGGGAACCGCTTGGGAGGAATCGAGGATGTGGCAGGAGGAGGTGGAAGGAAGAGGAGGCGCGGTCGAACCGGACGATAATACTATATTGTCAAAATCAACCGTTCCGTAAGGAAAAACCGGATCGCCATAGAAATCAAGAATAAAGTGCATAGGGTCATTCGTATTTTTGAGGGTTCTTGCTGAAAAAGAGCCTACATTCTGTCCGTTTACGGAAACACTGATCTGCCCTCCACCAACATTAGCGCTAAAAAAAACAGTCATGGAAACATTCACCCATTGATCGGGCGGCAAATTCACCGCGTCTAGACTGGGCCTGAGTTCATATTGATCTCCGTCTTTTGCGGTAAACGCCATGAAGTTGGGACCGCCGGCAAGCGCTGCCACCCATCCCGAATTATTTCCGTACTGAAAAAATTGAGCTAGCATAGTTCCATCAGAAAAAGGAGGAGTGGCGCTTAATATGCGCATTGAGAAACTAACTGTAACGGGATTATAGGTCCACCAGTCGAATACTCCCACATCAAGCTCCGATCGAACCGTGTTTCCAAAAGTATAGAATGGAGGACCTCCATTAATGCCCGCATCCGAAGGGCTCGCGGTCATTCGCAGAAAATGATTTCCATCGGGGTCTGTTAAAATCGCTGCTGGAATTTGGGTTTGAAAACCAACCCCCCCAGGATCAGGCACTCGGCCGTCTTCAAAATCATACGAGGCGATAATATCCCCCACAGCGGCCTGAGCCGTGTTTTTTTCAACTCCGCTCGAAATGAAAAAGGTGACCAATAAAAATACAAGCGCACTCACTGCTAAAAGAACATGTTTTTTAGTCATGCTTTATTTTACCATACCCGAATAAACAAACAAATTAGGGCAAAAATGCTTTGAACCATTTGAAAATTGCTCCGGCAAAACCTGGAAATATTGGCGGCAGAGATTCGTTGATTTCAAGCGCCATAAGAGCCACACCCAAAGCCGTGTACCATTCCGGGTCCTTTACTTTTTCCTTGTAACCCCCCAAATTGGGGAGCTCCGCCGGTTTCGCCGGGAGCTTCAGATAATCTTTGGCAAAATCCATTATGCCGGGAAGTTTTGAACCCCCTCCAGCGATGACAACCCCCGCCGGTAAAAGCCCCATCCGGTCCATTTTTTTCAAATGTTTTTCGACAAGCTCGAAAATATCGCCCAGCCGAGCTTCGATTATCTGCGTCAAATCCTTTTTTGAATAGTTGCCGAATATGAGATCTTTTTTCTTCGAAATGGCGGGCAGGGCAGCCGAACTTACAGCCCCAAAGCCGAGTTTCAATTTTTCCGCATCCTCGATAGACGCCTGGAAACCCACCGCGATGTCATGAGTTATGTTTACCCCGCCGATGGGAAGAACTTCGAGAGAATAAGGAAGACCTTCCTCAAAAATTATCAATGAAGTTGTGGAAGCTCCAATGTCTAATATCATTACCCCAGCTTCTTTTTCTCTTTTTGTAAGCACAGCATGGGATAGCGCCATCGGACCCGCAAAAACATCTTCCGGTTCGGTACCGGCGTCATCCAAAGCCTTCATCACGCTTTTTAACTGCTGCATAAAAAGCGTAAGAAACATAGTCGAGGATTCGAGTTTTATGCCTGCCAGCCCGACCGGGTCGTGTGTCACAACTTCATTATCTATAGTATATGAAATGGGAATCTTGTGCAGGATGTCCCTGTTTTGAATGCGCTGAAGGTTCGCTTCCGAAGCCAAGAGCGCCCGTTTTACGTCTTCTTTCGAAACTTCGTTGTCCGCTCGCGAGATTGCGACTAAACCTTTTGATTTTTGGAAACCCAACCCCTGCCCGCCCATGCCGACAAATATCTTCTCGGCTTTGATGCCAGTCGATTTTTGCAGATTATCCAGCGATTCCTTCAAAGCGGCGGCCAGGTCCTCGGAATCCACTATCGAGCCCTTCCTTACACCGGCCGAAGCGGCATACCCCGTGCCCAGAACCCTGGGGACAATCTCGCCGCGCACAAGCTCCAAAGCTACGGATTTTATCGTGTCCGTTCCCAGATCTACTGCTATGACCTTTTGTGATGCCATGGTTGGTAAAAAAATTGTGTAGTTAAACGGTTCTTTTAATTAATTTTTTTTCTTCTTTCTCCATCCTCTTCGCCTCCGCCGGTTTTTCGTGGTCATATCCCAGGAGGTGCAGACTGCTGTGCAAAAAAAGGAAAAGCAGTTCTTTTTCTCCGGCGTTCAAAAAAATCTCGCCGCGCTTCCCCTCCTCCAGGGTGAACGCAAGCACATTCGCCGCTTTATTCTTTTTCCGGAAACGCTTATTCAGCGAACGCATCATGGCCGACCCGGTAAAAACAACACTGACCTCAAATTTTGTCTTTCCAGAAAATATTTTATTGTAAAGCTCTCTGAAAGCGGCGTATCTTATCCTTTTTTTGGAAAGATTCCTGAATTCTATCATTTCCGTTCCGTTATTTCGCCGCTTTCCCCAATTCTTCGCGAAGTTTTCCCGAAATCCTGTCACCCGACGCCCGTCCTTTCAGCGCCGGCATGATTATCTTCATTACTTTCCCGAATTCTTTCTCCGAAACCGCCCCCGTTTCCCTGATGCCATCTTTGATTATCCTCAAAAGCTCGTCATCCGATATTTCAGGCGGAAGGTATGTTTTCAATATCTCCAGCTCCTCCGCTTCCTTGTCGGCCAGATCCCCCCTTCCGCCTTTGGTGAATTCAGCAATCGCGTCTTTGCGGCGGTTCGCTTCCGTCGATAAAACTTCGACGACCTCCTCATCGGAAAGGCCCACGTCTTTTTTTAAAAGCGATATTTCTTTGTTGGTTATTGATGCGGAAAGCATCCGGAGCGTCGAAAGCTTCACGGCTTCTTTCTTTATCATTGCTTCTTTAATGTCGTCCGATATCTTTTGTTTGAGATTTCCCATGGATTTATACGCTTATTATACAGCCAATGACACATGTATTCAAACCTGCAAAACTAAAAAAACGCCTTAAGGCGTTTTTTTAAAAATTACATCTTTCCCAATTTGCGGAGCCGCGCTGTTTCTTTTTGCCTGGCGATGCGGTAAAGAGCGCTTTTCTTCTTTTTGAAATCGGACTGCACTCGCTCGCGGTATTGTGCGCCGCGCACGCGGGTCAAAAATCCGGAGAGCTGAACCCTGCGGGTAAAACGCCTAAGCATGCTTCCGGCGGATTCGTGTTCTTTTCTTCTTACTTCTACCATATCCCTACTAATTACAAATAATTACTAATTTACTAAAGTAGCCCATCCCCCCAAAATATGCAAGTGGATGTGCGGAACCACCTGTCCGCCTTCTTTCCCAACATTGAAAACCAGCTTATATCCGGAAACCCCAAGCTTCTCCGCCGCCGTTTTGGCAGTATGTATAAGGTGGCCCATCAAAGCTTCGTCTCCTTCCGTAATTTCAGCGACCGAAGATATATGTTTCTTAGTTATAACCAGATAATGCACTGGCGCGGAGGGATGGATATCTTTAAACACCAATGTTTCGCCTGTTTCCAGCAATAACTCCGCAGGCACCTCTTTTTTCGCGATTTTACAAAATATACAGTCCATATATCCCTAGGAAATTGCTTCCGGTTCAGACGGTTTAATTTCGGGCAGAGCGGCAACACGCGCGGTACGCGGCATTTTTTTCAGCTTCTCCTTTATCCTTTCTACCATTTTTTTCTGCAAAACGGTTTCCTGCACGCCTTCGTCCATATAACGCAAAATTATACTATCCGTCATCGCTTCTTTCTGCCCGAGAATAAGGGATATTTTTGCCCCGACTTTCGCCGCAATGTTGAGTTGTGTCCGCAAGTTATCCCTGGAGAGAGACTCTCCCACGCCGATGCCCGCTTTTCTCATCTCTTCCAAAAGCATAAAGCTCCTTTTTTTGGCGGCCGGACCTATCTGTATCAAAAAGACCTTGGGCTCCGGCGGTATCTTTGGAGAGATTTCCGCCAGCTTCATCTCGTGAATGATGCGCTCGACCCCCAGACCGCCTCCGGCTGCGGGAAGCGGACGCCCTCCCAAAATATACATGAGTTCGTCATATCTGCCGCCTCCCCCCAGAGCTATGGAGCTGGGTTCTTCGGCTGCGCCGTTTTCCGGCTTCGCCTCCACAGCATCTATTTTTTCTTTTTCTTGTCCCTTTTCTTTTGCGCCTCTTTCCAAAAACAATTCAAAAACCGTCCTGCCGTAATAATCGAAACCCCTCACCAGGTTGTGATCCAGCGTATAAGGGATACCAGCCTCATCCAAAAATTCCAGCACTTCCCTAAAATGCGTTTTACATTCTTCGCATAAGAAATCCACCATCTGGGGAGCGCCGGCTTTCTGCTCCTGACACCCAGGATCCTTGCAGTCCAAAAGCCTCAACGGGTTGTCTTTCAGACGCCTTTTGCAGTCCTTGCAGATGTAATTTATTTTTTTCCTGTAGTACGCGGTGAGCTCCTTTTTATACTGGGGGCGGCACACTCTATCCCCGATGCTGTTTATGTGCACCAGGATATTTTTGAGCCCAAGCTCGGTGATAGCAAGGTAAAGCACCTTTATGGCAAGAGCGTCCATAATCGCATCGTGATCTCCCAAAAGTTCGATGCCGAACTGGTGGAATTCCCGGAGCCTCCCCTTTTGCGGATTTTCATGCCGGAAAAAAGAACCTGAATAATAAAGCTTGACTGGATGCGGCCAGGAAACCATGCCATTCTCCGCATAAGCGCGCACGATGGGAGCGGTCCCTTCCGGACGAAGCGTTAAAGAATCCCCGCCTTTGGTCTTTAAAGTGTACATTTGTTTTTCCACCACATCGCTTGCATCACCCAACGGCCTCTCAAAAAGTTCAGTGTGCTCCAAATGCGGCGTCTTTATCGGCTGGAAACCGTAAAACTCCGCTATCTCACGGGCCTTTTCCAAAATCTTCTCCTTATAACGGATATCGGCAACAAGCATGTCACGCATGCCTTTTGGGGACCTCACCATTTCTTTTTTTTGCTTTAATTTTTTCGGCATATTTTTATCCTTTTTTAATGAAACCTAATTTAGTAACCGGCCATAGCCTCAAAAACGCACGGCCGACTATTTTTTCTTTTTTAACCGGGCCCCAAAAGCGGGAATCCGAGCTTTGCGAGCGGTTGTCCCCCAAAACGAAATACTCGTCTTCTTTGAGCACGGTAGACGAGTCCGGCGCAGTTTCGAAATTCTTCGGCAGATACGCCTCCTCAAGCGTTCTTAGCTCTCCCGCCGCATTTTTTATCTCGACTTTGCCGCCTTTGACGACCACCGTCTCTCCCGGCATGCCAATTATGCGTTTTATGAAAAACTCCGCAGGATTAACCGGATAATGGAAAATAATGACTTCCTGCCTTTCCGGTTCGCGCAAAATATAAGAAAGCTCGTCCACTATCAAATATTCGCCGTTATCAAAATTCGGCTCCATCGAAGCCCCCGAAACAATAAAAGGCTGGGCTACAAAAGCCCGTATCGGCAGCACTATGAGGAGCGATATGATAACTATTTTTACGAATTCCCAAAGACCTCCTTTTTCTGAATTTTCATCCGGAGCCGAAGCTTCCTTTTCGTCCATAATTTACCTACTTTACTCTAATTTTACTTACTATGCAAATTGGGATAAGGTAAAATGAGCGGAAAAGAAAAATTCGTGGCCGGTAGCCGAGACCCGACTTTGGGCTGGCCTGAAAGGCCCTAAAATGAGCGTAGGCGCTACGAATTTTTCTTTTCCGCTCATTTGAACATGAAAAAACTTACAATTTTAGGTCTCGGAAATCCCGGCGCTGAATACGAAAAAACCAGGCATAACGCCGGCAGAATGGCGGCGGCTTATTTTTCCAAAGCGGCCGATTTTGAGGATTTCAGGCCCGACAAAAAATCAAATGCCCTCATTGCAGAAGGAAAATTGGCTAATAAGAGCATTATAGTGGCGCTCCCTGAAACTTTCATGAATAAATCCGGAATTTCGGCCGCAAAACTGCTTCACCCCAAAAAAGATATGCCCGACCTTATAATACTGCACGACGACCTGGATATTCCGCTCGGCCTCTTCAAAATCTCATTCGCTAAAAATTCCGGCGGGCATAAAGGCGTGGAATCGGTCATGCGGGCCATCAAAACCAAGAATTTTTACCGGGTGCGCATCGGAGTCTCTCCGAAGAAAAAACCGGATGACGTTATAAAGTTCATAATCGGCAAGTTCAAACCTGCGGAAGAAGCTGAATTCAAAAAAATCCTAAAAAAAGTTTCGCAAGCGCTGGAAATGATGATAACCGACTCCCCCGAGCGCGCCATGAGCGAGTTTAATAAGTGATATGGAATGGAGAAAAATTTTATAACAATTTTGACCGATCGGTTTTATCTGTTATAAAGTTCCTTTATGCCTAAAAATTACTTTTTAAGGAACAAAAAACCCACTTTGACAATCCAAATTTTAAAAACCGTCTGTGAGGTGGGAAGTATAACTATCGATTCATTCTTCCCCGCAAAATACCCGCAAGCAAAACTGGGCAGGAAAATATTCGACATTGACCCCGCACATGAATTCAACAGAGCCACTTTTTCGGCTATTTTATGGAGATTGCGGAAACAAGGGCTAATTGAGAGAAAACAAAACAAATGGTTGCCGACTGCCCTAGGAAAAAAATCAGCTGAGAAAACCAAGTTTAATCGGTTCCCTATCGCTAAAAAGGACGGAATAGCTCGGTTGGTAATTTTTGACATCCGGGAAAAAGAGCGGCAAAAAAGAGTTTGGCTTAGACTGGAGCTTATCGCCAACGACTACAAATTACTCCAAAAAAGTGTTTGGATCGGCTACCGTCCGCTTTCCAAAGGGTTTTTTGAAACGCTGGAGGATTTAGGTTTACTAAATTCAGTTCATATATTCAGCATAAATCAAACCGGGACATTAGAATCTTTAAATACAGATTTATAACAAATTAAGCCGATCGGTTTTATCTGTTACAAGTGTTGATTTTTGGCAATAACCTGATAACCTGGAATCACTGGCAGAGGATATAAACAAACTTTTAATAGCCGCGGTTACCCCCTCTCTTTTGGAAAAGGGGGCGGATTGGTTTTTGCACAATTTCAAAGATATAGAAAAAAATCGCCTTCGGGACAGCTGGTGGGAGCGGCATACTTTGATGCTGGAGGTCGGGCAAAAAATCACTCTTTCCGAATTCGCGAGAAATCTGGCTGATCTGGGCTACGGAAAAGTGTGGGAAGCTTCCTACCGCGGAGAATTTTCTCAGAAAGGAGGAATTATCCGTATTTTCCCGATAAATTCGGACAAACTCTATTCAATCGAATTTTACGGAAATAGCATCGAAAACATCTCACTTTTCTCGGCATTTGTAAACTCTTCTGCAGCTCCTCTTCTGAAAGGCAAAAAATCACCCCTTTCCCCTTCGTCCCCTTCCCCCTTACTAAGGGGGAAGGGGCAGGGGTTAGGGGTATTGCCCGAAGACTATGTCGTCCACATTGACCATGGAATCGGGATTTTCCGCAAAGAAACCGATGAAGATTTCGTAATCGAATATGCCGCTCCCAAAAATAGGCTGACGGAACCGGATTTGCTTTACGTACCGAAAAAACACATTGGCCGGATACAACCTTATCTGGGTTTTAAAAAACCGGAAATACACCGCTTAGGAACGGCGCTTTGGGAGATAACAAAAAAAAGAGCCAAAGAAGATATCATTGAATTTGCCAAAGAACTGATAAAGATACTGGCCGATAGAAAGTTGGCTTCGCGAGCGGCATATGCTTATTTCCGCGAGCTTGAGGAAAATCTTGAAGCAACTTTCCCTCATGAGGATACAGAAGATCAGAAGCGCGCGATAGAGGAAATACGGGAAGACCTGGAAAAAACCGAACCCATGGACCGGCTTTTAGTGGGAGAAGTTGGTTTCGGCAAAACGGAAATAGCGGTACGCTCCGCTTTCAAAGCGGTGCTCAACAACAAACAGGTTGTCATTCTGGCGCCCACAACCATATTGGCGGACCAGCATACGGAAATTTTTAAAAAACGCCTGGAGGAATTCGGAGTGAATATCGCCAGGTTAACCCGGCTGGAAAAACCTAAGGCGGTTAAAGAAATTTCCAAAGAACTGGAAGCAGGAACAATAGACATCGTTATCGGCACCCACAAAGTGCTTGGAAAATATCTCAAATTCAAGAACCTCGGCCTTTTGGTGATTGATGAGGAACAAAAATTCGGGGTCGCGCAAAAAGAGCATTTCAAAAAATCATTCCCTTCATTGGACATTCTGGCGCTATCGGCCACGCCCATTCCGAGGACCTTAAATATGGCTCTTTCGCAAATACAACCCATCTCTTACATCAACACTCCCCCGCCCGGGCGACAGGACATTAAAACATTCGTTCTCCCGAAGCCAGCCCGTAGCAGAAATAATGTTATTAAGGAAGCGATTGTATTCGAATTAGCGCGCGGAGGACAAATTTATTTTCTGGCAAACCGCATCCATAAAATACCCAGAATACTGATGGAACTGGAATCATTAAAAACGAAAGCTAAAATCGCGGTGCTTCACGGCAGGATGCCGGTGAACCAAATAATACGGACAATGCGCGAGTTCCGGGAGAAAAAATTCGATATGCTGGTTTCCACGACCATAATCGAAAACGGACTCGACCTTTCGAACGCCAATACGCTGATAGTTGAGGACTCGACCAAGCTGGGGCTAGCCGAATCACATCAGCTCCGCGGGCGCATCGGACGCGGGACAAAAGAAGGATACGCCTATTTTCTCTATCCGACGCACAAATTAAAGGAGCGCGCGGCCGAAAGACTTGAGGCTTTGGAAAGATACTCCTGGCTGGGAGCCGGGATTGAAATTGCAAAACGCGACCTGGAAATTCGCGGTTGCGGCAACATTCTGGGCAAAGCCCAATCCGGAGTTGCCTACAAAATCGGACTTAATCTCTATTTCCAGCTCCTGGAGGAAGCCGTGGCGGAATTAAAAACCGCGCAATAAAAATAAACAAAAAAAGTTTTATAGAAATATAAAAAGAAGATTCAAAGTAAAATATGCTGCGCTTAATCCAAAGTTATTAAAACAAAAAAGCGACCGGTTTATCCACAAACTTTATGCGAATAAGTCGGCCACGCAAATTAAAGGCTTTAGATTTTTGTAGGCTGAAAAATCCTTATCCTTATCCTTAAGAAAGCCTAAGTGCCGCTTGAGCCTTCCTTATTGCCTTTGCAAAATCCATTAAATTCAATATTGTCGCCGTGGCATGCTCCGGGCAAAGCCGAATCGAATCAATTGACACGCATGATGGCTTATCACAGCTTCTCATATCTCCATTATCCCATACTCTTTCAGTGCATGTCTCATTTTTGGATTTCATTTCTCTCACTCCTTTCTTATGAAAGACTAACAAAAATCTAAATCCTCGCCAACACTTTAAAAAATTTAGCAAACTTTTATATTTTTGTCAATATATATTGTACAAAAGCAAGCCTAGAAGTATAAGAAAAACCGCTTAGAGCTAAGCGCCTACCTGCCGGTCAGGCAGGGTTTTTTCTTCGTCAGTATCCTTTTTCTTTGGTTTCGGTTCCGCAGAGACGGCCGGCTCTTTTGGCTCATGCTTTTCACCGGGTTTTCCTAGATACGAGAGCGAAAGTTTTTTGTTCTCCGGCTGATAGACCATTATCTGAAAAACATAGTGTTCACCGACTTTCAGTATTTCACGCATTTTTGACTCAGTACCAAATTCAGAAATATGAGAAAGACCGTAAATACCGGAGGGCAGCAGAGTGAGAGCGCCGAATTTGTTGAGACGCAGTATCTTACCCTCCACGATATCGCCTTTTTTCTGTTTGTCTTTGGAAACTTCCCACGGATCGGGCCTCAAAGCTTTGACGGAAAGAGAAATCTTATCTCCTTCGATAACGATTATCTTGGCTTTTACCCGGTCTCCGGCTTTAAAAAGATTCCTTGGATCTTCCACCAGAGCCCAATCAAGTTCCGAAACGTGCGCCAAGCCCTCCAAACCTTCCTCTATCTTTATGAAAATTCCAAAATCAACGACGCCGGTCACTTCGCCTTCCACCGTGTCGCCTATTTTGTATTTCCCCACGATTTCCTTAAGCTCCTCCGATTCTGAGCTCTTTTCTGAGAAAATAAGCTTGCCCTCCTTCGGTTCAAAATCCAAAATATTCACTGAAATGGTCTCACCCACCAGTTTTTTTAACTCCTCGGAGATCTTATCCTTGTCTCCGCCTTGCACCCTCGGGTAATGCGAAGCTTTAAGCTGCGAGGCGGGAAGAAATCCTTTCACGTTCTTCCATTCGAGCACCAGACCTCCTTTATTGGAATCAACGACTTCGAGGTCAATGAATTCTTTAGAGTCCCTGAGTTTAACAGCTTCTTTCCAGACCATTTCTTCTCCAGCTTCCTTGAGTGAAAGTTCCACCATACCGCTATCGTTCTCGACTTCCACGATCTTTCCTGCAATCTTTTCCCCAACTTTTAGACTTTTCACCATGTCCCGCGCATTCTGAAATTCGCGGCCATAAATTATACCCGTGCCGTGCGGGCCCAAATCGAAAAAAACACGGGAGCCGCGCTTTTCCAAAACCACCCCTTCAACTAATTCTCCCACCTTCAAAAACTCCTTGGGGCGAGTCTTCAAAAGCTGCTCCATTATGTGTGTTGCTGTTTTGTTCGGTTCGGTTGTCGCCGTTTGAGTCATGTGGTTCTTATTATAATCAGAAAATAAGGCTTGTCCAGACCCTCTTTCTCTGCTACCATCAGTACCATGGTAATCACCTATTACGGTCTATCCTGTTTTAAAATACAGTCCGGCGACCTCGTGCTTGCAATTGACCCTTTTACCAGGGATTCCGGTCTTACTACTCCGCGTTTTCAGACGGATATCGCGCTTATTACCCATAAGCACGAAAACCACGGCAATCTCGACACTTTGAACCCGAAGCCGGAAAAAGAGATTTTTGAAATAACCGGTCCCGGGGAATATGAAGTTCATGGAGTGCGGATAAAAGGGTTCGAATCTTTTCATGACGCAAAGGAAGGAAAAAATAAAGGCAAGAACGCCATCTATCTCATCGAATGGGAGGATATGAAAATAGCGCACCTTGGAGACTACGGCGAAGCAACTCTGCGGGCCGAAGTGCAGGAGGCTTTGGATACCCCCGATATAATGTTCGTGCCCGTGGGAGGCGGAGGACACACCATAGATGCCGAAACGGCGGTCAAGCTCATCAACCAAGTGAGCCCCAGAATAGTAGTTCCCATGCACTACAAAATCGGTTCGCTGAAAGACAAACTCGACCCGATAGATGACTTTTTGAAAGAAATGGGAGAAAAAGTTCCCCCGGAAGACCGTCTCTCGATCAAAAAAAGCGGCCTGCCCACGGATGAAGAATCAAGGATAGTGGTATTAAAATTGAATATATAATATGGGGTTAATCGGATTCATCGAACACTTGAGAAATAAGCCCGAAGAAACCAGAAAAGCGATAACGGCCGCCGCAGTTACGGTGATGACGGTGATAATCGTGGGAATCTGGCTGCTTACCATCTCGCTTACGCCCGTGGAAAGAGTGAAGGCTGACGCCCCGAAAGAACCTGTCGAGCCTTCCCCTTTTACGCTTTTGTGGAATATGTTAAAAGACGCGATATAACTTATGCCTAAAAAAGATAACAAAAAAAATCAACCCGAAGAGCATTCTATCGGCACGCTGGCTCCCCGCGAAATAGTCGCGGAAATGAAAGAATCATATCTGGATTACGCCATGTCCGTTATCGTGGCGCGAGCTCTCCCCGACGTGCGTGACGGCTTGAAGCCGGTTCACCGAAGAATACTTTTCGCTATGCATGAAATGGGACTTACCCACCAGTCCAAATTCAAAAAGTCGGCTAATGTAGTCGGGGAAGTTATGGGCAAATACCACCCGCATGGGGATTCGGCGATTTACGACACCATGGTCCGCTTGGCGCAGGATTTCTCCCTTCGCTATCCGTTAGTTCAAGGACAGGGAAACTTCGGCTCGATCGACGGGGATTCTGCCGCAGCAATGCGTTATACGGAAGCAAGAATGGCCGCCATCGCAGCTGAAATGTTAAAAGACATCGAAAAGGACACAGTTGATTTTATGCCCAATTACGATGGCTCTAAAACAGAGCCGTTGGTTTTGCCGGCTACTCTCCCACAGCTTCTCTTGAACGGAACTTTGGGAATTGCAGTCGGAATGGCAACCAACATTCCTCCTCATAATATCACCGAAGTTCTTGACGCTACTTTGCATCTTATGGCGCACCCGCGGGCGACCGTCGAGGACTTGGTAGAATATGTGACCGGCCCGGATTTCCCTACCGGAGGAATGATTTTCAATAAAAAAGATATTTTACAAGCCTACATAACTGGCCGCGGAGGCGTAATAAACCGCGGGGAAGCCGAGATAGTGGAACGGAAGAATGGGGATTTCCAAATTTTGATAAGCTCCATCCCCTACCAGGTAAACAAAGCCGAGCTCATCATCCGGATGGCGGAGCTGGTTAACGAAAAAAAATTAGAAGGAATAAGAGACATCCGTGACGAATCGGACAAAGACGGACTCCAAATAGCGATTGAACTGAAACGCGATTCATACCCCCAAAAAGTTTTGAACGCGATATATAAATTTACCGAAATGGAGCGCGCATTTCATTTCAATATGGTGGCTTTGGTGGACGGTATCCAGCCCCAGACGCTGTCCTTAAAAGGCATTCTGGAAGAGTTCATCAAGCACCGCCGCATCGTGGTGGAAAGACGGGCCAAATTCGACCTCGCGCGGGCGCTTGACAGGGAACACATTCTTTTGGGTTTGAAAAAAGCCCTGGACCACATCGACGCTGTCATCAAGATCATCAAAAGTTCAAAGGACCGGGAGGAAGCCCATAAGAACTTGATGAAAAAGTTCGATCTATCGGACAAACAATCCACGGCCATATTGGAAATGAGACTGCAGACATTGGCCGGGCTTGAAAGGCAAAAAATAGACGATGAACTCGCGGAAAAACAGAAACTCATTAAAGAACTGCGGGCTCTTTTGAAAGACCCCGCCAAAATTGACGGCGTAATAAAAGATGAGCTTGCCGAAATAAAGAGAAAATACGGGGATGAAAGGAAGACCAAGCTGGTAGCGGGTGCGGTAAAGAACCTTTCTGCCGAAGACCTGGTGCCTGAAGAAGAAACCATATTAATTCTCACACAGGGGGGGTACGTTAAGCGAATCAGCCCTGACGAATACCGACTCCAAAAAAGAGGAGGAAAAGGCGTTATCGGCATGGCCACCAAAGAAGAAGACGTCGCCTATGAATTCGCCTACGGAAACACACACTCTGACGTTCTCTTTTTCACGAATTTAGGCAAAGTTTACCAGATAAAAATGTACGAAATACCTGTGGGAACCAGGCAATCCAAAGGAAAATCGATTTCCAATTTCCTTTCTTTGGCGACCGACGAAAGAGTAACTTCCGTGCTTCCGCTCCAAAAATCCGGCAAAGGGCAGCAAAGCTCGGTGGTTCTGGGCACCGAGAAAGGAGTCATCAAGAAAGTTAAATCCCCGGATTTTGAAGACGTCCGGCGCTCCGGCATCAAAGCTATCAATCTACAAAAAGGAGACACTTTGCGCTGGGCCAGGGTTTCCTCAGCCGGCGACGAAATAATACTTTCCACGAAACTGGGCCAAGCCATCAGATTCAAGGAAAAAGACGTAAGGGAAATGGGGAGAGCCGCACAGGGCATTCGCGGCATGCGCCTCAAAAAGAACGACGAGATAGTCGGCCTGGACGTAATCCCCAAAGACGCCAAGAACCTGGAAATATTCTCGATGTCGGAACTGGGTTACGGCAAAAAGACTCCGGTTGTCCAATACAGGCTTCAAAAAAGGGGCGGCTCCGGAATTAAAACCGTAAAACTTACCCCAAAAACCGGCTCATTGGTTTCCGTGCAAGTAGCCAAAGAAGAAAAGGAAGAAATAATTGTCATTTCCAAAAAAGGCCAGGTCATCCGCGCCTCACTCTCACAAATCCCGACTTTAGGCCGCGCCACCCAGGGCGTCCGAGTAATGAAACTCGACAAACCCGACGGCATCGCCTCGGTCACGATATTCTAGAAAAACAAAATCTGCTATAATAGACGCATGGCCGAGTCATTTTTGAGACCCCAGGATGCCATTGAAATATGGGACGTGCGTCCGGGAGAAAAGATTGCCGACTTCGGATGCGGAGCAGGCTATTTTTCAGTGCCTTTGGGCCAAAGAGTGGGCACTGGAGGCCGGGTTTATGCATTGGATATCAGACCAGAGTCCCTGGAAGCAACCCGCGCTAAAGCCAAGCTTTTCCGCGTCTACAGCGTCGAAACCTCACAGGCTAACCTGGAAAACGCCGGCGGTTCGGGGCTTCGCGAAGAAAGCGTGAATAAAATAATAATTTCCAACATCCTTTTCCAGACCCAGCACAAACAGGGCCTCGCCCAGGAAGCTTACCGCGTATTGAAACCCGGCGGCACCATTATGGTGATTGAGTGGAGCGAAGAAAAGAATTCGGGCGGTCCTCCGCTCGCCGACAGGGTGAACCGCGAGGAAGCGGAAAAATATTTTCTAACCGCGGGCTTTGTCTTTTACAAGGAATTTTCGGCCGGCTCCCACCATTACGGTTTAATTTTCAAGAAATAAAGCAAACATGAGCAAACTACAGATTATTTTAATAGGTGTTTCCATTTTTTTTACCGCCATCGCCGTTCTTATAATCACCGGAGTTTTGCCGGGGGTATTGAAAGAAAGGACCGCTGCAGCCAATCTGACCATCTGGGGTTTTGAAAAAGACGGCGTTTTTGACGAAATATTCCGTGGTTACACCGGTGACAACCGCAGCATCCAGATAAAATACGTGCCAAAAAATCGCGAGACTTTTGAAAATGATTTCGTAAATTCACTGGCCCGGCTCGAAGCTCCAGACATAGTTTTATTCCCTTCCGACTTTCTACAACAACAAAGCGATAAGTTAAGTGTGGCTCCTCCTATATTGATAACGGAAAGAGAGATAAGGCAGGATTTCATCGAAGCCGGATCTTTCTTTCTGAATGACGGGAACGAGGTACTTGGCATTCCTCTTTATGCGGATGCGCTGATCCTTTACTGGAACCGCGACCTTTTCAATAAAAATTTTATCACACTACCGCCCGCTACCTGGGATGATTTCGCCCAAGATGCCGCCGTACTTACGGAAAAGGACGCCGAGGGCAACATAAAAATAGCCGGCGCCGCTTTGGGAAGAGCTATAAACATTAAACAAGCCCCGAATATCCTGACAGCTCTTTTTCTGCAGGCCGGGGAAAAAATAGTGGATGAAAAAGGGCAATTTATCCTGGGAAACAGTCTTACGACTGGGAACACGCTGCTCCAGCCGGCAGAGTCCAGCCTCCGTTTTTTCACCGAATTCTCCAACCGCGCCAAGGTCACGCAGAGCTGGTCCGGCGCCCTCCCTGAGGCAAAAGAGCTCTTTATCGCGGGTAACTTAGCAATGTACATCGGCCCTATATCCGAATACAAGGAGATCCTGGCAAAAAACCCGCATCTGAACTTTGCGCCCACAAATTTGCCTCAATTAAAAGGAGCGACAACCCCTTCGACTTACGGCACAGTTTATGCGCTAGCCGTTCCCAAATTATCCCAAAACTACCAAGCGGCCTGGAATTTGATAAAATATCTAACAAGTCAGAAAATCTCCATTGAAGTAGCTAAGGCTGTCGAGAGTGTTTCGCCGAGAAGGGATACCTTGGGCTATTACAACGGAGACGCGGTGAGATCGGTATTCGCGCGAGCGGTTTTGACGCTCCAACTATGGAGAAACCCCAGCCCACAGAATGTGGACAATATATTCAGGATTTTGATCGAAGACTCGGCTCTTGGCCGAGCAACTCTGCGCGAAATTCTAAATAACACGACTGCCAGACTTAAAGAATTAACAAAATCAAGATGAAATACGCTACACGCTATACTCTCTACGCTTTAACAGCTCTCTCAATCGTTTCGGCCTTCTCCGCCTCAGCCCACGGAAGGTTCCCGACACAGCTTGTGCCTGAGGGATGCAACGTCAGCGCCTGCGCGCTCTGCGAACTCTGGCATCTGGCGGATCATATAATAAATTTTCTCCTCTTTGAACTCGCATTCCCGATTCTCGTGGTAGCGCTTTTAATCGGTGGGCTGATATGGCTTACAAGCGCGGGGAACCCCCAAGGCATTGAACGTGGTAAAAAGTTGATAGTAAACGGCATAATTGGAATATTGATAGCTTTTGGCGCCTGGATAATAGTAGGGACGATAATTAGCACAATTGCAAACGGCAGTTTCAGCGGAGCGTGGAATTCGGTTACTTGCACACTGTCCCAGGCCGGCGCCGGAGGGAGTAGCGGAGGCGGCCAGCCGCCCGGAACCACACCACCCCCAACAACCCCGCCTGTTCCCCCTCCGCCCGGCGGAGGGGCCACAGAAAGTGAAACGCAAGCCAGACAAACATTAAGCAATGCGGGTATTACAGTAAATAAAAACCCTTGCCCTCCAGGAGTTAAGTATCAGGATGTAGTCGGAGGATGCACGTCTCTTGAAGGAGTAAAACAGTCAACTTTGAACGGAATTATTAATTTTAAAAATGAATGCCCAAGTTGCACGGTTCTAATAACAGGCGGTACGGAGCTTGGGCACACACCAGGAGTTATCAGCCACCAAAGCGGAAATAAGCTGGACATCAACCCCAATACGCAGCTTGACAGCTACGTTCAAAACAAATATCAGCCAATAGGTCAGTGCTTTCCGGCCGCATCGGCATGTTTTCGCTCCCCTACGGGCCAAATTTGGGCCCGCGAATCCAACCATTGGGACGTAGCATTCCCCTAAGCCATGAATATAAAATACATCAGTTTAATAGCCATTTATTATCTTTTAACAATAAAAAGCGCTTCCGCCGTCCAAATTTACGACCCGCTTCCTTCGGGAACCACTTTCGAGACAGTGGTTAGAAGCGTAGGAAATATGTTGAAAGCCCTGGGTATCCCCCTAGCGGTCATATTTTTCATCTGGGCCGGATTTCTCTTTGTAACTGCCCAGGGCAATGAACAGCAAATAGAGAAGGCCAAAAAGGCCTTTTGGTGGACTGTGGTAGGCACCGCCTTGCTCGTGGGGGCAATAGTGCTCTCTGAGGCCATCGTAGATTTTGCCAAGGGTTTGTAAACCCTGCCAACGCCGTCGGGGAAGAGGGTGTGGATAACCTTGTGAATAATTATGGTTATTCAACTCTTTTTATGCTAAAATTTTCTTATAAAAATAGAATTATCAATCAAAGGTCGAGCTGGATTGAAAAAGACAGCAATTAAAGCAAAAAAATATTAAATATATGAACAGAAAATCAATATATAAAATAGCTATCACAACGGCTTATGCGTTGCCATTCTTGGCATTCGCGCAAAACGTGCAGTCAGCCTTGCAAACCGTGCAAACCATTCTGAACGCCATTATCCCGATTTTAATGATCTTGGCCACCATCGTATTTCTCTGGGGTGTTATCAAATACATCACGGCTGGAGGCGATGAAGAAGCCCTTAAAACCGGAAGGTCATACATGATCTTCGGGTTAATAGGACTTTTCGTGATGGTAGCGGTATGGGGAATCGTAACTTTGCTCGTAAACACCTTCGGTGTCGGTGGGCGTACCATTCCTTTGGGACCGGGCACTATATAGATAGTTCGAGGGCGTATTTTGAACATGAAAACGGGGCCGCCTCTGGTGGCCCCGTTTCGGCGAAAGTGTGCTATATTTAAAGTAATATGAAAAAACTAAATTTATCCATTAAAAAACTGGGCTTCAGCTTGATATTGGGCCTGCTTCCGCTTTTGGCGGCGGCACAGGGAGGAGGGACCGATGTAAACTCCACTCTCCTCAGCATCCAGCAAATTCTCCGCAACACCATTATAGTGCTGTTCGTTCTGGCCACCGTCGTGTTCCTCTGGGGCGTCATCAAATACATGACTGCCGGCGGAGACGAGGATGCCATTTCCAGCGGACGCAACTTTATGATATTCGGAATTATCGGCTTATTCGTCATGGTAGCGGTCTGGGGTCTAGTGTACCTACTGGTAAACACTTTCGCGCTGCCTAATTCCGGCGGCATACCGACACAGCCTTTATAGGTTAATAAAAAACATGACAGTCCTTTCAACACTCGACCAAGTTAAAGCGATCTTAAATCAGGTCATTCCGATACTGATGATACTCGCCACGGTGATATTCCTCTGGGGTATCATCACCTACATCACCGCGGGGGGCGACGAGGAAAAGATTAAATCCGGGCGCCGCTTCATAGTTTTCGGGTTGGTAGGCCTTTTCCTCATGGTATCGGTTTGGGGTATAGTCGGAGTACTTATGAACACTTTTGACTTAAACGGAGCGGGAATTCCTTCATACCCCGGAGGCATCGGAATACCGCCGACCACGACCCCCTAATTTATTGCGATGAAAATAAAGACCTGGAAAATTTCACTTTTTGCCCTAATGTTTTTTTCCTACGGTTTTTTCCGGGTTGAGGCAAAGACCGTCTATGAACTGATAAACATCATCCAACAAAACGTGATAAGCCCTTTGATAACGCTTTTCATGGTTCTCGCCACCGCCTTTTTTATCTGGGGGGTCATCGAGTTTCTGGGGGGCGCCGATTCCGAGGAAGCGCGAACGCGCGGGAAGCGCCACATGATCTGGGGGCTCGTGGGACTTGTGATAATGCTTAGCGTAAAATTCATCATTAACCTTTTGGAAAACTTTTTCTCGTCAATCGGATGAACCATTTTAGACAAAATTGTATCCAGGTCCTATTTCTAACGGGGTTTTTTCTCCCGCTTCTGGCTTCCGCGGCGACTTTTCAAGGTTTGGTTGGAAATATCATAGCCGTCGTAAAGACCGCGATAGGCGCGCTTTTTATTCTGGCAACCGTTGTTTTTTTGTGGTTTATTATCCAATATATCATTGCGGCAAGCTCGGGAGACGAGAGAAAACTATCGACAGCGAAATCATACATCGTCTACGGCATTATCGCCCTCTTCGTGATACTCTCCATGTGGGGCATTGCTATTTTAATTTCCAGGTCTTTGTTTGAGGGAGGTGGTAGTGGTTATAACGGTAGTGGTAGTGGTAGTGGTAGTGGTAGTGGTAGTGGAGGAGGTAGTAGCAGCGGTGGTACTTTTATTTATGCCTGCGTAAATCCGTTCACTTGTTCTGTTGGACCCACCTATACGTCGACTTCCGGATTGGGCGCGCCTTCGCAATGCAACGCAAGTTGTTCAAGAACATGCGTTCTAATTAGTGACCCGGCATATCGCTGTCCATAAAACTTTTTTCGCTGAGGTGGCGGAATTGGCAGACGCGACGGCCTTAGGAGCCGTTGGGAGCAATCCCGTGGGAGTTCAACTCTCCCCCTCAGCACTTTGCGCAAGCTACTGAATTTTGTTAGTTGACAAATACTCTATAGGGGTATAGGGTATATGTATGGTAAACCAAGAACTAAAAAAGAGGGCCCTTCACAGGGCGAAAATAATCCGCGGGCAGCTGGACGGGCTTATTAGCGCTATAGATAAAGAGGAATACTGCACAAAGCTCCTAGAGCAGTCCCTCTCCATCCAAAGGTCCTTAAAAAGTCTCGACGCTTTTCTTCTCGAGAACCATCTAAGAACGCACGTACGCCACCAAATGTCGAAAAAAAACGAAGTTGAAAAAGCCATCAAGGAGTTGGTGAATATTTTTACCCTTTCAATCAAATAAAAAGGATGAAAAAAGAAACATATAAAATCCATGGAATGCATTGCGCAAGCTGTGTCGCGACCATCGAACGGGCGCTTTCCAAAACTCCGGGGGTACACTCCTCTTCCGTTAATTTTGCCGCTGAATCGGCGCTTATCGAATTTGATGAAAATATCGTTTCGGAAAACGACTTGGCAAAAATTGTCGGGTCAGTGGGATATCATCTCATGACCGGAACAAAAGAAAAAGCACCCCCCCAAACCAATGTCCGAAACTTAGTTTCGGACAAAAAGATGCTAGACGCAAGGAACGAAACCGTTTCAATGAAGGTTTGGGGAATGGATTCGCCACATTGCGCAATGATAGTCGAGGGAGCGCTCAAAAAACTGCCGGGAATCAAAAATACCGAAGTCGATTACCCAAACCAACGGGCAAAAGCAGTTTTCGATCCGACTCTAACGAATATCGATGACATCTTCAAAGTTATCACTGACGCGGGATACAAACCCAAGAAAGAAGACGGCGAAGCGAATGATATTTTGGATAAAGAGAAAGCGGAAAGAGAAAAACAAATAAAGGATATGAAACGCAAGCTCATCATAGGCGGCGCACTTTCGGCAGTCATATTTCTGGGAAGTTTCCCGGAATGGTTTTTCTTCATCCCCAAAATTTTAAACAACAACTGGATACTTCTGCTCTTAACGACTCCCGTTCAATTCTGGGTAGGTTCCCAGTTTTACAGCGGGCTCAGGCTCCTCTTTAAATACCGCACGGCCGACATGAATACCTTGATAGCCATCGGCACTCTTGCGGCATATTTATACAGCGCAGCAGTCACTCTCTTGCCGTCATTTTTCACGGAGGGAGCCGTAGCTCCGGATATATACTTCGATACTGCGGCGATAATCATCGTTCTCATTCTTCTCGGAAAATACTTCGAGATTCTGATGAAGGGAAGGGCCTCCGAGGCCATAAAAAAACTTGCCGGCCTTCAGCCCAAAACGGCAAAGGTCATAAAAAACGGAAAGGAAATTGAAATAGCCATTGCGGATGTAGCCGTGGGAGACCGTATAGTAGTACGGCCGGGCGAAAGAATCCCCGTTGACGGAAAAATAACCGAAGGAGAATCGGAAATAGACGAATCGATGATAACCGGAGAATCAATGCCGGTGCATAAGCAGGCAGGCAGCGCGGTCATCGGCAGCACCATAAATAAATTCGGAACATTCACTTTCGAGGCCACGAAAATCGGCAAAGACACGGTACTTTCGCAGATCATAAAAATGGTAGAAGAGGCCCAGGGCTCCAAAGCGCCGATCCAGCGGCTGGCCGATCTGGTTTCTTCCTATTTCGTCCCCGCTGTGTTCATTGTAGCGATCCTGGCCTTTCTGCTTTGGCTTTTCTTCGGACCGGTTCCGGCTTTTACATTCGCTTTGGTAAATTTCGTGGCAGTTTTGATAATCGCCTGCCCGTGCGCTTTGGGGCTTGCCACACCGATGGCAATCATGGTTTCTTCCGGGAGCGCCGCCGGCAAAGGAATTCTGATAAAAGATGCCGCTTCCCTGGAAATCGCCGTCAAAATAAACACGGTCATTTTGGATAAAACCGGCACTCTGACGGAAGGAAAACCGCGGTTGACCGACATTATCGGACTCAATTCCGATAAGGCGGAAGTTCTCAACCTTGCCGCTTCATTGGAACAGCGTTCAGAGCACCCGCTGGCGCAGGCGATTTTGCAATACGCCGCAAGCCTTGACCAAAATTCTTCGCACCCGCTCGACAAAGCCATCATGGACGAAGTAGCCAAAGAAAAGATTAAACTTTACGGCTTGGTAAATTTTAAAGCCATTTCAGGAAAAGGACTGAAAGGAACGCTGCAAATCGGATCCCAAAAGGCTGAGGCGTATTTGGGAAACCGGGCCTTGATGGCGGATATCGGTCTTCCGGTTTCTTCTTACGAGGACGCAATAGGCAAGCTTGAAAGCGAAGGAAAGACCGTAATGATCTTGGCCGTTGATAAAAAGATCAGGGGCGCTTTGGCTGTCGCCGATGTGTTAAAAAAAGAATCGGCTGAAGCGGTGCGCGCCCTCAAAAACAAAAATATGGATGCTCACCGGAGACAATGAACGCACCGCCCGCTCTATCGCCGCCCAAGCAGGCATAGAGAATATCATGAGCGAAGTGTTGCCGGATAAGAAATCGGAAAAAGTTCGCGAACTTCGTGAAAAAGGAAAAATCGTGGCAATGATAGGCGACGGCATCAACGACGCTCCCGCCCTCACCCAGGCCGACATCGGCATTGCCATGGGCGAAGGCACCGATATCGCCATGGAATCGGCCAACATAACCCTGATGAGAGGAAATCTGATGCTTATCCCGGAAGTGATAAATATTTCAAAGCGGACGATGAGAATAATAAAACAAAATCTTTTCTGGGCGTTTTTCTACAACATCGCTTTCATACCGGTTGCGGCCGGAGCGCTCTACCCCCTCTTTGGGATATTGCTGAACCCGGTTTTTGCCGCCGTCGCGATGGCCGCCAGCAGCATCAGCGTTGTGATGAATTCACTTAGATTGAGAAATTAAACTTGGTGCGGTCGGCGGGAATTGAACCCGCGTCTCGTCCTTGGCAAGGACGCATAATGCCGTTATACCACGACCGCATGGATTTAAATTAACAAAATAAGGTCCTAAATTCAAGCTATGGCCAAAAAAATGCCCACAACCTGCGCATGACGCGGGGTTTTTAAGGTTGTATAATTATATCTATGACAAAAACAACCAAAATCTTACTAATTTTACTGGCTATAACCGGCGTCATCATAATGGGCTATCTCCTTAAACTGAAATATGCTTCCAGCGGAAGCTCTTTCTGCAATCTGGGAGAAGGCCTTTCATGCGACTCCGTAAATCAAAGCGTGTACTCCGAGGTTATGGGCATACCCATGTCCGGGCTTGGGCTCCTATATTTTATGGGAGTGCTTTTAGCGGTTCTGCTAAAACCGGATAAACAAACTCTTAAGGCAATCATCTTCCTTTCCGTCGCTTTCATGGGACCTTCGCTCTATCTTTCGGCGATGGAATTCTTCGTTCTAAAAAATGTCTGCATCCTCTGCGAAACTTCCAAAGTCATTATCCTGGCGATAATCGCCGTATCGTGGCTGTCGCTTAAACCCGAAAAATTAGTTTCGCAAACGGTTGCCGCGGCTATTATCCTTGGTCTACTCATGGCAGGCGCTACTTATTTCCTCCAATCGAACGCCGGCCCCGGAAAAATTTACAATGAATTCGCTCAGTGCTTGAGCGACAAGGGCTACATAATGTACGGCTCTATTACTTGCGCCTCCTGCGCCAGGCAAAGAACCATGTTCGGCGAAGAAGCTTTTAAAAATATAAAAGAGATTGAATGCGACCCCAGAAATCCCAATAACGTCGCAGAACTCTGTATCGCCAAAAATATCAAAGGTACCCCGACCTGGATACAGGAGGATGCCGATGGCAAGGAGCTGTATAGGTTCGATAAAGGGTTTCAAACGATGGAAAAACTGAGCGAAGTCTCGGGCTGTAAATTACCGGATTAATTATAAAAAATGATTGCTGAAAATTTAACTTTAGGCATAGTTTTAGGCGCTGCGCTTGTGGACTCCATCAATCCCTGCGTCTTCGGAGTCCTTATATTCCTTCTCGCGTTCATGACCAGGGTATTTAAAAGCCGTTCACGCATGCTTCTTTGCGGCCTATGGTACAGCCTAGTGGTTTATGCCACTTATCTGGCACTGGGATTCGGTATATTGAAGCTCGCGGTTTCGATAGGATTCGCCACAGGTTTCTACTGGATAGCGGCTACCGTAGCTATTGTCGCCGGACTTTTGGAAATGAAAGACTTTTGGTGGTACGGGAAAGGCTTTTCCCTCCAGATGTTGCCTGGCGGTTCGCAAAGGGTAAAAATGTACACTGAAAAACTCGAAATCTGGCAGGAAAAATATCCGAGTCTCAGCTTCTTGCTGATAGGATTTCTCGGAATATTCGTTGTTCTGGTGGAGCTTCCCTGCACCGGCGCTCCTTATTTCGCGGTGCTTGCGCTGCTCGCCAAGGGAGATTACAGCGTCGCGGTCCCCTATCTTCTCATTTACAACTTCGTCTTTGTTCTGCCGCTCCTCGCCATCGTGGCAATTGCCTACTTCGGCACGGCATCGGAAAGGCTGGAGGCCTGGAGACAGGAACACCGCGGATTCATGCGGCTTGTTATCGGGCTATTCCTTATCGCACTCGGAATTTACATGATTTATTCGCTCGTCTAGCAGCTTCCAAATGAACTTAGCTTGGCACTCGAGAACACTCGAAGACATCGGCCGCGAACTGAAAACAGACCTCACAAACGGTCTCTCGCTCAAAGAAGCCGAGACCAGGATGACTTCTTTTGGGAAAAATACTCTCCCCACCGGAAAAAAACTCGCGTGGTGGCAACTTTTTTTGGGACAATTTAAAAACCCGCTCGTTACAATTCTTTTGATTGCCGCGGGTCTCACTTACTTGCTGGAGGAGTACCTGGATACAACAGTCATTGTTTTGGCAGTCCTCGTCAATGTTTTTATAGGCTTCTGGCAAGAATTTCGCTCCAATACTATCTTTGAAAAACTGCAGAAACTGATGCAAGTGAGCGCAGAAGTCTTAAGAGACGGCGAAATGCGCGAAATAAGCGCAACGGAAGTGGTGCCTGGCGATATCGTTCTGCTCCGCACCGGGGTCAAAATTCCTGCAGATATCAGACTTATTTTTGTAAAGGATCTGGAAATAAATGAAGCTCTATTAACAGGTGAATCTATTGCGGTAAAAAAGTCCGTCGCAGATCTTCCGGAAAAAACAACGCTTGCAGACAGAACCAATATGGCACACACGGGTACCGTGGTGGAACGCGGTGAAGGCAAAGGAATTGTCGTAGCAACCGGAGAAAAAACCGAACTGGGGCAAATAGCAAAACTAACAGCTTCCGTGGAAGACGCCCCCACTCCTCTTCAGGAACGACTTTCTCATCTCGGAAAGATAATTTCGCTTTTTGTGGTCGCTGCAGCCGCCCTAATACTTATAACTGAACTTTGGGAAAAAAGGGGGTTCGTCGACTCATTCACCGTGGCTGTAGCTATCGCTGTTGCCGCGATTCCCGAAGGTCTGCCCGCCGCCCTTTCGGTAGTGCTTGCGGTTTCCTCTCAAAGAATTTTAAATAAAAAAGGGTTGGTAAAAACTCTTTTGGGGGCTGAAACTTTAGGATCTACAACTGTAATCTGCACAGACAAAACCGGCACCATGACGGAAGGGATAATGAAAGTGGAAAAAATTGTCGAATCTGACGATGAAGAAAAAACAAATCTGGCACTTGCCTTAGCCAACGAAGCGTTCATTGTGGATCAAAAATTTAAAGGGGAAGCTACCGATATCGCAAAACTTGAATATTTTGCCGCAAAAGGCGGCGATTTTAAAAAAATCTCTCTAGAGCTACCCCGGCTTGAGCTGATGCCCTTCAATCAGGATCTTAAATATATTGCGTCTTTCCACAAACTGGTAAACGATAAAATAAAAATTTTTGTAAGCGGCGCCCCCGAACGTCTTCTTGGATTAGCAGACTCCGAAAAGGAAAAAAAAGAAAAAATCTCAGCCACTATTGATGAGCTTGCCAAACAAGGCTACAGGCTTATCGGAACAGCGGAAAAAACTATTACCAGCGCCGACTTTGCTGGAAAAAACGAAGAAAATTTAAGAAATCTTATAACCGGACTTTCCTTCACTGGAATCGCAGCGATCAGAGATCCGATCAGACCGGATGTTAAGCAATCCATAACCGAAACAAAAAGAGCCGGCATACGGACAATAATGATAACCGGCGACCACAAATTCACTGCTACCGCCATAGGAAAGGATGTCGGTTTTAAAATCGGAACCAATTCCGTGATCGAGGGAGACGAACTCGACCACTGGAGCGATGCCGAACTTACTCAAAGGATCGGAACAATAGAAATAATCGCCCGGGCCACCCCAAAGCACAAAATGAAAATAATAGATGCTTTAAGAATAGCGGGTGAAGTTGTCGCAATGACCGGCGACGGCGTAAACGACGCGCCGGCTCTGAAAGCCGCGGACGTTGGAGTCGCGCTTGGCGCGGGCACAGATGTTACAAAGGAAGCCGCTGACCTAGTGCTGTTGAATGACAGCTTTTCCACTATTACTGCTGCGGTAAAACAAGGCCGTATTGCTTTTGATAATATCAGAAAAGTTGTCGTTTTTCTCCTCGCCAATTCTTTCACGGAGCTTATTCTGGTACTCACGGCGCTCATATTGCGCATACCGCTTCCAATAACCGCAGTGCAGATCCTCTGGGCTAACCTTGTGGAAGACGGCTTGCCAAACTTTGCGCTTGCTTTCGAACCAGGCACAAACGATGTTATGGAAAGAAAACCGTTCAGGAGAAAAGAACCCATTCTTGATAAAGAAGGTTTATATATGGTTTATGCCGTAGGTATTCTTACCGATATATTTCTGGTTGGTCTGTACCTGATGCTTTATTACGCCGGCAGTTATACAATTGAGCATATACAAACAATAATGTTTGCGGCTGTAGCCAGCGACTCCTTAATTTATGTTTTTTCTATAAAGAACCTGAAAATCTCGATCTTCAGGACTAAGATATTTAACAACCTATATCTGGTTTTTGCGGTTGCGGCCGGTTTCATTCTTATTATTGCCTCGATTTATGTACCCTTCTTAAGCCGATTTCTTGAAACCGTGCCATTAGGGCTGTTTGAGATCTCACTGGTTGCGGCTTCCGGTATCACAAGACTCATGCTGATAGAGCTCACAAAATGGTGGTTTAGGAGAAAAGATAAAATCGCCTCTCCTGCGGTTTTGCAGCCGGCGAATTAATAGATTAAAATAAAAGATATGGAAACAATAACAGAAAAAATCGAAAAGTGCGCAAAATGCGGCAAAGAGAAAAAAGCAAGCGAAGGGGTCTATATACTTGAGGGCTCCACGTTCTGCTGCAAAGAGTGCTGCGGCGACCCGTCCAAGAACGAGCACAAGGAAAAGAAATCCAACGTCTGCGAATTTTGCTAGCCAGGCGGAAAAAGAAAAAAACTAACCTTAACGGGTTAGTTTTTTGATGGCTTCGAACCGGGCCAAAGGCGCCGGGTGGCTGTAATGCATGAAAACATACAGGGGATGCGGCGTAAGGTTGGAAAGCGTATCCTTACCTAATTTTTTGAGGCAGCTTATCATCTCGTCGGCCAGGCCGACTTTTCTTATCGAATACTCGTCCGCTTCATACTCGAACTTGCGCGACGCCATGTTCTTCAATGCCGACAGCACTTGGCTGATCACGGAATAGACTATGGACATCAGCACCAAGCCCGCGTAGACGGAGAAATTTTCCACTCTGAAAGCCGCAAAGAACCCCAAGCTCCCCAGCAAGAAAGAAAGCAGGTAGAGTTCAATGCCGAACTCTACGATGCCGGAAACCAGCATGTAGGTAACGTGCCTTTTTTTGCAATGGCCGATTTCGTGCCCCAAAACGGCGAGTATTTCCTTCACAGTGTACCCGGAAACCAACGTGTCAAAAAGAGCTATTCTTTTGGTCTTGCCGAATCCGGTGAAAAAAGCGTTGGATTTGCTGGAACGGCGTGAACCGTCAATAACATAAATTCCGGATATCGGAAATTGAAGTTTCTGAGAGAGAAGGTAAATTTCGCTTTTTAGCTCACCGTCCTCCAAAGGCGTGAACTTAAAAAAAAGCGGATAGAGCAAGACCGGCGCTATAAAATAAATGAATAGCATTACGACCGTGGCAAAGACCCAGGCGTAAAGCCAGGCCAAAACTCCCGCCCACATAAAGAAAGCCAAGACCGCGGCCAATATCGGTCCCCCGACGAGCGCTGCAAGCGCGATGCTTTTTAAAATATCAAGAATGAAAGTTCCTGCGGTCGTCCGATTGAATCCGAATTTTTCCTCGATAACGAACGTGCTGTATATCCCGAAAGGAAGAGAGAGCAGCATGCTTCCCAAAGCGAGGGCACCGATGTAAAGGAGCCCCGTAACCAAATCGCCGAAACCCCATGCCCTAAGATAAATGTCGAGCCAATTGAATCCTCCGGCAAACCAGAAGAAAAGAAGAACCGCGAAACTGAAAGCTTCTTCGACCATGCCGAACTTGGTCCTCACTGACGTGTACTCCTGTGTTTTGCGGTAAGTATCCGCATCGTATTCGCCGGCAAACTCCGGCGGCAAGCCCGCTTTCGAAGCGGTCATATTCAGGTCATCCGCGATGAAATTCACGATGATCCTTAAAAGCAGAAAAAATAGGATGATTTCTCCGAACAAATTCATAGGTTTCCTTTCATAATCTCAATCGAATATACAAGAAACAATGCTCGTAATCAAGCTTACTTAAGCCCTTTAATATCGGGCCGCTTGGCTTTAATTTCTTTTCGCAAAGTCTCGTCTGCCAGCATATTAAAACCGAATGAATCAAGTTTTGATTGTATTTCATCTTTAGTCCCATGCTCCACCAGAAAATGTCGCATGGAATCCCTCTCTTCGATAGTAATACCCCTCTCGTCCCCTATTAAATATTTTTGCCATTTTTCTTTTGCCGCTTCGCGGAACCATTTGCCAAAACTTTCATCATTCTCTTCATACGGAAGCTCCGGCATATTTTCCTGCATTTCCGACAAGTCCTGTTTTTTCGGCTCTTTTTCCATAAGCGATAAAAATAAAATTGTCTGGTGCCCCCGAGAGGATTTGAACCTCTACGCCTTTCGGCAATCGATCTTAAGTCGATCGCGTCTGCCAGTTCCGCCACGGGGGCATGGAGGCACGGGCGGGAATTGAACCCGCGTATAAGGGTTTTGCAGACCCTTGCCTTACCACTTGGCTACCGTGCCTTATTCTTCATTCTCTACGTTTTTGAGGAGTTTTTCAAGATTTACCCTGTTCTCCATCGAATTATCCGGGAGAAAATTTATTTTCGGTATCTTTCGCGATTTGAGCTTGGACGAAATATATTTTCTGGCTTCTTTTTCGGATTTTTTAAGCGAGCGGGCCACTTCCGCGGTTTTCTCTTTCGGGAACACCGAAACGAAAATATTGGCCATGTCTCCGGCCGAGGTCAGCCGGACATCGGTTACCGACAAAAAAACTCCTTCATCCCTCACAAAATCCCGTTCAAGAAAATAAGCAAGCTCGCGCTTGAGGAAAGAAATGAACCTTTCATTGTGATACGCCATTTGTTTACGCCTGATGAACTACTTCCAAAAATACTTCCAGTATGTCACCTGCGACCAAAGTTGAAGTAGAGCTCACGAGCGCGCCGAATTCATCCGGGGAAGATACCTCATCCATGTTCGCTTTGTTGCTCTGCAGATTTTCGAATTTACCCTCGCCCACCTTGTTTTCCCTCCTCAGCACCACGAACCTGCTGCCTTTCTTTATTACTCCTTCGAAAACTCTTCCTCCCACTACTTTTTTCTTCCCGCTATCTTTGAATATCTTGGCGATCTTGGCCCGGCCCGATATTTTTACCTCTATTTTTACGGGGAGCATTGTTTTTATCTCAGCCCTTAAAAAATCCACGGCATCATAAATAATGTCAAAAGATGCTATTTTGATGCTTATCTTCTCCGCCAATTCCCTGGCTCCCCCGCTTACGGGAGCGCGGAAAGACAAAACCAAAGGGTGAAGCGCGCTGGAGGCAAGCTTGATATCGTCTTCCGAAACCTCGCCGGCAGCCGAGCGCAAAAATTTTATCTGCAAACCGGGCATTTTCAGCTTTTCCGCTTCGTATTTCAAAGCTTCTACCGAACCCTCGGTATCGCCCTTAATTACGAGACAGATAACGGTTTCGTCCGCGGAGTGAGCCGCGTCCCCGATGGTTTTTACTTCTTTTTTTGCTTCTTCCACGAACTTTCTCTGGGCGTCCAGCGCGTCCTTTTGCGAAAAATAGGAGCGGAATCCCGAACCGATGAGCGGAAGCTTGTCGAAACCCACCACGGCAACCGGTGAAGACGGGCCTGCGAATTCAACCGGAGAACCTTTGTAATCTTCCATTATTCTTGTTTTTGCGAGCGCATGGCCGGCGAGCACGTATTCGCTTTTCTTCAATGTACCAGCGCGCACCAAAAGCGTCGCCGCTATCCCCCGCTTTGAGTCCAAATGCGATTCTATTACTACGCCCTCTGCGAAACCGGAAGGACGGGCTTTCAACTCTTCAAGATCCGAAAGCAAAAGCAATGTTTCCAATAGCTGGTCGATGCCCGTTCCCGCTTTGGCCGAAACCGGAACCCAGGGCACGTTGCCGCCGCGCCCTTCAAGATAAATATTCTGCTCCCCCAATTCCCGGGCCACGCGCTCGGGGTCAGCGGCGGGCTTATCCATTTTGTTCACCGCGACCACGAACGGGATTCCGGCCTGATTTATCGCCGCTATCGCTTCCTTGGTCTGCGGTTTTACTCCGTCGTCCGCGGCCACCACCAATATGGCAAGGTCTGCGACTTTCGCGCCCCTCGAACGCATCTTTGAAAAAGATTCATGGCCGGGCGTATCCAAAAAAGTTATTTTTCTCTCGCCGTGCACAACTTCATAAGCGCCGATATGCTGCGTAATGCCGCCCGACTCTTTGGCGGTAACGTTGGATTTGCGTATAAAATCCAAAAGAGTTGTTTTCCCATGGTCAATATGCCCCATCACCACCACAACCGGAGGCCTTGGAACTTGTTCGGTATTTGTTTGTATTTTGGTATCCTGCGGCATAAAAATTGCTAAAAAATCCTAAGATTTCGGATATATTAGAAGCTGCTTCGAATTTAGGATTTTGAATTTAGTGTTTACTTGACTGCTTCTTCTATAGCCTTTTCTTCCTCTTCGGTCAACTGATATTTTGAGCGGCCGCCGTCTATGGGCTTCGCAAACATCCTGTTTATGGAACGTCCGTAAAGCGAAGAAACCACGATGCCGTTCTTTTGTTTGTTTAGAAGCGCCAAAGCGAAGCTCTGATCTCCGCCCGAATCCGAGAAAGGGTTGTGTCTCACCAATCCCACGCGGCTTAGGTCTTTCACAGCCCCTTCTTCAAGAGATTTTATGCGGTCTTTGGCTATGGTCACTTCCTGGAGGTGAAGGTCTTGGTTGTTCCTAAGGTCCCGCAGCACCGCCTCGATGCTCGCCTGCTCCCCGCGGAAAATATTCTTTATACGTTTTCTTAACATAAAAACCGCCGCAGCAAGAGCGATGTTCACCGCAAGCAGCGCTATAAAAAAATAAAAGCCGTAGGCGGCGAATGTTGAGTTAAATGAAGCGAACATGCCTAAAGTTTAGCATATTCATGCCATTTTCACCAATAAACATTATTCTCTAAATTGGAAACCCTTTTGGGGATCGGCCCAGCGGGCTGAAAAACAAAAAATTTAAGGAGGATCGGGTAATGAGTAAAATTTTTGGCGCCTTATTTCTGGCATGTTTCTTTGCCGGCGTGGCATCATTCGCCGAGGGGCAGGTCGTAAACGGCAGTTTTGAATCGGCGGGTTCCGGAAGCCTGGCCTCGGGATGGCAAGTCCTGGGAAACAGCTACACACGAGTGAACTCCCCGAATGTTTGGGACCAGCTATGGATGATACGCGTAAACAGCGGAGCGGGAGCGGTACAAAAAGTAACGCTCAACCAGACAACGGCTCTCCCCGTGAGCATTACAGTAGCAGTGAAAGGGCAAAATATTGCTGACGACCCCGGCGACAAGATGGGCGCGAGTCTCGACTGCAAAATAGCTTACAGGGACGGCAGTTTCGCCTGGTGCCCCATAACGCTCAAAACCAAGAGCGTGGGCACCTTCGACTGGAAGTGGGTCGGATATAACTCGAAAAATCTTTCGAGCTCCACCCAGCCTATAGACTGGATAGAGGTAAGGCTCCGGATGGGAAACGTTGCCGGGCAGGCCTGGTTCGATGACGTACACGTAGAACAATGGAACCCGACACAGAACGGGCTGGTGACGCTCATGTTCGACGATTCTCTTCTTACGACCTACATGAAAGCTTTCCCGCTCTTGAGTTCGCACGGATTTGCGGGCACTTCGGCGGCGGTATCTTCTTACATAGATTCGGATAGCGACCACATGACCTTATCGCAGCTTCGGGAACTGGAAGCCGCCGGCTGGAGCGTAGTTTCGCACACCGTAACCCACGCTGATCTGACAGCAGTCGATGTCACGCACTTAAACGACGAACTTTATTTCAGCCATAAATATCTGGTGGACAACGGTTTTACCGTAAAGCATCTGGCTCTGCCTTTCGGAGCGTACAACGCCCTGGTTTTCGGAAGAGCGCAGGAAGAGCGTTACGCCGGACTGGACTATGAGTCGGTAAGGACTTCGGACCGCGGCTTTAATCCGCAAGGAGTTTTTCCGTACAATATCCGCGTGCAGGGAGTAATTTCCAGCACCACGCTCGCAGAATTTAAATCCTGGCTCAACACCGCGAAAGCGACAAAATCATGGCTGGTTCTCATCTTGCACGAAATCGACAGGCCAAATGATATTTATACCGTGACCTCCGGCATGTTGAGCGACATGGCGCAAGCTATAGCCGATTCCGGCCTGCCCGTTGTCACCTATGACGACGGATTCCATGCAATGACCCAGTAGTTTGTTCCTTAAAACAGTTCTTTCCGAGTATTTTAGCAATTATAGCCGCTCATCACAGCGGCTATTTTTTTAAATATAGTTCGACGGTATGCCGCGCATTGGGTTCCAAATCCAGTTCCTGGAGCGCGTACCTGGCGGGCGTCCAGATAAATTCTTCCGCTTCGTCATTCAACCTGACATTTTTAGCGGCAACTTTGACCACCTTGTCCACAAAAATGTGCTGCACCGCGCCTTCGTAGTATCCGGAGTTCTCTATCTGGTCGAAAGTGCATATATGCCTTTCTATTTTCGCGCGCAAGCCAGTTTCTTCAAGTACTTCTCTGGCGAGAGCGTCCGACAATCGCTCGCGGCGCCGGACCTTGCCTCCCACTATGGAATATCTTCCGCCCCATTTGTGGGTTTTAACCAAAAGTATTTCTTTTTCCTGAGGGTACCCCGGATCATCGTATTCAATAATTCCACCTACGGCTACCAGTGAACCCGGCAAAATAAGTTCCTCCCATAATCGGTGTATCTTTTTTTCATCCGGATGGATTTGCGGCGAAGGAAGCTGCTGTTTCTCAAATATACATTCTGCGAGAGACTCAGCTTCCCAGACGCTGTTATTATGAAAATATCCAGGATGGTCGGCCGGCCGCTCCAGAAAAAAACAGGGTACATTGGAAGCCTGTGCGATACCCAGCTCGTAAGAAGCGCTTTTCCCGATGTAGCCCTCCGGATTTACGAAATAACTGAAACCATTCTCCCCTAAGCTTTTCAAATGATGCAAATACATAAGCTCCGTCATACGCGGGTCTTCCGCTTCATCGCTCTCCAAGATGGTAAAACCGTCGCGAACTTCTTTGATTTCGGAAAGTTGCGGAGCGACCACTTCTATCCCCGCTCTGCTGAAAATTCCGTGGACGCGTTTTATCTCGTCAAAGTGTTTCCGGAAACTTCCGTGCAGCACGCATTTGAATTTTACGGCTTTGTTTTCCATTTAATTTCTTTGCCACTCGGTTTTAATCCCTTTTCTTTGGTTCTCCGCCATTGCTAGCTCGTCATAAATACCGTCGATAAGCTGATAGGTTTTGGCCTCTGCGAGCGATACCCAGCGGAAATCGTCGGTTTCCTCCGGCTGAAGCGCCACTTCCCCGGATCCGTAGTCGGCCATACAGGAAATGACAAGCGAAGGATACCCGTCGCCGTGGACGGTGGCGAGACTGGTCACGTAAGTTATATTCTCAATATCCAAACCGACCTCTTCTTTCACTTCGCGGCGCAAAACTTTCTCGAGCACGTTGTACCAATAATCGGCCGTTTCTTTGGGCATGTTAATGTAGTCATCGGTTTCCAACTTTCCGCCGGGCACGGTCCACATGCCGGGAAAGCGTTTTTTGGCGGCCGAACGCCGGGTTATCAGATACTTCCCGTCTTTGACGATAATTGCGGTCACAACCACCTCATGCAAATATTTGTTTTCCATAATTTGATGGTACAAAAAACCCACCTGTCTTTCCAGTGTCCACAGATAACAATAAATATATATTGACAAACGATAAGCCGTCGCTTATGCTCTAACTATTACTGCAAATAACCAAAAATCACCAATGAAAAAAAGCTCAACGGTATTTCTTCAGGCAGTCATTGTGCTCATCGGTATCGTGGCGCTGGCCATCATGGTCCGGTTTCCCTTGACCGAGGGAAGAGCCGCAAACTTAGACCTGTTCAGTATTTACGCTGATCCGTTCTTGGTGTATGGATATCTAGCATCTATCGCTTTTTTTGTTGCTTTATATCAGGCGTTCAAATTACTCGGATACATCGGACAAAATAAAGTATTCTCGCTAGACTCTGTGAAAGCTTTAAGGAATATAAAATATTGCGCAATCATATTATGCATCTTAATTGTGATAGCGGCAATATACATCAGGATATCTTGTTGCACAGTAGCTGAAGTAGATGGTGGAGACGATCCGGCTGGTTTTATTGCCATAAGTATTGTAGCTACTTTTATTTCTATCGTAATTGCAACTGCGGCCGGTGTTTTTGAAAAACTTTTGCAAAAAGCCGTGGATATCAAGTCCGAGAACGATTTAACCGTGTAACGAAACCAATATGGCAATCATAATTAATATCGACGTCATGTTGGCTAAAAGGAAAATGAGCGTCACTGAACTTGCCCTAAAAGTCGGCATCACAATGGCCAATATCTCTATATTGAAAAACAGAAAGGCAAAAGCAATCCGCTTTTCAACCTTGGGAGCAATCTGCAAGGCATTAGAATGCCAGCCCGGAGATATTTTGGAATATAAAAAGTAGATGAAAACTCGATTATTCGGGCCGCACCCCGCCTCATTCAAAAAATCAGTTTTTGCAGTTTCTCATTTTTACCGGGATCTGGCGCAACAAATATCCTGCGATCACTCGTGCCTCCTATATCCCTGATTATTCCTTTTCGGAATTTTATCCAATTGATTATGCTTCCGCCCAATGGAGGTTTGTGGTGCGGAGTGATACTCCCGTCGGGCTTAAAGTAAAAGCATCTGTTTTCGCCCATAACGAGGCACGCCTGATACCCGAACCTTTGGGGAAAATCGCCGTATGTGTCGATAAGATACTGTTCGCCTTCCGCGATAAATTCATCGGGAATAGGTATCAGCGAATAAACGCCGAAGCCGACCCTTACCACCAAATATGGAAAATCCTCTGAGTGGAGCTTGCCTTCCGGCCAGGCAAGTGTGGTGTAATCGTCTTTGAAGAGATTAATTTCAGCCATAAAAACGGAAAACTCTTTCCCGGAGGAAAGAGCGTAAATTGGCCAATAATTCGACCCGCCTGCATTCGCCTTCGGCACAAGCCTTGGCGGGCAAGCCTTTATCTTTCCTGGGCTCCGACGCTTCGGTCGGAGCAGGCTGGATTTAGCACCCGTTCAAGGAGCTTTCGCTCTCTCAGGGTTGCTGATGGTTCGCGGGGCCAGTGCCCTCCCCATCTCTCGATAAACTATTCAGTTGTCAGTAATAAAACCTAGAAGTATCGGAAAAGTAACAATTATTTCTTCAAAGCTATTCGTTTTCTGATTTCTTCAACAAGTTCAGGAGAGTTTCGATGTTTTGCTACTTTCGCGGTAACAAGTAATATGTCTTCTTCAGTCAACCCACCATTCTTAAGATCCCAAATCCATTCCGTAATTTTTTCTTCAAATACTCCTTCTGCACTCAGTTTTTCAATCCACTCCCTGTTGTCAGAAAATATTGATATTTTTTTCATAGATACGATTTTATGGGGTAATTATCATAAGGTATCATAAATTTAGCAAAATTGAACCAACTTTCTTAATAGCATTGCTTGGATTTTTCTTTATTTCGTGCTCCCAGATCCGCAGAACTTTCCATCCGGCTTTACGAAGTTTTATTTGGTTTTTTTTATCCCTTTTAATATTATCCTCAATTTTTTGCAGCCAATATTTTTTAGGCAACCTGTCTTTATTTTTTGCGAATTGATACCCATGCCAAAAATCCCCGTCAATAAATACGGCAAGCTTATGTTTTGGGAAAACGATATCCGGCTTCCCTGGCAGTTTTGAACAGTGTTTAATATAACGAAATCCCTTCGGATATATTTGACTGCTTAATAACTTAAGAAATTCGATTTCAAGTTTAGTATTTTTGGCACGTATGCGAGACATGATTTCGCTTCTTTTCTTTTTCGTGAAAACATCCATCATCAGACCTATTACTTCATCTGATAGTAAAAATACGTCCCTTCTGGAAATTTAATGTTGGGGACCCACAGAGGGCGGCCGTTCCAGCCCTTCTCAGTTTCCCCATTGAGTCTATACATTATTAGGACTAATTGATTGTTATAATGGCTTGCGAGTTCTCGGTCAGGAGGAGAAAGTAAAGTACGTGTTCCTTTGCTTATGCTTCTGTTTGTTCTAATAATCAATTTGCATTGATATTTTGCATGTTTTTTAAGCGAACGAACGCAATCCGCAAACGAATGCTGATACCAAAGATCGTTTTTTTCTATGGTGACCGAATTAAGAAGTTTCTCTGCTTCAGCAAGCGGAATATCGCGTTCATCATCTGATGTTCCAAGCTCTGCATCCAATTTTTTTAACCCAGCATCTGTTGGCAGCATTGGGAAGTAGTTGACATTGCCGGCAACAACCATTAAATCGTCCTTTAGTACGACATTGGCTCGGGTCGGCCTTGTTCCAGCTGGAGTCAAAATGCTTACAGCTTGCGGGCCTTTCTGCCTTAGAGTTTCAAACAAAGCGTTATTTGCATCGTTTAGTTCTTTGAATAACTTTATTAATGGCCGAGGACTAAAGATGCGACATAGCCCAGAATCGCGATCGTACCCAAAAATTCTTGCGTGCTGCCAATAAGTATCTGCTTGCGGTTTTTTCGAGCTTCTGCAATAATAAACGACTTGAAGGCCTGGAAAAGTAACGCCTCGCCCCAATGTGTTGCCTCCTATAACAATATTGAGTCCTTTGTCATAAACTGCTCCATCCGGCGTGTTTGAATTAAGTACTATGATGCTGATAATAGGCATATCTGATCTAAGAAATTGCATTATTTCATCAAAACTTTTTATACTCGCTTTTGTTTTAGAAAATTCCTCCCACGCATCACGAAGATCGAATTCGAGAGTTGCGGAATTAGCTATCAAATCATTTTTTACTCCTTCAAGAAATTTTTCTATTTTAGTGCTGACTGTACTGTGTTCGCTAATCCTTGTTCCCGGATGTATCAGCATCGTACAAACAGGTTTCTCTTTAGTTAGAAAAAGATCAGAGGCAGCCACCAAAAAGTGCAACGCTGCTTTCCGAAGCCCTATCGGTACGTGTTCCGCTTTTAAGAGATCGTCTCGTTCATTATCTTCGGTTTCGATAGCACATTTCGACTCATCTCCATAAAAGAAATCTCCCCCCAGATAACCTTTTCCTGGAGGAAGATAAAATGAATACTCTGGCTTCCAAAGGGATTGCGATACCTGTAACACAAGCGATTGAGGCGTTGCTGTTACATGAAGGTAAATGCTAGATGGCGCTTGCGAGTTAATCTTTTCAAGAAGCCTATTTATTGCGCTTTGATCTTTTTGATTGATTTTTGTATTTAAACTTGAGGCATCCGCCTCATCATCAAGAATAAATAATGGCTCATCCTTATATATCGGATTGCTGTCGATATTGTTTGACCACGTCTTGAGAACGCTGGCATTCTTTTTCAAAACAAGCATAGTAGGCATCTGCAATCCTCGGGTTAAAAAAGCTTGTTCATCCATTTCTCCCAGAACATTGAACCCTGCAATAAATCCTCCAAGAGCTGCCTTAGCCCGTTCAAGCGTTTGTTTGTGCAGAATCACATTATCAGTAGTGACCAGAATAAAGAATTTGAATCCTTTGTCAGCTGCAGCTGAAGCAATAGCTAGCATTTGCCCAGTTTTACCGCTTTGGACGTGCCCATAAAGCAATCCGGACGCATGGCTGTTAAAATCAAAAGTATCGACATGCTTTTTTGTAAACTCATCTGCACTCCTCCTTAAAGAAACCTCCAATGCCGGAGATTGCGTTGCAACGCGCTTAAGATAATTTTCTAAATAGGTCATCTTTTGTTAGAGAAATCTAAAAGCCATAAATCTGGTTTGATGGTTTGTTTGAGGGAGATGGTATGACGGCCGTATTTATCCAAAACTTCTTTAGTTACAGGCTGCCCAACCTTAAGGCATCCTGCATTTTCAAGCCGTCCTTTAATCCAGCGACCGAGTGTTCTCAAATCGTTTTCCGATCTGAAATTTTTTCCATTTTGGCCCTCTATTTTGCATTTGAAAGACCATCCGTCATCGGTAAATACTCGAATAACGGAACCATTTTTAGGGTATGTCGGGGATGATGTAATCTCTCTCGGAACTATCAACTCCGCCTCATACCAGTGGCGGGGACGGATTGCTCCTGTTTTAGTTGCAAGCCTGCCTTTGCCGAAATAAGCATTGAGGTTACTTTTTTCGGTCGTCTTAAGAGGCAAATCAAAAACGGTATCCGTCAAAGCGTTTTCAACTTCCCGGTATGTTTCTGGGTCGGCTTTTTCCACGCCGATTCTGTTTTTTAACAAATCTCTCGAGGCGTTGAATGCAGCAGGCTTCCAATCAAGAATATTGTGCGATGCTTTTTTTACAAGATCGCTATGCAAAGATTCAAGATCGCGCAAGGCCTCATTCTCCGTAAAAAACACATCGACTTCCCATTGCCTGCTGTCTACTATATTGCTTAAATTTGAGGACCCGAGCATCCCTGATATTGGTTCTCCAGCTTTGTAGAATAAATAGGTCTTGCCATGAAATTTAAATGCAGTGCAAACATGGACGCTGCCTATGTTCTTATCTTTTAGAAAGGAGGCCAAATCAATAGCAGCTTCATATTGCGTCCGCGTAAAACCCTCTCTTCCATGCATGCCCAAAACTAAACTGCATGTTTTTACCTTGCCCTCATCAAGATAAAAAAGAAGAATAGACTTTAATTCTAATAGAGACTCTTCCGTGATATAGCCAGTGGCTATTTTAATTTCGTCAGAATTTAAAATGCCAGATTCAAATGCTTCGCTAAATGTTGAATTGCTGTACTCGCACGGTTTTATGTTCGAGTAAAGAAGTTTCATTCAAGTATCTTTATAATTCGCTTAAAAACTTTTTAATTGCTCTAGCTATCGGCCTTATCCCGGCAGGTGGGACTGAGTTTCCAATCTGTCTTCTTACTTCAGCTATCGAGCCTGCAAAAACAAAATCATCAGGATAGCCAAAGAGCCTGGCGCGTTCTCTATTCGTTAAAGGCCGAGGTTCATTGAAATGGTATCCCCAAGTGCCTCCGCCCCCGCCTGCGATGATGGTAGTTGACGGCTTGTCCGGATGCAAGCGACGATAAACATGAGAAATCATTCCTTTGACATAATGCGGAGAGGTTTTAGGAATATCTGTGAAATTTCCTCCTGGAGGAATAAGCCTCAATTTTGCGATAGTGCTGGGATTAATATTTTGATGTTCGTTGTTAAAAATTGCTTTTTCCACCCCCCGCAAGGCCTCCTTGGCAGTAACGTAATTTCCCGGACCACGCGTAGGTGCAGGCAACTCAAAATCTTTTTTGATGTCATTGCGAACGCCAATAATCAGCACCCTTTCCCGCAGCTGGGGAGCCCCATAACTGGCAAAATTAATCGGATTTACCGTTACTTTGTAACCAGCTTCTGCAAAGTCGCTTCTAATCTGTTCAACAGCTTTTCCTTTGTTTGCGCTCAAAAGACCCTTTACATTTTCGGCGACAAACATTTTGGGCTGTTTTGCAACAACAATCCGTACAAATTGGCGATATAAATTTCCGCGTTCTGTTTTTAAACCCATGCGTTTCCATACCATGGAAAAATCTTGGCAAGGAAACCCGCCTAAAACAATATCGCAACAAGGAATATCGTCTGTTTTGACATCAACTATGCTTCCTTCAACAATATGATCGCCGAAATAATTTTTGAAAGTCTCACATGCCCAATGATTAACGTCATTTGCCCATATCACATCAAAGCCCTCCTGTTCGAATCCAAGGTCCATGCCCCCGGACCCCGAAAAAAGTGATACAATTTTTAATGAATTCTTGGCTCCTTTGCTTGCTTTTTGAAACTCGCTTTTTACGAGTTTTGTATTAACTTTGGACTGTTTTTTTTGTTCGGTTTGCATGATTACATTGTATACAATTTATGGCGAAAAAGCCGCCCCTCTAAATTGCCGGAAACGCATATTATGGCTTCATTGAGCCGCAAAAAAGGCTTAAACATGTGGATAAGCTCTGCTGGCTTATTATTATTGAACATGATTCACCGTATCGCTTGCAAAAATTGTAGTGTGAGTGTTTCCGGGTGCCATTATTACAGGCCACCAAAAGGAAGAACCCATCCATCCTTGATTTTCGTCTCCTTTGACATGAACCAAAATCAGAACTGGAATGTTTTCAGCTATCTTTTGCGCAATGGCACGAGTTGTCTCGCTATCAGGAACGTCAGAAAAACGGCCTCCCGTTCTAATTCTAGTTATATCGCTCTCTGACTTTATAACATATACCTTGCCTGTTAGAGTTTTATCACAAGAGTTAATTGATAAATGTTCAAGACTTGCCTTGTGTGCTTTTATATCCCATTTAGTTCCTTTTTCTTCGGAAAATGTTTTGTCGATTTTTTCAAGTAAGCCAACAGCCTGATCGATTGAAATTATATAGTGGTTTGCATCCGGCACAGCTGCCTGTAATCCAAGAATTTCATTATCTAATTCCTCTATGTACTTTTTGATATTGCTTTTAAAGCCGGTTTGGAAACCTATGGGTAATAGTCTTTTGTACGATTTAAGCGTCGTAATGCTTGATAGCATTATTTTGTTTGGGGAACAGGGAACCAATTTATCGTTAGCGTCTTTACGAATAAAATAAACACCACGTTCATGCGAACCATTGAGAAATGCTTCTCGAAGAGCGTTATCAAATTCGTGAATCCGACGCATGATTTCGTAAATACCACGCGTGGTATAAAAACGAGTGACTGCCAAATCCTCTTTAGATCGGGCTCCGTACATTCGCGAGTGCTGCAAAACGGTATCTTGCTGAAATTTCTTCGGGTTTCGGCCATAGTAAAACCCGATCATATTTTTTATTGTAATACCACGATCCAAAATTTGTCCGCCTATAAAAATGTTGAGAGGAGTCCGCAGTTTTAGTTGTCCTTTGACGTCGAGCAGAGCCTTAACATCTTTGTCAGAATTAACCTTTTCAACAACAAGCATGCCACCTATCAATGCTTTGGATACATTCTGTAAAACAGAATCGAATTCAGGAAGTTTAATGTCTGTAAGCTCAATAGATTTTTTCAGATCGGCGTACGCGTCTTTAACCAACCGGTCAAAAAGGGTCCGATCTTCTTTAGCGATTTTTATCAATTCTTCGTTAAGCTTATTTACAACGTCTTCCTGCCAGTTGTGCGAGCTTCGCGACTGTTCTGTGTGGATAACAAAACTATAATTTTCCTGTCTTTTCTCGGTCTCTTCCTGCTGAATCCGCCGGATACAACCTCCAACAATAAAATTCATTATTGAATTTCTGATTGTCTTGGTTGATGGGCTTGTAAATACCTCTTCAATTTTGAATGACCGGCGATCAGCTCTTTTCAACTTCTTTGTGGCTTTCAAAATTTCAAGCTCTTCCGGCGGAACTTCTTCGTAAACATAAGAAGCGGCCGTACCATCTTTTTCGCTTTCTATAAAATAATAGTCTCCACCCACATAATCCTTATGAATTGGCACGAGAACCGTAAAAGCTGGCCGCTTGGGAGGGAAGATCCCGGTCTCACTTTCGGCATCATCTGGCTGGAGATATAGGGAGTATGGCGTTGCGGTTACCTGCAAAAAATCTGACTGCTCGACTTTGGTTCTTATTTCATCAATCTGTTTGGCAATTTTCCCTTGCTCAATGAGACCGCTTTCTTTTTCTTTATGAAAACTAATACTTGCGAAATCAGCCTCATCATCAATGATAAGAATCTTTTTGTTCTTAAGGTCAGGGTAAGTATTTGTGAGATCATTCAGAACACGTTTGAGATTATTAATTTCCTTCTTGGCGACAATAATGAGCTTCTGGCTCAATTCATACGGAACCATATTTTTGGGGAAAAACATAATGTCGTGAATTTGCACTTTGTTATCATCTTCAAAGACACTGAAATCTTCGTGCAGTCGTTTCAGCGTCTGTTCCGTAAGCGGTTTTGTTCCTTTGGTCAGAATAATCGTTATGTCGTAACCATTATCAAAAGCAAGTGCAATTGCACCCAGAAATGCCCGAGTTTTACCGCTCTGAACTTTACCGAGCAAAATACCAGGTTTTTTAGAGCTTGTATCAGAAGCCAATAATTTATTGACAATTTCTTCGATACAATCTTTCAAACCGCTATCATCCTTACGATTTGCAGTTAATGTATTATAAAAATGACTTTTCCTCAAAACTACATTTTTAAGTTTTGATTCCTGTATTAAACCTTTATCTTTTTTGGTATCTGTGTCGAACGCCATAAATTGCCTTCATCTTCTCACAAATTCCGTTATTTTTCCAGCGTTTTAGAGACGTCCAAATTATCAACTAGGGCTCTATGGACTCCTAAGGTAGAGTTGCGTCATTCCTTGTGTTGTATGAAAAACACAAGCATTACAGGGCCTTTGGGGGCGGTCCAGGAGCAAAATAAGTAGCCCCCGCAAAGGATTAGGTACTGCCTCTATGCCCGGAGATATTTTGGAATATAAAAAGTAGATGAAAACTCGATTACTCGGATTGCGCCGAAAAAAAATTGTCTTGGCGGAGGAGGTGAGATTCGAACTCACGAGAGGATTTCTCCCCTACCGCTTTTCGAGAGCGGCCCATTCAACCACTCTGGCACTCCTCCAAATGGTTTCAGTTCCTGTCCCCCCACTAGGAATCGAACCTAGGTCTACGGATTAAGAGTCCGCTGCTTTACCAATTAAGCTATGGGGGGGGATCTTGTTAAATTTACAGGACGGGCGGTTTTTGTCAAAACAGTCCATTGTTTTTGCGTTTTTACTACGTGCGGATCCAAGCCGCTTAAAACCGCCTGTATCCACCCGAAAATCCTGTACCGCATATCTGTTCCCTTCGGAACTTCTATTCTAATAGTACCGTAATATAAATTATTTTTCCTATAACCTGTGCTAAGCGGTTTTATGAAGCTTTTACCAAAATGATGTAAAGGTATTTTTGTAAGTTCGGACCAAAATTTTTTTATTTTAAATTCGTTTTGTTGCGGATAAATATTCAAACGAGCCTTTAAAAATTCCGGCTTGATTTTAAAGATCCTTTCTATCCACAGAACAAAAAACAAAATTAAGTGAGGATCGGAATTAGTAAAAGCCAAATTTTTTCCTTTACTGCCCTCAGCCCAGTATAAAGCTGCGCCCATCAACCTGCATGTTTCGTGGTCTAACGGCAATTTTACCTCCTTTTTAGCTAACTGCATAATTTCACTTACTTCTTTTGCTCGTCTTTGCTTTTGGCTTCTTGGTCCCAAAGAAAGAATTTCAATTTGTTTCGTGTATAATCTTTTTCTTTGCTCCCGGTTCAGAATAATGGATTTAAGCCATAAACTTAGCGTGCTTTTAGCCACAGGAATTTTACGACGTATTTCGTTATAACTAAGGCCGGATTTCCTTAATAGAATTGCTTGCTTTTTTAATTTTTTTTTCATATTTGTACAACCAAGCATACCACACATAATAACCTAAAGGTAGTATTTATTCACATATGGACAAAATATGTTTTTAATGCTATGGTTACCAGGTAAAAATTCATTAGTGATTGTTCATTGAAATGATAAGGATGTGAACAGATAACGTACTAAACGGAACAAAAAACACGGAGGTTTTTATGGGAAACAACGGCAACGGAGTAGTCGCCTATTTTTCTCCCGAGTTCGGCATAGACCAGCAGCTGCCGATTTACAGCGGAGGATTGGGATTATTGGCTGCATCACTCGCGAAATCTTTCCGGGAAATGAACATCCCGGTCGTCGTAGTTTCGGTCCTCGCGCGCGAGGGTTACTACGATCAGTACGTCGAAGAGTTTACCAACGACAAAGGCGAGACGGATTTCAAGATGGGGATCCGCTACAAAAGGTGGGAGCGCGAAGAAGAGTTCCTGGAAGACACGGGCGTCATCGTGCCCATAAACATCAATGACCGGCTGAATGTAATTAAGGTCTGGAAATTGAAAGACCTGTTCGGCTCGGTTCCGGTATATCTTCTGGACACCGACGTTCCGCCCAACGACCACATCGCCCGGCTCAACACAAGAAATCTCTACGGCGGTACAATGCACAGCGGCGTGTCATGGGAAGACCTGGAAAGAAGGCGCCTCGCACAGTATTATATTTTGGGGAAGGGCGGCGTAAAAGCACTGAGGCGGCTCGGGATAAAAATGGCCAAGTACCACCTGAATGAATCCCATTCGTACTTCGCGGCCCAGGAAATACTTTCCGGAGCCTTGAAGCAGGGTGTGAGCTGGACCGACGCGATCCACTTCACGAAGTCCAAAGTAGTATTTTCAACGCACACCCCTGCGTCATCCGGCCACGGCCATCAAGTTTTTCCGCTCGATGAAGTGGCTAAAATGGCGAACATAAACTGCAAGGGCCCGATAACAGTTGACCATCTGCGAATGCTTGGCGGAGACTCGCTCGGAAAATTCAACATGACCGCTGCTTGTTTTCACCTCGCCGGGGTAGCCAACGCAGTTTCCAAAAAACATCTGGAAGGCATCAAAAAAGTCTGGGGATTCCTGGAAGGCGCGGCTCCTATCATCAACATCACGAACGCCGTGAACCACAGACATCTCCAGTACGAGGAGTTCCGCAACGCCCGGACACCGAAAGAAAAAGCCGAGGCAAAGCTCAAATATAAGCGCATGCTCATCGCAAAATACGCCCCGGCCTGGAATGAGAACGTGTTTACGGCGGGGTGGGGCAGGCGCGGGCAAGCCTACAAAAGAATGAAACTTCTGCTCCACGGGGACAACTACTGGTGGCTTTCAAATCTAATGAAAGAGAACCGAATACAGGTTCTCATGGGCGGAAAGCCGCACCCGGACGACCGGGAAAGAATAAAGGACTGGGAAGAACTCTACAAACTTAGCAAGTCAAAGGACTTCCCAAATCTGGTCGTAGTGTCCGGGTACGAACTGGACATGATGAAAGAGTGGAGCGCAGGCGTCGACACCTGGTTAAACACTCCCCGCTCATCCTGTGAAGCATCAGGCACCTCAGGAATGAAAGGGAACGGAGCAATAAACTGCTCAACGCCCGACGGTTGGATGTGGGAAGCAGAGGCGAATAATTATTTTCCCTTCGGGCTAGATTCCCCCATTGACTTGGGGACACATGATACGCACGATGCCCAGGAGCTTCAACGAGCCGTCAACGACATGATGACGATCTACTACCACGACCGCGACAAGTGGAACCAAAAGATTCTGGACAGCGACCGCGAAGTAGAGACACACTTCGACAGCAACGATAGAGCGTTGCAGTACGCAACCGCACTTTACGGCTTAAGTCTTTAAAAACGAAGAACGCGAACACAAAAAAACGACCAGCCCAAGGCTGGTCATTTTTTTATGATAAAAAGTTGTCGACCCTGCCTACCGGCAGGCAGGCTTTTTACCCAAGCTCTCGCTTGTAGCCAAAATTGGAAGAAAAGTAACTTCTATTGTTTACAAAGATACGAATGCTTCGGAACATACTAACCGCGAGCATAAAGCTTACTACCCCGGCCGCCGATATAACGATAAGCGCGATCGGGTCAGCATGGTTCAGTGCGGAAGCGATGAATCTCGGCACATTCGTAAGACCCGATCCTGCCGCACTCAAGAAATTGGCCGCAATCTGCGAGACAAAGAAACTATCCGCGACCACTCTGTAAGACACTACTATGAGCGCGGATACCAAAGCCAGTTTGGGGGCTATCCGCCTTACCAACCAGATACCGTATACTCTTTTCATTATTCTGTTTTTCAGTTCGTTTGCCATGATCAGTTGTTTTTACCCATTATATCCTTTAAAACTTTCCGTGCGCGAAAAAGTTTCATCTTGAGCGCTCCGATGGAAATATCGTATTTTTTGGCTATTTCTTCGTATGGCCGGTCTTCTATATAGTGGTCCCGCAGGAGAGCGGCCGCGTCTTCCGGCAAACGGCTGATGGCGGAATTAATTTCGTCTTTCCGGTATACGTCGTCCAGTTCATTTTCCAGCGGCAAGCCCACGTCGGCCTCCTCCCCTTTCGCCAAAATCTCGTCCAGGTATCCGACGTCTCCGAAAGTCCTTTTTATCTTCCGGTAATGTGTCAGCGAAGTATTGACCAAAATCCTCCAGGCCCAGCTTTTAAATTCGATACCCTCCTGTTTTTTAAATCTTCCTGCGTAGAGATACATTTTTGTGAAAGTTTCCTGCACGATGTCTTCCGCTTCCTCCTGGCTATGCACAATGCTCTGGGCTTTTCGCAAAAAAGGCACCTGATACTTGTCTATCAATATTGAAAAAAGCGCCGGGTTTTCCATGGAACCGCGGAGAATTTCCTCCTCGGGTATATTTTGCGGAGCCGAATTCTTTTTCACGGGCATTCCACAAATTAACACATTTAATGGATTTTTTCTACCTTGACACTACTACCACAAAAGTTTTGTAATATAACGCACTATTTCTTCTTTGGGAACGGGCCCGAGCGTGAAAGTTTTGACCCCGAATTGCTGGAGAACCGCCTGGTCTCCCCCTTCGATAAGCGAACCGATGTAGATGAACTCCGTTTTTGGGAGAGACGTACCGGCTTTTTTTACAAAATCCGTGATGCTCTGCCAATACACCGGCAGCATGAAAATTATCGCCTCGGGAGAAGTTTCTTTCGCTATTTTAAAGGCCTCCTCGAAACTTTCGGTGACATCCACTTTGAAGCCTTCTTTCCTCAAAATGGAATCAAATTCCCCGATATCTCTGTGGGTGCCGATGACTAAAATGTTTTTTTGAAGCGGCATTAGAATTTAATTCTACCATATATACGAATTACCAATCATTTAAAACTTTGACTTTCTCCGGAAAAGCGATAAGTTTAACGTTAGAAGCTTAACATTGGGACGATTATAGGAGGCGCAAATTGAAGGTTTTAAGGCTGGCGGTGAGAGTGATTCTGGTTAATTTTATCTTATTTACGGCCCTGTCGGCCGGAGGATTGGGGATTCTGTATTTCAAAGGATTTTTCACTTTTCCGGACTTTAACAAACTGAACGACACGAGACAGGCAAGCCGAATGTTCGACAGAAACGGCGAAGCTCTGCGGGCATATTGCAGTTTTTGCCGCGAGATATTGCCGCTTGAAGCCATGGGCGACCTGCCGAAATACGCGGTCGAAGTGGAAGATCACCGATATTGGAAATTTACAAGACGATGGTGGCCATTTGATTCCATTGGTATCGTGAAAGCTATCTTCATAAATATAACTTCGGGCAGGGTAAAAGCCGGGGCATCAAGCATCACTCAGCAGGTAACGCGCAATGCGCTTCTGGAAGACGAACTGCGCGTGCAGTACGAAAGCAATTCGGAGGCGGCAAAATGGTGGCGCAAGGGACGGGAAGCATGGATTGCGCCCATCGTACAATACAAATATGCGAGGAGTGAGATCCTTAAATTTTATCTCAACTCGAATTTTTGCGGATACGGTCTGTACGGCGTATCGCTCTGCAGCTGGTATTGGTTCGATAAAAAAACTGGCGAGCTCAACCCAGCGGAAAAAGCCTGGCTTTTCCTTCTCTGGCGAAGCCCATCCTACGCACTTCTTGAGAACAAAGAGAATGCCAAGAAAGCACGAACAAGGGTGCTAAGCCAATTCGTAGAACGCCGACTCATCACTGAGTCGGAACAAAAAAAATGGGACGCCTATCCCCTCCCGGAAGCGCGGCCGGCGCACACAAAAAATCCCGCTCCGAATTTCACCGAGTGGTTACGGCGCAACATTACCGCCAAAGGAAAACTTGTCGACATGGGGCTTACCATCCGCACGACCTTAGACGCTAATCTCCAGCGAACCACCCAGGAAGCGCTCCAAAAACAACTGGCGATAATGCGGGGAAAAAATCCTGAACTGACGGATCTCCGCGCCTGCGCGGTCATAATCCACCGCTCAAGCGGCGCAATCCTGGTCTGGGCGGAGGAACCTTCTTTCGCCGAAAACGAATTTTTACTTTGCAGCCAGGCCAATCCGCAGACAGGTTCGGCGATGAAACCACTGTTTTACGCTTTGTGGCTCAAAAAAGGAGGCCGGCTTTCGTGCTTAGACGAAGGAACCGGGCCATGCAGACTGGATGACTCCTCCGGAATAACGATATCCATGGGCGGAGGCAGAGCGCAGCGTATCCACAATTTTCCTTATGGAGGCAAGCTCGCCAGATACGTGGGCATTGCGGAGCCGCTTCTTTGTCTTACACAATCAAGAAACGCATGCACGATGAGCGGAGTTGACGGAACCTGGTACTCGAACGCCCAAAGATTCCATATTACCGAAGAGGACGGAAAAGTAAGGACGGAGCGTATCAGCAAGGACGAAATGCTGGAGTTCGCCCGCGATATCGGCATCTCGCTTGAAATATACAAAGGGAATCTTGAGGAAGCGAGGAAACTCGGCATGCTCATTCGGCCCGCTCTAGCGGACAAATTGAACATATCCCGAGCGACCGTGGACCCCGGGCTTACGCTTCCCATCGGCTCTATAAACGTATCCCCGCTGGAAATGGCGCGGATGTTCGCGGCCCTTACCACCGGGTTCACTGTTGAGCCCTACGGCATAGAAATCATTCAGGACGCGTCGGGGCGGATAATTGAGCCAGAACACGCGCTCCCCAAGATAATTTTCCCTAAGAAAATAACGAACGAAGTGACCATGAACGGCAAAGTCGTTCCGCTGGTCGAGGAAATAGTCGACGATAAGCTGCCGCTGGGAATCCTGCGCGGTTTGCGCGCCACGATAGAGCTTCCGCACGGAACTGGCCAGCGCGCCAAGCGCGAACTCAATTTCCAGGTCTGCGGAAAAACCGGAACGGCAACCCGCAACACAAGAGACCCGATAACCGGAGAGGCAAAAGGCGAAACCACCGACAACTGGTTTGTAGGCTGCACTCCTTCGTACGTAATGGCCATCTGGATCGGGCGCGACAAAAAGCAGCCGTTAATGAAACCTGAATGGGAAGGAAGAACTTCCGGCCAATTCACCGGCGGAAGTACAGCCCTTCCGATATTCATAGAGGTGATGAGAAAACTGTATGAGACCGAGCCCATTGAAAAATTTCCCGAGGCCACGAACCCGGCCAAACCTTTCTTCTATCCGGCGCCGGCGGAAACCGATACGCCGGAAAACGACGCCGAACAGCCTCAGGAAGAGACCAACAATTTTTAACCAAATGAAAACCCCGCTTCACTCGCGGGGATTTTTTTTGCGAAAATCAGGTAAAACAAAAATATGAAAACAATTTGTATTTCCGGAAAGCTCTTCAATGGCTTCGACAGCGTCGGCTTTTTTCCATTGAACAAGCTCCCTTCTCATCCAGCTTATCTCGGCCAAGGCCATCCCCAGCCGAGAAATATCCATCGCGGCCCCGGTAAGATGGGCGGACCTGGAAAAAAGCGAAGCGCCGCTTGCAATGCTTTGCCGTAAACCCACAATGGCAGCCTGCCTAGGGGGGTCCCTTATAAGCCCGGTCAACCTCAGCTTTTTGCTGAAGTTTTTAAAATATTTTTCCGATAACAGTTCCAGAAACTCTCTGGCATACGGCCGGAGATACAAATATCCGTCCGATATTTCCTTTGAGTCGGCATAGTAATATGCCGCGTCGCGGGAAATTTTGACCAACAACCCGGCCTTATAAAATTTTCCGATGCTATCGGGACTTTGCATCCTTTCGATGCCGTAATTGTCGGCCGCTTCGTTTTGAAGCCTCAGAGAATCCTTGGAAGCAAGCAGCGGAGCATGCCATTCAGGCACCGGTTTGCTTATCTTCGGCTTGCGCTTCGGTCTGGGTTTCAGGCCGGATCTCGGTTTTTTTAAAGCTCCGAGCGCCATACCAGTTGAAAACAGGGCGAAAATTGAAGCGAACGCGAAACAACAGAATAGCCGCCGGTTTAATTCCATAACGTGCTCCGTGTAAATCTATCTGCATCCTACCCTATCGGCATTAAAATTGATATAATGGAGGCATGACAAAAGACGCAAAAGGCATGGCGGGAGTCCGTTCCCGCGACAAGCTTACCGGCCGGCTTCGCCGGAAACGTGCTGATACGAAAATAATCACTCTCGACAAAGATTACAAGCGCGACCTGTCTTCCAACGAAGACCTCCAGCTGGGTACAGTTCTCAAACGGAAGCGCAAGGGTTCTTTGAAAAAGCTCCTGAAATAAAAAAACCGCATTCGCCTGCTGGCGGAGCGGAGTTAATTATTTTCTTATAACAAGTTTGCTCGTGGCGACCTTGCCGGCTTTCCAGAACTTTTTAGCGTACTCCACAACAGGTTTAGGCTGGAAAGGTTTGCAGGTGAAAATGTTTATATAAACGCAGCGCATTTTGGGAAGAAGATGCATCACGATATCCGAGGTCACTATGAATTGAAGCACCGAAGTGCCGTGCCAAAAAGGTATTTCGCTTTTTTGCGTCCACCAAAGCGGCCGGCCGTGCCTTTTCATTTTGGTCATACTGCAAACCTCGACGATGAACTCCTCCGTCCTCTTTTTTGACACATTCTTCCCCAAGTCACAAGCATGGAGGTCGATTATCAGCTCCATGCCGTAATTCTTACTTTGAGATGTTTTCACTCCCGCCTCGCATACCGATTTTTATTTATCTAAAATAAAATTATCATAAGAACCATATCTCATGCAAATTAATCAAGTATTTAAATTTATTCCCTTACAGAATGTTTGATGATGTCCAAATTACAGCTTTTATGCTCTTTGCACCAGGCTTCACACTTTTCCGCCATAGCCTTATCGGCGTACTTCAAGCCGCATTCATCGCATTGAAACAATTCCTTGTTTTTATTTTTTATGGATGTAACCATTTAATTTGGTGGACCTCGTCTGTGCCAATTAGACCAGATTACGGCTTTCCTTCAGCTATTACCAATACAGCCTCAAGCGCAGATGGTAATTCCTTAATTCCGCTATCTCCGCCGAAGTGTCCTTTGCCGTGTTCAATCGCTGTTTTTGCTCCCAACCTTTGCTCAAAAAGTTCTTTGTTGTTTTGTGGCACAAATTCGTCATCGTCCGAAAACACGGCAAAAAACTTTTTGGTGTGTTGCTTCACTTTTCCAAAATCAATCGGGATTTCTAACCACGGCTTGACAATTTCTTTTTCCTCGTCGGTTTTCAAGTTCATAAGCGTAAACCAACCAGCCACGAAAATCGCGCCACCTGCCTTTTTGTCGGCTGGCAAACCCTCCAAATATCGAATGATTGTTTGGCAACCAATACTATGACCAACGAAAAAGGTATTTTCATCAACACCGCTGACAATTTTGGAAAGATGCGAAACCCACGCTTCTATTTTTGGCTCTGCTGGTTCTGGCATAGCCGGAACATGAACTTGAAAACCGTTTTTCTCTAGTTCTGTCTTTAGCCACGGAAACCAGCCCTCATCGGGGTAGCCATCCCAGCCGTGGATTATGAAAGCTCTTTTTTGCATAGACATATGTAAATATGAATAGTTTAAAGTGGATTTGGTGGACCTACCGAGAGTCGAACTCGGACTTGATCCATGCCATGGATCCGTCATGCCGCTAGACCATAGGCCCCAACACAAGTTATGTTAGCAATTTCCCTGAAAAAATAAAAGTCTGGCCAAAGCTGGCTTGCCGTTATCTAACCGAGCTCCCCGGCGGAGCATCTCCCATGGGTGTAAGCAGCACGGGCTTTCCGCTGTCGTCGGCGGCTAAAAGCATGCCCTGCGACTCAAGACCCATCAGTATCCTCGGCTCAAGATTCGCAATAATAACAATGTTCTTTCCGACTATTTCCTCGGGAGAATAAATTTTTCCTATCCCTCCGATTATTTGTCTCTGCTCTTCCCCTAACGAAACTTGGAGCTTTAACAATTTATCCGAGCCTTCAATGCGTTCGGCCGAAATGACTTTCGCCACTTTCAATTCAACTTTTTTAAATTCATCGTAAGTTATCATGTGTTTATATACTGCACTGCTCGCCGAGCAAAACAACAGTGCATATCATTACGCTAAAAATTAATAATAAGAGTGAAAGAATAAAAAAAATTAGCCAAGACGGATTTTTTCGGAATAATTTTATTATTATTTTTAACATTAAATCAGATGAGCCCTGTAGTTCCGAATCCGCCGCGGGACTTATTGCCTAAATCATCCACTTCCTCCCATTCGACCCGTTCGTATTTCCTCAAAAAACCCTGTGATATTCTTTCCCCTTTTTCGATGGTAACGGGCATGTCGGAAAAATTATAGACCGCTGCATTGTATTCGTCATCATGGCCGGAAAAATCAGTATCGAAAATTCCGACGTTATTGGCAAGCATCAGCCCTTTTTTGTGTAGCGATGACCGCGCCAGCATAATTATCATATGGCTCTCGGGATGCTCTATCGCCACATTCAGGGGAATGTAAGACACCTGCTTGGGCTGAATTTCCGCAGTTACCCGGGAAACAAAATCAAAAGCCGCGGCTCCCGCTGTTTTATATTGCGGCAAAGGCAGAGTTTTATCGATTCTCCGGATACGGACTTTCATACCTTAATATTAAATAAAAAAGACCCGATTGGGAAATCAGGGCCTTTGGGACTTTTTTACTTTAACTTTTGAAAAACCGTTCCTCAAAAGGTCTTCTCTTAGGTCGGCAAACTCTTCCCGGCCAAGAGCGAGCCTGACGGTCGTGGGATGAATGCCGGCGGCCAGGCGGTCATTTGGCTCCATACAGCCATGAGTTTCCAGCCATGGCCCGATCACGAGGGACCTGGCCTCGCCGATGTTCGCCGCGTGGTCGAAAAGCTTTAGATGGTCCATGAAACGGCCGACATTACTTTCGTCGCCTTTCAGGTCGAACGAAAGCATGCCGCCGAAACCTTTACGCATGATCTGCCGGTTTAAAGGAGCCAGCGGCCCCAACGTGGGATAGTAAACTTTGTCTACCAAAGGACTCTTCGAGAGGAACTCCGCCATGAGCTCGGCGTTCCGGCAATGTTCCTTCATCCGCGAAGAAATGGATTCGATATGATAAAGGAGTATGTGAGCGTTGTCCGGGGAAAGGCATGCGCCCGTGTTCCTAAAAGGCATCATGCGCATCTGGTCGATTATTTTTTGATCCTTGCCGTGGATTATGCCGGCAACCTCTTCCCCGTCGCCGATGTACTTGGTTATCGACTGGCCTATCCAATCCGCTCCCCACAAAAAAGGCTGATACAACACATGCGTCGCCAGAGTATGGTCCACCACCACCTGTATGTCGCGGCCCGCGGAATGCGCGAGCTGGGCCAACGGGCGGATGTCGAAAACATCTATCAAAGGATTGGACGGGTTTTCGATGTGGAATGCTTTGGTATTGGGCCGGATAAGACGTTCCCATTCGTTGACGTCGTGAGGGTCTTTGACAAAGCTTACCTCCACGCCATCCCTGGGTTTGATGACCCTGAAAAGATTATCCACCCCGCCGTACACTTTCGGCGAAGAGATAATATGGTCCCCGCACTTGGTTAAAAAGCGATAAAGAACGTCTATCGCAGCCATCCCCGAAGCGGCGGCAAGAGCGGCATTGGAACCCTCCAAAATACACATCCTTTTTTCAAGGTTTTCGACAGTTTCGTTGCTGATGCGCGAATAGGCGTGCGCTTTTTTCTCTCCGGAAAAAATTTTAGCGCCGTTTTCATAGGTTCCCAACGGCTCGGCGACCACCCGCACGAGGCGCGGCCGGACGAATTTATCGGTAACCAGGCCTCCGCCGTGTATCTCATTGGTTTTCGCACTCAACGGCCATAGATCGGAACTTTTTACCATATCAATACCTCGCTCAAAAAATCTATACTCAAGCTAACGCATTGATCCAAAAAATTCAATACAAACAAAAAAGCGGCTCATTTTATAGCATAAAGCGCGGATTCACCCGCGGAAAAAATAAGAGTTCCCAGTTCAGAAAATTTTGGCTCATTTAATCCCTGATAAGTCTGCCGTTCGAGATCTCCCACATAAACATATTCAATGCCATATTTATCAATTATGCCTTTTGCTTCATTTTTATCCGAAGTTTTATAAAACCTCTCAATATCAAGGGCAACGCCAGCCACAGCTCCCCACCCGGTCTCGATTTGGGCGCCCACAGGTGCTTTTTTTGCGGCTTTGGCATCGAGCCGCCAAGTCCATTCGTGCGTTTTCCAGCCCATCGGAGTAATCATGCCGGTAAAAGTGGCGATGCGCGCGTAAGACGTGTAGCTGTCTCCGACCGCCTCGGCTATGACCGTTCTTTCTTCGAAATGATTGTTTATATATTCCACAGTTGCCATATCGCCGGGGCTTTCTTTTGCCATCCAACGTGAAGCATCGAGCTCAAAATCTCCGCTCCCGGCATAATATTGCCTCACCGCTTCAAAAGAATAAACCGCGCCTGCAACGACGGCAAGAAATGCCAGCGCGCTTGCGGCGATTTTTTTACCGCTGGATTTTTTACTTGGAGCTGCCCCTTTTAGTATCGCCAAAAACGACACAAAGACGACGGATAGCATCACCCAGGCATCGTAACCGAATTTAAAGGTCGTATTCGCGCGAAAATAAGGAGGGTTGGCAATGCTATAAATGTCGGCGACGAAAAATATCTCGGTTCCGACAAGAATACCCGCCGAAACTACGAGAAGCGCTGAAAGAAAAGTGTCGGCAAAAAGTTCTTTCCTTTTATAAATCAAAACCAGGACTGCGCCCGCCAAAAAGATACCCCACATTCCAAGAACCGCCATAAGCGGCGTCGGATACTGTACTCCGCTTAAATGGTGTAAGCGCACGAAACTCGGAGCAAAACCGAGACCCAATATCGGCGAAGAAAAATTCAGCAGATTGGGCAGCATCAGCAGAAGAACCAAAATGAGCACGACTCCCCCAGCGGTAAACCACTTCCACGAATTTTTTATTGTTTTAATAACTACGACCGCAGCAAGCACGGAAGCGGCCGAGACAAGGTCCCATGGGTTTGCCATGCCGCTTGCGGCAAGCCCGCAAGCGAGCAAAATAATATTTAAAATAGCGGGTGCCCCGCTTTGCGCGAGAAAATAGATAAAAATAAGGTCCAATAAGAAAATCGGAAGAGCTACAAGATGAGCGTGGAGATTTCCTACGGTAAAACTATATGACGGAATTTCATTGATGATATAGGAAGGAGTGTAGAGGCGCGTGGAGGAAGGATATGGGCAAACTCGCACCGGAGAAGAAAATAATCCGTTAAATACGCATCCGGAAAAAAAGAGCGTCCCTGCGGCGACCACCAAAAAAGCCGCCAGCAAACCGTATTTTTTAAATCCCGTCATGACATACGCCAAAAGCCCCGAAAGGACCGCGCTCTGGGTGAAAATCAAAGCCAGAGCAAAATTGTAGGTAAGCCCAAAAGAAATCCTGCCCAGGTTCGCGATGAGCCCCATTAAATATTGACCGAAATAATAATAATTGACGAATTTCCCTGCGTACCACGGATCGATGAACGGGAAAAAATGAGTTTTTCCGGCCGCCTGAAGCAGCGCCATATCCATAAAATGTTCGGTTCCGTTGGCGGCCGGATTCCGGCTCCGGAGAAAAAGATAAAAAATGTACACAGCGAGCGACAGCGCCTCTATCCAAACTATCTCTTTCAGCCCTCCGCCTTTAAATATTCCGCCGCTCCATTTCCATATTGCGCCGATGCCCGCGAGCAGGAATAAAATAAATATTATCAAAAGGGTCTGATAGCTCTGGTAATCCAAAAAACGTAAATAACTCGAGACCCAAACAATATAGGCAAATAAAATAAAACCAGTTAGTTTGGCGGCCCCCCAAGCCAAAGCGCGCTTGGACGTAAGCCGAGCGGTGAGCGGCAGCCCGACAGCCGCAAACAGGGAAAAAATAAAATAATATAGAAGCGCTGAAATAAATTCCATTTTGATGTTCTACATATTAACGCTTTCTCTTAAAACGCAGCAAGACCGCGCTCGTTCCTATCTCAACAACCGAACTTACAAGTTTCAGCTTTGATTCGCCGCGCTTTCTCGCTTCGAAAGTTATGCCCACAGATGAAATAATATACCCGGCGTCCCTCGCTTTAAATAAAAATTCGAGATCGAACGACCACGGCGAAGGCCGTAAGGAAATTTTTTCCAAAATTTCCTTACGGAAGACTTTGAGCCCGGCTTGCACATCCACGTCCAGCCCGCAAAGAACTCTGCCCACGAAAAAAGCGAAACCCCGGCTCAGCAATCTTCTCAAGAAAGGTTCATTCCTTTTTATTCTCCGCGCCACCACGATGTCAGCCTCCCCTTTCAGTATTTTTTCGGCCATTTCCGGAATAGCTTCCGGCGGATATTGGAGATCGGCGTCTATCATTGCGATAACTTCCGAAGAAGAACGCGAAAAGCCTTCGAGCAGTGAAAATGCTTTGCCCGGCGAACCGACTTTTAACCAATATTTGAGCGGGTAACAGAGAGCGAGCTTTTCAATTTCGCGCACTGTTCCATCAGTCGAATGGTCGTCGATGAAAATAATTTTATAGAAAATGTCTGCTTTTTTCAGCGCCGCATCCATACGGGAAACTAGGCTTTGCACGTTCGCTTCTTCATTAAGAGTAGGGACGACTACCGAAATATTTTTTTTCATGGAATTTAGACAGGGGTCTCTTTAATTGTACTAAAAAGAGAGCACTGCACAACTCAAAAAAACCTGCTTGACTTTCGAACCCTAAACCGCGAAAGTAAATCAAAGTGCATTGAAAATTTGGCAAAATTGCCGAAATTGGAGATACCGGATGAACAAAAAAACTATTTTCCGCTTATCAGCGGCTTTCGGGCTGGTTTATTTCTTTTCTACAAACGGAATGGCATCTTTGCCGGGGATTGCAGTAAACTTTCTCCTAAAAGAGACCCTGCAAATGACAGCCTCCCAGGCCGCCTACTTCGGCGCTGTTACGATGCTTGGCTGGGCCATAAAGCCGCTTTGGGGCGTAATATCCGACGCAGTACCGATATTCGGCTACAGAAGAAAACCGTATCTAATGCTTACTTCGCTCGTCGCCGCCGGGATTTGGTTCTGGCTTGGCCAAATTGAAATCTACACCGTGAGTATTCTCATTGCCTTATTCACCGTTTCATCTTTCATTTACGCCTTCAACGACGTTGTTACCGACGGCCTGATGGTACAGACCGGCAAACCGTACGGCATAACTGATAAATTCCAGTCAGTGCAATGGACGGCCGTTTACGCCGCTTCCATTATAACCGGGCTCGCGGGAGGATGGGCCGCGGAAAATTTAAAATCGCAAACTATTTTTTCGGTCAACGCGGTTTTCCCGATTCTTGTAGTTGTTGCCATTTTTCTTTTGATAACCGAAGAAAAGTCGCAAGACCATAGGAAACAGCTCCGGGAGAGTCTGTCGGCACTTAAAGAAACGGTAAAAAACAAAACTATCTGGCTTATTGCTTTCTTTCTGTTTTTTTGGACATTCAGTCCTTCATTCGGAATGCCTTTTTTCTACTACTCTGTCGATGTTTTGAAATTCGATAAATTTTTCCTCGGAATAGCAAGCGCGGTTGGCAGCGCTTCCTCAATGCTAGGCGCCATTCTTTACGGCAAATACGCCGGTAAATTTAAAATTAAGAAACTAATCAATTTCGCCATATTGTTCGGCGTAACCGCAACTCTTTTTTCGCTTATTTATTTTATACCTCTCATTGCCCGCAATCTTTGGCTGGCCAATGCCACCTATATTTCAAGCAATGCAATACTGGGAGCTGTAGGCTCGTTTGTCACGCTTGCCATGCTCAACATGGCCGCAGTGATCTGCCCGAAGAACAGCGAAGGAACCACTTTCGCGGCTCTGACGTCGTTTTGGAACATCGGCGCGATGAGTTCGGCAGCCTTGGGCGGATGGCTCTTTGACCAAATCGGCCTCCAGCCACTCATCATTGTTTCGGCCGTGTTTACAGCCTTAACATGGCTCATCGTTCCCTATCTGAAACTGGAATAAAAAAGACAGCGCCCGTTTAACATCCGGGTGTTTTTATTTAATGCTATAATTCAGAAAAAGGAGTCCTTTGAAATGCTACATAAAATTTTTATCTTACTTCTCGGCGCGCTTTTTTTAAATTCATGCGGCAAGCTTTCCATTAATCCCGCACCTCTTCTCGCCCAAGAAAATTTTTCTTCGCCGTTAAACCTAATGTCTCCCCAAATAACCCAGTATAGGATCGGCGGGAAAAATGAATACTTTTGGGGATTTTTGAAAGAAAACAAAAATGTTTTATTCAGACTGGGAACAATTGACGGGTTTTTTCTGGAAGAAAACAAACGCGGATGCCTGAAATGGAGATTTGCCATCTACGCCCTTGGCGAAGACAAAGCGCGAGCCTCGGTCATAATGATTAACAGCAAAGTGTTTGAACGGCGCACCAGCTTTGGCTCCGGCTTGCTTTCCGGGCCTATGGAATACGGCGAAGCTGAAATCAGTTTCTTCTTTCTTTATGCAGACGAGCTCCTGCGGGAGTACAATGCCCTAAACTACGCCAATTTAAGATTTGGCAAAGAAATATTTCAGGAAGATATGATTTGGCAAGATTTCTACGAGCGGGAAAGAGAATGGACATTTAGAAAGCATTGCAGAGAGCCCTTAGAATGGACAAAGCCGGAAATGCTTAAAAAATTCCGCCCGGATTAGCTGCTCCTTAAACGGAGCTTTTTGTTTTTCTACAATTTTTCTTATAACTTTTTGTACGCATGCAGAAGAAGAAAATTACCAACACGAAATGTTGCTTTACTCATAAATTCATCGTCTGTCCATCTCCGCGTGCCCTCGAAGGGAATCGAAATTTGACGAACTGGACAAAGCTATCCAGTCCTTGAACAATTTCTTAATTCATATAAAATAATAACATGCAGAAAATACCCCAAACTCAGATCGAAAAAATAAGCAGCTTAAGAAAGCATGGCTATAGTTTTCCGGAAATAAGCGCAGCTTTGTCTGTCCCCAAAACAACCGTCTTCAGATATGCCCAAAAAGTCCCTATTCAAGCACGTTACCTACCCCGCTGGCTGGAGCGCCGAAACTCAAGCAAAATTATATCAGACAAACAATGGGCAGACGCAGAAACAAAAGCCATAAATTTAATTTATGAGACAAGCAATAAAGAACTCGCTATGTTTGGTGCCGCATTATATTGGGCGGAGGGATCAAAAAAAGATTTCAGTTTTTCCAACACTGATCCAGCGATGATAAAAGTTTTTTTGAATATTCTTAGAAAAATATACAAAGTAGCTGATGAAAATATTAAAATTTCCGTGAGAATTTACGAAGATTTGAATCGATCCGCTTGTCTTCGCTTTTGGACTGGAATAACAGGAATAAAGCTGGGTAAACATACGAGTATAAATATTTTAAAGGGTTCAAAAAAAGGGAAACTCCGATACGGAATGTGCAGAGTGAGAGTAAAAAAAGGTGGAATGCTTTTGAAAGAATTATGTGCTATTAATAATAGGGTAATCAATTTAGTGTAGATTTTTAATCAGTGCTCACGCCCTCGTAGTTCAATGGACAGAACAAGGGACTCCTAAGCCCTAGATACAGGTTCGATTCCTGTCGAGGGCACTGGTAAAAAGTGGTATATTAAATGCATGGATCCCGTAGTAGAATTTTAATATGGGCTATCAAGAACAAATAATAAAAGTTATCGAAAATTCTCTGTCGGCGGTGGTTTCCATTGCCGCTTCCAAGGATGTGAAAGCAGTGCAGGAGGAAATGAAAAAAATGGGCATCAACCCGGCTCAGTTTTACGACAAGCTGATCTCCGAAGAAAAGGACGGAAAGATAACCGTATCTACCGGCTCCGGTTTTATCGTGGACCCTGCCGGAATAATTTTGACCAACAAACACGTCATCCAAGACAAGGACTCGATATACAAAGTGATAATCGGAAAGGACAGCTTTGATGTCGAAATTGTCGGAAAAGACCCTCTGGCCGATATCGCCATCCTCAAATTGTCCTCTCCTCCCCCGGGCCTCTCAAGCATCCCTCTAGGAGTTTCGAAGAGCATCAGATTGGGAGAAGCAGTCATAGCCATCGGCAACGCCTTGGGAGAATTTCAAAACACCGTTTCCACCGGCATTGTCTCCGGCCTATCCAGGTTCCTCTCCGCTGTCACCGATTCCGAAGGGCATCAGGAAAGACTGCGCGGGCTCATCCAGACCGACGCCGCCATCAATCCCGGGAACTCCGGAGGGCCGCTCCTTAATTTAAAGGGAGAAGTAATCGGCATCAACGCCGCCATAGTTTTCGGAGCGCAAAACATAGGTTTTGCAATTCCGATCGACCAGGCAAAAAAAGATCTTATCGAATTAAAAGAAAAAGGGCATATCACTGCGCCATTTCTGGGAGTGAGATACCTGGTTCTGAATAAAGCCATCCAAAAGCATTTCAACATTCCGATGGATAGGGGCGCGCTCATCGTGCGCGAAGGCCTCCCCGGAGACCACGCCGTGCTTCCCGGAAGCTCAGCCGACCTCGCCGGATTAAAAGAGCGCGACATAATCCTCACCGCCAACGGTAAAGAAATAAATGAGAAAGAAACCCTGGAGGACCGCCTCGCAGAATGCGCCGTGGGCGACACCATGGAACTCGGAGTACAGAGGGGAAGCAAGAATTTTTCAGTGAAAGTTTTACTGGAAGACCGGGCGAAGTTTGCATAGCCAAAAACCAAAAATAAGAAAATCAAAATTTTCTTATTTTTGGTTTTTCAAAAAAGACCCCCGCGCCTGCGGGGGTCTTTTTATTATTCTTCGCCTTCCAAGTCTTCTTCATCGGAGGCATCTTCTTCTTTTTCCTTCTCTTCGACGTCTTCGTCCATGATAGTGCTTAAATTAGCCGCTAATATTATTCCATCAGAGGATAAACCAAATCAAAATAAAATGCAAATAAAAAAACCGGCTGCCGCAGCAACCGGTAATGCTCATTTACCAAACGCCCCAAATGGGTTCTTTGTTCTGGAAACAGCCGAAGCAATACTCTGCGGTATTTTTTTTGAAATGCCCCAGAACTTCTTCGAGGTCGTCGATGGAGGAATAGTGGAGATAGTCCAGGAAATTCGGCTCAAGTTCGAGCCGCACTTTTTCAACGTCCGTTTCTGTGCCGTGAGTATGCTTCGCGGCCAAAAGGTCTTCTCTAAAGTCTATGCCTTTGTCGCAGGGGCCAATGATAGGCGGGCAGCTCGAAACAAATCCTATCCAGACGGCTCCGTGCTCTTTTAAAGCCCTGATAAGCCTGCGCGAGGAATTACCCCGCACCACCGAATCGTCCAGCACCCAGACCCTTTTACCGGCCACAAGTTCTCTGCGCAAACTAAGTTTTTTACGGAGAGCATTGTAACGGTTGTCCTGCGAAGACTGCGTGAAGCTTCTCACGATGTCCGTCGAGTGCCTTCTTATCAAAACTTCCTCCAGGGGGCGCACCAATTCTTTAGCGAATCCCAGCCCGAAAAATTTTCCCGAGTCAGGAACGTAGGTCACGACGTCGCCTTCTTCCACAAGATTTTTCAGCTTCCGCGCGGTAACTCGCCCCAATTGCTCCCTGAACTCTCCCACCGGCACTCCGAAAACTTTGGAAGCGGGGAAAGAAAAATAAATGAGCTCGAAAACGCAGCGCATCAGCCTCGGGGATGCCTCTGAAATTTTACGGCTTTCAAGCCCATCGGATGAAATTACCAGCATTTCGCCCGGTTCGACCTCGCGCAAAAATTTTCCGTCCACGACCTCAAATGATGAATTTTCCGACGCCACGACATATCCCTGCCCGTGCGAGCCCAGAACCAGCGGACGATTGCCGGAAGGGTCCCTTGCCGCTATGAGCTTAATGCCGGCGGCGCACTTTAAAAGTAAAATGACCGAGTATGTCCCTTTGTACCGGGAAAGACCTTTCTGAACGGCGGCCACAGGGTCATCCTCTCCGGAAAGCGCGATGTATTTTAAGAGCAGCTCCGAATCGGAATCGGTTGAAAATACTGCCCCTTTTTTCAGAAGCTCGTCTTTCTGGGAAGCAAAGCTCGGGGTATCGCCGTTGTGTACCAAGTGCAGTTCGCCCCATGGCATGGAGGCCGAAAGCGGATGGGCATTTATGATCGAATCGCGGGCACCCGCCGTTCCGTAACGCACGTGCCCCACTCCGGCGACAAAATCTTCCTGGGCCAGATTCGAGCAGTTCAATTTTCTGAAAAGCTCGCAGGTAAGGCCCAAAGACCTGTCCCCGCAAACTCCCCCGTCCTTATTCATCAACAGAAGACCGGAGCTCTGTTCTCCCCTATATTGCAAAGAAGCCATCAAGTCGTACAAAACGTCTGCGGACCTTTCAACGGAAAAAACTCCCGCAACTCCGCACATGGGTGTGTCCTTTCTTTAAGAAATTATCTGGGGTTATCTTACCTTGTCGGTGTACGGCCTGTAAAGCTCCTGGTCTATGGTCCGCTCAAAGCATATTTTTCCGGCTTCGTGACTCCAGCTCTCACTGATGCCTTCGCCGGCGGGATGCAGAGGCTTCGGCACGCTGTTTCTGATATTGTAGGAGTTCTCGTCGCTGGGCCTGGCAAATTCAGCGCAGAGGGCAAAAGAAAGTTTTGCTTTGTCGCGTATCATAAATTCATACGCCTTTCCTTCCGGGTCGGTGGGCACCATATAACCGCTAATGGTATCATTTAATTCATTTAAATTCTCAGGCAGACGAGTCTTATTCATCCAGAAATTTAGTATCTGCGACTGGATGGTCTGCATATCAGACACGCGCTGGGCGTCATATTGTATGAGGCGCGCTTCTTTTGGCGAGCCCACAAAGAAAAATCCAGAAATTATTGACACCACAACCAGCGCCATCGCCAAATATCCAATATACGTTCCGTACCCGTCTCTACGGTTCTTCATTTCCAAAAAATAATACCCAAACACCAACCCCGACACCACAAATATCGTAAGTATCTTAAGGAGGAATGAAGACGTCCAATCACCTCCGAGCAGATTGTAGATAAGGGCCACAAGGTCCCCAACCATTACCAACGCCGCAATAAAAAGCGTAAAATTAATAAGCCACCTTCTCACCCAAATTTCGCGCCGCGCCGGTTCCTTATTATACATCCTATTCAAAAACCATACCGACCAGACAAACAGCGGAAAAACCACAAAGAGAGCCGAAATATTCCAACGAATGCTACTATAGGCCGATGTAATGCTGTAATAATTCACCGCGGGCGGAGGTATGAGAAGCGTGATGTATTGGAAAATAAGCGCAACAAAACTCCCCACGCTCACGTATAGCGCTATTATGGATAAAAGGTGCAAAAACACGTCCTTTGGTTCCGTTTTGTATTCTTTCGTAAGCATATTCATATAGACATTATACACGTTTTGTCTAAAAAATCATTAAGTGAAAATGAAGATTTTAAAAAATAAAAAACGCCGTTAAACTTGCGGCGTGTTTTCTGTGAGCGGCTGATGGCGCTCTTTTTCTTCGAGACAAATCCCGCAGAGCGGGATTTTGGCCAACCTTTTCAACAAACGGACATAAGGTTTTTCACTCCATCCGGTCGATTCCGATTCTATCCGGCGGCATTTCAGACATTGGGTATGAAATGAAAGCCGCAGACGCTCTTCCTCCAACTCACCAAAATCCAAATAAGGGTTCAGAATGTATTTTAAGAGAGCCATAATTGTCGGCGTTCCCAAAGCCATCTGAAGAAAGTATCCGGCGCGCTCATCCGTATCCAAACTCCAGGTCTCGGTTTCCGGATCTTCCGGATCCCAAATAGGAAGCTCGTCGAATTTTTTCGAACGCGGAAATGGATGCAAGACCAGCTTCACGCCGTATTTTTCAGCGATACTTTTTGTGATCTTAAAATATTCATGCGACAGGACTAGGGCTTTTAATTTCGCCCATGCTTTCATCAGACTTCCGTAGTATTCATACTGCGGCCGCGTGTCATAATAAATGTCAGCGGGCTGAAGTTCGCAGTGTTCCGTAAAAAAGATACCTTTGTTTCTGAACTCTTTCAGTAAATGCCTGGGCATTTCCAAGCCTTTAGGGGAAATGAAGATCAGTTTCATCCCGAAATGTTTCCCCAACAGCCATGCCAGCGAATGCACAGTCCGGGAAAAACGGTTGTCGTTGATAAAAGCTATTGTGAGCCCCCGGAGCTTGGTCCAGTCTTTTGCGAGGTCCCAGCCGAAAGCCAGCAAAATAGCAAAAAGGTCTTTCAACGCCTGTATCGGGTGCTCCCCGGTTCCGTCTCCGGCGTTAACCACAGGGACGTATCTCTCGAATCCAAGAATCTTTCCCACCGATTTCCGAATTATCCTTTCCGCTCGGGCAACCATTCCCTCTTCGCCGGTGCGCAGCACCAGCGCGTCATACGAGGTCGCGAAAGCGCGTATCTCATCCTCGAAATAAGCGTCTTTAGCTTCGGAAGAAAAAAGTAATACCCATTTTCCCCGCACCTTTACGAAAATACCACTGATGCCGCCCCACAGCCGGCGCCAGAATCCTTGGTGCGCTTTGATGCCACGCTCATTGCCGACAGCTGCGCCCAGCCTGTAAGCCGCGCCCAAAAAGCTGTGAAATGTCCGCGAAGAAGGCTGCCAGAACAAAAGACCGATCGTGTAACCTTTAAGAACGTAAGTGAGAAGTTCCCGGCCTTCGCGGGTTTTCATGAGATCTGTTATCTTCAGCATGTCGTGATAAAGTTTTATCAATGCCCCCAAATCGAATTGTTTGATGGACAAAACGCTCGGACGTCTAGCTTCCATAAGATACTCCTTTGAATAAGATAACAAGGTTCGTGATTTTTCCTGTTAAATTCAACCAAATTTAAAGCAAAAAGTCAATTCGTTCGTCCGTTTATAGTAATTTCATGGCTTGCCATTTATACTGGGAATATGAGAAAAAACACAGGAATAACGAATCTATCTTTGCTTGTTATTTTATTCGCCGTCGTTCTTGGCGGCACTGCGCTTTTTTATGCAAAAGAACGGCTTAACCGCCCCCCCGAACAAATAGCCTGCACTATGGAAGCCAAACTTTGCTCCGACGGAAGCTATGTGGGACGAGTACCGCCAAAATGCGAATTTGCAAAATGTCCCGGAGGCGAGCCCTCACCCACACCCTCATCCCCATCACCCTCACCCATTCCTTCGCCAACCGGAGGCCAACAAATACGTCTGCGCGAAGGCGAGCGCGAAGGGTCTTTGCTTGTGCAGAAAATTTATCCGGACTACATTACAGGACTTAACTTCATCGAATACCCCGTGGCGCGCGGAGATGGATTGCCAATTACACTTCGAATCGGGGAAACCGCCAGCAACGGATGCACCATCATGCTGACTCTTACCGGCATAAAAAATGGCATCGCCGAATTTAAGGAAAAAGTTGATAATAGCAGGCCTTGCCCCATCTGCCTCGCTTCGAATACTCTGATATCGACACCCAACGGAGAAATTAACGTAAAAGATATCAAAGCCGGCATGAAAATCTGGTCGCAGGATAAGAACGGTAAAAAGATAGAAAGCGCCGTATTGAAAGTTTCGCAACAAAAATCGCCCGCAACGCACAGGGTAGTTCATTTGGTTTTGAAAGATGCCCGCGAACTCTGGGTTTCTCCCAACCATCCGGCGGCGAATGGGCGAAGTGCGGGAAGTCTACGAGCCGGAGATATTTACGACGATTCACTCGTCATTTCGACCGAGCTCGTCCCCTATTGGGATTCATATACTTATGACCTCCTGCCAGATTCGGACACCGGAAACTATTGGGCGAACGGGATTTTGATGGGCAGTACGCTGAAGTAAGAACAAATCTCTCGGATGAAAATTCCAGGTGGGGGCGGCCATCCCGCAATACAATCCCGACTTTGTGCGGGATGGGGCTAAAGAATTTTCAGACGAGAAATTTGTTCGATTAAGAAGAACTAATCCGTTCAGAGACGGGATTAGTTTTCCATAAAAAAACCGCTGCAGAGCAACGGTCACACGTTTTCGTATTTTTTTTGGAGGAACCCGAAGATGAACGAAGCGAATGCGCTTTCGGTCTGCGCATTTTTTATCTCGGTTTTAACCAAACCCCCCTCGAAGATCAAAAAACTTGGCACCGATCCGATATTAAAGCGCCGCATCAGAGCAGGGTTTGCAATAACGTCCACCTGGACGAAACCGATGTCATCCTTATGCTTTGTGGCTGCTCTTTCCACAACCGGTGCCATTAGCGCGCATGGTCGGCACGTTGCTGAAAAATAAACCACCACAGGTTTAGCTGAATTTATGACAGTTTCTTCAAAACTGCCCATATCAACAGTTTTTACTTTCACTATGTTTCTCCTTTCCTCTCGTAGGTTTATAACAACATTTTGGAGGGATGTCAATATTTTTTAGTTTTTGCATTCGCAGGCGTCCGAGACGATTTTTTGGCCTTCCCCAAAAGTATATTTGGCCAGATTGCTCTGGTAGCCGCAATTTTCGCAGGAAACATAGTAGTTCCAGAGGCATTGCCGCTTATGCAGACCCTCGCTTAATATTTTCCCCGCGAATGGGGCACAACCCCAAAGGCACAAAAAACCATCGATGGTCTCCCCAACGATGTTCTCATTGTTGCTTATGCGTTTTTTTAAAACCTGAGTAGCCTCTGCGACCGAAAGTAATCTGCCCTGGTTTTTTCCATCCGCTGTCATTTTTAATGATATCAGAAAAAACCGGAAGCAAATAATCGCCTGTGGAAAAGTAATTCCGGTAAATTAAGGAGTGAGATTTATGCGGCCGCGTGAATCAATGATTGGCCCGCCTCTCCTTATTATGCGGGGCTTGGTCGGGCTGGCGGGGCTTTCTTTAGGAAGCCTCGACCGGTAAACCATGGCGGACATACGCCCTAAATATCTCATTTTTTCTGCGTATTCTTCAGGCTCTTCGTTGGGATCGGGGATTTCATTAAAATCCACCAAAACATCCGCCTTGGTTCTTTCTCCGTTAACTTTCCCGCGCTCAATAGTCCCGTCATACGTAATGTAAACCGGGTGTTGCATCCCCTCGCCCGAAATTTCTATAAAAAGATCTATCCCTTGTTCAACATCTGCAATTGAACCCACAGTAGTGAAAGCCGAGACTTTTTTATCTTTTTCTTTGAATCCGGCTTCTTCTTTCACATATTTAAGCAGGTCGCTCAAAAATTTCTTTTTGGGATTCTCCGAATCAAAGGGCTGATGTTTTTTTATCAGATCAATGGAGCAGCGTTTTCTCTCTTCGCTGCCTTCAGTGAAAGCCGTGCACGTCTTTAATCCTTTCACGTATTCCAGATTTTTTATGTCAACCTGGCCGAAAGGAAAAACCTCGCTTATTTTGCCGGACGCTTCGGGATGATGCATCCCCCATTTGTTTTCCAAATTCATTCTTTCCATGAAATAAATATAGCACACATTAAAAACACTTTCCGTCGCCTTGCTTTTTTCTACCTCGTATTGTATGATGAGAGTAACATGAAGCGCAAAGATCCGGTACTCGAATTGAATATGACTTACACCACACTAGTGGTTTTTTTGGAGGCATATAACAAGAGTATTCCTGTTGGCTTCCCGGCAGCCTCGGTCAAAACTCTTAAAGCATTTCAAACCATATACCCTTCCCTCTTTAAACACGGTGATTCATGGTCCATCGAAAGACACCGGAAGAAAGTGATGGACTGGCTCTGCCAATAAATACTTTATCTTAAATAAAAAAACCGGTCGTCTTAGGCGGCCGGTTTTAAGTTCTTTTGATCGGAACTCTTCTTGAGTAAGTGTAATTGCATCCGTCGGGCGGGTCGCAGTTTTCGCAATAAGGAACTCTTTCGGGTCCGATGCCGAATCCGTCGCTCCCCGGGTCCAGAGAGCCGTTTTTGTTCTGGTAGAACAAATTTGCGTAGCCAACCCTGACACTGCCTCCGCATTTAATGTGGGCCAAATGACCGTCGCTTTTTTTGCATTCCCTGGAGATGAAATCATTCGCCATCTTCCGGAACCCGGCCAGCGTTACCGCTTTATCAGGCATTTTCATATTTTTCTCCTTTCAAATCTACCACTAGATGAACATAATCAGTCCGTTTTTACAAGCGATTGCAGTTCATCTCGTGCAAAAATATAGTCCCAAAAGCATTGGGTGCTAAGTACCCAACAGCCTCAAGCCGTTTTTTTATTGGGCCGTTCACCTTTGAAGTAAATAGACCAAAGTATCGTATCCATGAAAAACCCTGTCTTTTTCGTCTAACCCAAGATTTTTTAGAAAGCCGAATAATTCGTTCTGAACTTTTTCTGCGTTTTCATCTTCTGTTATTTTCTCAACTTCTATAAAAGAACCGAGCCCCTTTACTTCATCAAGACAGATCTCAAAATCATTGAATTTGGCTTTTCTTCTGGTTTTGTTTATGACAACTGCGGATTTGTAGCCCATCAAACCCAAAGCCCTTTCAAATTCTTTCGGGTCTAAAATTTCAGTTTCGTATTCAATAGCGTCCAATTCATTGCTTTGCGGCTGCTTTATAGTAAATAAAAATTTTTCGTTTGATTCTCTGATCCTCAAAATATTCTTCCCCGGCTGGAACTTATCATATTCGCCGTAATCCGTATCAACAAAAGTTTTATCGTTCTGCATAATTGGTTCGGATAAGACACACCCAAGCACAACAAGTTTCTTGGATATTTCTTGCATATTCTCAATTTTGGCTTTGACCTCTATTTCTTTTCTCATACCAAAATTATAACAGATTACCCAGCAAAATTCTTTTTCTGGACTAGTGGATAGGTTCAGAACTCTGGATTGGATTTTTATTAAGAACGAGTTGTCCGAGTTTGGGTTTGTAAAAAAACCGCGGACGATACCATGCGGTTTTCTGATTGATTAAGTACCCTTTGCGTAGTCATACAGACCTTCAGCAACATCACGCTCAAATAACTTAGCCGAAGCAACACCAAACGCCAGATCTGCACATTTAATATGCTCTTTGAGTAATTTGATGTTTTGTATTAGATAAGCGTTTTCTTTTTCAAGCTGACTTCGATTTCTTTTGGAACCTTCCGCCTTTTTTAAACGCTTCGACTTTGACATAACTACCCCTTTCTTTGCATGATAAATGATAATAGATACTCCTAAGAGCAAAATACCGCTTTCGCGGTATTTTGTAAATATTGGGCCGGCAAATGAAGAACCACGCCCTTACAGGCGTGGTCTCAATCTATAATACAAGCTTCGCTTGACCCACATCCTGCAGGCCTGCATTTGTACATATCTGCGTATTGTGGCTTCGTTGATGCCTACGGTAGATACGAAAAATCCTTTTGCCCATATTCCACCGTCATCCCAATAAATCTTTTTCAGGAAGTGCGGGAACACTATATCAAGTTAGAGCCAAAAAATCTATTACAGATTTTGATGGAGTCGTTAAATTCTATTCAATTTCCCGTTAGGGTGCCTAGAGGGATTCGAACCCTCGATAACGCTGCCACAGAGCGTTGTGTTGCCGCTACACTATAGGCACCAAATTACGCTAAATTATTTTACTAAATTTATTGCAGATTGTCGAGTCCTTTACAAAATTAAATCCTCGCGAGAACTACGCCGAGAGCAACAAAGATCGCAAAAATAAATGCCACCAGCACCGCACCCGAGGCAATATCTTTGCTGATGCCGATTAGCTCGTGGCGCTCGGGATGAAGTTTGTCGAGCGCTCTCTCAAAAGCGGTATTGATGAGCTCCGCAATGAGTATCAGGGCGTAGGACAAAACCAGGAAAGATATCTCCATTTTTTCCAGCGGCCAAAAGAAAAGCCCGAAAGCGATGTAGACCAGCCCGCCCCATATTTCCCAGCGGAAACTCTGATCATGGCGGTACGCATTTTTTACTCCGTGGAGCGCATGTTTGAAACTTTTTATTATTTTTTTCATGACTTATTTTTATTACCAAGGCAAAGACCCGACGAATTTTGCCAGATTAAAAGAAGCCAGCAGCGAGGTAGTTTCAACGCCGGAAGAAAAAGACATCAGCTGATTTACATAATGAAACATGGCAAACCCGGCGAACGCTAGAAGCAGAATAATACCCACCGAAGCGACCACTATGAAAATGTTTATTTTTTTCTTTATTCCCGAAAGTGTAGCCTCATCCGGCTCCGGTTTTACTTTCTTAAGGTCTTTGTAAACCAGAAAAGGATAAATAGCGCCCAAAGGCAGAAAAATGAAATTATTGAAAAAAGAATTAATGAGTTGTGCTAAATACGGGACCTGGGGTTTCATGGATGCAAGGTCGGTCGTCGAAGCGAGCTCCTTCATAAACCCGAACCCGCCTCCGGCGAGGACCAAGAGAAGTCCCGAACCCAGGATAATGATGCCGAAAAATAAAAATCTCCAAAAAACATCCCACCAATATTCCCGCACATAATACCAGCTGGAGGCCAGGGCCTCGATGCCGCGCCTGCCGTCGACAAAAAGCGCGAAAGCGGAAAGACTGACGAGCACCCAGATTATTATCCCCGGAATAAAAAACAAGAAAAGCCCGCCCAAACCTGCGAGCACGGCGTAAGCATTTACCCATAAAAAAGGAAAGAGACTGTGCAATCCGCTTTTATAAACGGCGGAGACTTGTTTCGAAACTGAAACAGTTCCGTTCGGCTCCTCTTTTCCGGAGGCTATGACAAAAAAAGCAACCTTGGAAAGAACTCCGGCAACGATGGAAAGCAGCATTATTAATACGAGGAGAACCCCCAAACCTGCCGCTTCGGAGAGCAGGGATAGAGCGCCAAGCGCAAAAGGAACCGCGGCAGTTCCGGCAATTAGCGCCAGATTGCGGCGATAGAAAAAAACCGATTCTTTGAACAAACCCCATGCGGAATTTAAGCGAAAGCTTCTCTCTGTATCCATTTATGTATATTAACACAAAATAAAAAGGCTTCTTAGTTCAGAAGCCTGCAAAAAAAACGGTTAAATTCGCGTATGTCGCGAAAATTATTTTCCCGCAAAAGAGCCAAAATGCCGGCGTTCATTTCATTCGCCGCGGACGGTCCGTTGTAGATGAAAGACGTGTAAATCTGCACCAGATTTGCTCCGGCAGCCAGCGTTTCGTACGCATCTTCGGAGCTCATAATCCCGCCCACGCCGATTATCGGGATTTTTTTGAGGTTAGCGCGGATATATCCGACCTTCTCCAGCATCCGCATGAAAAGCGGCGCACCGCTTACTCCTCCGGCTTTTAACGAATGACCCGAAGTCAAAACATCCAGGTCAGCGGTCGTATTCGTGGCCACGATTCCGTCCACCCCCGCATCAGCCACCGCTTCCAAGACATCGTCCAGCTCCCGCCGGGAAAGATCGGGAGAAATTTTCACCAGGACCGGCTTTCTTTTTATCTTGAGCGCGGCTGAGAAACCGGAAGAAGAATCAACCATTTCCTTAAGCAGATGGAAAAGATATTTTTTGTGCTGAAGTTCGCGCACGCCGGGAGAGTTGGGGCAGCTCACGCACACGGTAAAATAGTCGCCGAGTTTGTAAAGAGTGCGAAGCGACGATATGCAGTCCAGAGAAGCGTCTTCAACGTGAGTGCACGACGATTTTCCGAGACTTATGCCGAGCGGCACACCGATTGTTCCGGCCTTATGCATATTATCCGCAACTTTATAGGCTCCGACATTCGGAAAACCCATGTAGTTTACCAAAGCCTGATCTTTCGGGAAACGGTGGATCCTGGGACGAGGGTTTCCGGACTGCGGAAGAAAAGTAACCGTTCCGACTTCGATGAAGCCGAAACCCATGGTGGCGAGGGCCGGGTAAGCGGCCGCATTCTTGTCGAACCCCGCAGCAAGGCCGACGGGCTTCGGGAAACGGATGCCCCACAATTCCTGCGTGAGCCTGCCCTCGAAAAGTTCACCCCGCATCAAACTCAAGAGAAATTTATTGCGGCTCATGAATTTCAATGCGCCGACCGCAACCTCATGCGCCACTTCAGGATCTTTTTTGGACAATTCAAAGAACCAAGGCCTTAAAGTTTTATAGATCATTACAAAAGTCCCCCACTTTCTGACTTCAAGTTACCACAAGAAAAAAATTTTACTAGGTCTGTTTCTCTTTTTTCGAAAAGATATATATGTAACAAGGTGATCGGAATGTATCCGAGCATCCGCTGGAGTTCGGCGGATGTTCGAGAGGGATTATGTCAATTGGAGGAGTGCCACAAGGCGCTCTCCGAATCATTCTACGATCCGGAAGAAATTTTCTCGGCCGTTATGGCCGGGGAGTGGAACCGTCTGGGGAACGAAATCCCCCAGAACGGCGACTGGGAAGTCCATGACCTCCTGAATCTCCTCACGGCAAAATGCTGGGAGGAGAGATTTGGGAAGGATGGGCGGAAATAATTCTTGGCCACCAAGTGCTGTAATGAATTTGTCGGCAAGCGATGAAGTCGTATCCGCCGGCAAGAGAGTAGTTATTGGTCTACTTTGGACGATATAAAATATTCCTTCCTCAAAAGCCCATTCAATGTCGCACGGAAAGCCGTAGTGATTTTCAATTTCAAGAACCAAATCCGAAAGTTTCAATATTTGTTCTCTTGAGAGAACTTGTAATGATGCCTTTGGTTCGGGTATATCAACCCATTCGTTTCCACCTTTTTGGGAACGAAAAAGACCTTTTGTTTGTGTCTGAACATTTTTATCAATAATCCGTCGCGGTTGTTTTTCAACAACATAGCTATCAGGTGTAATTTGCCCCGATACAATAGCTTCACCAAGCCCAAAACCAGCTTCAATAATCAGTTGATTTCTGTCTTGGGTAACTGGATGAACAGAAAAAGCAACACCAGATTTTTCGCTCTCTATCATTTTCTGCACAACAACGGCAACTGATATTTTTTGTTTGTGCAAATCTTTTTCAAAACGATAGAAAATAGCACGCGGCGTGAAAAGCGAAGCCCAACACTTCTTTATGTTTTCAAGCAGATTTTCCTCTGTTGTATTGAGATAACTTTCAAGCTGCCCTGCCCACGCCGCGCTCGCCGAATCTTCAGCAGTGGCCGACGACCGAACTGCTACATATTTTACATCAAGATTTTTGAAAAACTTCTGGATTTCATGTGTTAAATCGTTTGGCATCTCTGCCGAAAAAATTAGTGCCTCGATTTTCTCTGAAACATTTTCAACCGTGTGCATTTCCTTGTGATTGACCGAATCGAGAATAGCCTCAATTTCAACATTCAAGTCTGTTTCTTCCAAAAATCTTTCAAAAGCAGCAGCAAGTATTGTAAATCCGGGAGGCACTGGAATACCGGCTTGAGTCATTTCGCCCAACGAAGCTCCCTTGCCTCCGGCAATGGCTGAGTCAAGTTTTGAGATTTCACTAAAAGATTTAATGAACATAGCCAGCTGTACGCATATTATTCAACCTCATTTTTAATCGGATATTTTTTGCCACGATATTCTACCATGACGCTTTTTCGTTGTGCTGTATTCTTGAATTAGTCCGAACGCATTTCGCCGCCTGCGGCGGCGAGGAAATCCCCCCGCGAAAAAATTCAGAATTTGCGGCGAAGCCGCACCGATAACAATTTCCAATTTTTCTTTGGCGGCAATTCAATTATGAATTTATTTTATCAAAAAACAAAGAAAGGGAAAGGGCGACCTTGGCTGTTGCCTTGGTCGCCCTTGATTGAGATTTATCACGCGGGGGTTCGGTACTGGTTGATGAAGTCGCGGAGCTTTTCCGTCTCGCGGCGGGCCGCTTCCGCGAAGTCCGCGCCTTTCGAGGCGAAGATGATGCCGCGCGAGGAGTTCACGATCATGCCCTGTCCGCGGCTGTCCTTGCCTGCGGAAACGGTTTTCTCCACGTCACCGCCTTGCGCGCCGATGCCCGGAATGAGAATCGGCATGTCACCGACAAGTCCGCGGACTTCGCGGAGTTCATCGGGATAGGTTGCCCCAACGACGAGCGCACAGTTGCCGTTCTTGTTCCACTCGCTTGCCACACGACGCGCGACGAAACGATAGAGCGGTTCGTTGTTCACGGACAAGTCCTGAAACTCGCCCGCGCCCGGATTGGATGTGCGGCACAGAACGATGACGCCCTTCTCCGCTCGCGCGAGGAATGGCTGAAGTGCCCGAACGCCGCATCCACATACCCAGCGTTGGTGTTACCGATGTCCGCGCGCTTGGCGTCGAGAATCACCGGAACATCCGGTGCGATGGCGTGGATGTCCGCGATGGTTCGTTGCAAAGCGCCGATGCCCACGTCGCCGTGCGCTTCGTAGAACGCGGCGTTCGGCTTGTAGGCGCACACAAGGTCTTTCGTTGCTTCCACAATTGCGCGGTTAAACGCAACGATAGTCTTCTGGGGGCTAAGATTCTTCGTGTGCCCATTCACATTTCCTACCACATCCGTCGTATTGTGGTAGTCGTACTCGCGTGCGAACTCTGGAATCTTGCCGAACTCGCTGTCGAGCCCGACGCAGACGAAGTTGCCGCGAGACCATTGAGCCTCCAGCATTTGTCGGAAGTTTCGGTCATTCATGTCGTTGTCCTCCTTCTTTGGTTGGGAATGTACGATTTAAGCCCGACAATCTGGCTTAATACCAAAATCACACTAGCTCAAATGTCAATAAAAATCAAGTTAAAACGAAAAAAGAAACTCACGGAGTTTCTTTCCAAAATCGCCAATTCGTTTTTGCCCCGAAAATCCAATACGAATTAGTCGCCGAGCGAAGCGAGGCGAACCAAAACTCTTTGACTTTTCCTACGTGGTGGAATTATACAACTCTGCTCGAACATTTTTTGAACGGAACTGACCGCCTCCGCTTCGGCGGAACGCTCGGGCGCGGCGGAATTCCCCCCACACCCACGCTCGGGCGCGGCGGAATTCCCCCCACACCCCCCTTCCGCCGCGCCCTCGCTTCTGGCATTTCGGCGAAAAAAATTCGGCGGCTAAATCCTTTACAAGTAAAGGATTTTAATGTATGGTAGCATCCGAACTCTTCCGACACAATACTGAACCCCAAACCTGAAAGGAGGCCGAGCGTGGAAGAACGAAAGCCCTTTGAGTTCAAGCCGTGGATGTGGGTTGCGCTCCTCGTCGCGCTTCTGCTCGTCGTTTTCAATTTCGATCCCATCGGGAACGGATTGGAGAAGATCTTCGGGCAAGGAGCAGACAGGTGGGCAATCAACATCGTGCTCATCGCCCTCATCGTCTATACCTTCGTCAAGAAGAAGTAGGGCGACAAGAGCGCAACCCAGGCCCGACGAGTCATTGATTCGTTGGGCCTTGCTTTTTTTCTCGCAAAAACTTTTTAATCCACCATCTTTTTACTGCTGGTAAAGACTGAATAGAAAGAAAAAATCCTGCTGTTGGAACAAGTGCATTGAGTAAAAAGTTTTTTGCACCAATAAAATATAAAACGAGCGAGGCAACGATATAAGTAATTATTGTGATAGAAAAAATCCGAAAATTGCTCGTTTCCCATGCCTTGTCAGCTTCTACACGCAAATTACGCTCTTTTATAGTGGCTATTTCGTTTTCTAGTTTTTGGATTTTTTCTTCCATAAATTATCTTTCCCAAATTTTATCGTCGGGAGCAAAATCGACTTGATATTCTGGTATACCTAGCGAGATACCATAGCGTTTCGCTTCGTCATATTGCTCCTTACTTTTTCGGTCTATGTAAAACACTTTGTCGCGGAAAATTATATAGTGATGAGTGTCATTTTTAAAATCGGCATACCAATCGTGTTTTGAATCCAATGCTTTACTTATTTTTTCCGCGACATTAGCAACTTGATTTTCTGAAATTTCAACTGTGTGTAGTGTCCATTGTTTTATCCATGGAGTTTTATGTTCTTCCACAACTTCCTCGACTTTCGTTTCCGAAATCTTAACCTCTTTGAGAATGTCTTTATTTTCCAAACTCTCCTCAATTATTACGCCTTTGTAGTTCATAAATTTATTTTGTAAATTCACACTTTCCAGAAGATATTATCGTTCCTGTTCCAAATGTCGCAATATCAACAAACTCGCCTTTGTTGCCCAAAACATCTCCGGTTGCAACCTTAAACAACATCGCTTGACCTTGAGATGGAATAAATTGCGTAAATTCTCCCGATGGATTTACTTCGACAGGGTAAGGGTCGCAACCTTTGGCATCACATCTAAAGTAAGTGCCGCTTTCCGTTCCATAATCCACGAAAAAGTAAGTAGCCGGAGCGGCGGGCGTACAACTTCCACTACCACAATCAAACCGACTCGTTGGAAAACAGGAAAGCTCTGCAATATCCGCCATTGCAGAGCTTTGCGAGGATTCCTCATAAGCCGCTCTCAATTCCTGACTTGGCGGAATTGCATTTGTGGCAGAGTTTTCCTGTTGGGAAACTTGATTATTTTGGGAAGCAAAATAGATCGCCGCTCCGAGCGCGATTACGAGTACAATAATTGTGATATTTTTCTTGTCCATGTTTTTGAAATTATTTCAATAACTCATCAACCGAAACATCAAGCGCATTGGCGAGCTTTTCTAAAACAGCAATAGTGACATTTACCTTTCCACCTTCAATCGCGCTCATATAGCTTCTGTCCATTTCAATAGCTCGGCAAATGTCGCCCTGCGACATGCGCTTCTTCAAGCGTATGCGCTTGATGTTTTGTCCTAATGTTTTGGAAATTTGAGCCATATTGATATTAACACTTTATCAGCTATTGCGCTACTCCTCAATATGGAGGTATAATCCCATATATGGATCCCTATATTGTAGCCGCCGAATTTTTTTCGCCGAAATGCCAGAAGCGAGGGCGCGGCGGAAGGGGGGTGTGGGGGGAATTCCGCCGCGCCCGAGCGTTCCGCCGAAGCG
>JACOXN010000018.1 GCA_016176295.1 Candidatus Giovannonibacteria bacterium
AAAATTTCTTGGCTTATCTATCAAGATAGGCCGCAAAATTTGTGTGAGTATTTGCCTCGTCCCGACATGTCGGGATCGATTCAAAGGCTATTCGGCAACAGACCCTTAAAATCCTATGAGGCTAAGCCCCATAGGATTTTCAATATTCTTAAAGCCCTCGTTTAGTTAATGTGGCAAAGCGCGCATCATATTCAAAGCGCGACATAATATTATGCGATAGAAGCGTGCCGCTACCTTCTTCGCCATCACTCAACTCTTCATCCTCGATGGAGCGGTATAGCCCTTTAACAGTTTTATTAGAAAATCCGCGCCGTCCATTCACATCCAAACGCAATCTTTCTATGCATTCGAAAAATAATCCATCGGCAGTGAATACGCCGCCTTCGTCCCAGCGAATAAACCGGAGAAATGGTTTAGTGAAGGCCTGCAGAAGGTGTCCCGCGTGATCTTTTCCGTAGTGGATAACATCGAGAAGCCAAGGCGGCGACTGATCGATTGGCATCGCCGCATGAGTGCGAAAATTTACCTGCCGCTCAAACATTTTTTCGATAGCGGATTCTACATTTGCAAATCGCAGGGCAATATGCTGTACCGAATGATTGCCATGCGCTTTAAGATAGGAAGTCACTTGAGATCTCTTTGCGCCGTCAACACCCTTCACCAGCGCCACCGACCAATCATCGCGCTGCATAGCTGCCGTATTCATGCCGGAATATTCCCCGCGAATTTCCGAACGCGGATGATATACCGTTTTAAATCCAAGTTTTTGATATGCTTTCTGCGCCTCTTTCAAATTTTCGACAGCAATGGCAATATGATCGACACAAAGCGGACCATCCATGCCGTGCACTTTTTCTGCGCTTTCTTCCCGCTCGATAAACTCCCACCAAAAACTCGTTTGCATTGGCGGTAGAAAAATCATACGGCTTGCTTCCCCAAAAGGATCGCATCGCGCGGCAAAACTCCCTCCAATTTCTTCCTGCGCGCGCACCACGCTATCTACCGCAATACCCACAGAGGATACTTGAAAATCGCCGTTTCGAACCAGAAATTCATGGATCTGTTTTGGGTTATATGTTCCCGTCGAAGGATCTACCAGCAAAAACTTTACATCACCGAATTTAAGTGAAGCGCCATACATAAGCTCAAGAGACCGCAATGTATCCGAATCTCCTTTATAAATCGGCGAAACATATTCCTGAAACCCGATATGCTTCAACACATGCCGCCAATAATGGCGGCTGTAGCAGGCAATTACAATATGATCCACTCCCATCGGCATAAACAATCGTTCTTTTCGAGGCATTTTGTACTCCTTATAAAGAGCTGGTGATTGACAAATTATAATATATCAGAGTTATGATATAATGATATATTGACTTTTATAGTCAAAAGTGATAAGGTGTTTACGCTGGTCTTTATGCGGAAAGGAGAAGGTATATGCAAATTTCCAAAGAAGAGGCAACAGAACTGATTGTGCCTTTTTCCGGTTTTGTGGAAACCATGACAAAGAGAGAAGTGTATGGAAAAATGTCTAAACGAGAACGAGAACAAAATAGATTTTTTCGCAATTTACTGCAGAAATTGATAAAAAATCAGGACAGAGTGATTTTAGACGAGGTATCATCGGTGAAATGTGGTATATTAGATTATGTTTCGGTTCAAACAAGAGCCGAAATGGAATCTGGAACGTACACCACTGGTGATCCGGAAGACGATGTGTGTTCTGAAACAAGAAAATTACTTAGTGATATTGTAATATACTTCTCGAGAATTGAATTATCAGACTTTGTCATAGATGACAAAGTCTGATAATTAACACAACCACCATTCGCGGCACTGCCGCGAATGGTGGTTTTCTTTTCTAAAATCCAAACATAATCAATACACTAAAACTACTTGGAAGCTAAGCTTCCAAGTAGTTTTGTTCTTTTCTTTATATTCGAGACATCTAGCCCCTCTCTTTCTGAAAGCTTAACGCGTCGAGAAAGTATAGTGTCTAGCGGAACACGCAATACCCAAACCACATTTTGAAAACACTATGCCACCTCCTCCCACGGCAGTCCATCCTTCCCAAAATGCCCGTATGCCGCTGTTTTTAAATAGATCGGACGACGTAAATTCAAGCGCTCTATAATCGCCGCCGGACGAAAATCAAATTTTTCTTTCAGAGCGCCGCTCAAATCTTTTCCATTCTCTCCCTCAGCGTGCACCATCAAAGGTTCCGCACGGCCGATGGCATACGCCACCGAGACCGTGCATTCATTGGCAAGACCTGAAGCAACAATATTTTTTGCCGCAAAACGCGCCATATACGCCGCCGAGCGGTCTACTTTTGTCGCATCCTTTCCAGAAAACGCTCCGCCTCCATGCTGGATCATACCGCCATAGGTGTCTACCATAATTTTCCTTCCCGTAAGCCCGGTATCGGCAGTAAACCCGCCAACAACAAATTTTCCTGTCGGATTTACAAACACATCAACGCCCGTTAAATCGCCGATAACCGGCGCGATCAGTTTTTCCGTCAACACTGCTTTGATTTCCGGCTGAGAAATAGTTTCGGCATGCTGACAGGAAACAAGCACTGCGCGCACCTTGCCGTCATGCATCGTAATCTGCGCTTTACCGTCCGGCCCAAGCCATGGACATTCTGGGTCATTTCTCCGCAAATCCTCCAATCCTTTGGTAAGTTTATGCACAAGTGCTACGGCACGCGGCATGTATTCTGGTGTTTCGCGGGTCGCATAGCCGTACATGATCCCCTGATCTCCCGCTCCGCCCGTATCCACCCCCTGCGCGATATCGGGTGATTGACGAATAATATTAGTAACTAGTTGCAATGTGTCCGTATAGCCGATATGGCGGTAAAGATTCCGCGCAATCCCTGCGGCATCAACCTCATGCGCGGAAGTCACTTCTCCGCCCACCACTAAAAGCCCATGCGAGCCGAAACTTTCCACAGCTACTCGCGCTCGCGGATCTTTTTCAAGATATGTGTCTAAAATCGCATCGGAAATCTGATCGCACACTTTATCCGGATGTCCGGACGTAACACTTTCCACGGTATACATTCCTTTCTTCATATATAATAAAAATTCCTCGCAAGGAGGGATCGATAAAAAATATTTTATCTCTCCCACCCGCTTCGGTGGGCTGGAATTAGCACTCCTTGAGAAAATATATTTTCTCAAAAGTTGCTGACAGGTCGACGGGCCAGTACCCTACCTGTGCTCTTGATAATGATTATTTAGTTTTATACTGCGCAGTATATCAATACAACAAACGCGGTGCAACAAAAGTTTTCCCCACCGGACAACTATGACCAAAGCTGGATTTTAATCAATAGACTTGTCCCCTAATAACTTCCGTTACGAAATTCCGGAATTTTAGGCGAGACGACGATAAAAATTTTGAAACATATACGGCATATATGTCGAGAAATTTTTATCGAGTCGCAGTCAAAATTCTGGAATTGCAGTAGATTTGTTATTGGGGGGGGAGACGGGTCTAAACTATCATACTAAAGTTGCGCTTCTATCAAAACCTTGGTTGCAGGCCCCACTCTTCCGCGCGCCGGAAGCCCGTTTGCTGTTTGAAACTTTTGAACTGCCTTCAGCGTACCACGTCCGTAAAGTCCCGTCGCAGTAGCATTTCCAATATCATATCCTTTCGATAAAAGAAATTTCTGCAGCCATATTACATCACTTCCTTTCATCCAAAGATCAAGGTAGCGCGATAACTCCGACTTTTTTGCCGCACTTGTTTTTGATAAAGGAGAAGATTTCTCAACAGGCTCGGGAGTCGGTGTTTTAGGAGAAAGCGCACTCACAGCTGAAGCGGTAAGTTTTGTTTGCACTTCTGCTTTGGTTTTTTCAAGCGACGCCATAACTTGCGCAACACAAAGCTGATCCACGAGCGAGCCGCTGGCAACCCGCGAAGGAGTTCCTGTTTCAATAGATAAATCGCGAATTACAGAAGCGTCAATCTGGCCGATTTTATTCGAAATCGGCCTGCCCTTCACTTCAAGTATATGCCCCTCCGCAATCTCCTCTAGCTTAATCTTTTCTCCATAGGCAGATTCAAGTTTTGTAGCGTAATCCACAAGCACGATCCAGCGCTGTCCCCAGATCTCGACCACAATCACATTCGCCGCATTTTTCATCTTTACCGTCCCTCCATGAATTTGCATCTGCCCCGCAGAAGAAATAAAAAGCTCTTGCGGAACCACGGCCGCATATACTGCCGTGCATCCTGCAGAAAAGATAAAAGCTGACAAAACAAAGAAAAGAAGGATATGTCTCATATAATGTCACTCTACACTTTTATTCACCACTTGGAAATCTCCTTCCAAAACACTCCGCAAATCAGGATTATAGAGAGCCGCCGCAGGATGATAGAGAGGAATAATTTTTATCTTACCATACGGAGATGCCGCCTCAAATACTCTCCCATGAATCCTGCTGATGGAAAGAATGACCGAACCAAGCCCGAATCTTTCCATAATATATTTCATGGAGTGGCGCCCAAGCAATGCGATAACTTGCGGCCGGATAATTTCAATCTGCCGATCCAAAAAAGGCGCATAGAGCGCAATCTCTTCCGGCAGTGGATCGCGATTCATCGGCGGCCGATCTTTTACTACATTAGTAATATATACGTCTTTCCGTTCAATACCGACGGACTTAAGCAAATGATCCAGAAATTTACCTGCCGCCCCCGCAAACGGCCGTCCGGTTTCAGCTTCTGTTTTCCCCGGCGCCTCGCCGACAAACATAATTTTTGCATAATGACTTCCCTCGCCAATCACGGGAAAAACTTTATTCCGCACGCGGTCGCGACAAAGCGGCGACTCCTTAAGATTCATCACATCATCCTTAATTTGCCGCAAAAGCTCGGTGCGATTGTCGGAATTCATAGCGAAATTATTTGACCGCTAACCACTCTCAAAGTTAGTATATAAAAAGCTCTTGCACAAAGGAAGGACTGAATGCCTCGCATATATTTTGGACATCCGATAAATACCTATAACACGGATATTGAAAAATTTCTACTTGAAAAAATTTCTGAAACATTTCCTGCATTGACTATTGAAAATCCCAACCGAAAGCATCACCGAGACGGCTACACCCACTGGAAAGAAACAATGGGAAGCGGAATGAATTACTTTTTCGAAGTTGTACTTCCTCGTTGTAGCGCAGGCATTTTTCTCCCCTTTCGCGACGGTGCCTGGGGCGCAGGTGTGTTTGGCGAAGCGGAATTTCTGGCAAAACGCAAGCTTTCTATTTACCAAATCAGTCCTGAAGGAATTATTGTGGCGGCATATCTAGAAACTGTCAGAATCCTCTCTATTGAAGAAACAACCAAACGCATCCGCACCGCTTCGGGGACATTACAACCATATTAGAAAGACATGTTTGGTATTTATTCTGCCGTATTATATTTGACATGCCTTTTATATCCTATACCCTATAATCAGAATCTTAAAAATACAGATAACACCAGAGATGGAAAACTTCATACATGTCGCTCGATTCATCAAAATCGAGCTTTTTTATTAATTTAAACCGCGATTTCATCCCAAATCTTCGGCACAAGATCCTTCAAGGACTTTTTTGGAATGGTAACTGCCGTAGACGAACCTACTTTGAGAAGTTTTTGTGTCATATGCTTATAATAATTTTATACTAAAGAAGAGTAAATCTATGGTCTTCGCAAGACCATAGATTGTTTAGCTACCCCATTCAACATCCCTCACCTCTATCACCATCCCTAACAGAAATTTTCATGGTAGAATTTCTATAAAACAGTCCCAAGCGACCCTGGGACTAAATTATTATTTTGTCTTTTCGACAAGGCGCTTGAAAACTTTATAAAAACTCTTTTTTTGTCGTCAACTATTTCCACATCGTTCACAATCACGACTTTCTTTTCTCTGCCTAACATTGCTACGAGCATAAATACTCCGCCCATATCGAACTTCGAGCCATTGCTTGTTTCGTCATACCAGATATGGACATCATCTGCCTCTAAGATCCCTGTAAAATTGGCTCTGCAAATCTCATAGCCGCCGGTTGGGTCATCTTGCCTTGTGTCTCTAATCGGCCAGTGAACTTGATGCCCATCGGCTTCCAGCGATGCGACATATTCAGCGATTCTTTCCTGTATTTCGGATTCGGCGTTTCTCACTGGAGAAATCAGAAAAATTTTCACCTTGCACCTCCTGAAATTACGATATTCTCATCCTACACCATCTCAACCATTATCTCAGTCAACTTAGCTAATTATCTCCAGTGACAATTTTGCAATTTATTAACTACTACGCAGGAGCTTAAAATCAATTATTTTAACTACTGTATCCATATCAACCTTTTCCCCATAGTATTTCTTGTAATGCTCTAACATTTCCTCGTTGCTCTGATATTTTTCATGCCCTTCAAAATCTTTTTCCTCTATCTCGCCCAGTTTTTTTTCTCGCACTCCTGTAATTTCCGCCTCGGCAAACTTTCCTCCCGATTCCCAATCAATAAGCTCGACTTGATCTCCTACTTGTATATTCTTATCATCGAAAAGACGCCATGTAATAGTTTTACTGTTATTCAATATTTTCTTAACTAAATTGTGCCTGAATTTTAATGTTTTCATGTTCTTAAGCCCCATGACACTTCTTATATTTCTTTCCCGATCCGCATGGACATGGGTCGTTTCGGTTCGGTTCTTTGGGAGCGACAGTGGTTTTACCGCCAGTAATAGGAGTTTGTGAAACGGAAAGCGAGCTGCCGATGGGAAATGGCGTATCCTCTTTTTTCATTTCGACGACACGCGGACGATCTTCGCGCGGAGGGGCGGTAACTTTTAAAATCATGCCTGCTGTTTGTGCACGAATTGCGATCTGCAATTCCCGAAAGAGCCGCGCACCCTCGTGTTTATATTCCACCAAAGGATCACGCTGTCCGTAGGCGCGAAGCCGCACCGAATCACGCAAGTGCTCCATCTGATCCAAGTGATCCATCCATAGCATATCAATAGAACGAAGCATTACTGCGCGACTCGCGGCGTACATCTGCTCTTTTCCTATTTGGTTTTCTTTCACCTCGTAATCCTGCGAGAGAATACCGGTAATATAGTCTTTTATTTCCTCGCGCTTTACTTCATCGTATGTTTCGCTGTCCCGTATTGCGGCCATTTTTTCGCGGATATCTTCCGGCGCAGAGCCAATGGCGCGAATATTTTCCGCGATTTCTTCTATATCCCATTCACCGCGCTCTCCCGCAGTATGCACCGCAACCATACGCCCGGCCACCTCGGAAAATATTTCCAGAACACGATTTTTTAAGGGAATTTTCTCGACTTTTGAACGATCGAGTTCACTCGAGCTAGCTTCGCTCGAAGAATATTCATTATTATCGGTAAATAAAATTTCGCGGCGCATTCGATAAATAGCATCGCGCTGTTTATTCAACACGTCGTCATATTCCAAAACATGTTTTCTGGTATCGAAATGGAACCCCTCTATTTTCCCTTGCGCCGCCTCAATCGCGCGTGACACGATTTTATTTTCAATCGGCTGGTCCTCCGGAATACCGAAAGATTCCATCATGCGCTTGATTTTATCGGACCCGAAAATCCGCATAAGATCGTCTTCAAGCGACACGAAGAAACGGGATTCTCCGGAATCCCCCTGCCGCCCTGCGCGGCCGCGCAATTGATTGTCTATCCGGCGCGCTTCATGACGCTCTGTTCCGATAACATACAATCCTCCGACGCTTCGCACTTCTTCCGCTGATTTTTCTATCAAACGATTGAAGTCATCATCGCTCATGTTTTTCAATGTCTCCGAATCCTTCGGCATCTTTATTTGACTTCCCCCTAAAATAATATCAACGCCGCGCCCAGCCATATTGGTCGCCACCGTCACTGCACCCTTCTGCCCCGCTTGCGCGATGATAAGCGCTTCTTGCTCATGATTTTTTGCATTCAGCAGTTTATGCGGCACGCCTTCTACCTCGAGCATTCGCGAAAGTTTCTCATTTTTTTCAATGGAAACGGTGCCGATCAGCACCGGCTGTCCTTTCTCGTGCCGCACTTTTACTTCGCGCGCCACCGCTTCATATTTTCCCTTTTCCGTGCGAAACACCAAGTCTCCCAAATCTTCACGGATCATGGGACGGTGCGTGGGAATGGAAACCACATCAAGCGTATATACTTTGTGAAATTCTTCGGCGCTGGTTTCCGCGGTACCCGTCATGCCCGCAAGTTTTCCGTACATGCGGAAATAATTTTGAAACGTAATCGTTGCAAGCGTCCGCGATTCGCGCTGGACGGCGACTCCTTCTCTTGCCTCCACTGCCTGATGCAGGCCATCCGACCAGCGCCTCCATGGCATCAAACGGCCGGTAAATTCATCGACAATAATCACCTCGCCATTTTTCACAACATATTCTTTATCGCGCCGGAAAAGCGCCTGCGCCCGAAGTGCCTGCTCCAAATGCCGCACAAAACGGATTCCCTTTTCTTCATAGATATTGCCGATACCGAGCAAACTTTCCACCTTGTCGATCCCTTCTTCGGTAATTGAAACAGCTTTCATTTTTTCATCCACATTGTAGTGGATATTTTCTTTCAACTGCGGGGTAAGACGCGCAAACGTGCGGTAAAGATCGGCAGATTCTTCGTCCGGCATGGAAATAATAAGCGGAGTCCGCGCTTCATCAATTAAAATCGAATCGATTTCGTCGACAATCGCAAAATAGTGTTCGCGCTGGCGCAATTGCGCCGGTTCGTATTCCAAATTGTCGCGCAAGTAATCAAATCCAAATTCATTGTTGGTTCCATAGGTAATATCCGCGCGATATGCCGCGCCCCGTTCCACCGGCCGGAAATGATTCAGACGTGGATCTGCATGATTTTGCGGATCGTTGTACTGCGGATCATATATCCCCGACATGTCGTGCGTGATAACCGCCGCCGAAAGCCCCAACGCATGATATACTGACCCCATCCATCCCGCGCCAATCCGCGACAAATAATCGTTGGGAGTTACCAAATGCGCTCCCTTTCCAACTAAAGCATTTAAATAGAGCGGCAATGTAGCAACGAGTGTTTTTCCCTCTCCGGTGCGCATTTCCGCAACTTTGCCTTGGTGCAAAACAATACCGCCGATTAGCTGTACGTCAAAGTGGCGCTGTCCTAAAACACGACGTGCCGCTTCGCGCACTGCGGCAAATGCTTCCGGAAGCAGTCCGTCCAGAGTATCGCCTTTTTCGAGACGCGCTTTGAATTCCGCGGTTAAACCGCAAAGTTCATCGTCTGACAATTTCTGGTATTCCGCCCCAAATGAATTAATTTCCGCAACCAGAGGCATGAGCGATGTAATATAGCGCTCATTTCCACCGCCGAATATTTTTGAAAACACTGAAAACATACCGAGTAGTATAGCTGAAATTTAGAGAAAACTCAAACTCGCCGACGGATGTGCCGGAGAGTTTGAATATCGGTCTTGAAAGCGACAGATAATTCCAAAGAAACCACATTGCCAAACCGCAAGGAATAATTTATGCCGCAAATATATTCGCAAATGCGACTGATTGGACACTCTTACTCCGGCTGGACTTCAATCCAACGCGGAGCATTTAATTCATTGTTATCCCCCGGACCATCACATCCAGGATCTGCGGGATAGTCTATTTTTCCATCACCGTCGTTATCTATCTCATCTTCACACTCGTTGCGTTCGTCATTGTCTTGAATGTTCTGGCATCCGGGATCCCCGGGGTTGGTGCTGTCCGCACAAAATGACGAGGGAACATCGCAATAAAAATCTGAGTCGTTGTCTATACTATCATTACATTGGTTCCTTTCATCGTCATCATTCGCACTGGAGCATCCCGGGTCGTTCCAGCTATTAGTTCCAAAGTCATATTTTGGATCATCAATGTCCTCAGTATCCGAATTGTCTACACCGTCACTGCACTGCGAAGGCGGCGGTAGTGAATAGGAAGACTGGGTATAACCATAAGAAGATTGCGTATAAGAATACGAAGATTGAGAATAGCCATAAGAGGATTGCGTGTAGTAGCTGGATTGCGAATAATAACTCGATTGGCTGTAATATGAAGATTGCGTATAAGCGCCATCCGCCACGCATTCTTCGACATATGCTTGATCGGAAACGGCAATATGATATGTGCCAGCACCCCATGAAGTATTTACCGCGGTTGGTCCGGAATTTCCAAAGAAACTATTGGATATGCCCGTACTTTGCCATCCCGACCATGACTGCGGGCCATTGTACCTGTTTTTGTATACTGTTCCATCCGTGCCCTGCATGTATGCCCACAATTCGCCTCCTTCAATCACCAGCTTCGGACTCGCAGAAGAAAATCCAAACAAGGAATACCAATCCGCTAGTGTTCCATTTTTCCATTCTTTTACCCTGATTTCATCGTCTGTTGCGCGAATTGCAACAATCAATCTATCATCCCCGCTTCCGCGATTTTCAACCGCCGGTGAGGAAATTGGAGCTCCGCCGATAGGGAGAGGATTACCGAAACTTTGTCCCACAGGACAAGAAGCATCGGCCGCCGGAGGGGGTGTGGGAGGCGGGCCGCACTTCTCTACCCATACCGAACCCGAATTGAAAACACGATACGTTCCCCATGAAGTGGCAACCGCCTTAGGGCCGATAGTACCGAATAAACTGTTTGCTATGCCCGTACTCTGCCATCCTGACCAGAACTCTTGGCTGAAATATCTATTTCGATAAATCATGCCGTCTAGTCCTTGGATGTAGAGCCATAGTCCACCGGATATTATGACAAGCTTTGGGCTTTCCTGGGAGTGGCCGTATACCGAATATTCTGCCAATATCGTGTCTCTCCATTCCTTGATGAAAATTTCATTATCAGTGCTTCGCACTGCAATGATAAGCCGATCGTCAGCGCCGAAATTCTCTACGACCGGCATTGAAATCGGAGTGCCTCCGATTGACTGCTGACTGCCAAAAAATTCTCCTTCCGGACATACAGCGTTAGGGGCGGGTTCGGGAGCAGGAACAGGACAAACAATTGCAGTAGTTTGCACTGAAATGACTTCTTCACTGAATACATAGCAAGTACCGCTTGCAGATAAGGTAACCTGGTAATAATAGGTAACGCCGGGCAAAGCGCTAGTATCAACAAAAGAGCCCTGATAACTAAATTCTGATGCAGTAACCGTGTATGATCCTGTCCCAACTGTTTCCCATATCCATGGATCAGGCGAAGGGGCGCCTAAACTACGTTCCACTATATAATCAAAAGTAACTCCCTCGGGAGGTATGTCAAAATCCGTAGGAGGGGTGGTCCATCTAATAACATTTTGCGGCGACCCCATGGAACATTGGCTTTCCGCATTTATCGGCATAGTTCCGCCACAAAAGTTAAACCCTGCAACTCCCGTTTCCTGTCCCAACGCTATTTTTGTCGCACCGGCAAAAAACAACAGCAAAGCCACAACCAAACCTCCAGCAAGAATACCGGCGGAGAGTAAAAAAGGTGAATAATTGCTTTTAGTGTTCATGTTATTTTTAATATACCATAACCTCGCAAAAAAACTTATCTAAGTTTATCCACAAGAGCTTTTTTAGCGGCACTGATCCTTCCACGGCGCAGGCAAGAGATCGCAAAATTGTTCAACCTCTTGAGATCCTGCGTGAAAATCATATGACGCAAGTGAAAGAAGCATATCGTAGCATTCTTCTCCATTCCCCGACTTTTCAGCAAAACCGCAGAGCCCCACTGCCTGCGCGGCAAGCCCCTGATCCGTTTCGATAAATCGTGATACCGCCGTGGCAAAACACTGCCCGCGCCGCGGCGCTGAAACGCCAGCACAAAATTCACGAACTTTTTCCGTATCAAGCCCCAGTTGCGCAGTCATAATGAAAAAAAGATCCGTTAAGCAACTTTTTATTCTCGCCTCTTCCGAAAAGTGATTGCAAAATTCTACCAGCCCTTTAGGAGTTTTTACCTCTTCTGCAAAAAGCGGCCAACCTTCGGTCCAGCAAGAATTTTCCTCCTCTCCGGAAAACTTTTTGCAAAACGAGACAAGTTCCTTTTTTGCAGGCACTTTCCCTTCGACAAGCGCAAAATCTTCCGGCTCAAGCGGCTGGAAAATCTGCATAAAAGCGCCGTCAAAGCACAAAGGAGAAATATCCCTGCCGTCGCCTTTTTTCGCGACGTTGCGACATAAAGCGACGGACTGATTGATATCCGCACTGGTGATATACATCATTAGATGCCCCAGGGCATGGTAACAGGTCGCTTGTTCAAGTTGTGTCGGATTCCATCCCGCGCGTTTTTCGCAAACATCTTTTAAGTCGGGAAGAATTGCCTTGATTTTTTCTGGAGGAAGCGCTTCGGCGCGGAAACGCTCCTGAAATGCGCCATGAATGCATCCATTGGAACACACCCCCGCGGGACAGCTTGCAACCACCTCTTTCCACTTATCAGGATCTTTTGCAGTCTCCTGCGCCGAGAGTTTATGCCCCAAGACATGGCAATAAAAATATTCCGGATCTTTTTTTTGTACCTCTTTCGTCACCGTAAACGCATCGTTCATGGATATTTTGTCCATCAATTTCGGAATTTCCTCGTCATAGCACGAAGGCCGATGCCGCGCCTCACTGCATTTTTCCACCACTTGCAAAGCATACTCCGCAAAGGATTGGTTAGGTGAATAGAAAAAATAAAAAACAATCACGCCTAGCGCAATTCCTGCCAACCCCACCATCACCCGCCATCTTGTGAAAATAGATCTCATATTTATTGGGTCTATTGCCGAATTATACTTTGGCTGCAATTCCATAAATTCGGTCAAATTTTCCAAAAAATTTCTTGGCTTACCTTGCAGGTAGGCCTCGAATTTTGTTTGAA
>JACOXN010000009.1 GCA_016176295.1 Candidatus Giovannonibacteria bacterium
AGAAAATCAGCCAGGAATAGGGAAAAATATTTAAAATCTGGTGCGGGAAAAGAGTATTTAAAAAGTTTATAAAATGCCGAGGTGGCGGAATTGGCAGACGCGCTGGACTCAAAATCCAGTGATCGAAAGGTCATGAGGGTTCGACCCCCTCCCTCGGCACAGTTAAAAAGATAAATATATGCTAAAATTTAAATAAACTTATGGAACCTAATACACAACAAAATTTACAGCAGCCAAGACAAAAAGAGAGCGTTTTTTGGGTGGAGCTCGATAAGATAGAGCCTAATCCATATCAGCCGAGAAGAGAATTCGATGAAGCGGCCCTTGCAGAGCTTGCGGAATCCATCAGGTCTTACGGCGTTTTACAGCCCATTGTTGTTACCAGGAAGGAAATAGAGCTTCCGACAGGGACGGCCGTGCGCTATGAACTGTTGGCGGGGGAAAGGCGCCTCCGCGCGTCGAAACTGGCCGGCATATCCCACATTCCGGTCATAATAAGGGATGAAACTCCGGCCAAAGTGAAATTGGAGCTGGCGCTCGTGGAAAATTTACAGAGAGAAAATCTAAATCCGATGGAGCGCGCCCGCGCTTTCAAACAATTGATAGATGAATTCGGAATGCTGCAAAGGGAAGTCGCGAAAAAAGTCGGAAAAAGTAGGGAAGTAGTCGCAAACACAATGCGTCTTCTTTCTCTGCCGGAAGAAATGCAGCAAGCCGTTGCAGTGGGTACCATTACCGAGGGCCACACGCGTCCTCTTCTCATGCTATCGGAGCACACTGATGAACAAAAAGCCCTTTTTTCGGACATAATAAATAAAAATCTTTCCGTGCGGGAAGCCGAGCTGATATCTAGAAATATTGCGAAGTCCCGGGCCCGGGCGCTTTTGGATCCGGATACCCGCTCGCTGCAGGATCGTCTTGAAAATACTCTGGGTACGCGCGTCGTTATCGAACGAAAGGGGGAAAAAGGAAAAATTTCTATTGAATTCTTTTCTGAAGAGGAGTTAAGATCATTATCCGAAAAGATTTCGGCTTTTTCCGCAGGTCCTGACGGGGAAACTGCAATGCCACCGGTTGTTCTTCAGGCCGAAGCGGAGATTCCTCCTGCACGGCCGGACATTGGCCCCGCAACTTCGCTTGTTTAGGTTACCTGTTTTATTGAAACTGATTCCACTCCGGATATTTTTTTTATTCCAGTAAGTATCTTTGAATTCGGGAGGCCTTTTTTGGGGAAAAAATTAACGACCAGCCGGTGATGTTCGCGGCTTAAGGGGCCGGATTTGGTTCCGGCTATATTAATGCCCATATCCGAGAATACAGCGGAAACATCCCGCAGCACTCCCACGCGATCCTTGACCGTGACGACAGCCTCCAGTACCTCCCTGCCTTTTTTATTGCCTGCGGTTCCGGGGCCGACTTTTCTTACGGCTGCCCTAATGCGGTTCCTGGCCATGGATGTGTGGGCGTAGTCTAGCCAGTCGCTTGTCGGTTTTTTATTTTTTTGCGTTAGTATTTCGACTGTGTCGCCGGACTTTAGCTGATGCGAGAACTGGACCATTTTCCCGTTCACTTTCGCTCCGAACATTTTGTCGCCGATCTCGGAGTGGATGTTGTAGGCGAAGTCTATGGGTGTCGCTCCTTCGGGGAGGTCAATGACATCTCCTTTCGGAGTGAAAGCGAATATTCTGTCCCTGAAAAAATCTATTTTGAGGGCGTTTAATGCTTCAGTCGATGAACCCTCACTTTCTTTGTGCCACTCTTGGAGCTGACGCACCCATCTCAGCTTGTCTTCGCCGGTTTTTTTAAGCTTCTCAGGATTTTGTTTATTTGATTTATAGACCCAATGTGCGGCGATGCCGTATTTTGCCTCTTCGTCCATTTCGACAGTACGAATTTGGAATTCGACTATCTTCTTTTCCGGCCCGAAAACGGATGTATGAAGGCTTTGGTAGCCGTTGGGCTTTGGCAGAGCTATGTAGTCTTTGATCTTGCCGGGAACGGGTTTCCATAGTTTGTGTATGACGCCCAGAGTTTGATAGCAGTCCTCAAGTGAACGCACAGTGATGCGCATCGCTACAATATCGCGGACACGCGAGATATCCATTTCGTTCTTTACGACTTTTTGCCAGATGCTAAAAAGATTTTTTATGCGATATTGTATTTTCAGCGGTTTTACGCCGTCTCTTAAAAGTTCCCGTTCGACAATTGGATTTAAAGTTTCGATATATTTTTTCCCGGCCTCGCGTTTTTCCTGCACCTGTATTTTTAACCATTCAAATTCCTCGGGATATACGAAAGGGAATGCGAGGTCTTCCAGTTCCGCTTTTATTTCCCACATACCCAGCCGGTCCGCCAGGGGAGCGTAAAGTTCGAGTGTTTCCAAAGCTATCCTTTTCTGCTTCTCGGCTCTTACGAACTGCAGGGTCTGCATGTTGTGCAGCCGGTCCATCAACTTTATCAGAACCACGCGAATATCCTCGGCCAGTGCTAAAAACATTTTTCTTAAGGATTCAATGGTCCGCTCAATCCCTTTGTATTTTATTTTATCGACTTTGGTTACGCCGTCCACTAAGAAAGCCACTTCTTCCCCGAAGAGTTTTTTTATCTCTTCTATTTTCACATTCTGGTTCTCGACTACGTCATGGAGAAGCGCCGCCGATACGGTTTCGGGGTCGAGCTTCAGCTTGGCGATGGAAAGCGAGGTCTGAACCGGATGAATGAAATAAGGCTCACCGGAGAATCTTTTTTCTGAAATATGGGCTTTTTTCGCAAAATCATAGGCCTGTTTTATTGAGCTTACTGCCGACCTATTGTAGCCGAATTCCTTTATTTTTTTTTCATATTCGGGCCATTCCATGTATTTAATAAATTTTATTTCTCGACTTCTTCGGTTTCTTCGGTCTTTTGTATTTCTTCGCCTTCATCGTCAGGGGCCTCGGCTGATTCAGGTTTTGCTTCGTCGGTTGTTTTTGCCGGCCCGCCAGGCAATGTCCACGAAACGAAATCGCAGGCTGGCCATTTTGAGCAGCCGAAGAAAAAGCGTCCGTGTTTTGACCTGCGCCTTATAACTTCTCCCGGATCGTCTTTTCGTTCGGGAGAGGCGAGACAATTGGGGCACGTAATATTCAATGAAGGCGCCGGTATTTTTTTGGTGGTTTTGCATTCTGGAAAACCGGAGCACGCGATGAATTTGCCGAAGCGCCCGCGCTTGATGACCATGGGTTTGCCGCAATTCGGGCAAATCTCGTCGGTTTTTTCTTCTATTTTCTGCGAGGCCACGCTTTCGTATTTTTCTTCCAGATGTTTGGCGAACGGATCGTAAAATTCTTTGATCACCGGCTGCCATTTTTTATCTCCCGAAGCGATTTCATCCAGCTCCTCTTCCATTTTTGCGGTGAAAGCCAGGTCCACTATTTCCGGGAAGTGTTCCATCAGAAGATTATTTACTATCACTCCGGTTTCGGTGGGGCGGAGCCTCCGGTCGGGGTCTTTTTCCACATAGCCCCGGTCCTGGATGGTGGAAATGGTGGGCGCATAAGTGGAGGGCCTGCCGATACCCAGTTTTTCCAAAGTTTTTACCAGGCTCGCTTCGTTGTACCTGGGAGGCGGCTCGGTGAAATGCTGAAAAGGGGTTATCGCTTCTATTTTTAATTTATCGTTCTCCCGCAGTTCCGGCAGAATGTTTTCTGCGAACTTCATTGGATATATTTTCAAAAAGCCGTCGAAAACGAGCCGGGCCCCCGAGGCGCGAAAAAAGAACAAGTCTTTGCCGGATAGGGTTTCGATATCTACTTTCGTATTTTCCACGACAGCGTCGGGAAGCTGCGAGGCCACAAAACGTTTCCAGATCATGTCGTATAGTTTTAATTCCCTTGCGTCCAGAGCGGTTTTCATGTCCTCCGGTTTCTTGTACACGTCCGTGGGGCGGATCGCTTCGTGGGCCTCCTGGGCGGATTTCGACTTGGTCTTAAAAACTCTGGGGCTTGAAAGCACGTATTTTTCGCCGAGATTTTCATTTATCCAGACGGAGGCCGCGGAAAGAGCATCAGCCGAAATATTGAGCGAGTCCGTTCGCATGTAGGTAATGAGGCCCTGTTCGTATAGATGTTGGGCCAAAACCATGGTTTGTTTTGCGGAGAATCTCAATCTTTGGAACCCGGCTTGCTGCAAAGTGCTCGTGGTAAAAGGGGAAGGGCCTTTCTTTTTTTGTTCGCTTTTTTCTACGGCCGATATTTTCGCTTCGGCGTTCGAAATATCATCCGCTATTTTTTTTGCTTCCGCTTCATTCTTTATATCGAATTTTTCAAGAGTTTTTTCGCCTATCTTCGCCAATTTCGCTTTAAAAGGTTCCTCCGACGCTTCGGTCGGAGCTCCGACATCTTTTTTTTCAGAAGAACGTCGGAGTTTTGAAAAATCTCCTTCGATGGTCCAGAACTCTTCTTTTTTGAAAGCTTTTATTTCTTTTTCACGTTCGGCGATGAGGCGCACCGCTACAGATTGCACGCGCCCGGCCGAAAGCCCCCCGGCCACTTTTTTCCAGAGGAACGGCGAAAGTTTGTAGCCCACGAGCCGGTCCAGAATTCTCCGCGCCTGCTGGGCGTCCACAAGATGGCCGTCTATACTGCGCGGATTTTCCAAGGCTTTTTTTATGGCCTTTTCCGTTATTTCATGGAAGACTATGCGTTTTAATTGGTCTTTCTTTTCCTCAAGTCCGAGAGCGTAAATAAGATGCCAGGCGATGGCTTCTCCTTCGCGGTCTTCATCAGTCGCCAGTATCACGTCGGCCGCGCTCTGGGCTTTTTTCTTAAGAGCGGTAACGTTCTTCCGCGCTTTCAAAGGTATGATATATTGCGGTTCGAAATTCTTTTCCACGTCCACGCCCAGCTTGGATTTCGGAAGGTCGCGGATATGCCCGAAACTGGATTCAATGACAAAATCGCCCCCCAAAAATTTCGATATTGTCCGCGCTTTGGTGGGGGACTCAACTATTACCAGTTTGGTCTTCGACAGTATTTTTTTACGCTCTGACATATTCAGAACCTATTTTTTTAATAATACCACGGATTTCCATAAGGCCCACCATGGCTTGGATGTCTGAGGGTTTCATTTTGCTTTTTCTGATGATGGAATCCATGTCCGTCGGTTCGGTCAAATATTCAAAAATTTGTTTTTCCGGCGCGGAAAGTTCCGGTTCAATTCCGGGCTCCGACATTGTTTCTAGGCCGTAGGCTTTCAGAACGTCCTCGGCGCTTTCCACGAGCGCAGCGCCCGATTTTATGAGAAAATTGGTGCCTGCTGCATTTGGTGAGAACGGGGAACCGGGAACGGCCAGAACGTCTCTATTTTGGTCTAGGGCGAATCTTGCAGTTATGAGTGAACCGCTTTTTTTTGGGGCTTCGACTACCAGCGTGGCCGGGGAGAGTCCGGAGATTATGCGGTTCCTTTGGGGAAAACTCCAGAGCGTCGCCTGAAAATTATTTTCGTATTCGGAAATTACTGCGCCTCCGCGGGAGGCTATTTCTTCCGCCAATTTTAAATTATTCTGCGGGTAAAGCACCTTCTCGCCGAGGCCGGAACCCAGCACCGCAACGGTCGGCATTTTATTTTCCAAACTTGCTCTGTGCGCGACGGTGTCGATGCCGAGAGCCAGGCCGCTTACTATAGTAAAGTTGTAAGGAACCAAACCCGCGATTATTTTTCTTAAAATCTCTTCACCGTATGCGGAGTTTTTTCTTGTGCCGACCACGGAGAGATAATATTTCGTTTTGGGAAATTTTCCCCAAATCGAAATTTTTTTGGGTACGTGCGGTATTTCCCGCAGCAAAGCCGGGAAATCCTTGTCTTCGGGGATTAATTCCTTTATCTCGCGAACCATGAGGCATATATAAGCACATACGCGCTGACTTGACAAGTTTTTATAAAAAGGTATCATTTTACCGGGTTTAGTTTACATAAAAAGGAAGGAGAATTTGGTCTATGGCGTATCAAGCTACAGTGGTTGCTTTCCCGTGCGGAGCGGAAGTGGAGGTGGTTATTCCGGAGGCTAACAGGAAATACAGTCCTCCGGAGATGGAGTTGGAGGGTAAGAAGGCAGTGGTGCTTTCAAAACCTTATTCTAACCGCACAGTGGACATTTCGATCGAGGGCAAGCAACATAACGTGCCCGCCGCATATTTGCGGCGGAAATGAGGAGAACAGCAATGAGTTCCGCCAGCCCGAAAGCCCTCGTCAGGACGACGAGAATAAAAACGGCGGTCGCTCACGGCCGAGCAAGATGTTTCCGATTGGGGCAACTCACGGAGGGTCACGCGCCGAGTACGAATACCGTAACCGACGTGCGTAGGTCTTTTCTTCTTTTTCATTTACCAGCGAACAAAAAGAGCGCAAAGCGCTCTTTTTTTCTTTTGTTTTATGTCTTAAACGAGTTAGAGGGTGGTCGATGACCACCCTCTTAACTTTTGTTGCTAGGCTCATGAATTGCCGGGTAGCTTCAGCTTCGTGCCGAAGGCTGCGTCAACGAAACTTTTGGTGTTTCCGTGGGTCGGCGATGCTTTTTGCAGTACCTCTGATCGTCGCTTTTTCGGGGGACAAATCGCACGGGCGATTGCTGGCCCGAATTTTCGGAATGACGCTTTGCGGTTCTCTGCGAAATCCGGGTATTCCTGGATAATCTGCTCTTCGAGCTGGCGAGCCAGGTCGCGGTCGTCCGCGTACTCGGACGGGATTTCCAGGGTTTGCTGGAACGGCGTTTCCACGACGACCCAGCACCCGAGGTCGCGCCTGTCGACCATTGAGGTCGAGTCTTGCAACCGGATGCTGACTTTCTTCGCAGATACGCTGACATAGTTTCCGTCTTCCGATTTTTTCATGACGAGGACGAATCCTCCCCGTGGAAAGTCGTAAACCCACTCGCCGTGAGTCAACGCGCCGCCGTTGAAGTCTGTCGGCAGGAGAGTTACTCCTTCCGACTGTTTCTCCGGAAGTTCAACCGCGATGCGGGTGGACTTGCGGATGGAGGCGGGATGGCCGAAGTAAAGTGCGCGGACTCCGGAATCTGACTTGTAATCACGCGGATCCGCTTCGTTCTCTCTTTCAGGGAGAAAGATGCGACCGTCGGTGTAGACGCGGATGTCCACAACCTCAAGTGGGAGATTCCTATTTGATGTCCTTTCTGCCGCCAATTCCGGTAACCGCATCCGTTCACGAACTGGCTTCACTTTCTTCGCTTCCGGAAGATTCAATCTTCCGGATTGCGTAATGGGTATCGGAATGAATTCTACCTCTTCGCCCTCGTCGAGCGTATGGAAACCGGAGCCATGCGTAGCTACTTGCGAGAAATGCACGTGATATTCCGTTTTATTTTCACCAACGATCCTGCCATAGGCTTTGCCATTGTTGAACCATCTGACTTTACCTTTCATAGAACCTCCTGTGCCTTTGTTTGACCGCACCTTTCGGCTAAAAAGGGTGCGGTGAGCCTATATTTCGGAGAACAATCTAACTGGACTGATTATATACCCAAAAGCTAAATTTGTCAACTTTTTTGCCTTTAATTTTGCGATGCTGTTGACAAGAAGAAAAAAGTGAGTATAATGTGAAACAGGAAAGTTTGAAATTTTAGGCTCGAATCCAGCTAAGCTGGATTACGAAAGGAGGTAAAAAGAGCCTAGTTATCTGTGGAGCAGGCAGAAGCGTCCCGCATGAATGCGCAGGCATACGCGGGATACCGGATTGTTTTCCGTAAAATTTGGCCGAGGGGCCAAGGAGGTTTCCCGTGAAGAACGAAACAAAGGTTGGAAGTTTTTCCGATTTGAATGGTAAAGTGTTCGTGGTGGACCCTAGGGATGGGGCAGAGAAAGCGGCCGAAAAAATCGTGAGTGCGGCGATGCCCGCGGAGATGAGGAACCCAACCCTCTCGGAGGCGTTGGGGCTTGATGTTGAGACGTTAGTGGCGGAGAACGAGGCGGATGTGGAGCTTCTGGTGGCTGAGATTGATATGCTGTCCGATGCGCCGGAAAAACTGCGACGGTACGAGTCTCTCCTTGCCGAGACTGTTTCGGCAAATAAGAAAAAAGGCATCACGATTGACACCGACGCGACCACACGGCTCAAAAATGCGATCAGCACCCTTAAGGGCGCCGACAAGCTGGTGAGCAAAGACGCGGTGTCACTGGCGGGTTTTCGAAAGACCCACGGTGAGGTAGAGGCCATGGCCCGGAGGAGTGCGGAGCTTCTCCGACACGCTAAAGCTGGGGAGGAAGTGAAAGAGTCGGAAGTGGACAGTTTGATTGATGATTATCGGGATCACTTCCACGAGCTGTATAACAGGCATCTCATTGCCGAGGTGCCTTATAAGCAGTTGGAATTGTGGAGAAACTCCCGGAAATCATTTTCGGACTTCGCGTTTTCTGCGAAGGACAAAAAGGGCAACCGCGTATGGTGCTGGGGCAAGTTGGGCGATGAACAGTCGATGACTATTGCAAAGTCCATGAAAGGACTTTACATTGCCATGGACCGCTTGGTTCGGTTTCTGGACAACCAGAAGACGAACGCGCAGCATATCGCTCAGTCGCTGTCAAAAGCCCAGCCTACCGCTCCTTCGTCAAAGCCTGTGTCGCCCGAGACGCCGCCCTACGAAATACCACCTTTTGATTCTTCGAGCCTGCCAAGCTAATACGAAAGCCCTTGCGCTTTCTTCAACCCCATGCAATCCATGCATGGGGTTTGACTTTTTATTTAAACATGTTATAATCATGAAAAGCCTTAAATTTAGGCATATTTTATACTTACATGGCAGACATTAAAGCAATCATTTTACCTACGAGGCCGCAGCCGGATACTTTGGTTACTATTTTTATTTTGAAAAGATTCGGCAAGGAACATCTCCCGGGAGTGGAAAACGCGCCGCTGGAGATTTGGCAGACATTGCCCGCGGGGAAATCCGCGCAGGATTTGGAAGCGGAAGGCTACATTTTGATAGATTTGGGCGGAGGAAAATTCGACCATCATGATCAACGCGGAAAGACCACGGCTTCGCAGCTCGTGTGCGATTTTTTGGGGATATCCGAAGACCCGAGCCTGGCGAAACTTTTGGAGTACGCGAGACGCGACGATTTTTTCGGCAAGGGAACAGTATCGGAAGACGCGCTCGACCGTACCTTCGGACTTTCAGGGTTGGTGGCCGCATTGAATAAAAGTTTGCCGAAAAATCCGCAGCGCATCGCGGACCTCATCATGCCGATATTAGCCGCCCATCACAACGAGGAATTGCGCCGAACCGTGGAACTGCCGGAGGAATTTCAGGACAAAACCGCAAAGGGCCTCGTAAATATTACTGAAGCGAAGCAGCGCGGGAAAAAATTGAAGGTTGTTTTTATAGATTCAGATAATCCGAGCATGGCGGGATTTTTGCGTTCGCAAAACGGCGGAAAATTCGACGTGGTGGCCCAGCGGTCACAGACCGGGCACGTGAACGTGCTGACGCGTGCCGCGAAGCACATAGACCTCCGGTCGCTTGCGATAGTCATTCGGCTTGAAGAAATTTCCGTCCGCGGACGCGATGTTGAAATAAACGCGTCGGAACTTTCGCGCACCGGAAGATTGCGCGAGGCGCCGGAATGGTACTACGACCGCGCCACGAATTCCATACAAAACGGCGGCGTGAACCCCAAAGAGATTGAGCCCACCGCCATTTCCTGGGAAAAAATGCCCCAGCTTTTCGAGGTCGGCCTTTCCGAGCAGATCTGGAACCCACTTGCCACGGAATAAAATTTGTTTTAGGATACACTATTATGACCATTCGAATGCGCCACACGCCATCTCACACCGGAAACAGAAGGTCCCACCATGCCCTTCTGATCAACGGAACCCAAAAATGCACCAAATGCGGAGTGGTTGTTTTGCCCCATACTACCTGTGAAAATTGCGGATTTTACAAAGGAAAAGAAGTAATAAATGTTCTGGCTAAACTGAGCAAAAAAGAAAAGAAGATCAAAGAAAAAGAATTAAAAGAACAGGAACAGGGAAAAACAACTTAAATTTAAAAACGTTCGCTGAAGTTTGAAAAAAGTAAATTGAAAATTATTTCTTAAACTATGGCCAACCGGCACCTTTCAAGATCAATAGCGATGCAGTCCCTCTTTGAATGGGATTTCTATCATGTTAAAGGCGAGGAGAAAGACCTGCACGTTATTCTTGAACGCAACGTTGAAGAGTTTGCTCCCGGCCTTGAGGACGGCGCGTTCGCGGAAAAATTGGGCAGAGGTTATCTGGACCACAGTGAAGAAATAGACGACATCATAACAAAAGCCGCTCCGGAGTGGCCTATTTTGCAGATAGCCCCGGTGGATAGGAATGTTCTCCGCATCGGACTTTTCGAGCTTCTTTTCGGCGAAAGGAAAGAAGTCCCTCCGAAAGTCGCCATCAACGAAGCCATCGAGCTTGCAAAATCGTTCGGCGGGGACTCATCCGGAAGATTCGTAAATGGCGTTCTGGGAACCGTTTACCGCGAATTGGGCGAGCCGGGAAAGGATGACACGGGAAAGAAAAGATATGAGCTCGACCTCGATAAGCTTCCCAAGGAAGAGCTGGGAGGAGCCGTGGTTTTTAGGCGGGACGGGAAAAAAATAATGTTTGCTCTGGTGCACGACGTTTTCGGTCGCTGGACTTTTTCCAAGGGCCATCTTGAAATCGGCGAGGATATTGCAACCGGAACGATGAGGGAAATACGCGAAGAATTGGGAGTGGTGGACCTTGAATTGGTAAAACAAATAGGAGATAACGAATACATTGCATTGGACCCGGAAACAGGCCCCACGAGGAGGCATGTCAGTTATTTTTTGGCAGAGACGAAAGACAGGGAGCTGAAACTGGAGAGCTCCGGCGGGCTCGACGACGCGCAATGGTTCACTTTGGATGATGTCCGCGAGCTTAAAATGTACGATGACATCAAGCCGATATTGGATAGGGCCGTTGAAGAATTAAAAATTAAAGGATAATTTCAGCATCGCCACAAAAATTTTTTCAGCGCCGACGCCCGATTTTTAGGCCGTACCGGCCAAATTGATGGGCATTGGCTACAGGCCGAAAAAATTTTTATGTCGAAGCTTCAAATAATATGTTCGACATCACAGGACTTGAAAAAAAGCTTAGCGTGTCTTTCAAAGATAAGCAGCTTTTGACGGCCGCTCTTACGCACCGCTCCTACATCAATGAAAATCCGGCTACGAGCACCGGACACAACGAGCGGATGGAATTTTTGGGCGACGCCGTGCTGGAACTTGCCATAACGGAATATATTTATGAAAAATTTCCCGAAAAACCCGAAGGCGAGCTGACCAGCCTCCGCGCTTCGCTGGTCAATGCCAACATGTTGGGTGACATCGCCAATGATCTCGGAGTGAACAGTTTTTTGCTACTGTCGCGCGGCGAGGCTAAAGATGTCGGCCGCGCGCGTCTTTATATTTTGGCGAACGCCATGGAAGCCATAATCGGCGCGATGTATCTCGACCGCGGTTACGAAACGACCAAAGATTTCATCATTCGGATACTCGCCCCTAAAATCGGCCCGATACTTGAAAAAAAACTTTACCGCGACGCCAAAAGTCTCTTCCAGGAAGAAGCCCAGGATAAGGTCGGCATCACGCCTACATATGAAGTATCCAAAGAATGGGGGCCTGACCACGACAAACATTTTGTTATCGGTGTCTATTTGAACGGTGATCTGATAGCCGAGGGCGAAGGTCCTTCGAAACAGAGCGCGCAGCAGCAAGCCGCCGAAGCGGCTTTGAAAGCCAAAGGCTGGGGCTAATAAAAGATAAATTTTTTTCTTTTATAAAAAACCGCTGAAGTTTTCAGCGGTTGAATTGTACAACGTTTTTTGTGGCCTTTGCCCATGCGTCCTCTTCCGGCACGTCCTCGAAAATTTCCCGGGCGGTGATTTTCGGCATCCTGACCGGCGGGAAAGTTCTCTGGAGATAATTCAGGGGTTCTTTGTATTCGGGTTTTCCCGACTCGATTTTCATATGCAGCAGAACCGACAGTCCCATAAGGTGTTTGCGGTAAAACGGGACCGAATCCTTCGGACGATGGAACGGGTTGAACTCCGGGTTCAGTTTCATTATTGGAATTATTTCCGGCGCCCGAGTTTCGCCTTCCACTCCATGCGTGTTTAAGGGGCCATATGATTCTTCGACGTGAAAGTAGTAGTTTTCGTACGGGGTTCTGTTTTTTTCGTTCTTATCTCGGTTGGGAGAACTTTTGGCGCAAATGAGCGAGAATTTTGGAATGATATGGATAACGCCGTTCACATTTTTCTCCGACCAGCAGGTCTGGCCGGTTTCTTCTGCATATTCGCGGGTGAGAGTTGCTGCCGCCATTCCGAAGGGTTCCCACAAGGATTTTTCCCTGTTCCAGACCATATCCCAGACCTTGTTCTCTTTTCTGAGTTCCTCTTCGTCGAACGCGTCCCATTTTTCCATGTCGCCTGCGGGGAATCCGTATCCGTCCGGCTTTATGAATTTCCGGTTGCGGCACCAGGCCAAAAGTCCTTCCCAGCGGATGCCTTCGGGGGTTCCCGGCTGAACGTCTTTTTTGGCTTCGTTCACAATCGTTTTCCAGTCGAGAAGCGTGGGGCATTCAGCCGGGTAAGTGCTGAGAAAAATATAGACATCGTCCGGTGTCTCAACATTGAAATTCAAAAGTCGCTGGTCCATAACATATTTTACGGTCCGGTCCCATCTGAGCCAGGGGAGCTTTTCCGGGTGGCAGCCAGATTCGATGACTTCGAGCTCAAACCTTTTCCAATCGAGGAAAGACGGGCGTTCCGAGGGGTTTTCCATGAGCCATTTTTTGACCATGGTCTCGGTTTTTATGTTAAAAACAGCTAGTACTGAAGATTCTCTTTCCAACTTTATGCCGAGAGCCATACCTTTCATTTGCGGTTCTCCTTTTTGAGTCCTTCATAAACTTCATAAATTTTTCATGTGTTCTTTTTTGATACTACATTGAGAGCAACTTTTGTCAATACTATTTAATTTTCGGAAAATCTCGCTTTACGCAGTTTAATTTGGTATATTTTAAAATAAACCATGCTATTTACGAGACTGGAAATCAACGGATTCAAATCGTTCGCCAAAGCGGTGGAGCTTGAGTTCCCTTCGCACATCGCAGCTATCGTCGGGCCCAACGGTTCCGGCAAATCGAATGTTGCCGATTCCATTCGCTGGGTGCTGGGGGAGCAATCGATGAAAAGCCTCCGAGGTAAAAAGGGCGAGGACCTTATTTTCGGGGGTTCGCCGCACGTCCCGAGGCTGGGGAAAGCTTCGGTTTCTTTGGTGTTCAACAATAATGAAAAAGTGTTCCCGTTGGAATTCAAGGAAGTCATAATGTCGCGCACGGTTTATCGCGACGGGGTCAATGAATATAAATTGAACAACTCGCCGGTCCGCTTAAAGGACATAATTGAGCTTCTTTCCAAGGTGGGGCTCGGAGCCTCGCAGCACCATATAATTGCACAAGGTGATTCGGACAGGATACTTTATTCGTCGCCCACGGAACGAAAATCAATGATTGAGGAGGCTCTGGGACTTAAGATATTCGAACTGAAAAAAGCGGAAGCGGAGAGAAAATTGGCCTCGACCGAGGCAAACATAAAGAACGTCGAATCTTTGAGGCGCGAAATACAGCCGCATTTAAAATACCTGAATTCACAGGCTGAAAAAATGAAGAACGCCGCGGAGCTCCGGCGATCTTTGGAAGAGCTTTCGCGGGAGTATGTGGCGCGCGAGCTTGTTTCCATAAAGACCGAGGAGGAAGAAATAAAAAAAGCAAAAGAGCCGCTGCAGAAAAAAATGCGGGAGCTTGAGGAAGCCGTCTCGAGGAGCGAGAAGATCATGGCCGGTGACTCGGATACCAGGGCTTTTTTTGAAGAATTAAAAAAACTGGACCACGCCCGCGATGCTATTTTAAAAAGGCGCTCGGAGATCGAGCGCGAGATAGGCCGGATGGAAGGCGAGGCCGCAAGAAAAGAAAAACCCGAAGGTCCGGATACGGTTTCGAAGCAGCATTTCAGGGATGTGTTAAAAGATATTCTCTCGGACCTCGAAACCGCGAGCAATTCGGGTTCAATGGACACTTTGCGCAATTATATATTTGAAACGGTCCAGAAAATATATTCAATACTGGAAACTTTAAGCGGAGGTGCCAAGGAGAAATCGGCGCCTTCGGCCGAGGAAACAGTACCACTCGGTAAATTTAAAGAAGAATTGAAAGCTCTTGAAGAAGAAGAAAATAATATTTTGCGTTCCAAGCGCTCATTGGAAGAGCGGCATGAGACGAGCACCGCCGCCATACAAAAGGAAGGAATTTCCTATCGGGAGTTGACCTCGGAGCTTGCGCGTGCGCGGGACGAACTGCGTTCATTGGAAGCCAGGGAGGAAAGATGGCACATCCAGAAAAATGAGCTGGAAGTCGATTTTCACGACCGGCTGGGGCGAGTGGATGCCGCGGGAGAAGTTTTTTCGCCGGCTGACAGGGCCCAGCTCCGAAGAAAAATAGAGCGCGCGCGCATTTTACTTGAAGAAGCCGGAGGAGTGGACGAAGGAGTGATCAAGGAATACGACGAAACGGCGAAGCGCGACGAATTCCTGGCCAAAGAACTGGACGACCTGAAAAAAGCCGCATCGCAAATGGGGGAGATGCTCCAGGAGCTGCAAAATAAGATAGAAAAAGATTTTACCGCCGGCGTTGGCGAGATTAACAAGCTTTTCTCGGAATTTTTCCATGAGATATTCGGCGGAGGAAAAGCCTCACTCAAGATAATGGAGCCGAAAAAACCTGTCAGCAAAAATGAGGATGGGGGCGAAGACTGGGAAGGCGAGGAAGAAGTTGAATCCGGACTCGATATCATAGTCGATATCCCGCGCAAGCGCATCCGCTCTCTCAATATGCTTTCAGGGGGTGAGCGAGCGCTTACATCTATTGCCTTGCTTTTTGCTGTCTCCACCGTTAATCCGCCTCCGTTTCTGGTGCTTGATGAAACTGACGCCGCTTTGGACGAGGCGAATTCCAATCGTTACGGCTCGATGCTGAAGGAATTGTCCAAGCGCACGCAGCTAATCGTGGTGTCCCACAACCGCGAAACCATGAAGTGCGCGGACGTTCTTTACGGTGTCACAATGGGTCCTGACGGCATTTCCCGCCTGCTCTCCGTAAAATTGGAGGATGCCAGCGTCTACGCGAAATAACTCACTTAGCAATCCGATTGCCAAGTACGGGTTTCAGCCATATAATACTGACATTATGAGAAAATTCAGATTTGTGAACGGAGAGTATTATCATATTTACAATCGGGGTGTTGAAAAGAGGATAATTTTTTCTGATCAATATGATTTTGATAGATTTTTGCAGTGTTTGAACGAGTTCAATTCGGTGAAACCTATTGGTAGTATTTTTGAGAATTCCTTTAAAAAAGGCCAACTTAGTAATAAGATTACCAAGTTGGTGGATGTTGTATGCTATTGTCTCAATCCTAATCACTATCATATAATTCTGCGCCAACGCGTTGATAATGGTATTAGTGAATTTATGCGAAGGATTGGAACCGGATTTACGCAACATTTTAATATTAAATATCGAAGAACTGGAGTACTTTTTCAAGGCAAGTTCAAAGCAAAGCACGTAGACTCAAACGAGTATTTAACGCATCTCAGTGCGTATGTGAATTTGAATAACAAAGTACATAAAATAAAGGGTGATATGGAATTCAGATCGAGTTGGAAAGAATATCTTTCGCCGTCCGATAAAACTCACAAATTATGTAGTTCCAGCCTTATTCATGATCAATTTGATACTCTAGACGAGTATAAAAACTTTTCTTTAAATTCTTTGGGCAATATTTTAAAACGAAAACAGCTATTCAAAGAAATGGAAGAACTGCTATTTGATTAACTTAGCAATCCGATTGCCAAGCGGATGAAATAAAAAACCTACCGGGATTTTCCCGATAGGAATTTGATTATTTCTGCGTCGGCGGCATATACGCTGATGCCTATGCTGTTTTGCGTTACATAGAATTTGCTTCTGGCGATAAGAGGAATGTCTTGAAATTGCGCCTGAAGAACGGCTGATTTTAATTCCGGATTTTTAAGTATTTTTTCCAGAAACATTCCGCATTCCGACATGTCTTTGCATATAACTCCGAAATCCTCGGCTGCCCGCGCGATTTCGGTCTCCCGTTTATACGCATTCGCGGCTTTATCTCTGTCCTCCATGACCCTCTCTATGGCTGAGCCCTGAAAGTTGGGGGCGTATTTTTCCGGCGCGGATAGCCACCAGATGAGCGTGAGAAAGAAAATACCACAAGAAACAACCACTAATGCTATTTTAAGTCAAGATTAACGGCCAAAAGTAAAATAAAAGTTTTTGTGGCAATGTCGGGCGGGGTCGATTCCTCGGTCGCGGCATTGCTTATGAAAGAAGAGGGATACGACGTGACGGGAGCTCATATGCTCTGCTGGGACGGGTGTGAAGATAACGCGGATAAGCGGGATGCGATGCGGGTATGCGCAAAGATTGGCATACCTTTTAAAGTTTTCGATTTCAAAAAAGAATACCGCGAGAAAGTTTTTGACTATATGGTGCGGGAATATAAATCCGGGCGCACACCCAATCCGGACGTCATGTGCAATTCGGAAATAAAATTCGGCATTTTTTTAAAGAACGCTTTGGAAGCGGGAGCAGATTACATTGCGACTGGACATTATGTTCGGCGCCGGCCTCATTTACTTTCTCAAACCGATAATTCGTCAGCTCCTGTGGCTGCCGATTATCTGCATTCTCGCCCCGAAAACTTTCGCTTTGCGAAAGACCAAGCTTTTCGGGGCTGCGAAAGCTTTTCGAAAGCAAATGAGACCGTTGCCTTGATTTCTGCAATGGACACGGCTAAAGACCAGAGTTATTTTTTGTGGACTCTCACCCAGAACCAGCTCAAGCGCGCGCTTTTTCCAATCGGGGAATATTTGAAGAGCGAAGTGCGTTTGATGGCAAAAAAAGCGGGGCTCTCCACGGCCGGGAAAAAAGATTCTCAAGGGCTTTGCTTCGTGGGCAAGGTTGATTTCGGCGAGTTTCTGCGACAATCATTGCCGCAGTTAAAAGGCGATATCATGGATTCCTCCGGGAAAAAATTGGGGGAGCACGACGGCGCGCATTTTTTTACTTTGGGTCAGCGTCACGGCCTGAATATCGGCGGCAGCGCGCAACCGCTCTACATTGCCGAAAGAAATGTTGCGGCCAATACATTAGTCGTGGCGCGCGGCGATGCCGATCCTATTTTGTACAGGAAGGAACTTGTTGCGGAAAATATTAATTGGATTTCCGGAGTGCCGGAGTTTCCGTTAACTTGTAGGGCCAGAATAAGATATCGCCAGCTTCTGCAAAAATGCGAACTTGCGCAAAATGGAGAAGTTATATTCGAAATTCCTCAGCGCGCTGTTGCTCCTGGGCAGTCAATAGTCTTCTATTCTGATTTTGCCGAAATGCTGGGCGGCGGTATAATAAAAGAATGATCGCGCCGTATACATTGGCTTTGCATGGGGTGATGGCAGGACTTTGTCTGGGCAGTTTAATTTATCTTTTTTATAAAAAAAAAGATTCCAACAGCAAAATATATAAAAATTATTTCAATTGGTTCTTACTTTTCTTTTTGTACAATGCGGCCCTGATAACACCTCTTCTGGTTTTTAAAGAGGTTTTTGCGGCATCGGCGTATTTTTATCTTTTGGCGCTGCTTTTTCTTGGTATAGCATGTTGGAATGCATTCAAAGTAGGTGTATCTCTTTTACTGCATGACAAACGGTTGGAAAAATTTTGGAGCGGAGCATATATTATAGGTATTATCGGCAGCGTATTTTTGCAGTTCTTATTTTTTGAAATTCCATTGATCGCTCCCGGCGGGAAGTGGATTTTTTGGTATTCAAATAACATCGCCTATTTTTATATTTTTTTCATGTTTGTTGCCGGGTGGACTTTTGCGGCGGCTTTTATTGTCGGATTTAAAAATTTAGGATCTCTGCAGCTTAAAATAAAGGCGCTCGCGCTTTTCGGCGCAGGGGCGGTGCTGCCTTTTGCCGCGTTCTATTATTTCAGGGCGGTGAGAATTGAACACGTATATCTGGCGTTTTTCTTCTCGATATTAGGATTGGTATTTTTTCTGGCGGGGAATCTGGTCGGGCTTTTCAAGCGGAGGGTAGTTAGCGAACTGACAATAAAATCATGATCGCGCCTTACACGATTTTCTTTCACGGCATTCTCGGCGTCTTGAGCCTTGTAGTGTTCTTTTATTCTGAAATATTTTTCAGAGAGCGCACGCATAAATCCCAGCTGTCGCATGACTTGGGCTTTTTCTTTTTATTATATGCTTTATATAATCTTTCGGTTCTGTTGCCGCTCCTCTTTGGCGCGGACAAATACTTTTGGAACATCGGGCTTGCCATAGGATTCTTTTTCATTTTCTGGGGGTTTGCGTATCTCATCAAGATACCGCTGGGGTTGCTTTTTCCCGGCAAACCGGGCATTTCAGGATTCGTTTCGGCATTTTATTTTATTTTTGGAGCTGCCGTATCGGCACTGTATCTGTATTTTCCCAACAGCAACTTTATTGCGGAAGGGTTCGTCGTCTGGAAAGGGAGCCAGCCCGCCGTGCTTCTCAACCAGATCGGTCAAATTTCCTTGGCCTGGATTTTCGCCTTGGCATTCCTGTCGGGAGCAATAAAAGTGAAGGATAATCCGTTCATAAAATGGCGGAGCTTTCTTTTTGCGCTTGCCGCGATTGTTTTTTCGGGTTCGTCTTATTTTTATTTTGCCGGGACGGTGCAGGCGGTAGAATGGGCTTTCATCTGCGCGATCAGCGGCGGCGTAATATCGGTTTTTGCTGTCGTGGTTTTGGGCCTGTTTAAATCCTGACAGTGGTTTGATTTTGTGAAAAAAGTTGCCTCCGAAATCTGCATAATATTGCATTTTTTTCTGTTTTGTGTTATTAATTTTTCAGATGAAAAGGAGGTATATATGTCCTATGAAATAGATTCCAGGGGGCTTGAGAACCTTTTTGGCGAAATGTTTTCCTCCGAGCCCACAGTGAAGGAACAATTTGAGCGAGTTAATTTTCGGATTGGCAGTGTGATTGAGCCGGAGCGTAAATTGATGCTTGCGTTGCTTGGAGACGCATTTGGAGTTTTGGAAAGATTTTGCCGAAGCGGCGGCAAAAAGAATAAAAAACTTTTTGCTGAAGAATTGCAATGGATAAAAGACGAAACGGAAGAGGACTACATTTATACGTTCACCAATATCTGCGAGACGCTTGGGTTTGCTCCATCTTGCGTAAGAAAAGGTATTTTAGCGTTTCTAGAAAAATCATGAGTCCCACTATAGCGGGCTCTTTTTATTTTAGGATTTTTAAGGTAAAATCTCACTGATGAATTCAAAAGAACTGCGCCGTAAATTCCTGGTTTTTTTTGAGAGTAGGGGACACAAAATCGTGCCGTCGTCTTCGCTTATTCCTGATGATCCCTCGGTGCTTTTGACCACGGCCGGGATGCAGCAGTTCAAGCCGTACTTAACCGGCAAGGCGGATCCGTTTAAAGATTTTGGCAGTAGAAATGTTTTTTCAATCCAAAAAAGTTTCCGTACCACAGACATCGATGAAGTGGGAGATTTTTCGCATTTGACTTTTTTTGAAATGGTCGGGAATTTTTCTTTCGGTGGCTATTTTAAGGAAACCGCGATTCCGTTGAGTTTTGAATTTTTAACCTCAGTAATGAGTATTGACCCCAAGAAAATTTTTGTTACCGCATTCAAGGGAGATGAGGAAGTGCCCCGCGACGAAGAAGCCATAACTCTGTGGCAGGAGCAATTCAAAAAAGTAGGTATGGAGGCAAAGATAGGGGAAAGGATTTATCTGTATGGCCGTGAAAAAAATTGGTGGGAAGCTGGACCTGGACCTGCCGGACCCGATGCCGAGATGTTTTATGACTTCGACATACCGCATGATACGGCTTTCGGCAAGGAGTGCCATCCAAATTGCGACTGCGGGCGTTTCGTGGAGATTGGGAACGATGTTTTCGTGCAGTACAACAAAACCAAAGAAAGTAAATATGAACCGCTGGCGCAAAAAGCCATAGACAACGGACGCGGCTTTGAACGGCTTGTTATGGTTGCGCAGGGAAAGAAAAATATTTTTGAAACAGATCTTTTTGCTCCGTATTTTGAACTTCTGCCCGCAGAACTCGAACTAAGGATCAAAAGAATAATTGTGGACCATTTGCGGGGGAGCGCTTTTCTTATCTCTGCCGGAGTGCGGACATCCAACAAAGAAGCCGGATATGTGTTGAGACGACTTTTGCGCAGGGTGTTTGTTTATGAAAAACAGGCAAAATTACCGGACCATCTTTTGAATTCCATTGTCCACGACCTCGTGCATGACTACGGCGAATTTTACGATGAACTTTTGAAGAACGCGGATATTATCCGCGAGGAAATAGAGAAAGAGAAAGAAAAATTTTCAAAAACGCTGGAACTGGGTGTGAAAGAATTAAATAAAGCCGCTGAGTTGGATGCCGCGTCCGCATTTAAATTGTACGAAACTTACGGTGTTCCTTATGAAATTATTAAAGAAATGGGCGGAGAAAGGGCCGTATCTTTGAAACGCGAGGATTTTGAAAAAGAATTTGAAAAGCATCAGGAAATTTCCCGCGCCGGAATTGAAAAAAAATTCGGCGGCCACGGACTTATTTTAGACACGGGAGAATTGAAAGCGGCCAATGAAGAAGAACTGCAAAAGGTAACCCGGCTACACACGGCCACGCACCTGATGCAGGCCGCCTTAAGAAAAGTCTTGGGTGAAGGAGTTAAACAGGCCGGCTCAGACATAACAGTAGAGCGGACGCGTTTCGATTTTTCTTTTGTAAGGAAACTGACTGACGAAGAATTAAAAAGAGTTGAGGAACTCGTCAATTTTGCCGTCAAGCAAAAGTACAGCGTGGATAAAAAAGAGATGCCTTTTGAGGATGCGGTGAAGTCGGGGGCTCTGCATTTTTTCAAGGAAAAATACCCGCCGGTCGTCAGCGTCTATTCCGTGGGGCATTTCAAGGCTGACCCGCCCGAGGTGTTCTCGCGCGAGCTTTGCGGAGGACCGCACGTGAAAAATACCGCCGAAATAGGCAGCTTCAAAATATTGAAACAGGAAGCGGTGGGCTCCGGCCTCCGCCGCATCCGCGCGACGGTTGAATAAATATGAAAGGCGCCCGGGGGCTTAGACAAAAAAGACGGCATAATGGCCGTCAGGGATGCTTTTGTTGAAGATAAACGATATAAGGATTATCGGACGGGGTAATGATTAGTTGATCAAACGATAGAGAAGGAAATTCTTTTGCGGCAACCGATAGAATGTCTTGTAGCGAAAGATTCTTTGACGCAATCGAGACAATCGAGATTACCTTCGGGTTAGCGTTAACGACAGAATAGTGCATAAAAACTATCCTCTAGATAAATTCCATAATCTAGTCTAAGTATAGGGTTGTAAAAAAATAACGCAAATCCGCAATATTGACCTTGCTTTTGGGCGTCTCCTGTTGCTAACCTGAAAGCAGGTTGTTTTTTTCTATTTTCAACGGAGGCTTTATGGACGAAAAAACTCTGCATTACGGCCCCAAAACGGACGCATATTACGAAAGATTGCGAAAGGTTTTTTTATGGCCAACAGGGGATGAATCGCGGCCGGTGCTTTCTTTCGGAAAGGGCGCAAGAGTAACCGACATCGATGGAAACCTTTTTTCTGATTACTCTTCGCAAGTCGGAGTTATAAACACAGGACAATGTCCGGAAAAAGTTATTTCGGCGGTCATTGAACAGATGAAATATTTGACCGGCGTTTTGACCAATGATTGGCAGTGGCGCTGCCAACACGAAAACGGTTACCTGGCTGGCCAGGAAGTTTCGCCCCTGCGTCTGGCGGAAGAGTTGGTGCGAATGGCACCGATACCGTGTCCGCAGATGGTTTTTCCGGAAGTTTCCGGAGCCACGTCTGTTGACGCGAGTGGTTACATTGCTCTCGCTTCGTTCCTCAAGGAATTGGCACGTGACCCCGAGCGAAAAAAATTCGCCGCATTTCATGGAGCTTTCCATGGCAGGCATGGGCTTGCAAAGGATATTTCCAGTTCCAAGTCGATACACAAGCTTTTGCATGTGCAGGGCTACGATGTCGCGAGATTGCCGTTTCCGGTACGGGGAACGCCTGGATTGGGAATCTATCACGGCTACATGGACCAGGTACGCGCCATCTTGGACAGCGAAGATTACAAAGACCGGATTGCTGCGCTTTTCGTGGAGGTAGTCCAAGGCGAGGGTGGGGTTAACATTGCCGACTTTAAGGCCATGAGCATGATATACCGTGAAGCGGAATTGCGCGGCATCCGTTTCATTGTGGATGAGATCCAGACTGGCTTCGGGCGCACGGGGAAAATGTTTGCGAGCGACTATTTGAGTTTTAACCCGGATGCGATTATTTTATCCAAAGCGCTCGGTGCCGGCTTTCCGATAGGCGCCGTTGTTACGCGAACAGACATCTTGCCGAACGGATTCCCTCATGGCGCTCATTCCGGCACTCTGGGCTGGGCTCCAGTATCAGTGGCCGCAGCATTGGCCAACATCCAGATGATCATGGAAGAAAAGTTAGTTGAAAATGCCAGATTGATGGGTGGGTATCTTCTGGAAAGGCTGAAAAAAGTTTTTTGGAAAAACAAGTTTGGCCGGGAAACCGTCGAGAGGATCGATGGCCTAGGGCTTATGATCGGTGTGCACTTTTATTTTGGAAAATTCGCCGAGCAAGTTGTAAGAGCTGCAGCGGCCCAAAAACCGGGGTTAATCCTTATAGGCGCGGGTATAAACACTATTCGCTTCATGCCGCCTCTCACGGTAACCCAGGCCGAAATCGATGCGGATATGGAAGTACTCAAAAGAGCCTTAGATACCCTGAGTTAACACTTGGGGTTTTTTTATCCCCGTATTTTCTTTTGGCGGGGGAGTTTTTGACTTATAATATAATCATGTTGAATTTTTTGACTTCGCGAACAAGCTTTGCAGGAACAAAATTACTTGCCATAGACGTAGGCACCGCCTCACTCTCGGCGGTCTTGGCTGCCGAAGAACACGGTGGGAAGCTCAAGATATCGAAAGTTTTCCGCTTTCCTTTCAACCTGCTTATCGAAGGCCCGAAAAAACAAAGCGCCAATGCAGTTCTTTCGAACCTAAAAAAAGTTTTTGCGGAGGCGGCGAGAGCCGAGCCGGAAGTTAAAAAGATACTCATAAGTTTTTCAGACCCTTTAGTTTCCGAGCGCGCTTTGCGGCATATTGTCGAGCGTAAACCGCCGTTCACTCCGATATCTGAATCTGAAATAAAATTTGCTATCGACGAAGCGGCCGGAAAGCTTTCGTCTGAGAACCCGTCCCTGGTTGCCGCCAAAAAAGAAATACTCGGCGCATCTGTCAATGGTTACGCGGTCACGAGCCCGGTTAATTACCGCGGCAAATTTTTTGGGATAAACGTTCTTTTTACTTTTATCTCGGAGCTTTTAAAGAAACAGGCGGACGAAGCGCGCGAACACTTTTATCCGGCTGCCGGATTATGTTTTTTTTCCGATGCCAGAGTGGTCTTCAACACGTTGAAAGGCACCCAAAACCTATCCGAGCCGCTGGTTCTCGCGGACATCGGGGGAGAGGTCACTTCCGTTTTCCATGTGAGCGGCGACGAACTCCGTCAGGCGGAGCCCGTCGCTTTCGGTGTAAGGACTCTGGAGCGCAGAGCCTCGGTCTTCTTTAAGACCGATTTTTCTGAAGCCGAGTCTATTTTAAAAAAACATTTGGCCGGCACTTTGGACACTGCTCTTGAGGAAAAAGCGGCCCGCTTCCTGGATTCCGCTCTGGAAGATTGGAGAGTCGAATTAAAAAAACACATCGATTTCTTTGGGGAAAAAACAAAGAAAATAATGCTGACGGGCGGAGGAGGCGACCTTTTGGTTTTTACAGATGCCGTAAAAAAAGAATTCGGAGCGGTCATGCCGGAAACCGGGATTCAATCGCTTAAAGCCGAGGCTTTAAAAGATCATTTCGTTTCTCTGGAGAATTTAAGCGGCGGGAAAGACGTTATTTTAGCGTCACTTTTATCATATTGCCGCGATATATGCTAAAATAATAATATGGCAAAAGGAATTTTAGATGTTTTGGTAACCAACGGAGTCCTTCAGTTAAAAGATGCGTCCGATATAAAACGAGAAGCCAAACGAAAAAACCTTTCGTTCGAAGACGAGCTTATTTCGCGCGGAATTGACGAACTTGTGATTATGAAAGCGAAAAGTGAAGCTCTGGGCATTCCACTTTTTATTTTAGGGAGCCGCAAAGTCCCTTTCGACCTGCTTAAACTTGTTCCCGAAGAATCGGCCCGGCACTATCAATTCGTTCCCGTGGGCATAGAAAACGGAACGGTATCCATCGGCATCGTGGATCCCGACAACATAGAATCTAAAGAAGCGATGAAATTTATTATCTCGAGGCTGAACCGTCCGTTTAAATTGGTTTTACTTTCTCCTCATGATTTTGGCTCCGTGCTTGAAGAATATAAGGGGGTTTCCGGCGAAGTTAACAAAGTTTTGGGCGAACTCGAATCGGCTTTGGCGGATGAGGCGAGCGCGGTGCCGGAGATACAGGCGCAGGCCGCGCCGGAAGTCGAGGATGCGCCAATAACAAAAATGGTGGCGGTTATGCTCAGGCACGCCACGGAAGGAAAAGCTTCGGATATTCATATCGAGCCCACGAGGGACAGTCTTCGCGTCAGATTCAGGGTTGACGGAGTTTTGCATACGAGCCTTATTTTACCGCTTAAAGTCCACGATTCAATAATTTCCAGGGTGAAAATATTGACCAACATGCAGTTGGATGAAAAACGTAAGCCGCAGGACGGCCGCTTTTCCGCTCGAATAGATGAAAAAGAAGTTGACTTTCGTGTTTCCACTTTTCCGACGTATTTCGGCGAAAAAGTGGCCATTCGTATTTTGGACTCGGAGTCCGGCGTAAAAGATTTGAAAGATCTCGATCTAGAAGAGTACAATTCTGGGCAGTTAAAGCAGGCGTTGGACAAACCTTACGGGCTTATTTTGATAACCGGCCCCACAGGTTCCGGGAAATCAACTTCGCTTTATGCGATGTTGAAGGAAGTGAACGAAGAAGGAAGCAATATCGTAAGTTTGGAAGATCCGGTCGAGTATGCCATTGAAGGTATCAACCAGTCACAAGTGCGTCCTGAGATCGGCTATGACTTCGCGCAGGGGATCAGGCATATTTTGCGGCAGGACCCGGATATCATGATGGTGGGAGAGATACGCGACCGGGAAACCGCAAAACTTGCCATTCACGCGGCGCTCACCGGTCACTTGGTTTTTTCCACTTTGCACACCAACAATGCCGCAGGCGTAATACCGCGATTAATAGACATGGGGGTGGATCCGTATCTTATCGCCCCCACGCTTGTCATGGCGATGGGGCAGAGGCTTGTTAGAAATCTTTGCGAAGAGTCGCGCGAAGCGGTCCCCGTGGAGGGGCAATTGAAAGAAAGGCTGCTCGAAGAGATAGCGGCAATGCCCGAATCCGTTGCCAAGAATATTCAGCTTCCGGACCACATTTATAAAGCCAAGTCTACTGTGGAGTGCCCCAAAGGGACCCGCGGACGTTCGGCAGTGGTGGAGATGATGACGATGAACCCGGAACTTTCCCAGCTCGTTCTTACGCGTCCCACGGAAAAAATAATCATGGATGAAATGAGGAAGCGCGGCATGATATCTATGCACCAGGACGGCATCATGAAAGTTTTGAAAGGGAAGATCGGCCTCGAAGAACTTCTGGAGGTAATATAAAAAAATGAATGGAACAAAAAAAGGATTTACTTTGATCGAACTTATGGTGGTGGTTGCCATTATCGCTTTTATAGCGGCCGCGGCTTTAGCTTTTATGTCCACCCCGCGCGCGCGGTCCAGGGATGCAAGGCGCGAAGAAGATTTAAAGCAGATACAGAACGCTCTTAGTCTTTATATCAGTAATGTGGGGACTTATCCCGTTTGTGCCACGGAAACCGTTGTGAACGGGACGAGTGACTGTTTATCGGCGGCGCTTCGAGCGGAAAAAACCATCCCTGTAACTCCCACGGATCCCAAGAATATCATCGGTTCCTGTGGCGACGCGAATATTTACATATATTGCTACCAATCATTGCTTAATGGACAATCCTTCCAGCTTCGATATGATCTGGAAACCGACGCAGTACCCAATAAATCACCGGGCTGGCAGACCTTTACGCCATAGTGTGCTAATATATTCTTATGAAAGGGAAAAAAGTTTTGATCGTCGATGATGATGAGTTTTTGCTGGATATGTACGTCTTGAAGTTCAGGGAAGCGGGTTTTGAAGTGGAGATCGCCAGGAACGGAGAGGAGGCGGTTGAAAAAGCGGAATCATTAAATCCAGACATAATTTTATTGGACGTTGTCATGCCGAAAACGGACGGTTTCGACGTTTTGCGGGCGCTCAAGAAAAAAAATGTGGCCCAAAAAGCGCTTCTGTTTCTGCTTACGAATTTAGGACAGAAAGAAGATATTGAAAGAGGCATGAAATTAGGCGCCAATGATTACATCGTGAAAGCCCATTTTACTCCGTCGGAGGTAGTGGCTAAAGTTAACAGTTACATAGAGAAAACAAAATAACATGGACTACGGAAAAATGCTTGATGAATTAATAACCAACGTGGCGGAATCCAACGCATCTGACCTGCATATTTCCGTCGGCCGCCATCCGATGCTCAGAGTTTCGGGCCAGCTTATTTCATTGAACAAAAAATCCATTCTGACCCCGGAAGACACGGCCGGGCTCGTGGCCTCGATGATAACCAAAGAGGAGTACGAGAAATTTTTGAATGAAAAAGAGCTCGACTTTTCTTATTCGTATAAAGACAAGGTCCGCTTTAGGGTCAATGCTTACTATCAAAAGGGGTACATTGGCGTGGCGATGAGGCTGATTCCGGTTAACATTAAAAAATTTGAGGAATTGGCCCTGCCGCCGGTTTTGCAGGAATTCGCGATGAAAGAACAGGGTTTCTTCCTAGTCGTAGGGCCGACCGGGCACGGAAAATCCACGACTTTGGCCTCGCTTGTGGACGTCATAAATCATACGCGCACCGAGCGGATAATTACCATTGAAGACCCGATGGAATATATTTTCACGCCTGACCGTTCCATGGTGGACCAGCGCGAGATAGGCGGGGACACCAAAGATTTCACTACGGCTTTAAGGTCGGTCTTCCGGCAGGACGTGAACGTCATCATGATCGGGGAAATGCGCGACCACGAAACAATGGCCGCTGCCGTTACCGCCGCAGAAACCGGCCACATGGTTTTTTCGTCGCTTCACACAAATAACGCAGCTCAGACCATCGATCGCATAATCGACTCTTTCCCGGCGGCGCAGCAGGGACAGATAAGAGCGCAGCTTTCCAACACTTTGGTAGGTATTTTTTCACAGCGGCTTCTTCCGCGCATTTCTGGAGGCCTTGTTCCGGCTTATGAACTTTTGATATCAAATTCCGCGGTGCGTAATCTCATCCGCGAAAATAAAGTGCATGAGCTTGACTTGGTTATCGAGACTGGTTCTGATTCGGGAATGGTGAGCTTCAACCGTTCTTTGGTGGACCTCGTCAGGAGAGGAGAAATTACGATGGAAAACGCCCTCGCATTCTCCTTGAATCCCAAAGAACTGCGCTCAATGGCAGGTTATTGATCGGCCTAAATTCGAACTGTGAACAACTTTGCGGCAATTTTACCGTATTTTGTCGTATAATTTAGTCATGCCGCAATTTAGCTATAAAGCTCGTACATCGGAAGGAGAAGAGACCCACGGAGTTGTGGACGCAGCAACCGTCGACCTTGCCGTTTCGTCCCTCCAGAGGAAAAACTTTCTTGTGACCGAGATTGAGCCGATGGATGAGCCGGTGGGTTTGGGGAAGGCCGTAAAGGCTCTGAACCCTTTCGAGCGCGTCAAGCAGGAAGATGTAGTCATTATTTCGCGGCAGCTCTCAACTCTTTTTGAGGCTAAAGTGCCGGTCGTGGAGTCAATGAAAATAATAGTCAATGAAACGCAAAAAGGCGTTTTGCGAAAGCATTTCATCGGTCTTTTGGACGATATCCAGGGAGGCCTTTCGATGTCGCAGGCGATGGACCGGCATCCGGAAGTTTTCTCAAAATTTTACGTTGCGATGGTGAGGTCCGGGGAAGAATCGGGACGCCTTGAAGAAGTTTTCAAATATTTGGCTGATTATCTGGAACATTCCTATGAGTTGACAAGCAAAGCTAAGAACGCGCTGATCTATCCCGTTTTCGTGCTTTTGGCTTTCGTCGGGGTCATTGTGCTTATGATGACAACAGTCATTCCGCGGCTTTCCACGATATTGACGGAGGCCGGGCAGGAATTGCCTTTTTACACCAAAGTTGTCATTGGGATGTCTAATTTTCTGAGGAACTTCGGTGTTATCCTTTTGATTTTGCTTGCGGTGGGGGTCGTGATGGCTGTCCAATATTCCAGAACCAAAGCCGGAAAGGAGTATTTTTCGCGCCTGCTATTGGCCATTCCGGTCATTGGAGGGCTTTTCCGCAAGATATATCTTGCGCGGATATCGGACAATCTGCACACACTTTTGTCGGGGGGGATAACGGTCGTGAGATCTCTAGAGATCTCGGCTGACGTTGTGGGTAACGAGGTTTACCGCAAAATTCTTCTTGAAGCCATGGAAGGCGTGAGAGGCGGAAGCACGATATCGGACGCATTCGCACGTTACGAGGATATTCCTCCTTTGTTTACCCAAATGGTCAAAGTAGGCGAGGAAGCCGGAAGACTGGAGAATATTTTGAACAGTTTGTCGGGTTTTTACATGCGGGATGTGGATAATCTGATAAGCAACCTTGTGAGCCTTATTGAACCTATGCTTATCGTGGGCTTAGGCTTGGGAGTGGGATTTTTGGTTGCATCGGTGCTTTTGCCGATTTACAACCTGGCAAGCGCATTTTAGCTGCTTTGCCGCGCCGAAGTCTTGGCGAAGGCGGGTGTGGATAAAGCCATTTAGCTTTATTTTTTTTAGGACTATAATGAAATGAACAACGTTATGCCATTTAAAGCATAAGTAAATCAAGGTCGAATCTGTTTTATTAAATTTTTATCAGCTTAAAAATTTAACACACAAATGAAAAAAATTGGAAAAAAAGGTTTTACTTTGATAGAACTCTTGGTGGTTATCGCCATTATCGGTATTTTGGCTTCGGTTGTCTTGGCTTCATTGAACAGCGCGCGGATGAAATCGCGCGATGCCAGAAGAATTGCGGACCTCAACCAGATAAGATTGGCCTTGGAATTAAGGGCCGACGCCAACTCTGCCGAATATCCAGATGACATTTACGCCGCTTCACCGAACGGCCTTGCCCCGACCTACATTGCCGTGGTTCCGAAAGACCCGAATGGCGCCAACTATAAGTACGACAACTTGGATGCCGCAGCAGGAGGCGCATGCGCAGTGGCAGATGTAGTAGGTTCATGTTTGTATTACCACATGGGCGCGGTGCTTGAAGAAGCAACGAACAAGGCTTTGACCACAGATGTGGACTTGGCTGTAGCAAACTTCGGTTTTGCCGGGCTCAGCACTGATTGCGGCACAACAGATGGCGCTACTGACAATTGTTATGACCTCGCCCCGTAATTCCTCGTAAGCTAATTCAGAACTCAAAACATCCGGCATCGCCTCCGCCGTTTGGCGGATGGCGGAGCCGGGTGTTTTTGTGTAGATTTTTTACCCCACATGATAGAAGTCCGACTTCTCTCACTTCTCTTATTCTGCTTTTTTCTCCAATGCAATATCATCTAAATCTTCAATATTTCCGTCTTTAAGCCACTGAATAATGTTGTTTTTATATTGTTGTGGAGTTTCAAAGACCTCTTTGAGTAATTTATTATCAATAATCTCAAAAAAATTATTTTTTCCAATATAATATGGATAACTAGACCAGCGATAGGATTCTAAAAAACTTACGGTCTGATTTAAATTCTTGACATTAGCTTGTCTCATTTTAGGTAAGTTTATTCCAATTGGGTTTAGATGAATGTAATGTGGTAAATACATAAAATATTTATCATCCTTGATTAACGCGCATTTATATTTTCCTTGAAATAATGGGCCGACTCTTTTGTATCTGAGATTAAAATAATTTGTGTAACCGGTTCCTAATTTGCGGATAAACTCTGTTATTCCATTTTCGGCTATCTGTTTTACCATCAGGTGGTAATGATTTGGCATGAGAACAAAGGCAAGAATTTCCACCAACTTCTCCCTATCTTTTGATAGAAGTCCGACTTCTCTCACGTTACTTTTACGGTTGCCGTTTATAAAAGGGTATGTATCATTAAAGACATATAAACCGCGCATAAATCTTTCCCGATCTAAATCATCAAGAAAAATTTCTCTCTTTTCTACTCCTCGGTTAAATATATGATAAATTTCGTCAATTGCCGGTTTTACTCGCATGGTAGGAGTATATGATAGAAGTCGGACTTCTATCAAGAGCTTTAATTCATGCTAGAGTAATGAGGTATAATATATTTATGCAAATACTTTTTGGATTTATTGTTTTTATATTCGGCACCATTATCGGGAGTTTTTTGAACGTTGTGCTTTTGAGAAAAAATACCGGCAAATCGCTGGTTTTTGGCGGTTCGAAATGCTTTTCCTGCGGAAAGAACTTAAGTGCCAGAGAGTTGATTCCCATTTTGAGTTTTCTCCGGCAAAGGGGGAAGTGTTTTCATTGCGGCTCTAAAATATCATGGCAGTACCCGCTGGTTGAGTTTTTGACGGGCTTAATCGCAATCTCTGTTTATTCCCAGGTCGGTCTCGGTTTTTCCATGGCTTTTTACTTCGTCGCATTTGCCGCGCTCTTTTTGGTGTCGGCTTATGATTTCAAGCACAAGATAATCGATTCGCAGCTTTTATATATTTTTGGAGCTTTTGCAGTTGTCGTTTTTTTTCTCCGCGGAAATTATTTAAGCGACATTATTTCCTCCGCCTCCATCGCCTTGTTTTTCTATCTTCTCTGGTTTTTTTCCGGTGGGAAATGGATGGGGAGGGGAGATACCGATGTTTCTTTTTTTATTTCGCTTTTTCTTGGTTTTCCCTTGAATTTGTCATCAATAATTCTCAGTTTTTGGATAGGAGGCATTTGGGCGATAATTCTTCTTTTACTTAGCCAGATTGAAAGGCGTTTTATTTCGCGCCGATTCCATTTAAAAAGCGAAATTCCGCTGGCGCCATTTATGGCGCTTGCCGCGTTCTTCTCCTGGTTTTTTTCATCACCGCTCTTGTTTTTATTGGACAAATTATTTTTTTAGACCGGCAGGCTTTCCGAAAGAGCCTATTTTTGCTATAGTTTTGCTATGGCAGAGGAGAAAAAAGAGCCGGAAGGGTTTTCATTTCCGCGGATGGAAGAGGAAGTTATTTCGTTTTGGAATAATAACAATATTTTTGAAAAAAGCGTGCAAAAAAGGAAATCCCGCGGGAAAAAGAGCCGAAAAGAATTCATCTTTTTCGAGGGTCCTCCTACGGCGAATGGAAAACCCGGAGTGCACCACGTGGAGGCGCGATCTTTCAAAGACATAATTTTGCGTTATAAAACTATGCGCGGCTATCATGTTCCGCGCCGCGCCGGTTGGGATACTCACGGCCTTCCGGTGGAAGTGGAAGTTGAAAAAGACCTTGGTTTGAGAAGCAAAAAAGATATCGAAGAATACGGGGTCGCGGCATTCAACAAAAAATGCCGGGAATCGGTCTGGCAGTATAAGGAGCTTTGGGAAAAAATGACGGACCGCATGGGTTTCTGGATAGACATGAAAAAAGCCTATGTAACATACGAAAATTCTTATATCGAATCCCTTTGGTGGATAATAAAAGAATTCGCCAAAAATAAATTTTTATACGAGGACTTCAAAGTGCTTCCCTGGTGCGCGCGATGCGGTACGGCGCTCTCTTCTCACGAGCTGGCGCAGGGATATGAAAAAATAAAAGAGGAATCAGTTTATGTGAAATTTCCCGTGAAAGGCGGAGGAGGCAAATTGAGTTTTCTCGCCTGGACCACGACTCCTTGGGCCCTGCCGGGAAACACCGCTCTTGCTGTAAACCCGGATATAAATTATGTTTTCGCGAAAATAGGTGACGAAACCCTTATTTTGGCCGAATCGCGCATTCAGCTATTGGATGAGTTTCATCCTGAAATTTTGAAAAAAGTGAAAGGCAGTGAACTCAAAACTATTGAATATGAAGCTTTGTATCCCTTGCCAGAAGTAAAATACAGAGTAGTGACGGGCGATTTTGTTTCCGTCGCGGACGGCTCCGGCATCGTACACATTGCTCCCGCGTTCGGAGACGATGACTTTCAGCTTTCCAGAAAAGTTACGCTCAGTATCTTGTTTACGACCGGCGAAGATGGCCGCATGATAACTCCGGGCAAACCCTGGGACGGAAAAAAATTTAAGGAAGCAAATCCGGTCATCATTGAAAATCTGAAAGAAAGAGGACTTTTGTTTAAAATCGAAACCTACGAGCACGATTATCCTTTTTGCTGGCGGTGCAAATCGCCGCTCATGTATTTTGCGCGGAAAGCCTGGTGGGTGGACGTGAACAAGGTACGGCCTAAATTAATCGCGAACAATGATGTTATTAGTTGGCATCCGGAACATATAAAGCATGGCCGGTTCGGGGAATGGCTGAAAGAAGAAAAGAATTGGGCTTTTTCAAGAGAAAGATATTGGGGAACTCCTCTTCCGGTCTGGAGATGCGCCGCTTGCGGAGAATGGGAAGCTTTAGGCTCGATAGCAGAGCTGAAAAAAAGAAGCGTTGTTTCCGGGAACCGCTACATTATAATGCGGCACGGGCAAGCGGAAAACAATGTTCTTAAATTGATAAACAGCGACCTTTCAAAGAACCATTATAAATTAACGCCGAAAGGGAAAAAAGAGATTGAGACATCCATAAAGAAACTTAAAAAACAAAAAATAAAGCCGGATGTAATATTTGCTTCTCCTTTTTTAAGAACGAAACAGACCGCGGAAATGGTGGCGGAAGCTTTAGGTGTCTCTGCGCAAAACATCAAGTTTGATGCCAGGCTCGGAGAAGTTAACACCGGTATTTTTGCCAACGGATTTCCCGGAAAGTATCACGAATATTTTGCTAACCGCGTGGAAAAATTCACAAAGACCCCGCCGGATGGAGAGAATCTAACCGACATAAAAAAAAGGTTTTGGGCGGCGATTTCGGAAGCGGAGGCGGAATATAAAAATAAAACCATTTTAGTCGTGAGCCATGAGTACACGCTTTGGATGGCGTGGACCGCTTTTTTGGGGTATTCCGATGAAGAATCATCGGCGGAAAAGGAAAAAAGAGGCAAGGATTTTCTTAAGACTGCCGAATTTATGGAAGTTGAGTTGAGTCCGATTCCGCGCGATGAAAATTTAATTTTGGATCTCCACAAACCTTACATAGACGGAGTGAAGCTTACATGCAGGTGCGGAGGGGAAATGGCGAGAGTTAAAGAGGTGGTGGATGTATGGTTCGATTCAGGCTCAATGCCTTTCGCCCAGGATCATTACCCTTTCGATACCAATAAACCGGCATATCCCGCTGATTATATAACCGAAGCCGTGGATCAGACACGCGGCTGGTTCTATAATTTGCTCGCGGTAGGGACGCTTTTGGGTAAAGACGCTCCTTATAAAAATGTTATTTCCCTGGGCCATGTGCTGGATACCAAAGGAAAAAAGATGTCCAAATCACTCGGGAACATAGTGGAACCTTTGCCGCTTATCGAAAAATACGGCGCGGATCCCGTGCGCTGGTATTTTTTTACCATTAATCAGCCGGGAGACCCGAAGCTTTTTAAGGAAGATGACATAAAAGACACCCAGCGCAGATTTTTCATGATATTCTGGAACATTTTCCAATTTTGGAAACTGTATTCTTCCGGGCGGCCGGACCGCCATGGGGCGGTGCGGCCGCCAAAAACTAACTTGCTCATCAACCAATGGGTTTTAACGAGGCTTTCTGCCGTGCAATCGGATGTAACCGGCAAACTGGAAGCTTACGACATTGTGGGAGCGGCGCGCGCGCTTGAGAGTTTTGTAACGGAAGACGTTTCGCGCTGGTACGTAAGGAGAATAAGAGGCGCAATTAAAGACCCGAAAAAATCCAAAGAAATCGAAGCGGTTTTGCGGCATTTACTTTCCGAAATTTCTAAACTTTTGGCTCCTTTCGCCCCGTTCATTTCGGAGAAGGTCTGGTTGGAACTCGGGAACAAGCAGAGCGTCCATTTGGAGGACTGGCCGTCGATAAATCGAAAAATAGATGCCGAGCTCATTGGTACAATGGGACTTGTCAAGACGTATGCGGCAATTGCATTAAAAATGCGTTCAGAAAAAAATATTAGGGTACGCCAACCGCTGAAAAGATTTTCTATAAAACATAGCGGCGAGGCGCCCAAATATTGGAACGAGCTTAAAGATATTCTTAAAGACGAAATTAACGTTAAAGAAGTTATTTTAGAAAAAAATAAAAGTCAGGACGAGTCTCCATGTGAACTTGATATCAATATTACTCCAGAACTTCGTGATGAAGGAATGCTTCGCGACTTCATCCGTGAGATTCAGGCCGAAAGAAAGAAGGCCGGGCTTACGCCCAAAGACAAGGTCAATATCACGTTGGAGGCGGACGAAGAAATATCCCGCATCGTGAGAAAAAATATGGCGGCTATTCTGAAGGAAGTGAGCGCGAAAGATATTTCCGTAAAAATTTCACCGGAAAAGAAGATCACTTTCGGAAAGCATTAAATGGCCTCGGAATATTTTAAAACAGAAGGTCTGGTAATGAAAAAGTTCCTTTGGGGCGAGGCGGATTTTCTCGTGCGTGTTTTGACGCGCGACTTCGGAAAGATCGATATTCTGGCTAAAGGGGCGCGGAAGACCAACTCAAAACTTAATTCGCACTTGGATGTTTTGAACCATATCCGTCTTTCTTTTATCAGGAATGGCGACAACATACCCACATTTACCGACGCGGATATTTTATCGGCGAATGGCCGCTGGTTCGCGGATGCAGTTTCCTTCAAAGTATCGGGAAAAATTACCCGTGTTTTGGACATGGTGGTGCCGATTGGAGTGGCGGATGAAGTCCTGTTCTTTCTGGCTCTCGGTTTTTTTGGAAGGGAATATCCCGATATGGAAAAAGCTTCGCTGAATTTTCTCAGCAGTTTTCTGGCACACGAAGGTTACAGCGAGGCCGTCGGCATATCGCAGTCGTCTTTGGAGTCATTGCCCCATAACGTTTCAGAGGCTATAATCAAATTATGGCCGGTCTTGATGATTTAAGGAAAAGGCTTTATAAGAAGGAGGAAAATTTTGGGGAACGGATGGTTTCGCCGGATCTTAACCGTCCCACGCAGGGGCGGAGAATTGCCTGGGAAAGCGAAACAAATTCCGCGCAGGCGCCGAAAAAAAATTCTAAAATATTCTGGGGTTCGGTAACCGGGCTAGTATTTCTCATTACTGCTCTGCTTTTTGTATACTTTTCCGGTTTTTCCTCGATATTCAAACTGCAATCGCTCGATGTTTTTTTGACGGGTGAAAAAGAGATAAAAAGCGGGGGACTTACCGTTTGGGAAGTGAAAGTAACCAACAACAACACCGTCCCCGTGCAGGATGTTGTCATAATTTTCAATTATCCGCCGGATGCCACCCCAGGTTCTTCCAAAGCAAAAGTGGTGACAGGACTCTCTTCCAATGAAAAAGTTTTTCGCGAGAGAAGACCGATAGGGGTTTTGGCTCCGAACGAAACCATATCGGAGAGTTTCGACGCTTTCGTTTTCGGCAAGGCTGGCATGACCGCAGAAGTTTCGGCCGTAGTCGAGTACCGCCCGGAGGGCGCGAGCTCCGTTTTTGCCAAAGACGGTTCTTTTTCTTTCCATGTGGGGCGTTCTCCTATATCGGTTTCTTTCGATATGCCGGAGGAGATACGCATCGGGCAGAATGTCGAGTTCAAAGTTAGTTATATTTCTCAGGCGTCTCAGTCGATAGACGACCTTTTTTTGAAATTGACTCTTCCCACTGATTTTGAGCTCGGCTCCGCTTCGCCTCTTCCCTTAACAAAAAATTACCCGGTGGAGCCCGGTCCGCGGGACAGGATTTGGAAACTGGAAAAGTTGGAACCCGCTAAAGGAGGCTCGATTGCGCTTTCCGGGGTTATTTCCGGCTCTGAACTGGAACCTAAGAATTTCAACGCAGTTATCGGAGTTCTGGACAAGCGGTCCGGAGAATTCCTGACATACGACGAATCGTCGGAGGTCGTTATACTGCGTCCTCTTTTTTTGGAAGTCAGCATGCTTGTAAACGGTGCCAAGGAACATATTTCAAGCCCCGGTGGGAGCGTTATAGTCAGAATAAATTGGCGCAACAATCTTCCGACCACGGTCAATGATGCCATTTTAGAGGCGCGCCTGGAAGGCTCCGCCATCGATCTTAAAACTGTAAGAGCGGACAACGGTTCATACCGCCAGTCGAGCGGCAGTATCATCTGGAATGCGGCCAGTTACGAGCCTTTCAGAAATATGGAGCCGGATGACAACGGATCTGTGGAGTTCACTTTTAAGACCGCAAGCGAACTTTCTTTAAGCTCCACCGATAAGCGGCCGGTTATTAAAATAACGGTAATTCTCAAAAATGGTCTCGATGTCGCGGGGTTTGAAGGCGTGGACGTCACCGGCACGAGAGTTGTTGAGATACCCGTTTCTTCGAAACTACAGGTTTCCTCACGCGGACTTTACTCAAATTCTTCAATACCGAACACTGGGCCGCTTCCTCCGAAAGTCGGCGTTGAGACGACCTATTCGGTGGTCTGGTCGCTTACCAACATGACGAACGATCTTGAAAAAGTAAAAGTTGGAGCCGCGCTCCCGCCTTACATCACATTCAAAAATGTGATTAGCCCCCCCAACGCTGACGTTAAATACGATAAAAATACCGGCGAGGTGACATGGAATGTCGGCAGAATTTCGGCCGGCACGGGATTCGTAAAGCCGGCGGTGCAGATAACTTTTCAGATTGGGCTTATCCCGTCATTGGACCAGGTTGGGTTTACGCCAACTCTTGTAAACGAGGCCATAACGACGGGGAAGGATACTTTCACCAAGGCCGACCTCTCATCGAAAGACCAGAAAATAAGTACATCGCTCACAGGCGACCCGAGTGTTGGTTTTAATCAAAGGAACGTAACTCAATAAATATTGTATGGATAATAAACTGGAAAAAGTAGCGAGCCTTTGTAAACGAAGAGGTTTTATATTTCAAGGCTCCGAGATATACGGGGGGCTTTCTGGTATATACGATTATGGCCCCTTAGGCACGGAATTGCGGCATAATATCAAACAATATTTTTGGGATAAATTTATCGGTGAGCGAGATGATGTTTATGGGATGAGCGCCGCTATACTCATGCCGGAACGCGTGTGGGAAGCGTCCGGACATACGGAACTTTTCACCGATCCTTTGGTGGAGTGTAAAATCTGCCATGAAAGGGTCCGGGCCGACCAGCCCGAAGCGATTTCGGACCACGAAGCAAAGCACAAAAAAGATAAGGTGGAATGGTCCGAGGCGAAAGTTTTTAATCTGCTTGTGGGTAGCAAATTAGGAGCATCGGAAGCGACTGCTTCCCAAGTTTATTTAAGAGGGGAGATAACCCAGGGAGTGCACGTAAATTTTAAGAATATTGTGGATTCCATGCACCCTAAACTGCCATTCGGCATCGGACAGATCGGCAAAGCCTTCCGGAACGAAATAACTCCGCGCGATTTTCTTTTCCGCCAGCGCGAGTTCGAGCAAATGGAACTTCAATACTATATAAAGCCTGATGAGGAAAAAGGAAAAGCAGCTTTCGAATATTGGAAAAATTTTGCTCTGGATTGGTATTACGGCCTTGGTTTTAAAAAAGAAAATTTGCGTTTGAGGCAGCACGCGCCCGATGAGCGGGCGCACTACGCCAAAGACGCGTGGGATATCGAATACAATTCTTCTTTTGCCGGATGGAAGGAGGCGTGGGGGATCCATCACCGCGGAGATTGGGATTTGAAAAGGCACAGCGAATACTCCAAAGTCGATCTTTCGTACTACGACGAAGAATCAAAAGAAAAATATATACCATGGGATATCGAATGTTCCGGAGGCGTTGACCGGGCGGTGCTTTTTGTGCTTCTGGAAGCGTACTCGGAAGATGAATTGGGCGGGGAAACAAGAACATTTCTCAAGTTAAACCCAAAAATAGCGCCGGTAAAGACGGCGGTTTTTCCGCTTCTCAAAAATAAACCGGAGCTTGTGGCGAAAGCTAAAGATGTTTACACTTTGCTGAAAAAAGAGATACCGCAGACTATGTTCGACGACAATGGAAACATCGGAAAGCGATACCGCAGGCAGGATGAAATCGGAACTCCATCCTGCGTTACCGTGGATTTCCAGACTTTGGAAGACAACACCGTAACCGTCCGCGACCGCGATACCGGAAAACAGGAAAGACACAAAATTGAGGAGCTTGATGAACACTTCAGGAAGATGCTAAAGTAACTGCAGAAATGTTAAAATTTATTCAATGAATTACGAAAAAAGAACTCTCAAAAACGGCCTCCGCGCGATTGTGGCGCCCATGAAAGATTCGCCTTCAGCGACTCTGCTCGTCCTTTTCGGCACGGGCTCCAAATATGAAACCAAACGGCTGAACGGCATTTCACATTTTCTCGAACATTTGTTTTTTAAAGGTACCAAACATCGCCCGAAGCCCGGGCAGGTCCACAAAGATCTTGACCGTTTGGGTGCCCAGCATAACGCCTTTACTTCTAAAGAAATAACGGGCTATTACGTGAAAGCGGCTTCCAAACATTTTGATGTGTCGCTGGACATCGTTTCCGATATACTTTTGGAACCGCTCTTCATTAAAGAAGAGATAGAAAAGGAGAGGGGGGTGATCCTTCAGGAAATATCCATGTATGAAGACGACCCTAGAAGGCAGGCATTCGAAGTCTTTGAAGAGCTTCTTTACGGCGACCAGCCCGCAGGCTGGGACACCGCCGGATATCCGCATACCGTAAAAAATATTGAGCGCAATGATATTTTAAAATATCGCGCTTCACACTATCTTACATCCAACGCCGTTGTCATCGTTGCGGGAAATGTGGACCCGGAAGAAACTTTTCAAAAAATAGAAAAATCTTTTTCCAAAATGAAAGACGGCAAAAAAGTTGAAAAGATAAAGACAAAAGAAACCCAAAAAACTCCTAAAATACTTCTAAAGAAAAAAGAAGTGGATCAGGCGCACATACGCCTGGGGGTCCGGTCATATGATATGTTCGACAAGCGAAGATATGCCGCAGCGGTGCTGCAGACTATACTGGGAGGCAACGCTTCAAGCCGCCTTTTCATGGAATTAAGGGAAAAGCTGGGGCTCACTTATTATGTGATGGCTTCGCTTGAGGAATATTCGGATAGCGGTTATCTCGTGGCGGCGGCCGGCGTGCCACACGACTCATCCCAAAAAACCGTCGAGAAGATGGTAAGCATTTTTACGGACCTGAGGAAAAAAGGAGTGACCGCGGAGGAGCTCAAATTTGCCAAAGAATTCATCCGGGGCTCGATGGCTCTTCAATTTGAGTCCACGGATGAAGTCGCGATGTTTCTGGCATCGCAGGAGATATTTAGGAAAAAAATAATGACGCCAGAAGAGTTGCTAGCCAAAATCGAGGAAGTTGAAAAAGACGACATTGCGCGCATTACCAGAGACATTTTCCAGCCACAAAAACTCAACTTGTCCGCCATCACGGCTAACACGGAGGAAAAGCCATATGCTAAAATATTAAGATCTATTTAATAACTTCAGTTTAACGGAATGAATCCCCAAAAGCCAAATTTAATAGAGATCTCCTTTTTCACGATTTTTAAGGCGGCTTTGTTGCTCCTTTCGCTTTGGGTCTTGTGGTTCTTGAGGGATTTTGTAGGAGTGATGCTGCTCGCGATAGTCATCGCTTCGGCTTTGGAGCCTGCCGGGCGATGGTTCGTTAAACACAGGATTCCGCGCGTTATAGGCATCGTTTTTGTGTATCTTTGCACCTTCTTCCTTTTTTTGACGGTTTTTTATCTTTTGATACCGCCGCTTTTCGGAGATGTTTTGGCATTCGTTTCCGATCTTCCAAAATACATTGACGACATCCTTAAGCCGGACGGGCCGCTATTTTTGCTGTTTCCGACGCTTCCCGCCGTTTTCAGCAATCTGATGCAGGGCGTTTCGACTTCGCTGGAAATTCTTGTGGTTAATTACGCCGACAATATTTTTAAGGCCGGCTCGGCGCTTGCCGGCGGCGCTTTGTCTTTCATTCTGCTCATCGTGATATCTTTTTATTTGTCGGTACAAGAGAGGGGCATTGAGAACTTTTTAAAAATTGTGACGCCTCTCGAGCACGAGCCATACATTTTGGATCTTTGGCAAAGATCACAAAGGAAGATCGGTCTCTGGATACAAGGCCAGATGCTTCTGGGCGCAATCGTCGGGATGATTGTATTTATTTGCCTTACGCTTCTGGGAATTAAGTATGCCTTTTTATTGTCCATTCTTACCGCGCTTTTTGAAATAATACCGGTGTTTGGGCCGGTAATGGCGGCAATTCCGGCCATCGCAATTGGGGCTCTGCAGAGCCCCACTTTCGGTCTCTTGGTATTGGGATTATATATATTGGTGCAGCAAATAGAGAATCACTTGATCTATCCGTATGTGATGAAAAAGACCGTCGGTGTGCCGCCGCTTCTTGTTGTCGTGTCGCTTGTCGTTGGGGGGAAGCTCGGCGGCTTCATGGGAATAGTTTTGGCCGTGCCCATAGCGGCTGTCCTTGTTGAATTTATGAAAGACCTAGAATCAAAAAAAAGGCCAAAGTCCAATGACTGACAAAGAAAAATTTTATATCACCACTTCCATACCGTATCTAAACGGCTCTCCGCACCTGGGTTTCGCGCTTGAGGCCGTGCAGGCTGATGCCATTGCGCGCTATGAGCGTTCTTCGGGTAAGGATGTTTTTTTTCTTTCCGGCACCGATGAACACGGAGTGAAAGTCGCGCGCGCGGCGGAAGCCGAGAGCAAGGATCCCAGAGAATTTGTCGACGAAAAATCCGCTTTATTTTCGGAGTTGCTTAAAAAACTTTCCATTACCAATGATCTTTTCATACGCACAACGGATAAGGAGCTCCATTGGCCTGGCGTTGAAGCTTTGTGGAAAAAAATGGCGGAGAGCGGAGATATCTACAAAGGCTTCTACTCCGGCTTTTATTGCGTGGGTCACGAAGCTTTCATAACCTCGAAAGACATTGCGGACGGCGTTTGCGCGCTCCACAAAAAGGCTCCGGAGAAAATCGAAGAAGAAAATTATTTCTTCAAACTGGCAAAATACGCTCCGGAAATAAAAAAGCTCATTCAAAGCGGCGGAGTAAAAATTCTGCCGGAGTGGCGCATCCCGGAGATAATAAATATGCTCGAAGACATTCCTGATATTAGTTTTTCACGCCCGTCAAAGGATCTCGCCTGGGGCATTCCGGTGCCCGGCGACAATTCTCAGACAATTTATGTGTGGGCGGACGCTTTGCCCAATTACATAACCGGTTTGGGATATGGGCGAGGCGGGGTAAATTATCAAAAATATTGGCCGGCCGATATGCACGTTATCGGCAAGGATATAGTAAAATTTCATGCGGTGTTCTGGCTGGGAATGCTTCTTTCCGTCGGACTCCCGCTTCCTAAAAATATTTTCATCCATGGGTTCATCAACGTTAAAGGGGAGAAAATGTCTAAATCCATCGGAAATGTCATCGACCCTTTTCCTTTGATTGAAAAGTTTGGAGCCGACGCCGTGAGGTTTTATCTCTTAAACGAGATATCCACTTTTTCAGACGGAGATTATAACGATGGGCATTTTAATGATGTTTACAACGGCAATCTTGTGCACGGCGTGGGTAACCTTCTTTCCCGCGTGCTTAAGATGATGAGCAGCTATACCGAGATACCGAAGCCGAAAGAGGAAGACCTCACCCGGTTCCCGTTCAGGAAAGATCTTGATTTTTTGAGCGTGAGCAGGAAGGCAGTTTCCATTGAGGAGGTTTCGCCGTCATTCCTTGCGGACAATATTTTATGGCCTTATTACAGGAGTGAAATGGATAAATTCGAGCTTGCTTCGGCTTCGCAGGCCGTGTGGGCGTTCTTGAGAAAGCTGGATGAATACATCGAGGACTACAAACCTTATAAACTGCTGAAAACCGAGGAAGAAAGCGCCAAAATCATACTCTGGCATCTTGCGTATTCATTGGTTTCGGCAGCCTGGATGATAAAACCTTTTCTTCCGGAAACTTCGGATAAAATTCTCCATGCTTTGGGGGTGAGCGCGGAGAGCCAGGAGCCGTGGGCCAAATTTACCGCCAAAGAAACCATGCATCTTTTCCCAAAGATTTAATTCAAATCATTCCCAAATTGCTCCACGTGCTGCAGTTTATGAAAATCATAGACACCTCGCTTAACGAAAAATATTAAACTCGCCTGCAGGCTCGAACAGCAATATTTTTCTGCTCGGTTTCTTGATTTTCAATAAACTTACGCAAAATCGCAATTTTGAAATGTATTTGATAATATAAATCTATGCCAAAATTAATTGACGTTCACACGCATGTTCATTTCGCCGCATATGACACCGATCGCGACATGGTCATTAAACGCGCCCTCGAAAAAGGGATCTGGCTCATAAATGTCGGCACGCAAAAGAACACTTCTCAAAATGCGGTGGAACTCGCACATAAATATGAAGGAGTTTGGGCTTCTATCGGGCTTCACCCAATACATACGGAAAAAAGTTATCATGACTCCAAGGAATTAGGAAGTTCTTCAGCCGGAAATGAGGCGAATGGTTTTATTTCCCGTGAAGAAAGCTTCGACTACGATTTTTATAAAAAATTAGCCACAGACCCAAAGGTTGTAGCCATCGGCGAGTGCGGTCTTGATTACTACCGTTTGACCGAAGAAACTAAGCACCGCCAGGCGGAAGTTTTCGTAAAGCAGATAGAACTTTCCAGCGATATTAAAAAACCTCTGATGATACATTGTAGGGAAGCATTTCACGACCTGGTGGATATTTTAAACGCCAACCGTTCACGCCTGAACACAGGTAACCCCGGCGTTATTCATTTCTTTTCCGGGACTTTGGACGATGCCGCGCACCTGATGGATATGGGTTTTTCTTTTTCTTTCGGCGGGGTGGTAACGTTCGCGCGCGCATATGAGAAGCTGGTGAAGGGCCTTCCACTGGAAAGGATAGTTCTTGAGACCGACGCGCCTTACGTAACGCCGCAGTCCCACAGGGGGGAGAGGAACGAGTCGTTATTTGTTGAAGAAGTGGCGCAGAAAATTTCGAGAATAATGGATAAAGATTTTGAGGAAGTCGCGGCACAAACTACCGAAAACGCCGTCAAAATTTTCGGACTAAAATAAAAAAGGCTTAGCGCCTTTTTTCGTATGCCTGGCCGACTCTGTCCGCCACTTGCGGACGATAGAAAGTTTGATAGTACATTTTTCCGTCTTTAGTCTTGAATGATAGGCGCACGCAGTCGGGGAGGAGGTAGTCGATACTATTGAGCAATTCATTATTTGCCTTGCTGTTCTGGACCAGTTTAACTGTCAGTACAGGATTATCCGTGAAACCGAGGAATTCATCAACTCTCGTTTCAACTGGGCTTATTTTAACTTCGGCTGTCATGATTTGCTGTTCCATTGTTTTCCTCTCATACAAATTTGTTTTCTGTATCAAAGTTAACAAAGTGTCTTCCTTTGTCAATCTATTTTATAAAAACCCCGCCGGTTTGTCGGAGGGTTTGGGTTTTTGAAGTTATTCTCTATCTAAATAAGGAGGGGCGAAGTCGGTGGGTTTTACCAATGTTTGGCCGATTGTTCGCGGCTCGGTCCATTGGTAGAGGTTTAGCCGCCAACCGACCTTACTATTGGTTCCTGATTTTCGTCCGCCGGAGAAAGGCTGTGCCGCGACCATGGCTCCGGTTGTCTTCCAGTTGTAAATATTTCCCGCCGCGTACTTAAGTTCGTCGAGTGCCTCACAGAATTGGTAGATATCATCCGTATGTACCGCCCCCGTGAGAGCATAGGGCGAGGTTTCGTCGCATAGTTTGAGGACCGTTTTTTCGAACTTACTACGAGGCAGTATACAGATGGTTACGATGGGCCCGAAGATCTCTTCTTCCATTGTTTTGGCATGCGGATCTTTCGTAACCACCACGATCGGTTGAATGAACCAGCCTAAAGCTCTGCGATTTATGTTGCCGCCAACGTAGATCGCAGTCCAGTGTTTACCATTTGCTGCCAGCTCATAGTAACCAAGTATCTTTTTGTGCTCTCTTTCATTGATGGATGCGCCCATGTAATTCCGGAAATCAGCAACGTCGCCAACCCTAATCTTGTCCATAAAGTTCAACAACGGTTTGCGGACTTTTTCCCACATGTCGCAAGACATGTAGACCCGTGAGGTAGCGGAGCATTTTCTTCCTTGTGCTCCGAATCCACCCACAACGATTGCTGCTGCCGTGGCTATCGGATCGTGTTTGTCGTAAACCACTATCGGGTCTTTGCCGCCGGTTTCGCCCACAATTCGCGGGTAACCGCGATACTTTTCTATATTTTGACCGATTCGCTTGTGGAACTCGTTGAATACATCGGTTCCGCCGGTGAAATGCACTCCGGAAAGCATTGGGCTTTCCAGGATAACGTCGCTGATCATCTTCGAATCGCCGTGGAGCACCGCGAGAACGTCTTTTGGAAGCCCCGCTTCATGCAGAATTTTTAGCACCAAATGGAAGGAATAAACCACGTCGGATGAAGGCTTAACAATTACGACGTTTCCCATGATCAGGGGAGCCGTCGGCAGGTTTCCTTCGATGGCGATGAAATTATTCGGCGGAACAGCGTAGACGAAACCCTCAAGCGGCCGGTAGTCCAGCATGTTGACTGTATCGACGTTGCTAGCCGGCTGTTCGGCGTAAATTGTGGAGGCGAAGTAGCAGTTGAAATTCCAGAAATCGATGAGCTCCTGGACATCAATGAACGCCTCATACGGATTTTTGCTGTAGTCTTCCATGACCGCGGCCACCAGTTTAAAGAGATATTTGGTTTCCAGAAGCCGCGCGGCCGTTTGGAAAATGCTTAACCTGAACTGCCAGGGAAGACTTTGCCATTTCTTGCGGGCGTTGAGGACCGTCTTTATGGCATGCGCCACATGAGATTCTTTCGCGCACGAATAGTAGGCAAGCACCCGTTTAAAGTCATGCGGCGCGGTGCATTGCTTTTGGTCGTTGCCATTAATGACCGGCTCTCCTATCCACAGTGGAAGCGTCTCTATGTCGTTGGTGGTTTTTGGCCTTCTGATGTTATCAATTTCCCGCAGAAGCTCGCTTCGTTCTTTTGTTCCGCTTGCGAAACTTACAAAAGGGGAGTTCTCAGGTTTTCTGATATGTGGCACATTGTTTAGCATTAAAGACATAAGTTTCTCCTGTTTTTGTCTTGTTAAACTTTTCAGCACTCTCCGTCCCAGCCGTTTGGTTCAGCGGATACCGGAGGGCATTCCGGCGGCACGCTTTTGGGCTGCCTGTCCTCTAAGACATCGAAAACGTGCTGGAAACTGCTCCGTCCGTAACTCCAAATATCGGGTATCTTATTGTGGTCGATTCCAATATTCATCTGCGCATGCATAATAAACCTGCGCAGCACTTTTTCCATGTCGCTCTCGTTTATTGTTGGCTTGGCCATTTTCATTCTCCTTATGTTTTCAAGTTGCCTTCGGTAATCAGGCCTGGATTTAATATACCGCCCTTAACTTCATTGTCAATTAGGAAAAAAATTGGTATTTTAAGATTAATATGGCTTTCTATGATCATCAAAAAATCGAGAAGAAATGGCGCAAAGAGTGGGCCAAAAAGAAACTCTACGGCGCTCCTGACCGGCCCAAGGCCGGCCAGCCTCGGGCTGAAAACTTTTATGCTCTTGTCGAATTCCCTTATCCTTCGGGCAATCTTCACACTGGCCATTGGTACGCTTTTTCGGTGCCGGATATTTTTGTGCGGTTAAAAAGGATGAAAGGAATGAATGTCATGTTCCCGATGGGGTTCGATGCTTTCGGACTTCCGGCGGAGAACGCCGCTATCAAAAGAGGGCTTAACCCGAAAAAATGGACTTATGAAAATATCGCCTACATGAAAAAACAGCTGGATTCCATGGGCGCTTCTTTCGACTGGTCGCGGGAAGTAATAACCGCCGACCCGGAATACTATAAATGGACCCAGTGGATTTTTTTGCAATTTTTAAAGAATGGGCTCGCGTATCAGGCGGAAACTGCGGTTAATTGGTGTCCTAAGGACAAAACCGTCCTCGCAAACGAGCAGGTCGTTAATGGCCGCTGCGACAGGTGCGGGGCGGAAGTGGAGCAGAGAAAAATGAAACAGTGGATGCTTAAGATAACCGACTATGCGGAGAAACTACTTTCCGGTCTGGAAAAACTCGATTGGAAAGAAGAAATAAAAGAAGCGCAGAGGAATTGGATAGGGAAGAGCGAGGGGGCACTTCTTAAATTTCCAATTTCCAATTCTCAATTTTCAATTGATGTATTTACAACCAGACCCGATACGCTTTTTGGAGCTACATATCTTGTGCTCGCGCCGGAGCATGAATTTATAGAAGAGCATAAATTACAGATAACAAATTACAAAGAAGTAAAAGAATATATAGAAAAAGCTAAAAGAAAAACTCAGCTGGAACGGCAAAAAGGCGAAAAGGAAAAAACCGGCGTGGAATTGAAAGGCATCAAAGCGATAAACCCCGCGAATGGCGAGGAAATCCCGATTTGGATTGCGGATTATGTTCTCTCCGGTTACGGCACCGGGGCGATTATGGCCGTTCCGGCGCATGATGAGCGAGATTTTGAGTTTGCTGAAAAATTTCGCCTGCCGGTAGTAAATGTAATTGAGCCAATCTTTGGCGCACCGCAGGGCGATGAAGTTAAAAAAAAAGCTGTTATCTCGGCCGTCCGTGACCCAAAAACCGATAAAATTATTGTGCTCAATTGGGGACCGCGCCAATCTAGACACGGAGGGAATATGCTTATTGGAGGGACGATGAATGAAGGAGAAGAAATAGAAACGACTGCCCGGCGTGAAATTGCCGAAGAAACCGGATATACGGATCTCAAACTGATAAAAAAGTCGGATGTTACCGGTCACGGTTACTTTTATTCCAATACAAAAAATCATAATGTACATGTGGATGCTTATGGATTGTATTTTGAACTCCAGAGCGAAAAAAAACAGAAAACTAATCTTGACCACGGAGAAAAAGAAAAATTTTCAGTTGAGTGGCATCCGGTTAGTAATGTTGCCGACATGCTTCACGATGGCATACATGAATATTTTTTCCGTACTATGGTGTTGGGCGAGATTTGTAAAAAAAATGGTGTTTTGACAAACTCGGGGAAGTTCGACGGAATGGATTCCGGAAGCGCCGGAAAAGCTATAATAGAATTCGTCGGAGGCAAAAAAGTTACACAATACAAACTTAGGGACTGGGTGGTCTCCCGCCAGCGCTATTGGGGAGTTCCGATTCCCGTCATACATTGTTCAAAGTGCGGCGCAGAACCTGTGCCGGACAAGGATCTGCCGATAAAGCTCCCGGATATAAAAGACTATCTTCCGACAGGCGAGGGTAAATCGCCTCTCGCAAAAGCCGAAAAATGGGTAAAAACAAAATGCCCCTCATGCAAAGGTTCGGCCGAAAGGGAAACCGATACTTTGGATACGTTCGTGGATTCTTCATGGTATTTTTTGCGCTACATCGATCCGAAGAACAAAAAGAAATTCGCTGCAGGTGAAAAGATGAAGCTATGGATGCCGGTCGACCTGTATTCCGGGGGCGCAGAACACACGACCATGCATCTTCTTTATTCCAGATTCTGGTACAAGGCGATGTTCGATTTAGGCTTACTTGGCGGCGAAGCCGCCAAGTTGGGGGATGAACCTTTTAAAATGAGAAAAAACCGCGGATTGGTTCTGGGACCCGATGGACAAAAAATGTCTAAATCAAAAGGGAATGTTATCGACCCCGACGAATACGTAAAAAAACTTGGTTCGGATACCGTGAGGATGTATCTTGCTTTTCTGGGCCCGTATGACCAGGTGGGTTCCTATCCCTGGGACCCGCAGGGTATATTGGGCATCCGCAGGTTTTTGGACCGGGTTTGGAAAATGGGCGCGTCCTCTTCTAAATTTTCAGTTCTCGCGCCTTCCGTTTCGCTCGAGGACGCGATTATACTGATCAAACATTTCCACAAAACCATAAAAAAAGTAGGCGAGGATATCGAGAACTTTCGTTTCAATACGGCAATTTCCGCGCTGATGATATTGTTGAATGAGATGGAAAAAAGTCAGGTCTCACGGGAAAATTTTGAGACCTTTATAAAACTCTTGGCGCCTTTTGCGCCGCATATGACCGAAGAACTTTGGCATAAGCTGGGGGACAAGTCGGCCCAAGGCCGACCAGCCTTGGGCTGGAAATCTATTCACTTGGAATCGTGGCCCGAATTCGACCCAAAGCAGCTTGAAGAGGATTTTTTCGAGCTGATCGTTCAGATAAACGGCAAATTGCGCGATACTTTCAGGATTAGCCGTGGAATTTCACAAGCGGAAGCGGAGAAATTGACACTCGCTCGTGAAAAAGTTAAACTGGCACTAGAAAATAAAAAACCGCGGAAAATTATTTATGTGCCGGGAAGGCTCATAAATTTTGTGGTATAGGAGATTGAAATGAGCGTATGTTGGCTTCCCTGGGCTTTGATCGTTTTATCCGTTGTTGGCTTGATGTATTTCTTCTTGGATTTGAGGCAAAAAGAAGGATCGGCCAGACGATCTATCACCGAAAAAGATTTTGCAGAATTGTTGGAAAAGATTCTCCGATGCCCCAGCATGTTTTCCGGCCTGGTAATGTCGGAGAGGAAATACATTGAACCTCAATTACGAGAGGAAATGATATATATTTTGCTTGAGTATTTCGTTGTAACAAAGTGAGGTTAACCCCTCGCTTTTTTTGTTTTGACGTGCTAGGGTAATGGGAAGTTTTTTGAAAGGTGAATGATGTTAAAAGTGCCCGAATTGCTGAAGAGCCCGAATTTTTGGTCGGGACTGCGGATATGGGGAACGTTCATTCTCCTGTTCGTCTTGAAATACGACCCGGCCGTCGAAGCTTTTGGTTGGAGTGTAATAGGTTTATGGTTTTTCCTTTTTCTGGTTTTCACCGACGGCCTGGACGGCTGGCTCGCGCGTAAACTGGATAGAGAAAGCCGAATCGGTATCTGGCTTGATCCTCTGGCTGACAAAGTGCTCGTTTTGGCTGTGTTATTCTTTTTTTGGTCCGAAGGTACTGTGCGCGGGTGGATATTATATCCGCTCGCGCTGCGGGAGATTTTCGTTACCGTAAAAAGATGGGCCTTTTTAAGGCGCGGCTTCAACATGCCTGCGAATAGAATGGGGAAATTAAAAGCCAGTGCGGAATATACCGCTGCGGCGCTTTTTATCTTGGGGCGCGTGGAATTCATTATTTTAGGAAATTTAGCGCTCGCCATATCTTTATTTCTCGCATTTGCCTCTTTGTTCAAGTTTAGGCCATCAATGAAAGTTAAGGAGAAAAATATCACATGATATACAAAGATCCGCTTTACGGCCCGTGGGTGCTGCCTACCTATCTGAAAGAGCTGCTCCATACCAAAGAAACGTTGAGGACAAGAGGCATCGCCCAGGCGTCTTCTCCTGCGCATCTTTTGACGTTCGTCGCCCGGAACCGCGTCCAGCATGGGCTTGGAGTTGCGCGGCTTATGGCCGAAGTCGTAAAACACAACCGCTGCGATCTGGACGAAGAGCTGATGGTTTCGTCGGCGTTTCTCCACGATTTCGGAAATACCCCGTTCTCGCATTTGTGCGAAGATTTCCTGCAGGAAATGATCGGGAAGAACGGCGAGACTTTTCTTGAAAATATCCTCGACTGTTCGGAGACCGAAAAGGTTTTGGCCGGATTCGGAGTTGCTTCGCGTGATGTCGTTAAGATTGTCGCCGGCCAGGCCAAACCAATGTCGGACGTTTTGAACGGCGATATCGACGTCGACAACTTGGATAACATTCTGGGATTCAATAAATTTGCCGCAGTTGAAGCTCCCGCGTATGACGCGCTCGGAATAGCCGGTTCATTTCGGTTTATGGACGGACATTGGCTGCTTTTGGGAGACTGCTACGCAGATGTCCAAAAGTGGCAGATAGCCCGCAGAGCGGCTTACATGGATGTCGTTTACAGTTCTCCGCATTATAACGGCATTTCCATGCTCTACAGGGCTGTGGAGCTTGCGCTTTACGAAGGCGAGATATCTCCGGAATTTTTCCGCTTCAGCGATATTGAAGCCATTTCTTATCTCATGACTTGCAATCCGCGGACGATTGAACTGGTGGACAAAATGTCCAGATGGAAATGGTATCCGGAAGTCGCAAGCTGGGAAATAAAAGAGCCGTCCAGGTTCGTTGCGAAGATCGCGGCGTGCACCCATCGGCGGCGCAAGCTCTTGGATGAGATATGCGGAACGCTTGGAATTGCACCGGAAAAGATCTGCCTGGCCATGCAAAGAGGCGTCGAGACAAAGCGCATCAAGACACCGTTTTTGGTAGAATGCGGACGAAAGCTTCAAGGTACTAAATTTGAACGTCCGCCTTTGCGGGTCAGGGTCTTCGTTTCTCCGGAATGGCAATTTAAAAAGCCGGAGATAGAGGCGATTATAAGCAATAACTTTCACATCTGAACCGCCCGACCGCGTTACACAAACGCGGTTTTTTTGTTCTATAATATTGGTATGTGCGGAATAGTCGGTTACATAGGAAAACGGCAGGCCCTTCCCATCGTCATTGAAGGGTTAAAGCGCCTTGAATACAGAGGTTATGACTCTGCGGGAGTGGCTTTGTGGGACGGTAAAAAGCTCCAGGATGAAAGGGCGGCCGGGAGGATCTCCGTTCTTGAAGGAAATCTCCAAAGGAAATCGTGGGCGGGGAACCTGGCCATTGCGCATACCCGCTGGGCCACTCATGGTAAACCGTCCGAAGCCAACGCGCATCCGCAGTCCGATTGCACGAAAGGAATAGAAGTCGTGCACAACGGCATAATCGAAAATCACGCTGAGCTCCGGGAGGCGCTCATCCGCGAAGGGCATAAATTCGTTTCGGATACTGATACTGAGGTCATCTCACATCTCATCGAGCGCGCTTTTTTGGTCAACGCCAAAGAAAAAATTTTACTTGAACACGCAGTTTTGGACGGGCTTCGGCACGTTACCGGTACTTTCGGAATTGCCGTTATTTCCAAGCATGACCCGCGCAAACTTGTAGCTGCGAGGCGAGGTTCTCCCCTGATTCTAGGGATTGGCAAGGACGAATTTATGGTTTCTTCCGACGTTTCGGCGATCGTGGAGCACACTAGAAAGGTGGTCTATCTCCACGATGACGAGCTCGCCGTGCTAACACCTCAAGGGTACGAAATTTTAGGTTTTAACAAAAAAACAATTTCCAAGCCTTTAAATACGATTGACTGGGACGTGGTTTCGGCACAAAAGGGCGGCTATCCTCACTTTATGAAAAAGGAGATATTTGAGGGGCCGGAAACATTGGAAAACGCTTTCCGGGGGAGATTGCTTGAAGCCGGAAAAGGGGGCCTTGTGAAATTGGGCGGAATCGAGGAAATAAAAAATAAGCTTTTGACCGTTCGCAGAATACTTGTTGTCGCCTGCGGTACGTCTTATTACGCGGGGCTCGTGGGAAAATATTTTTTTGAGAATTTTTCCCGAATACCGTGTTCCGTGGAGCATGCATCGGAATTCCGGTATTCAAATCCCGTCCTTGAGAAAAATACTCTTGTCATCGCAATTTCACAGTCCGGCGAAACCGCCGACACGCTGGAAGCATTACGCGACGCAAAAAAACGCGGTGCGCTCGCTATCGGTATTGTGAACGTGGTTGGCTCCACCATAGCGCGGGAATCGGATGCCGGAGTTTATAACCATGCGGGGCCGGAGATAGGAGTTGCTTCTACTAAAGCTTTCCTATCGCAGCTTGGTGTATTGGCGCTTTTGGCCATGCTTTTGGGGAAAGAAAAAGAGGCTGTATCCGAAGTTATGCTGCAGAAGTTTTCGGCGGAGCTGAAATCCCTGCCGGTCAAAATAAAAAAAATACTAGCCATGGATGAAAAAATAAGAAAACTAGCGGAAAAATATCTTAAATACGATAATTTCCTTTTTCTCGGGCGCAAATACCAGTACCCCGTGGCGTTGGAAGGAGCCTTAAAATTGAAAGAGATTTCATACAAATACGCCGAAGGGCTGGCTGCGGGGGAGATGAAGCACGGCCCTATTGCTTTGGTAGACGAAGACATGCCCTGCATAGTGCTCGCTCCAAAGGATAGCGTCTATGAAAAAATGCTTTCCAACATCGAGGAAATAAAAGCGCGCGGCGGAAAAATTTTGGCGGTGGCAACGGAAGGCGACGAACGGATAGCGAAGCTGGCCGATGACGTTATCTATATTCCGCACACGATGGAGGAGGCCGCACCCTTTCTCTCCGTGGTGCCGCTCCAGCTTTTCGCGTATCACACATCCGACCTTCTTGGGCTCGACGTTGATAAGCCCAGGAATCTGGCGAAGTCGGTAACTGTCGAATAAGATGGATATTTTTGCTCACGCGCTCTGGACGGGCGCGGCATATAAAACTGTTCCTAAAGAAAAATGGAGCGCCAAGAAAGTCTGGCTTTCGGTTTTTTTTGGCGTGGCTCCGGACCTTTTTTCTTTCGGTATATTATTTGTCAGTTATTTTTTGCAAAAGGGATTGAAGCGTCCGGAATTTCTGACTCAGGGGCCGCCGCCGATGAGTCTGATACCGGATTACGTTTCGGTCGCGTATAATTACACTCACAGTTTGATTATTTTCTCGCTGGTTTTTTTGATAGCATTGATGATTTATAAAAAACCTTTCTGGCCTTTGGCTGCCTGGGGACTCCATATTTTGATAGATATTCCCACTCACACGTCGGCATTTTTCCCGACGCCCTTTTTGTGGCCGTTCTCCAGTTTTAAAGTGAGCGGAATCTCCTGGGGGAATCCCTGGTTTATGCTGGTCAATTACTCGGCAATAATTTTGGCCTATCTTTTAATTTTCTTGAGAAAAAATAAAAAAAGCGCTACTATGGAATAAATCATGGCAAAACGAACTCAAAAAAAATCGAACCGCAAATATGTTTTTGTGGTCGGCGGAGTTATGTCCGGAGTAGGAAAAGGCGTGGCCTCTTCCTCTATCGCCAAAATTCTTCAGTCCAGAGGATATGAAGTGACCTCCGTGAAAATCGACCCTTATGTGAATGTTGACGCGGGGACTATGAATCCCACCGAACATGGGGAGGTTTTTGTGCTTGATGACGGCATGGAGTGCGACCAGGATATGGGAAACTACGAAAGATTTTTGAACCGTGATCTTTCGTCCACCAACTATATGACCACTGGGAGTATTTATCAGTCGGTCATAACGAAAGAGCGAAACCTTGAATTTGAAGGCAAGCAGGTTGAGGTGGTACCGCGTATTCCATTGGAGGTCATCGCCCGGCTCGATAAAGCTGCCTTAAAGAATAAAGCCGAAATAGTGATAACGGAGATCGGAGGGACAGTCGGCGAATATGAGAACATTTTGTTTCTCGAAGCCGTGAGGATGCTCAAATTAAGAAAGCACGACGATGTTGTTTTGGTGCTGGTGAGTTTCGTGCCGGCTTTGGGAGCGGGAGGAACAGAACTTAAAACAAAACCCACTCAGCACGCCGTAAGAAGCCTCAATGCCGTCGGCCTCCACCCCGACTTTATTCTGGGGAGAGCCCACATTCCGCTCGACAAGAAAAGAAAGGAAAAGCTCGAATTCATGTGCAGTCTGGAAAAAGGAAATGTCATTTCCGCTCCCAATGTCGATAATATTTACGATGTGCCTATCAATTTTGAAAAAGATGAATTGGGCAACAAAATTTTGTTGAAGTTCGGTTTGAAACCTAAAAAAATAAATATGGCTGATTGGCGGGAACTTAGTCTGGCTGTAAAAAGCGCGAGAAAAGAAATAAAAATCGGCATTGTCGGGAAATATTTCGGGTCCGGCGACTTCATGCTTGCTGATTCGTACATTTCCGTGATTGAGGCCGTAAAGCACGCCGCGTACTCCGAGAAAGTAAAGCCGGTCATAGAATGGCTGGATTCCATTGAATACGAAAGGCGCCCCGCCAGCGTAAGGGAACTTTCAAAATATAACGGAATAATCGTGCCCGGCGGATTCGGAGAAAGGGGAGTGGAAGGAAAAATTGCCGCTATAAAATATTGCCGGGAAAACAAGATACCGTACTTCGGCCTTTGCTACGGCATGCAGCTGGCGGTCGTAGAATTCGCGCGCCACGCGGCAAAATTGAAGAACGCCAACACTGCCGAAATAGATCCGAAATCGCCGCATCCGGTGATAGACATCATGCCTGATCAGAAAAAAAATCTGGAGGCCAAAAATTTCGGAGCAACGATGCGTTTGGGCGCGTATCCCGCTCTTTTGAAAAAAAACACTATTGCGTTCTCGGCTTACGGATCGGGAAAAATTTCCGAACGGCACCGGCATCGCTATGAAGTGAATCCGCAATATATTGAAAGGCTGGAGAAAAGCGGGATTATTTTTTCCGGTGCCTCACCCGACGGCAAGCTCATGGAAATAATGGAATTGGATCGCAAGACCCATCCGTTTTTCGTAGGCACCCAGTTCCATCCCGAATTCAAATCCCGCCCCCTCCATCCGCATCCGCTGTTTAAGGAATTTATTAAAGCTTCAATTCATCAAAAGCCCGCCAGATAGGCGGGCTTTTGAATTATTTTTTTTACGATCTTATGTTCTTTAGGCGTTCCAGATTTTCTTTTTCGCGCTGGCGTTTTTCGTAAATTCTGCGCATGTGCCATCCAGTGAGGAAAGCGGCAAGAAGCAGAAATATCAGCACAAGCCATCCGCCCAGCGAATGCGGGAGAAGATCCCCCGAAAAAGCGACGGCCGCAGTGGTGCTTGTGGCTCTGATTTTGGAAGCGTCTGACGCGGTCCCGCTGTTGCCGGTTATTTTGGCGCCAGCACCGGTCGGCGAGGGTAAAGCCGAAGAAAAAGGCGGAGAAGTCGCAGGAACGGGTTCCGTGGAAGCCACGGCATCGGGGCCGGTTTTAAAACTGAAAGTTGAGCCGTAAGCGATGCCATACTGGTTCCGGATAGCAGCTCTAAAATAATAACTTGTGTTGGGGAGAAGCCGGGTTAATTTTTGGTCGAAATCTATGGTGGTTTTTGAGCCGATATTTTCGCTGTCCGTTTTATTTTGAAGGTCTGTGGAAGGGCCCCATTCAAACCATCCTTCGGTCGGAGTGCTTATTCCCGGAAGAGCTACGCCAGTCAAAATCGCGCTTTCTTTTAAAACCGATTTTGCCGGATTTGTTACCGCAATCGGTTTTATTGTTTGCGTTGTAGCTCCCGGGCTTGTTACCGGAATCAGTCCGCTGTTTCCGGTCGGTTGGTTGGAAGTTCCGGTGGAGCCGGACGAACCGGTCGAGCCGGAACCCGTTCCCGTGGAACCCGATGTAGGATTTGGTCCGGTTTTAAAGTTTAATGTGCTTCCGTAAGCTGCGCCAGCCGATCCGGAGTCGGAGTTCTGGGCCACAATGCGGAAATAATAAACAGTGTTTCTGTTTAAATTTCTTGCAATGGCAACATTAGGCCCCGAACCTGTAGGCATATACGGATTTCTAAAAGTCGAATTTGTCATACTGCCGGATGATTCTCCATATTCAAACCATGTAACCATGTTCGTGCCTCCGTTGGCATCAGCGTACCCATTTAAAGTAGCGTCGTTTTCCGAGATAAAGGAAGCCGGGTTGGTCGTAACTATTGGAGCGCCGGCAAAAACAGGGTAGGCTAAAATAGTCCAGAAAACCGAACTGGTTATGAACATTTTCCACGTGTATTGAGTCATACTTTAAGTTTATTAATATTATATTTAATAAGGCATATTAACATTTTCTTCATCAAATGTCAAGTGTTAAAAAACCCTCATATTTCAACGTTTCAACACCCATTTTGGCGGAAGAACTTCTGGGAAAATTTCTCGTCCGCAGCTTGGAAAATAAAACTATAGCGCTAATGATAACCGAAGTCGAGGCATATGAAGGCTTCGCGGATAAAGCATCGCACGCGTCGCGCGGGCGCACATTGAGGAATGAGCCTATGTTTGGCGAGGCGGGGCGTTGGTATGTATATTTTACCTATGGCATGCATTGGATGCTGAATATCGTGGCCGGGCCGAAAGACTATCCCGCGGCGGTTTTGATTCGTGGCGTCAGAAGTCCGACTTCTCTCAAACTTGAGAGAAGTCGGACTTCTGACGTTATAAATGGTCCGGCCAAACTCACTAAATTTTTAAAAATAGACGGAAAACTGAACGGAAAGCTTGCAGCCATTGAGTCTGGTTTATGGATAGAAGACAGAGGAGTGAAAATAAAACCAATCGAAATAAAAAAAAGCCCGCGGGTAGGAGTTTCCTACGCGGGTCCGTATTGGGCTCGGCGAAATTGGAGGTTTTATCTTAAAGACAGCGTGTAATTTTCATATCGCGGATCTTTGGTGACTTCTTTCGTTCTGCCGAGCCATTTGGAAATTGAGACCTTGCTGTTCTCTTCGGTGACCTCTATCTCCAGAATCTGCAGACCATGCAGCCTTTTGGGCTCCAGGAACGTATCCAGCTCGAAGTACTGGTTGTCCGACAAAAAACAGGTTCGGATTTTTTTGAGGGTGTCGTGGATCGGGCTTCGCGTTTTCAACAAACTGTAAAATTTTGACGAACTTATCCGTTCCTCCCGTTCTTCGCGTGCGCCTTCCGTGATATGCGTTTTGAAAGTCTGGTAGTAAACCGAATCGTTTCCTTGAGTTCTTTTCCTTGCCCTGCTTTCCCAGCCGTCATGCTGCGCCATGTAAGCTTGCTCTATCACAAAATGTTCACAGTGTACGGGGAGAGAGGTATGGTCGACTTGGGACCGCAAAAGGAATTTCTTTTCTATCTCGAGTACAACCGGCACGCCTATTATCCGCTGTATCTCCGCGAGCATTCTTCGCATCTTACCCCTGAACAAAGTGGAGTTGTCTATCACTCTTAAGTGCGGGTGCCCAACCCAGATTTTTTTCGAACGGTCATCTGCCGCCCTGGCTTCGTCGAGTGTCTTTTCAAAACGCGCTTCGTTATTCTCCAGGGTGTAGAATTTTTCTTTGCCGTAAGCGGCGGTTACCAGGAAGATACCGCCGCCGTAACGCTTTTCTCTCAGGTCGGATTTTTTGAGTCCTCTTAATTTCAGGTACCGCGCCTGTTCTTCCTCCGTCATGTAAGCGAATGCGCTGATGCAGGCGCGGTCCGGGATCAGGATTTTCTTCCGCCCTTTCTTTATGTTTAGGAGCGGCTTGAATACCCGGTCTTCGAGATAAAATTGCATGTCGATCATTGCGCATTCGAAGTTAAAGAAGGCTTCACGTCCGTATTTCTCGATGATCTCCGGGGGTTTCATGCCGAAATGATTTATCAGCAAAGTGGCGGCTTCCGGGGTCGTAGCTACCGCGATACCGGAGTTGGTCAGTTTTTCAAAAGCATAATTCAAACCGGTCGTTTTGCCGCTGCAGGGCCCCCCGTCCAATGGCACGACGATTATGTCATCCTTTTCTTTCATTTTATTCCTTTTTAAAGATGCACCTGCCCACAGATTATCATAAAAGACGAAAGTTCAGCAGAATTGACAAAAGAAAGGTCGGTTGTTACTTTGAAAAAAGTAGCGTTCAACGCACATTGAAAGGTAAACGGCGTTATGAAGTATTTGATTGCCGTTTTTTTATTTTTTGGATGGGTGTCTAATTCATCCGCTTTATCCTTTAACATGGGTCCCGAGTCTTTCTATTACACCGCTGACGAGATACGCGCCGCATTCGGCTACCACTACAACCACGGTAAGCGTCTGGAGTGCCCCATTTCGTGGGCGGGCGCGGGATACCATACGGTTTCCGGCGGTGAGGACATAGCCATATCTGATGCATTCGTAAAAAAAGTGGAAGAACACGTAAAGCAGATGTTCGAAGCGGGTGCCGCCAGATATTTATTCATGCCGGATGCGGGCCATGCGCATCTCATTTTGCCCCGGGAGAAAGCTCAAAAATATTTGGCGTTGCCCACCATGCTGCAGAAGCTGAAAGCCGTCCTTGAGGATGCCGAGCTCGGCGCGCTTTACCACACGGCGGAGTATCTCTCCGTGCATCCGGGTGATGCTTCCGACGTTTATGAGTGGAAGGCAAAAAGGAATGTTATAGGGTGGTTTGACGGGAGACCCATAAATATCCTGCCTCCGCACGAATTCGGCCATGGCCTCGGTGCACCGGACGGTTTTACGACTGTCAGCAATTTCGATATTTCCGCCCATAGAGAAGGCATATTCTACCTTGTTCCGAGTCCGGACAGCTCCGGAGTTATCCAGGGCATGTCATTCGATATCTCATTTTTCAATACGGGAGCGGGGGATTGCAAATAAGTTCCGGTTTACATAGCCGGGCTTTTTCTTTTATAATTGGGTACAATGCGGACAATTTTTTTTACCGGGAAAGGAGACGAAGGCGAAAGCTATGTGGGAGACCATAAAACCCCCAAGGACGATATTTTGTTCTATGTATTGGGTTCTTTAGACGAGCTTAATTCTTGGCTGGGCTTCTGCCGGGCGGAAGCCGAGCGCTCGAAAGTGCTGGATACCCATTTGGCGCTGAAAAATATACAAGAGACGCTTTTCATCGCGCAAGCTGAGATATATGCCGGATTTGACGAAGACGCGGCCATAAAAGTAAAAAGGATAACGCCGGAGAAAGTGGCGTTTTTGGAAGAAATAATAAAGAAGGTGGACGGAACGCTTCCCAAAATAAATAAATTCATAATTCCGGGAGGCTCGGAACTTGCCGCCCGGCTGGATGTGGCGCGCGCCCTCGCCCGCCGCGCCGAGCGCCTGGCTGTAAGCCTGGGGCGTGAAAGGGGAGTTTCTCCGGATCTTCTGAGGTATTTGAACCGCCTTTCCTCGGCCCTCTTCGCCCTCGCGCGTTTCGTGAATTTCAAAACTAATTTTAAGGAGGACAATCCGACGTATTTGTGATATGCTTTCTATTATGGAAAATATAAATCAAGAAGAAAATTTATCAAAAAAGGAAAGAAAGGAATTCCGCCGCGAAGAAAAAAAACTCAGTGAATTGGATGCGGTGCGGCGCAAGAAAATGAAAAAAATTTTTATCTGGTTAAGCGCAGCAGTTGCTCTATTGCTGATTTCCTTTCTTGTATGGCTGGTATCTTCGCAAAAAGCGGCACCTTTGGGAGAGGATCTTTCAAAAGCCGTTCCGGAGGTTAGCCGTGAACATATTAAAGAAGGCGACCATCAGACATCTCTTTACAATTCCAATCCGCCAACCTCCGGGCCGCATTGGGGTGAACCATTGAGCGACGGCATCTATGACGTCGAAAAGCCGGACGAAGCGATTTTGCACGGGCTGGAGCACGGAAGGATTTGGATATCATATAAGCCTGATATTCCGGGATCCGCCATCGCTGCTCTGAAAGCGCTTGCGAAAAGCGAAAGCCGCGTGATATTGGAGCCGCGCTCGGCCAATGATGCCGATATCGCGTTGGCCGCGTGGGCCAGACTGGATAAATTTGACTTGGTTCCGGACGGTACTTTCGACGCAAAGCGTATTACGGATTTCATAAAGCGATATCGCGACAAAGGGCCGGAATTCGTCCCGCAGGATATGGGAAAAGAGTACTAAAAGTAATATAATCAACTCATGTGGAAAAATTGGGCAATTGCCATTTTGGGAATTTTGGTGCTCTTTGCGCCGTATGCCGGGCTTTCTTACACTTGGGAACGCCTTTTTATTGTTGTCTTGGGTATTATCATTTCGATTCTGGGTTTCTGGAACGCCTCGGAAATGAGGGTCCGCTCTAATACGGAAGAACATGGAGAGGTTTGATTACCTGGTGGTCGGCGGCGGAATTGCCGGCACGACCGCCGCCGAAACCATACGGGAGAAAAATTTCCATGCTTCTATCGCTATTCTGGAAGCCGAGCCGCATACTCTTTATTCCAAGCTTTCATTTCCGAAATATTTGAATAACCAGATATCGAGGAAGCAGCTTTTTTTGCGCGAGGTTTCCGATTACGAAAGGAAACGCATAGATTTTTTCCCGCGTACCTACGCTAACAAGATAGATCCAGAGCGGCATGAGGTTTTTTGCGAGGACGGGAGAATATTCTCATATAAAAAACTTTTGATAGCGTCAGGCTCAAGGCCGGATGATCCTCCGGAGTATCTGCGCACCGAAGCGGGAGTCCCCGGCGAAGGGAGCCGGGTGCTTCGGCTGCATAGCTTGGATGACGCAGACTCCATCAAGGAAACTTTTTCCGCGCCGCCTCCGAGAAGCATTATCGTGGCGGGGGAAACTTTTGCCGCGCTTGAACTTTTCGAAATATTTTATGAGCACGATTTCGAGGTGCACGCCGTGGCCAAGGGTAATTTTTTCGGCGAGCGTATGCTCGGCTCCAAAGGAGGAGAAATATTGGAGAGGCATCTTCAGAGAAAAAGGATAGTCATCCATAAGAACGCGGAGATAGCTTACGCGAAAGGAACCGAGTTCCGGCTTTCCAATGGAGACAAATTTTCAGCCGATTTTGCCGGCATAGCGACCGGCGTCCAAAGGAATGTCGAGGCATTCCGAAACCTAAAAAACGGCAAAGGCATCTGGACGGATGAATTTTTTATGACTTCGGTCCCGGATATTTATGCCGCGGGTGACGCGGCGGAATTTTTTGATGTGATATCAGGCAGGCGGCGGCTTATGAGCGATTGGACTATGGCCTTTCTCTCCGGCCGGACCGCGGCTTTGAACATGCTTGATGAGCGTGTTCCTTTTAAATCCGTTACATCGTACAATATAGTAATATTTGGGGTCAGCATTACTTCAATGGGTGACACGGAAGATTGGGAAGACACTTTGGAATATCCGGAAGAGAACGGTGTTCCGTCATTTTTGCGTTTGTTTTTGAAGGAAGGCAGGCTCAAAGGCGCCATTTTTATCAATCGTTTTGCCGATGCGAGCAAAATATCATCGTTTATCGAACATGGTTCATCACAAGAAGAGGTCAAAAAGGCATTTTGATATTATTCTTCTGGCTACAGGGCTCGCTTTCAGCGCGTTGGCTTTTCATATTGCCGCGTCATCCCTCCCCGAATCGCTCGACCGCGCGGGAATTTTTTCTTCACCGCCTGAGGAAACATCAGAGGCCATACCGCCGAAGCCAAAACATGTCTCGACACCCGAAGCCGTGAAGGCAATTTACATGACAAGCTGGGTGGCCTCCACAAAAGACTGGCGCGAGTCCCTTGCGCAATTCATCCGGGATACGGAATTAAACAGTATTATCATTGACGTTAAAGATTACAGCGGACACGTTTTTTTTGACACCGAAGACCCTTTGGTAAAAAGCATCGGGTCGGAGGAAATCAGAGTTCCCGACATGAAAGATTTCGTAGAATATCTGCACGACTCCAATATTTACGTGATAGCGAGGATAACGGTTTTTCAGGACCCTGTTTATGCCAAAAAATTCCCGGATGAAGCGGTACAGCAAAAGAACGGCAAGATCTGGAAAGACAGGAAAGGGCTCTCTTTCATTGACCCTGGCTCGCAGGATTTCTGGAAATATATCGTAGCCGTCGCGAGGTCATCGGAAAAAGTCGGTTTTGATGAGCTTAATTTCGATTATGTGCGTTTCCCTTCAGACGGGGACATGCGGAACATCGCTTTTCCGATATCCGGCGAAAAGAAAAAGCCCGAAGCCCTGGAAAGTTTTTTCATTTATCTCCAAAGCGAGCTTAGAAGTTCCGGGGTTCCGATCTCGGCCGATGTTTTCGGCATGACGACAACGAATACGGACGATTTGAATATCGGCCAGGTTTTGGAAAAAATCGTGCCATACTTCGACTACGTGGCGCCGATGGTTTATCCGTCGCATTATCCGGCAGGTTTCCACGGATACAAAAGCCCGGCCAGCCATCCTTACGAAGTTGTGAACTTTGCGATGGCGAAAGGTGTTGAAAGGATGGTCGCTGCGTCCACAACTCCGCAAAAGCTCCGCCCGTGGCTTCAGGACTTCGACCTGGGAGCGGATTATACTTCGGATATGATAAGAGCAGAGAAGAAAGCGGTGTACGACGCCGGGCTCACCAGCTGGATGATCTGGGACCCGTCCAACAAATATACGAAGGGCGCATACGATTTGACACCAATCGGAGCTAACATACAATAATCTTATGGATGAAAATAATTCGGAAAGTCAAAAGAATGACGGTAGCAAGTTTTTGATGCCGTCAGCTGTTATTGTAGCGGGGCTGGTCATAGCCGCAGCTCTCATATATGTTTTTCTTCCGGCGAAACAGGCCGTCGCTCCCGAGTCCGCATCCGGTGATATTTTAGAGATAAGGCCGACCGACCATGTGTTGGGGAACCCGGCGGCAAAAATTACGCTTTTTGAGTACGGCGATTTTCAATGTCCTTACTGCGGCAAACTTTTTAACGATACGCTCCCGCAGATACGGGAAGATTATATCAGGACGGGCAAGGTAAATATGGTCTATCGGCATTTTCCTTTAAACAACATCCACTCCGAAGCTCAAAAAGCGGCGGAGTCCGCAGAATGCGCCGGCGAACAGGGAAAGTTTTGGGAATATCACGACAATCTTTACCAAAAACAAACGGAGCTCGGCATCGACAACTTTAAAATGTGGGCTGTGAGCCTGGGTTTAGATGCCGCGAAGTTCAATTCGTGCCTGGACTCGGGGAAATACGCGGGTCTCGTGAATAAAGATCTCGCCGAAGGAATATCTTTGGGTATTGACGGCACGCCGGCGTCGTTCGTGAATTCCCGTCCGGTTCCAGGAGGCGCGGTTCCTTTTTCTTCATTTAAAAAAATAATCGATGAAGAATTAAACAAATGACCTACGATGTAATGATAATCGGCGGTGGACCGGCAGGCTCGGCTGCCGCCGTATATGCCGCGAGAAAAAAATTAAAAACACTTTTGCTCACCGAATCGTTCGGGGGTCAATCGATAGTTTCCGACGATATTCAAAATTGGATAGGCGAGCAGCACATCTCCGGCTTTGATCTTGCAAAAAAACTCGAGGAACATGTGCGGGCGTTTCCTGACATGGTTGAAATAAAAATGCCGGAAAAAGCAAAAAGAATATCAAAAATAAACTGCAGCGCCGGAGGAACCTGTGATTTTGAAATTGAAACCGAAAGCGGTGATAAATTTATTGGGAAGACCGTTATCCTCGCGGCAGGGGCGCGGCGGAGGCGCCTAGGCATCCCGGGGGAAGCGCAAATGGAAGGGAAGGGTGTGGCATTCTGCTCCACCTGCGATGCGCCGCTCTTTTCCGAAAAGAAAGTGGCTGTGGTAGGCGGCGGCAATGCCGGTCTGGAAGCCGTAGTGGATCTTTTTCCGTACGCTTCGGAAGTTACCATTTTGGAATACGGCGACGCGCTGAAAGCCGATCCGGTAACGCAGGAAGAAGTGAAAAAGAACTCAAAACTTAAGGAAATAATTTTTAACGCAGAGACGCTGGAAGTTATCGGAGATAAATTTGTTTCAGGCATAAAGTATAAAAATACGAAGACCGGAGAAGAAAAGACGCTTCTTGTGGACGGTATATTCGTTGAGATAGGTTCAGTGCCTAATTCAGAAATGATAAAGGATCTGGTGAGTTTGGATAAATATGGACAGGTGGTGATAGATTCAAAGCATGCCTCGACATCGCAGCCTGGCATTTTTGCCGCCGGCGACATAACTGACGACCCCTACAAACAAAACAATATTTCGGTCGGGGATGCCGTCAAAGCCACTTTGGCAGCTTACGCTTATCTTTTGAAGAGACAAAAAGAATGAAGAAACAAATAGGTTTCGCGGTCCCGGTTTTGACGCTTTGCCTTGTGTTTTCTTTTGTTTTGGCCGAACGGGCTACTGCTTTGGGCCTTCTTAAAGTTGATGCTAGGAACCCGCGTTATTTTTCGGATGGCACCGGAAAAATAATTTTTTTGAACGCCCACACCGGATGCCCCTTCGTTTACCAGGACGGGTGGGGTATGGTTTCCGCTCCTTCCGCGAGCCAGCTTGTCGCCGACAAAGTTAATTTTTGCAGGAGCTGGACCTGGGACAATTCGCGCTGGAGCGACTCCGCCGTTAACGGGGTACAATCGAATGGCCTTATCAGACCTCTGGTATTCAGACGGACTGGCCCCGGCAACGCGCTGGACGGAGGACTCAAGTTTGATCTCACCCAATTTGATCAGAATTATTTTGATACTTTGAGGAACGGTCTTGTTTATGCCGACAATAACGGAATTTATGTTTCAATAATGCTTTTTCAGGGATACAGCGGCAACATGTCCGGTCCTTGGATAGGGCACTATTTGAACGCGGCTAATAATATCAACGGAATTAACGGCGACACGAATAACGACGGCGACGGAGCCGAAATATTCTCGCAGAACAGCGCGGCAGTTACCGGTATCCAGGAATCCGTAGCTAAAAAAATGGTAGATTCGTTCAACGACTTGGATAACATCATCTGGGAAGTGGCGAATGAAGGGCCGGCCTCTTCCGGACCCTGGCAGAACCACATGGCGGATGTGATAAAAAAATACGAATCAAACAAGCCAAAACAGCATCCGGTTTTAATCAGCGCTTACAGCCCCGATGCGTCTGCATTGTTTTCCGGCCCTGCGGATGCGATTGCTCCCGGCGCGTCAAGCTGGGAGAGCTCCGCGGACCCTTATGCCGCCGATCCTCCGCCGACCGACGGAAGTAAAGTCGTCATACTCGATACAGACCACATCGGTTTTACAATTTGGAGAGATCTTGAGCTAAGCATGCAGTGGATATGGAAATCTTTCACCCGCGGATACAATTTAAATTATCAGGAAATGTCGGGTAATGCCGCGGCCAAGGCCGGCGGGTATACAGCCCTGTACGCGAATAAGATGAACCTTGCTGAAATGACTCCGCGTGGAGATCTTAGTTCCACCGGCTATGCTCTCGCCAACCCAGGCGTGGAATATCTGGTTTTTCTTCCGGGCGGAGGCGGAGCGGCGGTGGATCTTATCGGAGCCTCGGGAAGTTTTAGCGTCGAGTGGATGAACCCCTGGACAGGTTCAACTGTCTCCGGAAGCTCGGTTGCCGGGGGAGGCGCTGTATCTTTCTCCCCTCCGTTTATAGGAGACGCCGTGCTTTACCTGAAAAGTTCATCTAAATCTCAATCGTCAAATGTCTGCTATCTGCTGGATTCTTCCGCTAATATCCCGGCCGGTTTTGGAGCAAGCTATAATGTTTTTTCTTCGGCCAGAGAATTATTGCTTAAAGCCTTTTGCGATTCCTCTGCCGTGGCCGGCAATCAAGGGAACAGCTTGCCATATTTCGATGTAAGTTTCCCAGTCGGGAACAACTCTTCCAACCAATATATTTACAATCAGGGATATTTCTGGACGGGGGTGTCTTGGTCTCCTTTTACTTTCTCTTGCTCCAACCCGGTTTCCAATTCCTGGTGCGTCGGCAGTGCTTCCTATATCAAACAAATGAATTCTACGGAACTCTCCGGTGTGAATTTTTACGTGGCTTATATTTGCAACTGGGACGGAAGCTCGTGGAAGTGCGGGTGCAGAGACTCAACCTGCTCCATAAACTACTGGCAGCTTCAAGCTTTCAAGAAGTAATACGCAGGTTTACCCGCCTTGGGCGGGCGTTTAAGAAGTAAGGTCCTTCATCCCGGCCAGTACACAGAACCAGCTAGCCTGCGTTATTCACACCTCCTTCTTTTCCGATTCCGTCGGGGGGGGGGTATTATATGCTTATATGTTAACTAAAGGCTAACTTACAATCACTTGCCCCGCACCAAAATATTTTTAATATCTTTCATCACCTGTCTCGTTTTAGCAGCCACTTTGTTTTTTCTCTACCAAACCTAATCCAGAGCCCAGACTGGCACTATTTTTTTCGCCGCTCCCACAGACAATTTAGCTTCTAAAATTTCTCTCCTTAATCCCGGAGACACGCTCGTGCTGAAGAACGGCACGTACACACAACCTCTCAATATTCAATGTGGCGTCAATGCCAAGAGCGGCTTACCGGGACAACCGATCACGGTCAAAGCTGAGAATGAAAGGCAGGCACTGCTTACTAATGACATTGCTACAGTCCTTGAAATTAAGGATTGCTCCTATTGGACGATAGAAGGATTGCGCGCCGAACAGCCAAAGGTTGCTCAGCTATATCCTGGAGGGGTTTTTCAGCCGAAGGCGATGACCATATTATCTTCAGGCGAAATTTAATAAATAATACCGCTCCATATGTCGGACCGGATGCAAGAGATCAAGCCGGCATTTATCTGGAAGTCACAAATTCGTTAATTGAAGAGAATGAGATTTATTCTTTTTCTCGATGGGGCATGATATTAAGAAATGGATCGTATTCCTCAAATCCTGTAGGTAACAATACTATCCGAAGAAACTATATTAATTGGAGAAACTATCCGAACAGCAGCAATGGTTCAACTTGCTTAGGCACTTACCCGAGCCAAGGCAATGTTTTCGAAAACAATATCACAGAAGGTGCAAATGGCTGTGACACTTCTTTTACGCCCTTACTTGTCGGAGGTGCCAATTCATCCGGAAATTCTTTCTACGGCAACATAAGCATTGGTCACAACATCTCTTTCCAGACGGGCGTGGGGTCATCGGGTGGGCCAACAACCTCGGACGATGTTACTTTTGAAAATAACATAGCCATCTCTTCAGAGGCTACACATAGCCCGGCGGGCGGTTACGGCCGGCGCATCACTCATCGCAATTATTCCGCATTTGCGGATAGCGCGATTAGGACGGATGCATTCGTGGAAGGCTTTGAGGTCGGCTATGATTCCAGGATGCTACGTATCGCAGACCCAAGCGCTGAGTGCACTAATTGTTTATTGTACGGGGCTTGGCCGGCAGGTTTTTACATTGATACCAACGAAGTGCCCAATTTCAAATTGGATTTTCCAGCTGTTTACAATGTTGGAACTCCATTTTCTCCAGATGCATCGGACCCCCGTATTACCAATGAGATAGCCTTAACTTCTGCAGAACTCGGCTCCTGCAAAGCGTACATTCCCGATTCCGCTACGTCCCTCAAAGGTAAAGGCAAAAACGGAGCCGATATCGGAGCGAATATCCTCTATGTTTACGAAAACGGAGTGCTTACAAACAAACCCCTCTGGAACCCCCAAACCGGAGAATTCCCCCACGGAGCCATAGTCCCAAGACTAAATGATATCCCAGGACAATCCCTCTTCAATATCCACCAAAGATTAAATGTAAACACCAACGGTTGTCCCTTCCCCCAAGGCTATGGAGGCTCCTGGCCTCCCGGTGAGGCAGTAGCCGAAGGAGGTCCCGCCGGCACTGTAGCCTTCCACATCCTCGATTCCTCCCAAGCGGTTCCCACCGGCTTCGGAGCTTCCTACAACGTCCTTTCCTCCGCCCAGGAGCTACTGCTCAAAGCCAACTGTAC
>JACOXN010000015.1 GCA_016176295.1 Candidatus Giovannonibacteria bacterium
TTGGGAATCTCCCGGGTCAGAGAAAGTCCAGCTTACGGTCGCAGACGGTCCTGACGAGCAGTAGTTGGGTTCCGTGACGGTTACACTGGAAACGGAAGGCGGAAGATTTGGTAAGGTAGTGGTTGGAGAAAGAGTGGTAGTTGTGCCTTTGGGTTTGGTGGTTGTTGTTGTGATGGTTGTAGTAGAAACCTGTTCAGGAGCGGAAAAGTAATAATAAACTCTGGCAGGACCGGAAACCCAGTTAACTATGGCGGGTGATGCGTACAAAAAAGTACTGCCAGGTGGACCCGTGGCAGTGCCGGGATACAGATATCGAGAGTTGCAACCTCCCGGAAGTTGACAAGCCGTGAGCGTCTGAACAAATTGCGAATCCGGAAAAGACACACCCGTAACAGTTCCCGAATAACTCGGTCCATATGAGCCAAAAGTAACCCAAGTTAGCCTATAGTAACAGGAGCCACTGCATTGGATCTGCTGTCCATTTGTATAATAAGCGTAAACAAAAACATTGTCGGGCCACAACCTAGCTTCACCTTTGGCATTATTCTTCGGTGTAAACAAAAAAAATAAAATAAAAACAGCAACAGCAAGATAAAACGCCTTTGGTTGAACCAATGTTTTTTTTATATCCATAAGTTTACTTTTCGCCCATCTGACCAAAACTTAATCTCGCTTGCGTCCGGATACTGCCGTCACTTCCAGAAACAATATAAACAAAAAACGCACTGTTGGTCTGGCCCTTAGAGGCGACGACAAACCTATCGTTCCAGTAAAAAAAATCTGGCTGAGGTCGGAGTTTCCTTCAAACTTAGAAGTATAATATTTCAAATCTATCGCTCCTTGAGGGGGCAAAAACTCTGCCGGAAATCCCGCCGGTATCTGCTGGCCCAGTTCTTTAATTTCCGGAATAGAAACTGGAGCTGAACTCCGTCCTTGGAAAGAAATCCCGGAATCAAACAGGACCATCCATAACAACACAAACACGGCTACGCCTAAAATACCGGAGAGAGTTTTATAATTCATATAAAAGATTATATCACAATAAACCGTAAGTCTTTAAACGAGAGTAATCCACGCTTTGCTTTTTCGTTGTTTTTGTGTTATAATTAATATCGTTAAGGCTCTTAAAAAACAACTTAAAAAAAGCCCTTAAATGGGCGGGAGAAAGAAAATGAGATTAAAATTGGTGACCTGCGAGGTCATTATGCTTGTGACTTTGAGCTTACTGGCTCTGACGCCAGTAAGCGTTTACGGAGCTCGTCGCTCCAATGTCTCGGTCTCATTTCTGACTCCGGGATATGAAAACGAGATTTACTTCGTGGAGCAGGGGGGAAGCTATGTCTCCCGAGTCACGAGTAAACTTCCTGCCAATGCTGTTTTCGGAGTCGTCGTCAGGTTCAACGGCGGTCCAGAAATCAGTGTCCCCAACTGGCAGATTGGGGCTCAACAAATAAATCAGGTGTCGAGTGACCTGCCTCTCGGCGACTATACCTTGACCGAAATTTTTACAGATCGGTTAGGATATCGGGAAACTATCTGGATGGGCGCTATGACCCTCCGGGTTGTCGCCATGGGCAATATTCCCAACAGCGCCAGAGGCAACGGAAACAGTCTGATCCTGCCAGATTTCAGCCCAGGACAAGTTCCGACAAACGCAGTCGGCTTGAGATATCGGGTCCGCGTGGACCAGAACCAGAGCCGAGGTTTGAAAATAATTTTTACCGGAAGCTTGCTCCATTCTCCCGGTAACCCAAAAGTTCGCCACCTGGAATATAATATATTTTCAAACAGGGGAATTTACCCGGACGGTGTCTGCACCACCTATCCGCCAAAGGGAATCGTAGTTGAAGAAGAGGCCAGCATCCATCCCGGCTTCTCTGACTACAATCTGGACGGCAAATTTGGCGCCAGAACATCTGACCCGAATATGTTGCCCCGTCAGACAATTTTGATTGACGGAATCAAGGATCTGCACTCTTTGAGCATGGTCCCCCAGACCAACCTCAACAACACAGACATTACCGTTGAGGTTGCCAAAGGAGAATTGGTTGTCAACAAAAACGACTGGGGTAGTTGCTCCGGAAGCCCCCTGCCAAGCAACGAAGGCTATCGGATGTGGCATGTGAAAACCACATTTGATGGCCGGAGCTATGTGGCAACATTCGCCCTGCCAGCAGATGGTACCCAGTACTTCCGAGATCTTCTCGGAATTTGGACAGAATTCTTGTCCAATCCCGGTTATTTCAGAGTTTATTACTGGGACTTCCAGTTCCGGCTGGAAGGAAACACTTTTTGGGAGCCAATAAACCGCTGGAGGGTTATCTATAATTTCGGCGGTTCAAATAACCCTAATGGTTTGGGGTTTAGGCTGGGAAAGTACAAGGACCAGCCGGCAATCGAGGTGAGTAATGATGAAGCAGATTACTACCTCAAGGCTGGAGAAACTTTGACGCTAAACCAGTTAAGCGTCATTGAACTTCCCGGAAAAAAATAATTTGTTCCAAAACAAAACCGCACAAGCCTATCGGTTCAGGCAAGTGCGGTTTTTTTATTTTAATCAAACTTCTTTCTACTCCCTCGGCGCTATCTCCTTCCAAAACGGCACAGGTTTTTTGACTGTGATGGTCTTGGTGTTAGAACAGGAGTAGTCGTCCTTGTCTTCAGCCGTCAGATTGATGCTGTAGTTGTTGAGGGTCGTATAAGTATGGGCCGGATTTTGTTGGATAGAAGAACCTCCGTCGCCAAAGAGCCAAGACCAGTTTCTTGAACCGCCGCCGCTGTCATAGAAAATGGATTGGTCGGTGAATTGAACTGATTGGTTAGCGTTAGGAGATAAAGGCGTCCAGGTGAAATCAACTTGAGGGTAAGCATGCTTGGGAGTTTTCCAAGTCTTGCCGTTACCGGCACAGCCTGGACCGTTGCAGATTGAGCCCTCCGTCCAGGGAGAGACTGTGTTGTTTGAATCCCAGACTCTGACTCTGGCCTGATAAGAGGTGTTGAATTGAAGTATCCCTGCACCTGTGAAATAAGAACTCGACGTATTGCCGGAAGCGCAAGTCCCATTGGGTGGTCCTCCCGGACATGAATCAACTTCCGGACTATTGAATAAGCTCTGGTCGTCTATTTGAACTTGATAAGCTGATTGGGAATCTCCCGGGTCAGAGAAAGTCCAG
>JACOXN010000010.1 GCA_016176295.1 Candidatus Giovannonibacteria bacterium
TGGGATTATGTGGCTTTGCGCAAGGCGCAAAGCCACCAAGCCGAGGGGCGAAGCCCCGAGGCAATTCTCTCTGAAAAACGCGGAAGTATTGTTATGTGGACCTGGGGAGAATCGAACTCCCGTCTGCCGGATGTTCCGATAGCAAAGGTGGACCCGGGGAGAATCGAACTCCCATCTTCCGGATGCAAACCGGAAGCTCTGCCATTAAGCTACGGGCCCACCTTTTCTATCGAGAATCCTCGATTTCTTATTTAAATTATAATGTAAATCGGGACAAACCGTTTACCAAGCCGACGTTACAGTCGGCTCTCCGACTTCATTATTTGTGACAATAGTTCGTCGGAGCTGAACTACAGGCCCAAAGCCCTGTCGGATGACGGGGCATATAAGAATCACCCTATCATAAATGACAGGGTGATTCTAGTTTCAAGTTCTTAAAAACTTGAATCCTTTTGCCTTATTTAACCGTGATGGAACCTGTTGTAGACGGATCCAAGTGATTGTGGATCGGGCAGGTTTCCGCCTGGCTGAAAACAAAAGAGAAAGCGTCTCCTTTGTCCAAAGCCTTTTTCGGGTCAAGACCCGGGCAAGCTGTGTGAACCGGATGCGGTCCGGAAGCCGGCCAAAAAGCTTTTGTGCCGACATTCACGAACTTAATCGAGTCTCCGACGTTCAACGTAACGTCTTTGGGCAAAAAACCAGTTTCGCCCACGTTAACGACGACTTCCTTAGCCGCCGTTGTCGGAACTCCGGTTTGCGTTCCTGTAGGAGTCGGAAGCGGTGTGCTTCCCGTCTCCGTTGCTGGGGAAGAGTAGAAATACCACACTCCCAAGCCGGCCAATAATATTATCACCACTACGACTATTAATGTTTTCATATGTTACAGTTTAACATACTATTTAAAATAGTGCAAGTATTTTAAAGTATTTTGGGCATATTTTCATGAGGGTTCCTTACGACTCTTTTATTTTTACCCGTCCGCGGGTAGAATGTAAAGTATGCTGGATATTAAATTCATACGGGAAAACAGGGACCTGGTCAAAGAAGCCGCAAGAAAGAAAAAGATCAAGCTAGACCTTGACCGGCTTATGGCGCTGGACGAAAAAAGAAGAAAGCTGATTGCCGAGACCGATGAACTGCGAAAATTGCACCGCGAGTCTTCCGCAGAAACCGCAAGAACCGGGGGGCTGGAAGGCATAGAAAAAGATAAAATAATAATCAAACTCCGCGAAGAAAAAGACAAAATATCCCATAAAGAATTTGAACTTAACGCCGTGGAATCAGAATTCGATGAAATGATGCTTCTTATTCCCAACATTCCGGATCTTTCTGTTCCGGATGGGGAGTCTGATGCGGAAAATTTGGAAATACGCACATGGGGGGAGCCGAAGCCGCTGAATGCCATAGGTGGCAAAGACTATCTTACACTGATGAAAGAGCATGACATGGTTGATCTTGAAAGAGGAGCCAAGGTTTCCGGTTTTCGCGGTTATTTCTTAAAAAATGATGCGGTAGTTTTGACCATGGCGCTTTGGCATTTTACTTTAGATGAGCTTTCAAAAAGAGGCTTTGACCTTTTCGCGGCGCCCTCCCTCGTCCGCGAGGAAAATATGGTTGGAACTGGATGGTTTCCTCAGTCAAAAAACGACGTATACAAAACACAGGATGATCTTTATCTTTCGGGGACCGCCGAGGTGGCAATGATGGGTTACCATGCCGGAGAAGTTCTTGAAGAAAAAGACCTGCCCAGGAAATATGCCGCATTTTCTCCGTGCTTCAGACGCGAGGCGGGAAGTTATGGTAAAGACGAAAAGGGGCTCTACCGCGTGCACGAATTTTATAAAGTAGAGCAGATCATCCTTTGCAAATCCGACCACCAGGAATCGGTTAAATGGCATGAGGAGCTGACAAAAAATTCCGAGGAAATCATGCAGGCGCTCCGTATTCCTTATCATGTGGTGCTGAATTGCGGGGGAGACCTTGGGTTGGGGCAGGTAAAAAAATACGATATCGAGGGCTGGATACCTTCGGAGAACAAATACCGCGAAACCCACTCCGCTTCTTACTTTCACGATTTCCAGGCGCGTAGGTTGGGAATAAAATACCGCGACGCCGAAGGAAAGATGCGTTTCGTGCATTCTTTAAACAACACTGCGATTGCCACTCCTCGTTTTCTTGAGTCATTCATCGAGAACAATCAGAATCACGATGGCTCAATTAATATCCCCGAGCCGCTTCAAAAGTTCTTCGGAGCCGCAAAAATTGAAAAAAAATAAGCCGTTCAATGACGGCTTTTGCAGATATATAATCGTGTTTCCGTCTCAGCAATTTTAAAGACTGCTATCGGTTTTTGTTTGCTCCCGCCTACTCGCGGGCTTCCTCCTGTTGTGGAACCTCCACCCCAGTGATGCGGATGTCTGTCCTCTTTTTTATCACAAGCCCGCAGAATATTCGGAACCGGAAAGGGTATGCACTCGGAAACTCTGCCGAAGCTGTAGGTGTAATTTCCGTCATCTCTTTTCCGTACGGAGATAAAGGCCTTGATGCCGTCAGCAAGAGCGCCTTGCCTTCCATATGGCCCAATTTCTTCTATCATTGCCCAGCCGGTGCCGGAAAAGATTACCTTGTACCTGATATCCAAGGTAAGCCGCCGCTGCTCTCCCACGATGAATTTGAGAATTCGGTGCTCTACGTCCGCAAGAATACTTTCAAAAGCTCCGGAATTCCTCGAATCTAGACCGCCAGCCAATCTAAATCTTCTGTATGGCTCAAAAACCCAGGCTACTTCCTGGAGAATTGGCATATCTACCGGGAACGGATATAGACCCGACATCGTGTCCTGTTTGTCCACAATATCAACAAGCTTATTAAGCCGGGGGTTGATCACTGATTCCGCGAGATGCGGATATTTTAGCTCTGTGGCAGATGTGCTTACGTCTTCATCGCAGTCGTTCATATACACGACTGCACGCGGGCCGTTTTCATCCCGGAACGTTTTAAAAAGACCGGCCTGAATAAGTATATGCACTTGAGCGCAGGTAGCACGCGTCTCCAGCCGGGATACCTTTTCATGATGGTTAAAGTTTGCCGCGGGAAGAGAGGGGTCCATTTTTGGCCCGTCAGCCACAAAACCGTCCAGGGCAATCGAATACCTACCATATTTCTTTAGAAAAACTTTCCAGCTTAAAGGCACTATTTCCGGAAGCATGCGGAATTCTATTGTCATAATTTTCCTTTCGTTCCTGATTTATTTTACAGCAAATATAGTAAAAAGTCAATATATTCGGGTAATGTTTATGAAATAGTATGTTTTCTAAACTAATATCAAATCTAGTGCTAAGATTAATAAATGGATCTTGGAAAATATCGCGGGAAAAGGCGCAAAAATAAATTCATTAAAAAAACGGTTCTGGCCCTTTTTACAGTTATTTTATCGGCGGGAGGCATTATCGGACTTTTTTGGATACCGTATTTCCGTATTTCAGCCATTGAAACATCGGGTCCCGGAGAGTCTGACGCGATAAAAACGGCGTTGCAGCCGCTTTTTGACGGCAGAATATATTCCGTGCTGCCGCAAGATAATTTTTTCCTTTTTAAATCGCCGCGGGCCCTTCAGACTTTAAATGAAAAAGAGCTGGGTGTGGCGCAGGTCTCAAAAAAATTCCCGCACACTTTGAGCGTAAAATTTTTTGAGGAGTCGCCCTGGCTTCTCTGGTGCTTCGAAAACAGCTGTTTCTACGTAAATAATAAAGGTGAAATATACGAGCGGGCTCCGCAGTTTTCCGAAAGCCCTCTCCCGAGGCTTTCGATATCGGCGGGGCCTTCCTTAAAAATAGGAAATAAAATCGCCGATGAAAGCGTTATTTCGTTTCTGCATGTCGTTATGGACGGCTTCACGGGCCTCGGCATATCCCAGGAAAATATAGAACTTGTTATAAAAGAAAAAGAGGTGAAATTCTTCACCCGGGAATCATGGTATTTATATACTGATTTCACTCTGGATCCGGAGAGAACATTTGAAGACTTTAGACTGCTTCTTTCGGAAAAAATTAAAGAAAAGCGGGCTGATCTTGAGTACGTTGATATGCGATTTAAGGATAAGGCGTTCTATAAATTCAAATGATTATTTTCAGGCAGTTTTCAAAATATTTTATAGTGGGCGCAAGCTCCGCCGTCATAGATTTTTTTATGCTCAATATCTTAAGCTATTTTACGGGTATTACTGTTGGAATATCACTTGGATGGATCAACGCTCCGGGAGCATTTCTCGGCATGCTAAACGCGTATTATTGGAACAGCCGCTGGGTGTTTAAAGCCGGCGAAGGCGAGAAAAAAAAGGGTGGGCACCGCGAATTTTTACTTTTCGCCGCCGTGGTTACGGCGGGGTTTTTCATCAACAGTTTTGCGCTTGTTTTTTTTACGACGTACTTTTCACGCCCTTCGGACATCCATCCGGCGCTTTGGCTTAATATTGCAAAGGCCCTCGCCACAGGGATTGTCGTCATCTGGAATTTCACAGGGTATAAATTTTTGGTTTTTAAAAAGTAACAAAAAAATAATAATTTTTTATTATTTTTTTGTTAATAACTGTGCTATAAATAACCTATGGCAAATCAGGTTTTTTACAGGAAATACAGGCCGAAAAAATTCGAAGAAGTGGTCGGTCAGGATAATACGGTGAGGGTTCTGAAAAACGCGGTCTTAAAAAAACGGCTTGCGCACGCTTATCTTTTCTCAGGCCCCCGCGGCACCGGAAAAACCACCATCGCCCGGATACTTGCCAGGGAAGTCGGCTGCGAAGAAGAAGATATCAATGAAATAGACGCGGCTTCTTCAAGAGGAATCGATGAGGCCAGGGCATTAAGGGAAGCTGTGAGATTTTTGCCGCTCCGCTCACCCTATAAAATTTATATAATCGACGAAGTGCACATGCTCACTAAGGAAGCTTTCAACGCTCTTTTGAAAACCCTGGAAGAGCCCCCCGCGCACGCAATTTTTGTGCTCGCCACTACCGAACTAGAAAAAGTCCCCGACACTATAGTTTCCCGCACCCAGCATTTTGAGTTCAAAAAAATAGCCGTGCCTGAAATGTCCAGGGAATTGGGAAGGATAGCAAAAAACGAAAAATTCGAAGCGGACGACGCCGCCTTGAAGCTTCTTTCATTTTTTGCAGACGGCTCGCTCCGAGACGCGGAAAATCTTCTTTACCAGGTTTCCAGCATGGGCGCAAAGCGCATAACGGAGGAGGACGTGCGGCTTATGCTCGGAGCTCCGGAAGAGGAAATGGTGAACTCTATAATATCCGCCGCTTTGGAACACCGTACGGCAGAAGCGCTGGAAAATTTGGACAAAGTTCTTGAAGCGGGCGCCGACCCCGTCTTGTTGAATAAGCTTGTCTTACGGATAGCGCGGGCCGCTTATTTTTTGGCGCTCGATAAAAGCACGGAAAAAATGCTTGCCGCTGAGTTCTCAAAAGACGAACTGAATTTTTTCGGTAAACTTTCGTCATCCGGCGTAAAGCAATTGGAGAATGCCGTTCGGGAGCTGCTCTCCTCTTACCATATTCGAGCCGACGATTTTTTCCCGCAATTGCCGCTAGAATTGGCTTTGATAAAAATTGCTACATCTCAAGTATAATGCTAAAATAAATTGATGTTTAAGCTAAAAATAATCTTGTTGTTTTTATGTATCGGAGCTCTTTCGTTTGCCGGGTTTCACTATTTGCCAAAAATATATTCCTTTCTCCCCGCTGCGACCTATGATAACAGCAGCGACAATGATACGCTCAAAGATAAGGAAAAAAAAGAGAAAAAAATAAAAAAGCTCCAAAAAAAGATATAATAAGCATCCAGACGCAATATGGTTTTGAACACTCTGGTAAATTAGACTCCGCAATCCTGGAGCAAATCGAAATATTTTCCCTGTCGGAAACGAATCCGCTAGTAGCTGATGAAGAAAGCACCCATAGTTGCTTCATTTCCCCTTTTTCCCAAACCATTCCGCTTTTAACCTCCGCAAGATTCAGAGTAAATTTAGCGCCCACGTCGGCCGGCATGCCGTTTAGGCTGGCCTCCGGCATATTGCCGCCCGGAGTGAATATCTCTTATAGCGCCAGAAGCGGTGTTGCGCCGCAGGCTGTAGACGTAGATCTGGCATCAACGCCGGAAACTCAAACAGGGTCTTTCAGTCTTATGATTGTTTATATGGAAGATCAGCCGTCGGGAGCTACGCTTAAAAATTTTTGTCAGCTAAATTTAATTATTGAATAATATGAACTTTTTTAGATCTTTTCGGGCGGCGTTAACTATTGGCGGTTCTGTTATACTTTTTAGCGTTTTACCCTTAAACAGCGCTTCAGCCGCTTTAAGCCAAGTCGGATATCGCTGGTTTAGTTACGCCAATTCAACGGATGTCGGGCCGCCTTTAGCCAGACAAAACTTCCCGGCTACGGAAATCTTTTCCAGAATGCCTGCAAGGCTGCGAATGCTTTTAAAAACCGATGTTAATGCTCCTTTGAATTCTCTTAATCTAAAACTCCAATTTGCAGAGCGTTCAGGAACATGCGATACCGCTTTTTCGGGTGAAAATTATGCAGATGTGGATAAAAATTCCGGTTTCATCCGTTTTTCCGATAATCCGCGGCCGAGCGATGGATTGCCACTGATAGCCAATCCGAGAGATCCGGTCAATGGCGCGGATACCATACAAAACCAAAGTTATGAGGAAGAAAATAATTTTTTAAATGCTCAGTCGAGGATTGGTCCGGCTCAAATCGGTAAATGGGATTTTTCATTGGTAAATGCCTTTGCTCCGTCTGGCAACACTTATTGTTTTCGGGTCGTTAACTCAGATAATTCACTTATCAGCTCTTACGTAGAGATACCGGAGCTCGAGACTTCGGGAGATAATGAGGGGGGAGAACGCGTTGGAGGAACGCCTGAAAATTTTTTCGCTCCCACTGCCCGCGGCGGCCTGCTTAGCCAATGGACCAGTCCTTTGAACGCTATGCGATCTGACGATCAATATACTACAGCCGCTCTAACCCTTCTCGGCCAAGACTATGCTTTTTTCGGATTTTCCGTTCCGGTGGGAAACGAGATAACAGGCATAGAGGTTAAGATAGAATCATCGTCCATTTTGGCTTTGAGTTCCATTGACGTTCAGCTTTCACCTGATGCCGGTACGATTTTTACCTCCGCAAAAAATACCGGCAATCTTACGACGTCGGATATCGAGTACACGCTGGGGGGGCCGGAAGACAATTGGGGCCGGACGTGGTCGGCCGAAGAATTTTCCGACGCCAATTTTCTTTTGCGGGTTTCGAGTGTTTTGGGAACTGCTGATACCTTGAAGCTTGACCGTATAATAGTGCGAGTTCATAATCAGGCTGTTGGCGGATCTGGAGGTGGCGGTGGAAGGGCGTTTCCGCCGGAGACTTACCGCGAAATATTTTTTGGTTTTTGGAAGAGACTAATTTCGATATTTATACAAATCCGATAGTTGGATTCATCGTATCTTAATTGGCTTGGTTCAGTATTGGGACAAGCCGTTATGAAAATTCCACAAGATTTGCCGCAATTCGCGGACAAAAAAACACTTTTTATCGTAACGAGCGGACAAGCCGGCCTATTATTTGAATTATTCTCGGGAAAACTGGCAAAAATAGCTGAATTTAAAGAAGACCCGGTAGTCTACTCCGACAGAGAGGGCTTTTTCATGCGTTCCGGACACGGCATGGTCATGAGCACGGGCTCAGTATATGAATCAAAGAAATTCATGGCGGAGAACCGTTTCCTGAAAATGCTGCACAAGGAAGTAAAACGCGCCATGGAAAAGGGGAATTACGAAGACGTGTATTTGTTCGCCTCGCCACACCGCATGAAAGCCACAAAAGCGGCGTTGCCGAGAGTCGCCGAAAAAGCCATAAAGGCGCTTTTTCGCGGCAATTATATCCACACGAATCCGCTCAACCTTGTTGAAAAGATCGGTGAATTAAAGACACGCTTGCCGGAAGATGAAATAGAAATGCTGACGCGCGAAGACGCAAAAAAAATCCTGGACGAAAGCAAACAAGCGCGGGACGTAATGGGGAAGTGAGTTATTCCGAAATTATCTTCACAAGCTGTTCTCCGGTGATGGGCTTTACAACGAAGTTGTCGAACCCGGCTTTCAGCGCTTTCTCGCGCGATTCATCGCCGAATCCGGAGAGCGCGATCAATTTGGCCTTTTTTAAGCGTTCGTCTTTTCGCAGTATTTTCACAAGATCATATCCGCTCATTTCCGGCATTGCGATATCAATAAACATTATTTCCGGAACTTCCTTCTGGGTAGCTTTGACTGCGGACGCGCCGTCGCTGAACGAAGACACGTCTTGGCCGAGCGCTCCTAAAAGCTTGCCGAATACATCCGCGAGCGTTTTATTGTCGTCCACAATGAATATCTTTTTTCTTTTTAATTTTGTTTTTTCCAAGGTCGCGCTGCGGAAGACCGCGCCCGAATCATTCTCCCGTCCACGTATCGGAAGCCTCAAAATAAATTCGCTGCCTTTATTCTTTCCCGCGCTCGAGGCAGTCAGTGTTCCTCCATGAAGCTCGGCCAGGGTTTTTGACAGCATAAGCCCCACTCCCAATCCGCCTTTAAAATTGCTGAACTGCTGATTGGCCTGGGCAAACAGATCAAATATCAGAGGCATTGTTTCTTCTGAAATGCCGATGCCTGAATCTTTGACCTTAAGCTCTATATTCTGCTTATGCTGGCTGATGGTAACTGAAATATTTCCTCCAGATTTGGTGTATTTAGCGGCGTTATTTAAAAGATTAACAATGATCTGTTCTGTTCGCCACGGGTCCAAAAGCGTACGGAGCGGTATTTTCGGATACGTCACGCTCAGGTTTTGTTTTTCATTATCGATTAAGGGGCGCGAGGCCTCCAGCGCATGCTTGGCCACTTCGATAAAATCCGTCAATTCCAGTTGAAGCTCTATCTTGCCTCCGATGGCGCGGGCGGAATCCAAAAGCTGTTTTACGAGATCGTTCATCATTATGGTCTGATGGTCTATGATGCCCAGAAGATTTTTCAATTCCTTATCCTCCACCCCGTGAAGCTTGATGAGTTCAAGGGAATGAATGATGGGGGATAACGGATTTCTAAGCTCATGGCCCAAAAAAGACAAAAATTCGTCTTTGCGGTAGAGTTCTTTCTGGTTCTTTTCCAGATCGGTATTGCGGCTTAAGAGCTCCGTATTCAGGGTCATAAGTTCTTCGTTGGCAGATTGCAATTCTTCTTTCGTGGTTTCAAGCTCCTCATTCATGCTTTGCAGTTCTTCGTTCGTCGACATCAACTCTTCGTGGGCGGATTTCAGTTCTTCGTTGGAGCCGTCTCTGGACTCGATGACAGTCTGAAGCTGCTCGATTGTGTGCTCAAGCTCCTTCTGCAGGAGAAGTGATTCACGAGCACTAAAGCCGCTCTCCTTTCGGCCCTGAATTACTTTTTTCGCCGGCAGCGCCCGTGTCCTCTCCTTGAACAAGATCAAAAAATAGCCGGAGCTCCGCGAGCGTTTTCCAAGAGGCATTATTTCTATCTCAATTCCTAAATAATGGTCGGTTTTTTTGACGGAAGTGTTCTTTTTTTTGGTCTCCGCAAGAGCTTCCAAAATTTTCGGAAGCAGCTTTTTTTTCGCCATTTTGAGCAGGTCCAGAGTGGCGCGCCCTTGAGCGGGCTCAAGATAGCGGTTCGGCTCGCCCCTGAATTGCACGATGGTCAGATTATCGTTTATAATAAGCCCCGCGCCCGCTTTTTTTTTGAGATAGAGCCGGTCGGCCTCTTTTTCTATATCGATTTCGCGCTTAGGTTCAAGTGTTGCCATATTTGGATATTGTACGCCAGTTTCCCCGCTTATGCCAAGAAGCCTGATATGCGGCTGGTTTGGCGTATTTTTTTTCACGTATATTTTTAATTTTTTGTCCATTTGCCTGAAAAGATCCTGGAAATTCGAAGCCGTTTCGGCGCTTCCCAAAACAAGTATTCCGTCGGGTTTTAAAGCAAAATGGAATATGGGGAAAACTTTTTTTTGCAGATGTGAATCCAGATAAATCAGCACATTCCTGCAGCTTACGATATCCAATTTCGAAAACGGGGTATCGGCTATCATATTGTGCCTCGCAAAGACGCACATTGCCCTTAGGCTTTTTGAGATCTGATATTTATCGGAGCCGGTCTTCAAGAAGAACTTCGACAGCCGCAAAGGAGAGACGCTTGACTGTATATTTTTTGAATAAATGCCGAGCCTCGCTTTTTTTAGAGCTTCTTCGCTTATATCCGTGCCGAATATCTGTATGGTCGGATGGCTGCCCTGCTCAGCGGCAAGCTCCGCCAATATTATGGCCAGCGAATAAACCTCTTCTCCCGTGCTGCACCCCGGTATCCAGATCCTGAGGGATTCGGGGTTCCCGCTCAGCAGCTTGGGAAATATTTTTTGTTTCAAATAGTCGAAGAATTCCGGGTCGCGGAAAAAATTCGTAACATTTATCAGAAGGTCCTGATAAAGTGTCGTTGCTTCGGCCGGATTTTTTTTGAGATATTCGGCGTATTTGTAATAGTTTGTAATGCGATTCAAAAGCATCCGGCGTTTTATCCGCCGCCTTATGGTCCCGGGCTTATAATACGTAAAATCGACCCCCCGAAAACCAAGCATCAGCGCGATAATTTCGCTGAGACCGTCCTCATCTTTTTTTACGGCTCCTTCCTCCACCAGATAAATTATTTTTTTTGCTATCTCCGCCGGTGAAAGCACGTAGTCCGTGACTCCGGCCTCTTTTGCGCTGTCGGGCATGGTAGAAAACTCCGAGGAACTATCCTGGGCAAAGGTCAATCCTCCCGCCTGTCTGATGGCGCGCAATCCCTGGGTGCCATCGGTTCCCGAGCCGGAAAGAACCACACCGATGGCATTGCGCCCCGTTTGAACGGCGAGCGAATTAAAAAATTCATCTATCGGCAAATTAACGCCGGCCCTTCTGGGCGCAAGTATCAGTTTATCTCCTTTTATCTCTATATTCTTATTGGGCGGGATAACATATATGCGGCGCGGCATGACCTTCTCCCCGTCAGCCGCCTCTTTCACCGCGAGGACAGTCTTGGAAGAAAGTATTTTTGCAAGGTCGCTTTTAGCCTTTGGCATAAGGTGCTGTACTACCACCACGGCCGCATTCAGGTTGGAGGGAAGATTGCTCAAAAACTCGCAGAATGCGGCAAGACCGCCGGCCGAGCCTCCGATGCCAATGACATAAAACAAGTCTTTGTGTGTATTACGCGTCACAAACATATATTATTCATTATATATGAAGAATTTATTTTACTAATATTCCCAGGTCGAATAACGGGTCAGCCAGCTCTTTTTCCAAGCCCGTGATCTTTATGTTCATTTCAATAACTTTGCTTATCGCTCCCATTTCCTGCGTGCGATTGATAAGCGTGGCCCCGATGAGCTCGCCATCCTTTGAGATAAGCCTGGCATAGGAATTGGCTTCTCTCGAACCCCGGCAGGTTATAGTCCGGCCAGCTTCCGGGCGGATGTCGCCCACGAAAGCGATAGAAATTCCAAACCCACGCGTAGTATAAAAAGAAACCAGGCGGAAAGTTTCCTTTTCACCCGACATATTTAGCCCGGCTCTCCGCCCCTGCATCTGGGCATTCGCCCAATTGGCAAGCTGGATGCGTTCTCCCAGGATGAGGTCCTGAAATTCAGCGCAGTCGCCGGCCGTCCAGACGTCTGGCGCGGTCGTTTCCAGATATTCATTAGCCAATATTCCCTTGTTAACTTTTATCCCTGCAGCCTCCACCCAGGAAAACGGACATTGCAGACCGATGCCCACTATAAGCATATCGCACGGGAGTTCCGAGCCGTCTTTTAAAATGACTTTTTCGACAGAATCTTTTCCGATGATATCCGAAACCTCGTTGCTTCTGATTATTTTTACGCCGCCTTTTTCCAGAGCGCCTTCTATCATTTTCCCGGAAACATCATCCAGCAGTATCTGCCAGAAATACGGTTCACGCAAAACAAGCGTCACCTCGACTCCCGCGAGCCTTAGCATCTCGCACATTTCAAACCCTATGAATCCACCTCCGATTACCACAGCCCGCTTCGCCGTTTTTACAGCCGAAATAACAGCTTTGGCATCTTCCAGTGTACGGAGATAAAAAACGCCCTCTTTCTCCGAGCCGGGCGCGCCAAAAAGCCTCACGCATCCGCCGATTGCAAGCAGAAGTTTTTCATATTTTAAAACCTCGTTATCCTGAAGCGTGACTTTTTTTTCGGCGGTGTTGAGATTCAGGGCGCGTTTCCCGGCGTAAAATTCGATATTGTTTTCCTTGTACCACGCCTCGGTCTTAAGCCAGACCTGTTCAAACGATATCTTCTCCAGGAAAAAATTAGGCTTTGAAAGCATTATTCTTGAATACAGCCTAAAAGGCTCCTCGGACACAATTGCAATGCTTCCGGCCGGGTCCTTTTTTCTGATGCTCTCGGCGGCAGTCGTTCCAGCGACCCCTCCCCCGATTATTAAATATTTTATTTCCAGGATTTTATCAGTCATATGTAAGATTTTAAATTATAGCACGTCTTATATCCCAAAGGTCAGTATTATCAGTAATAATGCAAAAATCCGAAGAAAATTAGCAATTAATAGAGTTAAGCAATTATTTCATGAAAAAAATAATCTCATTAGGCTTACTAACTGTAATAGCGGCGACAGCCGGGGGTACGGTATTCGAGGCGAGAGCTCTTGCCGCGGAATCCGTCCTTTCGAGCGTTAGCATCACGCCCGCATCTGCGAGCATTGCCACCGGCGCTTCAACGCAGCTTACCGCTTGGCCTAAAGACCAGTTAAATGGGGCTTTTTCAGGTGCCACGACCACCTGGTCATCTTCGAATCCGTCCGTGGCGTTTGTTAATACGGGAGGCCTCGTAACCGGAGTCGCTCTGGGAACTACTACAATTACAGCCAGCACCGCTAGCGGCACGACTACCGTGAACGGCACGGCGCTGATAACGGTTATTGCTCCGCCACAGACACAGGCGCCCTTCCTTTCGAGCCTTCTGGTATTTCCAAGATCTGCAAAAGTTAAGCTTGGCGAACTGAGACAGTTGATAGCCCTGCCGCTGGACCAATTCGGAGTTTACTTTCCGGCCGCAATATCCTGGACGTCCGCAAGCACATCGGTAGCCACCGTAAGCTCAAACGGGCTTGTGACAGGACTTGCTAAAGGGAAAGCTTTGATAACAGCAAGCGCCCTCTCCGGGACCACAACCGTATCCGGCACGGCGCTCATCAAGGTTAAAGCCACCTCGACCCCGGATTCGAACATAAGTTGTTACAACGGACACCGCTGGCATAACGGCAAGCACAAAGGAGATAAATTTTGCTCGGTAAAGGGGGATAAAGGCGAAAAATGGTGGAAAAAATTCATGCAAAAAAATGACAAGCATGACGGAGAGGATGATGACGATTGAACCGAAATAGATAATAAGTTAAAATAAGACAATAGGAAGTATTAATTATTATCAGCAAAAAAACACCCCAGCGACCATTGGGGGTGTTTTTTTATTTAAAGAGTAAAATAAATATTAGTAATTTACCAAGTGGCTTATCTTCGCGGAGGCTCGGAGAGATTCAATCAGCTTTGAAGCTTCCTGGTTGAACTTTTGCGACTTGAGCTGGCTCTTTACCTGTTCTTTTACTTCGGCCTCTTTTCCTTTCTCGACCGGCACTTTGTTGTCCTTGATAAACTTCGCTACCTCTTCATCGGTTACCTGAGTCTTGTCGGCCAAAAGTTTTTCAAGCTTGATATTGGTCTTTATCTGCTCCCTCAGATCGCTCATGGTCACTCCCTCGGTTTTCATGGCTTCCTCCAGGGTAGTACCCTGGGCTTTGAATCCCTTATCCACTTCGGCAATTTTGGCATCGATCTCTTCAGCGCTGACTGTTACGCCTTTGCCCGAAGCTTCATTTACTATGAGCTTCTTGTTGATAAGCGATTCTAGAGCTTGTTTTCCGGAATTCTTTTCCAGTTCTCTTATCACCGCGATGCGGCTGATGGGGGAGCCGTTGACCATGGCCGCCACAAAAGCGCTGCGGAAATAAAAGAGCAGGCCCGCCGCCACCACGACGATGGCGATAATAATCGTTGTTTTCTTGTTAAATTTCATCATGTTTTTTACTATACACCAAAATCAAAGAAGATAAAATATCAATGCCGCAAGGGCCGAAAGCATGGCCTGTGAAGAGACGCCGAAAAAATGCAGATGGTCCAGATATTTTTCCGTGTGTATCCAGACGTGAAAACGCTGAAGGGACGCCAGCGGCTCATGGGGAAATTTCCAATACGCAAATTGAAGCGCGTCGGGAAGAACGCCTCCCAGCACCCCGGCAAAAACAGATAAGAAAGGAACATGAAAACAAAATAAAAAATTTCTAGGGATAGAAATGCTCCCAGGCCGCCGTCCAGCGAAATTTTTAAGAGGTCATAAAAGAAAGGGCGGCTCCATACCATGTCTTTTTTCATCGGGTCATTCTTATCCTGCGTAAGCGAGCCTAAAGGATAATGCCAGTGGGGAATCGCATCGAGCGCGAAATGTGAAATAAATCCGGCGGCAAAACCTGCCACGGGGTGCGCAGGGAAAAGGCCGGCGACTGCCGTTCCGACTATTGCATGTGTAAAAAGTACCATAGAGTTTTATTTTCTGACGCAGGTACAGCTGTCTTCAGCCTCTCCACAGGTTTTGCATTTCACCCGGTATTTGCCTTTCCTGGGGCAATCCAGGCGGTGCAAGGGATTGAACGAGGGTTCGGTTTTATGGCATTCGGGGCATTTAAACCCATCAGCTTCGCCGCCGCAATGGCTGCAATGCTGGCTGGAAATCGTTGAATGTATCTTTTCGAAACTCATGGTTATATTATATCCGATGCGCGAATAAAAAAAAGTTTGAGGCTTGTCGTGCCGATTAGCAATTGCTTCCGGCCACGTATCCGGTGGTCCAGCAAATTTGGAGGCTGTACCCGCCGGAGGGGCGGTTGATATTGAGCACATCGCCTACGAGATAAATGCCGGGGATTGCCCTAGACTCCATGGTTTTGAAATTCACTTCCGTAAGCGCCGCTCCGCCCGAGGAAACAACCGCTTTTTCTGCGGAGAGGCTTTTTACATGGAGAAACACGGATTTTAAAAGGGCGATCAGTTTTTTTCTCTCTTCGGCTCTCACGCTGTGGTTGAAAGTTTCTCCCTCGATGCCGCAAAGCTTCAGAATGGCCGGCGCCAAAGCGGCGGGCACTATCGAGCCCAGTGTATTCTTTATTTTTTTATTGCTGTTTTCGATCAGCAGCTTCTGTATTTTTTCTTTCAAAGCCGCATTATCCAGTTTCGGAAAAAGGTCGAGCGCAATAATAACTTCGCCGTAGGGGAGAAGCTCGCCAACCTCGCGGCTCATGTTGAGCACAGTGGGGCCGCTCACGCCGAAATGCGTAAAAAGTATTTTGCCGTTTTGCGCGTCGTATTTTTTCCCGTTTTGCCAGACGGATAATTTGATATCTTTCAGGCTTACTCCGGCCAATTTTTTCGCCCAGTTATCCTTGATATTCAAAGGAACCAGCGCAAAATTATTCTCGACAACGCTCTGACCAAGGGCTTTAAGCCACGCAAATCCTTCTCCGGTCGAGCCGGTTTCCGGGTGCGACACTCCGCCTGTGGCCACAATGCAGGATTTGGCAGTTATCTGGGTTTTGTTCTTCAACTTTATACGAATGACATTGAGCCTTTTGTCCTTGGTGATGCCGATTACCTCCGCACCCGTCTTTATTTCAACGCCACTATTTTTTAAATATTTTTCAAGCGTGTTCCACACGGACCAGGCACGGTTGGAAACAGGAAACACGCGCCCCTCGGCTTCTTCCTTGGTCTCCAATCCGTGAGTGCGGAAAAAATCCAGCGTTTCTTTGACGCCGAACTGCGAGAAAGCCGAAAAAAGGAATTGGCTTGAACCTTTGTACTTCGCAAGCATATCGCGGATATCCGGCCGATTGTTCGTAAGATTGCATCTGCCGCCTCCGGTGATCAAAAGTTTCTTCCCCAAACCCGGATTTTTTTCCAAAAGCAAAACTTTCTTACCAAGTTCTCCGGCGCGCCCGGCAGCCATCATTCCGGCCGGCCCTCCGCCCACCACCACTGCGTCCCAGATAATATCGGTTTCTTTTTTCATGTTATTTTTCGAGATCCAGTATTTCATCAATGCGGATTTTCTGCACGAAATCCGGCACATGGCTCACCAATATCATCGCTCCCTCGTATTTGTCGAGTGCGGAAGCAATGACAGGCAGATGTCTGAAATTGATATGGTTTGTCGGTTCATCCAGTATTAAAAGGCCCGGTTTTTGAAGCACCAGCCTTGCAAACGCAACGAGCCCTTTTTGACCTTCGGAAAGCCTTCCTATCTTCGTATAAATGAAATCCGAGCTGATGAGAAACCCTGCAGCGCAGGCCCGAAGTTTTTCTTCTATTTTTTCTTCCATCACCTCCATCAGTGAATCATAGACCCGGTCCTCAAAATTTAGCGTGGAAAAATCCTGCCGGTAGTACCCAACTTTTATTCCTTCGGAAATTACAGCCCCTTTGGATTTGTTGGAAGCTATCCTTTCCAAAAGCGTGCTCTTGCCGATTCCGTTGGGGCCGCGAAGCAGCAGATGGTCGCGCTTTTTTAAAATGATATTTGCTTTGTGCGAAACCGGTTTGTGGTCCCTTATAGTATTGTAGGAACTGATGCTTACAATTTCTCCCACAATGTCCGATTGATAGGGGATAACGAATGGCCTGATAGTCTTATCTTCCTGGCGTACATCAACCTGCGACTCCTCCATTTCTTCTATCTTTTCCCACATTTTCATGGCGACATTCCGCATTTTGCCGCCTTTTTGCGCGAAAAAGTTGGCTTTTTCCTTGTTTTCTTGTATTTTTTTTGCAAGCTGGGCGTTCTTGGCGTTCTCTCTTTCGATCCGCGCCTCGATATCTTTCACCACATTAAAATAATTGCCCGAATATTGCTCTATTTTTTTCGTAAAAACGTCCAGATAAAATACGCCCTCCGTGAACGCGTTCAAAAAGTCCGCGTCGTGGGAGATAACTACGCAGGTTCCTTTAAGCTCCGTCAAAAATTTCTTTAAATGTTCAATGCCGGCTTTATCTAGATTGTTAGTCGGTTCATCCAGCAAAAGGAGGTCGGGTTTTTGTATCAGCGCCGAAGCCAAAAGAAGCCTGGCCTGCTGGCCGCCGGAAAATGTTTTTACTATCTTTTCGTGCGGCGCGTGCAAATTAACTATTTCCAGCACTTCGTCGATCTTCGGATCAATGTTGTAGACTTTTGCTTGGCCTTCCGGAGCCTTGGCGAAGGAGGCGAAAAACTCACGGACGGAGAGGTCGAGCTCGCTCTGGGCCACCACCTGCTTCGCGGTCGCGATGGTCAGCCCCTGCCGAATGTTAACAAAACCGGATTCGGGTTTTAAAGCCCGGGTGATGAGCGAAAAAATTGTGCTTTTCCCCGCGCCGTTCTGGCCCATCAGGGCGAATTTTGAATTTTCACGCAAAGAAAAATCCGCCTCTTTCAGTATGGGGTGGTTGTGCCCGTATTCAAACGAGACCTCATCAAAACCCACGATTACTTCTCCCTTGGACATGGACACAAGTCTATCACTTTAAATTTTAATTATCTCGTGAATGGAACCTGATTGATCTTCTCTAATAACTCAAGAGTCGCTTTTACCGAGGGGTTGCCGGTGTCAATGAGAATCAGTCTCGAACCATATTGTTTTACGAGCGGACTCAAAAATTCATCTCCCCATGAAGGCGAGAATGTAATAACCCCGTCAAATTCTATTTCTAAATTTTCATTTTCAGCTAAGGCGGCGATTTGGCTCTGAAGCGCGGCAAAAGCTTCGCGTCCATTTTGACGGGAGATAAGGGTTGTACCAAATTTTTTCAATTCTATTCTCATATATTTAGTTAAAATGTTATTAACGCAAGACATCCGCGAAACGGTTTTGGAGACGGTCTTATATTTAACGCAGTACTTTCTTTTGCCAGTATTAATTCAGCGTTGCCTGTTTGGAATAAAAGACCTATTGGATTTTCAGCAGCAATCTTGCTGACAAATTTAAGTCCGTTCCCACGGTTTTCCGGCGACCGGCCCGAAATTATTTCCGTAAATGCCACTTTTAAAGCTTCTTCGTCCGAATTTAATCCGGGCTTCACGCGTTTTAATGTGGTAAAAATACCCAATCCTCTATCCGCCAATATTATTTTTTTCTTTTGCGCGTCATAGGCAAAAAATATACCGGGCGTATCCGGCCAATTTCCTAAATTATGATCGAAAGAATTGTTGCCAATCTCACCCGCTACTGCGACTACCAGCGTGAATATTGGAGCCAATTCTTTTTTTCCTTCAAGGATGCTTTGCATTCGGATCAATCTGGTTTGAAATTCCGCGCTGTTTGAACAATAAAATGTCGCAGGGATTTCAATACTTTTTAAGACCCAATCTTTTGCCAATCCAAAAAGATCATTTAGAAAAAGTTCTATTTGGATTCTATCATACAAACGGTAACCGGAGTCAGAAATCTTGGCGGGGTTCAATTTTCCGCTTTTATCCCAACGCCTAAGTGTATCTATTGAAACACCTAGTATTTCCGCGGCCTCGCTTATTGTTAAAAGGTCTTTTTCTGACATATTGGTTTAAATATAGCACACATATAAACACTATGCAAATAACTCTAAACCCTATGCAGTCGACGGCTTCACTATATATCGGGTTTAACAAAAAAACGTCTTTTCCAAATAGAGTTTTGGCTGCGAAGCTTGGATTCGAACCAAGATACCCGCCTCCAAAGGGCGGTGTCCTACCATTAGACGACTCCGCAATATATTTATGTATACCAAAAAAATCCTGTAATTTCAATCGGAATAAACTATAAAAAATGGTAAAATAAATCACTTAACAAACATAGTCTTGGCTGGACATCCATGTATTACGTTTATCTCTTACTTTGTAGGAACAAAAGCATCTATACCGGTATCACCACTGACCCGGAAAGGAGATTAAGCGAACACAAAAATAAAAAAGGCGGGCATTATACGAGCGCGCATGGAGCGGTGAAGATATTGCATACGGAAGAATATCCGACGAGGAGTACTGCTCTAAAGCGCGAAGCCGAGATCAAAAGCTGGCGGCGGAAGAAAAAAATAGAATTGGCTTCATCAATGACCTCTATTTGAGTACGCCCCACATGCCGGGGTCTTCTCCGCCGTCTATTTTAAAAACGGCGACTCCGCGCACGCCGAGAGACTTGGCAAGCTCGACTTTCTCCTGTATTGCGTTGGCATCGCTCCAGGAAAGATAGTTGAAAGGCCCTAAAATGGCCGCGGTTTGGCCCGAGTTTTCAGAAATAGAAGTTGAGGCAATGCGCTGTTGCGCTTGCGTTGAATCCGCGCCCGTGGGAGCGGGTTCCAGAAGTTTTGCATCATATGTGAACGCTATTTCATGGGCACTGTTGCGCGCCGGAGCGATTCCCAATTTTGCCCCGATATCCGTGGCATACTTGGGATTGAACGGCCAAAGAAGTTTGTATTGATATTTGGAATTTGCAAGCGGTGTTACCTGATACTCATATCCGTAAGTGGGTATGCCGATAATTAATTTGTTCCTGTCTATGGTCCGGGCGGCCAACATCACGAGCCCTTCCACCCATGCGGGGTCCGAGACCGGCGCGTAAGGGGCGGCCCGCAGGCCGTTTAGGTAAATATCTATCGTGCCCTGGTCATAGGCCATTATTTCCACCCGGTCGCAGTATTTATTCAAGGCTATGTAGTCATTTGCATAATCAGTGGCATCCGGCGGTATTACGGCCCCGGGGCTGAAGCGGTGTTCCAAAGGCATCCGCGCCTCCACCGTGCAGTAGACCCATTTGCTGCCCATTCTCTGGTAAAGCCCTTTCAAAAAAGTTGAAAAGTAATTTATCGTCTCGCGGTTCTTTGCTTCAAAATCTATATCAATGCCGTCGAAGCCGTTTTCTTTTACCACTCTCGCAATCTCGTCTTCAAGAGCGATGCGCTTCCCGGTGTCGCTCAAAATTGCATGGATGGAGTCTCCGTTGCCCCACATGACGGTCGGGACCACGCGAACCTTCGCGGCTTTTGCCGCGGCGATAAATGATTTCCACGGCTCTTCCGATAAACGCGCGGTATCGGCGAGAGTGCCGTCGCTTTTCATCGTGTAGCCGAAAGGCATCACGCTTTTTAACTGCGTTATATGGTTTAGCGCATCTTCCGTGCCGGTGGCGGCGCGCCAATAGGGGACCCATCCGGAAAATTCAAAAGATCCGGTCGCTGCCGGCGTCATTTTTTCAGAAAGAGTTGCGGGATTAGTCGGGAAACTGGCAGCCAATGCCATCGCGGCCTGGGTTTTTGGCCCGTAAACGCCGTAGCCCACCGCCCCGGCTTTGCAGACGATGTTTTGCGCGCATTGGAATTTTTTCAAAGCGGCTTCCGTGAGCGCCCCGAAATAACCGGTATTTTTCCCGGCTTCAAGATGGCCGAGAGTGATAAGTTTTCCCTGCAGGGTTTTTACATCATTTCCGTAAACCCCAAGATAAAGCGACCGCGCGGCCGCAAAAGAGCTCACCGGGCTAATGATTCCAAGCAAGATAAAAATGAAGGCTACGGATGATACTCGAATTTTCATGAGTTTATTATAACAGACTAACATATCTATATAGACGTAAAGAAGAGTAAAATATTTCAAAGACTTTTTTGCACTCCGTAATAAAAAAACTCCGGAGGGCGGAGTTTGTTATTTTTTTTGGCGGCACGGATCGCAGAGCGTGGAAATCCAGCCCTGCTGGTTAGGTTTTCCGGGTGCTCCGCATGCTTCGCAAATCGTGAAGCTTATTGCTTCGGCTTCATCAATAAGCTTAAAAACCGCTTCGGCCTTTTCAAGCTCGATACCTCCGGGGTAAAAGCGAAGTCCGCCGAATTTTTCTTTCACTTGCACAACCTCAAAGACTTTTAGCTTCAGCGCCGACAGTTTTTCGCAAAGTTCTTTTATGAGCGGAAACCAGCCGTCCCCGCATTCGAATCCGAACGCCATCAGCGATTCGGTCAATGGCTTTTTCGGCTGGAAGAAATTGAAATTATCTATCAAATATTTCGTATTTTGTTCATTCATGCATCACTCCTATTCTAGTTTTAATTTACATAATTATCCGTTTGGAATCAATTTATTGATAATGTTCCAGGAATCGCTACAATTAATATCATGCCAATCTCAATAACCTATTTTGTGCACGGAACCACCACCGATAACGAAAAAGGAGTTTCGTCCGGATGGGCGGAGAGCGAGCTTTCGGAGATGGGGAGGACGCAATCCGAAATGTTAAAGTATGAGGTGAGTGCAAAAAAATTCGATGCGGTTTTTTCTTCCGATCTAAAGCGCGCGGTGGATGCCGCGAAGCTTACCTTTGGCGATCAGGCGCAGATACTTCCCGATAAGCGCCTCCGCGAATGCAATTACGGCAAATTCAACGCCCAGCTTTCAAGCATCGTGGAACCCATGCAGGAAAAATGCATAACCGAACCTTTTCCGGAAGGCGAGTCATACGAGGATGTTAAAAAGCGCATAGCGGATTTTTTAGAATTTCTCAAAAAAAATTACGACGGGAAGAAAATAGCCATTGTCGCCCACAAAGCGCCCCAGCTTGCGCTCGACGTACTGCTAAAAAACAAAACCTGGGAGCAGGCCTTCGCCGAGGACTGGCGCAAAACCAAAGCCTGGAAACCCGGCTGGGAGTATCAATTGCCGTAAACCTCAGGCTACCTTCTCTAATTCGCGCGAATGGTTGAATAATTTTATGGCGTGTGCTAGTTTTGGTAAATGAAAAATCAAAAAGATCTTAGGCCGCTTGAAAAAACTTTGAAAGCTTTATCAAATAAGCGCCGACTGGGTATTTTATCTTTTTTAAAAAAATCCGGCGAAGCTTCAGTGGGAGATATCGCCGAAGACATTAATCTCTCTTTCAAGGCTACATCCAAACATCTCGGCATCCTATTTTCCGCTGATATTGTCGAAAGAGCGCAAAGGAGCTTGCAAATGTTGTATTCGATCTCCGCAGATCAATCTGCCGCAGCCAAACAAATACTCTACCTTCTCTAATTCGCGCGAATGGTTGAATAGTTATTTAAGAATAGGTATAATCAAAATGAAATAACCCATGCAAAACTCCAACGTAAAAACCTTCAATACTTCCGAAGGAAAGCCCGTGCGCGTCAGGAATATATTTAAGATATATATTTCAGAGATGCTGAAATTCCCGTGGCTCGTAACTTTTCTGGTTGTGAGCACGATCGGCATGCAGATAGCGGACCTGGCGGCCCCGATTTATTTGAAAAGATTCTTCAACCTGCTCGCTGCCAACGATACTTCGCAGGCTCCGGAGCTTTTTTGGATCGTGGGCATAGTGGCGATAATTTCTTTTCTGGGATGGCTCGCGCGCCGCGTGCAGGCTTACAGCAACATGAATATGGAGTCGAAAGTAATGGCAAATCTCTATTCGTCGGCTTTTTATTACATGCTCAAGCACTCCTACCGCTTTTTCATTTCCCGTTTCAGCGGAACTCTCACGAGGCGCGTAAGTAAATTTGCCGGCGCTTTCGAAATGATGGCCGACGCCATAATTCAACAGTTTCTACCTGCGGCGTTTTTTGCCGTCGGTGCGGTGACCGTGCTTTTTTTTAGAAACCACACCCTGGGTATAATTCTCGGAGTTTGGGCGGTAGTGTTCGTTATTTTCCAGATATATGTGGCAAAGCTCCGCAGACCCCTCCGCGCCGCGCGCGCCGAGGCCGATAGCCGAATGATCGGCTCTCTTTCGGATGCGATATCCAATCAAAATACCATTGCGCTTTTTTCGGGAAACGAATATGAACAAGGCCGTTTCCGCGAGACGGTCAACGTATGGCAGAAAGCGACGCTTCGCACCTGGAACGCTGATGAGCTCGTCTGGTCCGTTCTCGGCGTTCTGATGGTGGGAATAAATATCGGCCTGCTTTACGGCGCCGTGATTTTTTGGAGAAAAGGGCTTTTGATGGTCGGCGATTTCGTGCTTATCCAAAGCTATTTACTCGGGCTCTTTGAACGCCTCATGAGCATCAACCGCGAGATAAGGCGATTTTACAACGCCTTCGCTGATGCCGCCGAAATGGTTGAAATTCTTGAAGAGCCGCATGAAATAAAAAATGTTCCCGGCGCATTGCCGCTTGAAACATCCGGTTGTGAAATTGAATTCAAAAATGTCGATTTTTATTTTTACCCCGGCCGCCCGTTATTGAACAAATTTAATCTGAAAATAAAGGGGGGAGAAAAGCTCGCATTGGTCGGGACTTCCGGCGCCGGGAAATCCACGGTCACGAAGCTCCTTTTGCGCCTTTTCGACATCGCGGGCGGCGAGATATTGATCGACGGAGAGAACATCGCCAAGGTTGCGCAGGACAGTCTGCGTGAAGCCATTGCTTTCGTCCCGCAGGAGCCGATACTTTTCCACCGAACTCTTTTGGAGAACATCCGCTACGGCAAGAGAGAGGCGAGCGATGAAGAAGTGCTTGAGGCCGCAAAAAAAGCCCATTGCCATGAATTTATTGCCGAGCTCCCCGAGGGATACCAAACTTATGTGGGCGAGCGCGGAGTGAAGCTTTCGGGAGGAGAACGCCAGCGCGTCGCGATTGCGCGGGCAATTTTAAAAAATGCGCCGATCCTCGTGCTAGACGAAGCGACCTCCAGCCTGGACTCCGAATCCGAGGCTTTGATTCAGGACGCTTTGCACACTCTGATGGAGGGAAAAACCGTACTGGTGATAGCGCACCGCCTCTCAACCATCATGAAAATGGACCGCATTGTCGTCATCGAAAGCGGAAAAGTCGTGGCGGAGGGCACGCACCGAGAGCTCCTAAAGCAAGAAGGCGGACTTTACCAAAAGTTATGGAACATCCAGGCCGGAGGATTCCAAGAGGAGGATGAAGAGCCGGAGAAGCCGGCAGTAGAAGTCGAAACCGAGGAACTGGCGGAGCACCCGGAAGAAAAATAGACCAAAACGTGTTAAGATGAATCTATGGAAGCAGCATACTTCATAATGCCGTGCTAGACTTGTTGCAGACCTGCAGGGAGGATAAATAATGTTCATGGTTTTCACGGCTCTTACAATGCTCGGAGCGTGCTTTTATCTTTCGATCTTTGAATGGAGCTTCCATAAATTCGTAATGCACAGGCCGCTTTGGCGCTTTAATTACCCCTTCTTTTCGCATGCTCTGAAACACCACCGCATATTCAATGCAGATAGAAGCTATCATATGCAAAATGAAAGCGACAGGCGGACGATTCCCATGGCCTGGTGGAACGGACCGGCGCTTATCGCACTAACTACATCTCCGGCTCTCCTCTTTAGCCTGGCGTTTGATACGTGGTGGTTAGCTTTGGGATTTTTTCTGGCCTCAGCGCTTTACTACTCCGCTTACGAATATTTACACTGGTGCATGCACCTGCCGCACCGACGCATGGTCGAGCGTTCGGGACTTTTTTCCCGTTTAAACGGCCATCACCTGCTCCATCACCGATGGATGGCGGCAAATTACAATGTCGTCTTCCCGTTTGCCGACCTGATATTCGGGACGCTGCTCACCCGCGCCAGATTTAAATTTAATCAGGCCGAAGGAGAATCCGTTCCCAACGTCCAGCCGCTCGGTAAATACGCGTGAAATAAAAAACCTTCGCCTGCCGGCGGAGGATTTTTTTTATGATATAATATTTGGATGAAATTTAGGAAAATAATTCCGGCGCTTCTTTTTTTTCCGATCGTGATTTTTGCCCAGGATGCTGGCACGTCGGACCCTAAGCAGGCACCCGACCCTGTCGGCGGCAGCGTAATTGAAGCGCCTCCGGAGGCGGCTTCCGCGGCCGCACCGGCAGCCACGGGCAGTGCCGTTGGGACTCCGAGAGACCCCGGCTCTTTGCCGGAGGGCGCAAGCAACCCCGCTTCTCCCGGGCCGGCAGTTCCCTCCATAGTAAGGCCGACCACTCCAAGCGTCACGCCAACGGCCATACTTTCACCGACACCGTCAACAGCTTCAGACAATGAGACTCCGCCGGAAGAAAATAACCGGGTTCTTTACGGAATTTTAGGCACGATCGGCGCCCTGGCTTTAATTTTTGGCGCGACTAATTTTTTGCGTAAGCGCACGCAAAAACAAAATAATCAAAAGAACGATGAAAACTGCGACAGCATCCGGGAACTTCTCCGAAAAAAACAAAAAGAACTTGTGGAGTCGGCTAAAAACTGGCCCAAAGACAAATTGAAAGCGGTCTTAAAGGAAAAGGCTCTCGGACTGCTTACGGACGAGCAGAAAAAAATGCTAAAACAGGCGGAGGAAGCAAAAGAAAAATTCGATAAATTAAAGGCAGACGTCGAATTACTGCAGAATAAATTCGACCTCTGCATGCTAAAACTTCCTTCAAAAAATGAGCTCATTTTCAAAAAAGCGGAGGCTACCGATGAGGACATAAAAAAATATTTGGAGGTGGAAAAAACCGCCATCGGCCAGAAAACTTACTCCGGTATCTCCGACCCGGGCGAAGCGAAAAAAGAAATGCGGACAAATGAAGTATTTTTTATTTTTAAAAACGGCAAGCTGGCGGGCACTTGCCAATACGAATTAAAAACTCCTGATTGCGCGTATTTAAGCGGAATTGTTATAATTCCAGATTTCCAGGGACAGGGGATTGCGAGGAAAGCGGCGGATTTCCGTCTGAAAAAATTGAAATACATGAAGCGCATTGAAGTCGCTACCCACCCGGATAACGCCAAAATGCTTCATATATATGTATCACTTGGCTTTAAAGTCGAATCACGGCGGGAAAATTATTACGGCGACGGCGAGCCGAGGATGCTGCTTGTTCTCAGGAGATAATTCACCTATTTTTATCCAGATTAAAAAATTGAAAAAAATACCGCCCTTTTTACTGGACGGCTTAAAATTGGTTGCGGTTCCTCCGCACATCCTTACGGCTATGCTTCGCGGGAACCGCATTGGCCCGCCTACCACAGCGGTTGTTTTACAGAGCACTCGACGAGGTAACCCTCGCGCCTTCTCTGCGCTGCCCGTAGCATCGGCGCATCCTTGAACCCGGCGGGTATAAAGATGCTTGGACCTTATCTGACGGTCTGGGTTTCACCCTCTCGACAATTTTGGTTATATATTTGTCTTTCGGCAGGCTCTGAAATTAAAGTATCACATTGACACCCGACATTCAAACCTACTGGACATACAAAATTTTATATGATATAGTTGGTTCTTACCGAGTTTAGAAACTAGTCGAGTTTTCCGAGTTGGGTAAATTTAATAGAAAAACAATCATATGCAAGGAACAATCAAGACTCTGACGGAGAAAGGATTCGGATTCATTGCCCGCGAAGGCGAGGCCAAGGATCTCTTCTTTCACTCCAAAGAATTGAAGGGAGTGACCTATGACGAATTGAAGGTTGGCGACATCGTCACCTTTGAGGTAATCCAGGCCGAGAAAGGCCCGGCCGCCGTCAACGTATCGCGCGTGTCATAATCGCGTCGAGTGAAAGCCGCCCCGCGGTTGCGGGGCGGCTTTTCATTTGAAAAAAAATAATTGTAATAACTCACAATAATTTCACGGCAGTGCGCATATGCTGGGTTATATGTGCTACAATTGCGGATGCAAAATGCCGAACAACCTGCATGGTGTGCGGCAAAACATTATCAACTCAACTTTCAGAAAAGCCGCGAAATCCATGAATATGTCTTTCGAGGACTCGCTAAAGAATATCCGCGACTTGATCGAAATCGAGCTTGCGGAGCATGAACACGGCGATGTACATGGACACTCGATCGATCACGACCACGAACACGACCATTCACGCGGATAGCCGTATCCGTTCACCATCATTCAATGGGATGCTATAATTGGAGCAATGAAAGGCATTATTGTTTTTTTTGACAGGCTTGAAGATAAGGTAAGGAATTTTCTCAGTCGTTTTCCGATATTTTACGCATTGGTGGGAGGCATAGGTGTCGTCCTTTTTTGGCGTGGCGTTTGGCATACGGCTGATTTTTTTACATACTACTTCCTTGCTTGGGTTGTGGAAGGTAAAACCGCGGTTGAGCCGATAATGGCGTACGACGGTCCGATATCAATGGTCATCGGCATTATTATGCTGTTAATGACCGGTCTTTGGGTCTCGAATTTCATCGGAAGCGAGGTTATGATATCCGGCCTGCGGAGAGAAAAAAAGATAGCCGAAAAAAGCGAAAAGGAGATCCGCACGGAAGCCGAAGGGATAGCGGAAATAAAAAAGGAATTGGAGAACATAGAAAATAAATTGGATCGGGCCATCATTAAAAAATAGTTGCTTTCCAGCCCGCAATGTGTTTGAATTAATATTATGTCACATGAACAGCCGAACATAGGCAGCGAAAAACTGCCGTCCGAAGAGGTTAAGAAATTGATTAAGAAATACCCGCAAGTCAAGCTGGATGAAGGAAATCAGCATTTCATGGTCGAACACACTGATGAGAACGGAAACTGGAGAAGCACCGACATGATACCGACCTGGAAGGAAATACCCAGGGAGAAAGGAGAGGCCGTACCCATCGAAAAGGAAATAAGGGACGCGCTGGGACTGCCCGAAGAAACCGTCAAGGAAAAAAAAGAAGCCGCCTAATAGCGGCCTTTTTTCTTTACGCTATTTGCATTTATTTGCGGTTGCTGCATGATTATTTTCAGACGGGAGATTAAAAATGCCTTACTGGGTACTGATTGTTTTTTCAGTAATTATATTGGCAATAGTCATGTACGCGCGTTTGGTTTATAAAGCAAGTTGGGCGCTTAACATTTTACACGTAGATCTTTTGGATCTGGCCCGTGAAGACCTGGCGGGCCGGGAACGGTTGATCAGGAGGAACTATTTGGATCAATACGCTCTTGCAAAATACCGAATCCGGAGATTCCTTAGGAATGCAAACAACACATCGGGCGAAGGCCTCCTTGAGGCCCAATCCTCAAAGTGGCGGGTCGAGGAAAATATTCTCACCATCTGGAGTGGTTCCGACGAAATAAGAATTCCGATAAATGATGCTACGCTGGCGCTGGACCTCCAAAATATCCAGCAAGCCGAGAGGATATTGCGAGTCTACATCAAGCTCTGAGATAGGGCTTTTTTTTATGAATTCCCGGCTTTCATCAATTGTTAATGACTGTTATACTAATATGAAAACGCTTATTAATGAAAAATAATTTTATGGATGAACCGAACAATGAACCTCAAATCACAACGGAACCCAAAGTTCCGAAACAAGTTCCAAAGGTCATATTCAAAACGAGGGTCAGAGATGAATCCGTTGCAGGAAATAATCCTTACCGCTGGCAGGATGTGACGACCGACGAAATATTCAAGGGAAAAAAAATTGTGCTGTTTTCTCTCCCCGGAGCGTTCACTCCGGTCTGCTCTTCCTCCCATCTTCCGGGGTATGAAGAAGCGTATGATGAATTCAAAAAGCTTGGTATAGACGAAGTTATCTGTCTTTCGGTAAACGATGCATATGTAATGTTCCAGTGGGGGAAACACCAGAATGTAAAAAACGTAAAGCTCCTTCCGGATGGTTCCGGCCTGTTCACGGAAAAAATGGGCATGATGGTAAGAAAAGACAACCTCGGCTTCGGTAAGCGCTCCTGGCGATACAGTATGTATGTGGAGGACGGCGAGATAAAAAAAATATTCATCGAACCCGGTTTTTCGCATGACTGCCCGGACGACCCGCTTGAAGTAAGCGACGCGAAGACAATGCTTCAATACCTCAAATCGCTTATATAAGGCGCGGAGCGGTGTTTACTGAAAAATAATAACTTATGCTATAATTAGTCCATTATGGCAATAATAAATAAAAAAAGTTCAGGTTTTATCGCTTTTATAAGAAATTTTAATCCGACGCCCATAAATATCGCGAAAGCCGTCGGGATAATCACCGGAGGTTTATTCGTTTTTGCGCTGGTCATTAGCCTTATCGGCTCGTTATCCAAACAGAACTTCGGAGTAACGGCACCTCTTTCCGTCTCAAGACAAAGCGTTGGAGGATTCGGCGGAAGTTCATACTCACCGTCTTATGACCAATCAGAATCATATCAAAAAGGCATAGCGCCTATTCCCCCCAGAGACAATTTTACCCCTGGAGCGGATGCAGAGGATTTTGAAGTGACTGAATACAACGCGGCCATAGAAACAAGGTCGCTCGACCGCACCTGCAAGTCCGTTTCGGAACTCAAGGCAAAAAGCTACGTCGTTTTCGAATCCGCCGACAGCTACGAGCACGGCTGTGACTACACTTTTAAAGTGGAACACGCGCACGTCGCCGAAGTCTTGCAGCTCGTCAAGGACCTGGGGCCCAAAAACCTTTCGGAAAATACTTATACCATCAAGCGCCAGTTAGAGGATTATTCCAAAGAGTCGGATATTTTGGAAAAGAAAAAGAACTCAATCGACGAAACTTTAAAGAACGCCATCGCCGCTTATGACAGCATCATAACTCTCGCAACAAATACAAAGGATGTGGAAAGTTTGGCCCGAATCATAGAAAGCAAGATACAAATGATAGAGCGTCTCACCCAGGAGCGGATTTCGATCAACGAACAACTGGATAGGATCAGACTGGCCAAGGCCGACCAGGAAGACCGGCTACTGTACACTTATTTCAGGGTCAACGTTTATGAAAATATTTTTGTTGACATTCAAGTTATCAAAGATTCCTGGAAAATTGCGATAAAAGATTTCTTGCGTGATATAAATCTTACCCTGCAGGGAGTAACTGTCGGTCTTCTTGCCATGCTTCTATTTCTTTTTCAGTATATTCTTTACCTTTTCATTCTACTGCTTGTGGCCAAATATGGCTGGCGCCTCGCTAAATACGTCTGGGAAATATGAAAAATTCTGTATACATTTTGTTGGCAGTGGTAATAGTCGTCGTCGGAGGCTTTGTTATTTATCTGACACGTTCCGTTTCTCCCAACACCTCGGTGCCCAGACAGGCTGAGTTCGCGGAAAAAATAGTTTATACCACAGATGCCTCCGCGGACACCACACCGCTAAAAGCCGACTGTGCCTCCAGAAAAGGCGTATTCAACGAATGCGGCAATATCTGCGCTCCGGATGCCGAAATATGCGCCAGCGTATGCGCTTTCACCTGCGACCTGAAAAAAGTGGATTAGGCGGGCAAATGAATATTAACATTATAATTAATATAGTTTTATGAGATGCAGAATACGTCTGATAATTGGACTTTCGTTCTTCTTTTTATTTATAGGCGGTTCTTTTGTTGTATTATCGCCGCACAGCAGAGCAGCCGCACCCACCAACGGTCTCGTGGGGTACTGGGCTCTCAATGAAGCTTCGGGCACCATAGCTGCCGATTCTTCCGGAAACGGCAGAACCGGAACCCTTACCAACGGCCCAATTTGGATAGCAGGCCAGGTAGGCAACGCTCTCTCTTTTGACGGAGTAAACGATTACGTAACCATGGGAACCGCCCTGGATATTTCCGCTCTTCCTTTCACCCTTTCCGCATGGGTTAACCCGTCCAACTTCAACGATTATGGAACAATTATTGGAAAACGCACAACCTATAGCTCTGTCGGCATGCGCTTCAATTGGGATCTCTACCTTGGAACCGGCAGAGTTTTGTTTCAATCTCCAACGCAGGATTTTCTATTTTCATATAATCCTCCTTTAAATACTTGGACTCATCTTTCTGTGGTGGCCAGATCCGGAGGAGTTGATTTGTATGTTAATGGCGCGCTTCAGCAAACCATGAGCGGAACCTTAACTCTCGGAACAGGATCAGGTGCGCAGTTGAGAATTGGAAATGCTCCGGACGGCCCTGATCAATTTGCCGGCAAGATCGATGAAGTTAGAATCTATAACCGCGCGCTTACTTCCACTGAAGTCCAGGATGTTTTCAATGCGGGAGGAATTATTCCTACTCCAACTCCGACACCAACACCGACTCCCACTATTGTACCTACTCCAACTCCAACCCCAGTTGCGACTCCAACACCCACGCCAATCCCGACCATCACACCAACCCCCACTCCAACACCTACACCGACTCCAACTCCCACTGTCAGCTCTACTATTAATATAGGAGAGATAAATATTCTCACCACACCTGATAGCGGCAACGGCAATCTCTTGGTAGCCCAGCAAACAACACTTTCTCAAACAGCTACAATACAAAGTCTATCTTTCTATGTAACAACCGCAGGCGGAAATCTACGCTTGGGTGTTTATGACGCAACAGGACCGGGAGGAGGACCCGGACAAAAAAAAGCTGAAACCAATTCATTTACTCCTGTTGCCGGTTGGAACACCGCCAATGTTATCTCCCAAGTTTCCTTACCCGCAGGAACATACTGGCTCGCATATTTGCCAAGCAGCAGCATTTTAGGATTTAGAAATGATTTTAGCGGATCAGCCAAGTGGTATTCCTACACTTACGGAGTAATGCCTCAAACTTTCTCAACCGCACCATCGGGTGGAACATATCACTGGTCATTCTATGCAACTTTGAATACGTCAGGCGTAACCCCGACTCCAACGCCGATTCCAACTCCAACTCCAACGATTACTCCGACACCAACACCTACGCCTATACCGATTGGCACTCTCACCGGACTTGATTTTCCATCCAAAGGCAGTCCTTCTGTTCAATTTCGTTTTACCGGAGCTAATCTTAACAATTCCTGGCCCGCCACTTATATTTGGCGCATCAAGCCCCGCCAACAAACGGGCTACTACACAACCTTTTTCTGGGGCCATATGGCAGCGGGCTCCATGGCCGATTTCGAATACAATTATTATGGTGCGCACCCTTATCCTGTGGGTTCGAACTCAGGAACGACCCACAATTGGGAAGTTTCGATTGCTGGCCAAGATGTTATTACCGACAAAAATGGATTCAATACAACTGTTGTTAAAGACCGTTGGTTTACGCAAGCACTCACTGCCGAGCGGATTGGAAATGACGTTAAAGTCACATTTTATTGGGATCTTGATGCCGGTACAAATCGCGTAATCGAAACTACTCAATTCGGACACGCTCTTGATTTTCCGCCGACAAATCCGGGACTTGTTTTTGGTGATGCGCCTTGGGCTCCCGGAAATGAAATGTTAAGCGGAATTTTCCGAGGGCTTCAGATATACTCCGGAAAACTTTCCCTGGCTGATATTCAAACTGAAGCCGCAAACCAAATGATTAATACTCCTCAAACTGCTGCCGGTCAGGCGAATGTTTGGTATGTTAACCAGAATCCAACCCCTTCAGACATCTCTGATAAAAGTGGCAAAGCTCACAACCCTACGTGGTTTACAACTGCGCGTCCTACATTATATACAAGCGGCGTTACTCCCACACCGACACCAACTCCCACGCCGATTGTTTCAACAAAATTCATAGCAGGCGATAGGGTTCAAGTTATAAATGGAACTCTTAATGTCCGCTCAACTCCTTCAACTTCGGGAACTCTTCTTGGAGCTCATGCGATCGGAGATTTAGGAACAGTTGTCGGAGGACCTATCAATGTCGATGGATTTAACTGGTGGAATATAAATTACGATATCACCCCTGACGGATGGAGTGTTGAAGATAATTTGCAGAAAGTTACCCCAACTCCCACTCCCACGCCCACTCCCACCCCAACTCCTACGCCAATCGGAGGAACTGCGCTTGGAAATCTCGCGGCCTCGATGGCGCCGGGGACATGGGCGAAGCTCACGACGAACAACATTTCAGTGCCCTCCCAAGCATTTGAGGCAATATCTGGCGGCGGTAGGTCTGGAACTCCCGGCTACGATGGAAATATGGCGGCATGGAGCTCGAGGAAGAGGAAATTGATGATTCAGTCCACGTCTGATCCGCAGGTGCAATCGAATTGGAGTACAGACCTGATTATTTACGACGACGACTCGAACACGTGGAGTCTGGGACCCAACCCACATCCCGGCGTGAAGATTGGTTATCACGGCTATGATGGCTTGGCGTGGGACGATACCAACGAGACACTTTATTATCGGCCTGGAGCGTATGCTTCGCCAACGATCTATCGTTATTCCGTAAATCAAGGTACATGGTCAACTCTCCCTTCTGCCACTGCAACAGGCGGGTGCTTTCAAATTGGCGTAGCGCTGACCTACCACACGACGATGGACGGAGGCAGCGTCCTTTGCTACGACGGTGAGCGTGGAATTGTGCAATTCCGCGAATCCACGGGGACATGGAGTAATGTGTTGCCGGGAACACTTGTCTCCGGCACCGGGTCATATCACACATGCGCTGAATACAGTCCGAAAAAACAAGTTACCGTTTTTGGTTGCGGAGGTGGCACTGCGATGTACAAAATTGCAAACGATAAAACCGTGACTCGGCTGATAGATGCTCCTTCAAGTTTAAACTATGGTATTGTTAATCATGACATGGTAGTCAACCCAGTGAATGGCAATTTCATTGTTATTATTGGATACGCTGCCGGTAAGGGGCGCCTGTATGAATTGAATCCTGACGGGGCGGGCACCTGGACGCTCCTGGACAACGATCTCACGACACCGGGAAAAATTTGCGAGACTTTCTACGATTCTTCTGCCGGGTGTTCTGGCGATTTCTATGGAGCTTCCGTGCCCACCTATAACGTTATAATGTACTGGAAATACAGAAGCCCCAGCACAGGCGAAGTTTGGCTTTACAAGCCAGCAGGAAGTATTACACCTATTCCGACCCCAACTCCCACTCCGACACCAACGCCTACCCCAACCCCAACTCCAGTTTCAACTAAATTTTCAATCAATGATCGCGTGCAAGTTTTTTCCGGTCCTTTGAATGTCAGAGACGCTGCCAATGGCAATCTCCTCGGCACGCAAGCCACGGGAAATCTAGGGACAGTTATCGGAGGCCCAATTAACGCGGGAAGCTTTAATTGGTGGAATATTAATTATGATGTTGCCCCTGATGGCTGGTCCGCTGAAGATTTTCTGGTCAAATACATTGCGCCAACACCAACTCCTACTCCGACACCTGTCACTTCCGGAGGCACTGATTTCCAAACTAGATGTGCCGCGATAGGTGTCATTAAATGCATTGGGTTTGATCAAGCCTCGGATATTATCAACACACAATGGGGCGCGAACACCGGCATTGATACAAACGGAGCGAGTATACCAACACTCGACTTTAATTTGAAAGCATCAGGCAATAGCTCGTTGAAATTTACCATTCCCTCAAACTCCCCAGCCAATACATCCGGCTCTTATTGGGCTAACTTTTCAACCGACCTCGCGACACAATTCGGGGGAGATAGCGAATTTTATATCCAATGGAGACAACGTTTCTCGCCGGAATTTCTAACTACGGCATATCAGGGTGGGGGTGGATGGAAGCAAGCCATTATTGGAACTGGAGATAAACCAGGATGTACCACAAGTAACTCAACAAATTGCTCTTCGTCGTGTACTGCCCTGGAAGTTGTAACTAACAATAACTACTACCGCGGATTCTCCCAGATGTATAATTCCTGCACAGGCTCCGCAACTCATGGTCCTTATGACGGGTTCGAAGAGCTCTTTGGAGGTTATGATTTCAAACTCCAGAATGCTATGCCTTCTCCCTATTGTCTTTATTCAACAAGCCCGAGTTTTCCCGGTTGCTTTAAATACGCATCCAATGAATGGATGACATTCCAAGTGAAAATAAAAACTGGCCCGCGCGTTGGTGATGAATTTAAAAACAGTTTTGTTGAGCTTTGGATTGCTCGGGAAGGACAACCTTCGCAGCTAGTCATAAATTGGGGCCCCTACAATCTCACAGCAGGAACAGTTGGGGCCAACGACCAATTTGGAAAAGTTTGGTTGATGCCTTACAACACAGGCAAAGACCCTAGCCAATCCCATCCCACTGCCTACACTTGGTACGACGATTTGATAATTTCAAGAAATAAAATAGCCGATCCTGGCGGTACAGTTCCAGCGCCTTTGCCAACTCCAACTCCAACACCAACTATCACTCCTACCCCGACTCCGACGCCTACATCTACACCCACTCCAACCCCCATCCCAACTCCTACTTCCGACGCCACTGCTCCTGTCATCTCTTCTGTTTCGGCTTCTTCGATCTCCCAATCCCAAGCCACTATCTCCTGGCTTACCAACGAGCTCTCCGATACACAAGTGGAATACGGAGTCACAACTTCTTATGGAAGCCAGACCGTATTGAATTCTTCTCTTGTAACCTCTCACTTCCAGACCCTTTCTTCTCTCTCAGTAGGCACAACTTACCACTACCGCGTAAAATCCAAAGACTCGGCAGGCAACCTTGCCGTTTCTCTCGACAACACCTTCACTACCTCTCCCGCGCCCGACACCCAGGGGCCATCCGCAATTTCCAATTTACAGATCTCCAACCTGCAGACGAATTCATTCGTGCTCTCCTGGAACTCTCCCTCCGACCTTCCCAACGGGGGAGCGGCTGCCTCCTACGACCTCCGCTACGGAACCTCGCCCATCACCTCTGCTAACTTCTCTTCCGCTATCCAGGCAACGGGAGAACCGTCTCCATCTTCGCCGGGTTTTCCCCAGAGCTACACTTTGGCCAGCCTAAATTCCGGCACCCTCTACTACGCCGCAGTCGTATCATCGGACTCGGCCGGCAATCTTTCGGCTCTCTCCAATGTGCCTTTCGCCACAACTCTAACCCCCGCTCCCACACCAACCCCGATTCCTACTCCTACACCAATACCTACTCCCACTCCCGACACCACAGCACCCATAATCTCTTCCGTCTCTTCCTCTTCCATTTTCCAATCCCAAGCCACCATCTCCTGGACTACCAACGAGTCCTCCGACACCCAGGTGGAATACGGGCTCACCACCGCATATGGCTCCCTTTCAGCGTTAAATACCGCGCTCTCAACTTCTCATGCGGTATCTATATCATCGCTTGCTCCCAACACCACTTACCACTACCGCGTAAAATCCAAAGACGCTTCCGGAAACCTGGCAGTCTCCGGGGACAACATCTTCATCACCCTGACTGCCCCTGACACGACGGCTCCGGCTGCAATCGCTAATCTTTCCGCCTCGAACGTCACGGAAAACTCCGCCACTCTCACCTGGACTTCTACCGGAGACGACGGCAGCATAGGCACCGCGGCTTCATACGAAATACGCTATTCAACCGCGCCCATCACGTCTGCCAATTTTTCTTCAGCTGTCTTAGTTTTGAACCCGGCTTTGCCGCTGCCTGCCGGAAGCTCCCAGTCCCTGAACCTGGGTTCTCTTTCCTCCAACACCGCATACTATGCCGCCATGAGAGTGACCGATGACGCAGGAAATGTTTCTCCCTTATCCAATGTTGCAAGCTTCACTACAACTTCGCCCGTTCCTCCCGCCGACACAACGCCGCCCTCCATATCCTCGGTCCAGGCGGCAAACATCACTGCCAACTCAGCCGCTGTAACATGGACCACCAACGAGCTGACCGACTCCCTGGTAAGATACGGCACATCGCAAACGAACCTCAGTCTTAATGCTTCAGCTTCCGACCTTACCACCTCGCATTCGATCGCCCTTTTAAATCTCCAGAGAAAGACCACTTACTACTACCAGGTCTTTTCAAAAGACGCAGCCGGGAACCAGGCTATGTCCTCCATTTCTTCCTTCCGCACGTCAAGCAGCAAACCTCCCCAGGTCGGGAATCTGCAGGCAAAAGGCGGCTCGGTTATCCTTTCCTGGGCCGTACCATACAGCGACCCGTTCATTACCAAAATTGAAATATATCGGAGCACTTCCGGATATCCGGCCGCGGTCGCATCCGATCTCTTAGGCCCCATAAGCACGCTCAGCCAGGCTTCCTACACCGACACCGCAGTTTCCGCAGGAACCACTTATTATTACTCCGTCTTCACTGTTGATGACGAAGGCACGCGTTCCGACGCAGCCCAGGTTTCATACAGCGTTCCGGTTGCAACTAGCGCGCCGGTTCCTTCAACCGGTTCCTCCGGCCAATCGTCGGATACTACGGCTAGCCAAGGCGGCGGAGTCCCGACGCAGGGGTCGGGGTCCGTGGGTGGAGGCGGTACCGTTTCACTCTCCCAAGCCCAGGCTCCCGCCAATTTCCAGGCGAGGGGATCCAATAACCAAATCCTCCTTACTTGGTTCAACCCTGTCTCAGACCCCAACTTTGTAAGAGCAAGGATAATCCGCAAAGAGAATTCCGCCCCTACATCGGCCAATGACGGTGAAGTCATCTACGAAGGCACCGGCGAGGAATTCACCGACACCTCCCTTAGGTCCAATACCGCCTATTACTACGCCATCTTCGGCCTGAACCAGGCTTTGGCTCCCACGTCTTTGCTCCACGCCCAAGCCAAACTGGGAGAGAAGACCGAGGCGGAAATAGTAAAAGCCGTTGCCGAAGAAAGAAAGGAGAGAAAAATATTCCTTGCCTCCTCCTTGGCCAGTCTCGCAAATCCGCTTAAACTCGGAGACCAGGGCCGGGATGTTATTGCCCTCCAAACCTTCCTCAATTTCATCGGCCTCCGCTCCGGAGACGCCACCGGCTTCTACGGAGTTCTTACCCAGGAAGCCGTCCAGAAATTCCAGGAGAAATACGACATAGTTTCGGGAGGAGTCCCGGAAAACACCGGTTACGGCTTTGTCGGCCCGCAGACTAAAGCCAAGATCAACCAGCTCATAGCCGCCCAGGGAAAGAAGATAACGACCGCCTTCAGTTATCGCTTTACCAAAGCTCTCCGGGCGGGCTCCGAAGACGAGGATGTGCGTCAGCTTCAAATCTTCCTTAACACTTTGGGATTCACCATATCTTCGGAAGGCTCAGGTTCTCCCGGGAACGAGACAAAATATTTCGGTTCACTCACCAAGCAGTCCCTGGCCCGCTTCCATGAGTCCCAGATGCCCGAGGTCCCCAAGGAGGACAGGGGAACATTCGGCCCCAAGACCCGGGCCAAGCTGAACGAGCTTGCCGTAAATTCTTCCCAAGGAACTCTGCCCGCTCCGGCCTCTTCCGCTGCGGAAAAACAAGCACTCATCCAGCAGCTGCAAAAACAACTCGAGGCTTTGCAGAGGCAGTTTAATGCCTTGCATTGATTTTATTTCTACAAAACACTAAATTAGTGAGGGGCGTCTCATTAATACTATTTTCATTAAAGCTGTTCAATATATAGTGTATGAATATACTATTGTGGGTAATTTTTGGAGGCCTTGCCGGCTGGGTAGGAAGCCTCATTGTAGGAGGTGATGCTCAGATGGGCATCTTCGCTAATATCGTCGTGGGAATAGTGGGTGCTCTTATTGGGGGCTGGATCGCCGACCAGACACCGTTCGGCGGGAAGCCCGGAGCGGAACGGCCCACGTCGTTTCTTAGTTTCGGGATCGCCGTACTGGGTGCAGTGATACTACTCTTCGTTATCAATATGATTTTTTAAGAAATAACGCGAAAAAATAACACCCAGCTTGCCCGAAGCCGGTTCCTTGATTTTTCATCAAAGTTAGTGTAATATGCAGTGGTGTCGGATTACCGCCTAGTATAGGCGGTTTTATGTTGAAATATAAGGGTTTTTACCAATTAAGCCTTAATTATATGAATTTTCTAATACTGGCAGCTATTACCGCATTCGTCACATTCCAGCAGATAGCCCACGCCCCGGGTTTGCCCTCGGCAGAGGCTTCTGAGCCGGCCCCTAAGGTTATAAAGGCAGAAGTGCCCAAAACCGCTTCCGGAAAGATCAAATTACCGGAAATACTTGAAAAAATAGCGTTTTGCGAATCCGGAGGAAGGCAGGTGGACGACAAAGGCAGAGTTATCATCGGAGCCATTAACAAATCTGATATTGGCAAGTACCAGATAAACAAAGAATATTGGCTCGCGCTTGCCGAAGATTTGGGGCACGATATCTACACCGAAGAGGGGAACCTGGCTATGGCTCTCGTGCTTTATGAAAAGTACGGCACCGCTCCATGGAAATCGTCCGAAAAATGCTGGAAATAATAAGTTTTAAAAAAACAATCCCGCGGACCGCGGGATTGTTTTTTGTTTAGAGAAAAAAGTGTATACTCAGATAACTTATGCTTATAGATGACGTAAAAATAAGAATTTCAGCCGGGCACGGAGGAAAAGGCAAAGTAGCCTTCAACACGGTTAAAATGAGCTTGGGCCCTACCGGGGCTTCGGGGGGAAGGGGCGGGAACGTTTACGCCGAAGGCGTGAGCGATCTTTCGGCTTTGGGCCAATTCCGGTTCAAAAAGGTTTTTGAGGCCGAGAGCGGCATGCCCGGCCAGGCGCAGTTCCGCGACGGCATTCACGGCAAAGATCTCGTATTAAAATTGCCGGTGGGAACCGTAATACACAATTTGACGTCTAATTCGGATACGGAAATCTCAAAGATAGGCGAAAAAATTCTTCTCGCGGAAGGAGGTTTCGGCGGGAAAGGTAATTATCATTTCCGTTCGCCCACCAACACCACTCCCAAAGAATTCCAGCCGGGCCTCCCCGGGGAGGAATTTGACCTCCATTTGGAATTGAAACTTATTGCCGACGTCGGATTTGTGGGATTGCCCAATGTAGGCAAATCCAGTCTTTTAAACGCTATTACCCGTGCCCAAAGCAAGGTCGCGAACTACCCGTTCACCACCCTTGAGCCCAATCTCGGAGTTTATTATGAGCTTATCCTCGCCGATATCCCCGGGCTTATTGAAGGATCATCGCAGGGCAAAGGGCTCGGTATAAAATTTCTAAAACATGTCGAGCGGACCGGTACGCTATTCCATTTTATTTCATCCGAATCCGAAACCCCCGAAAAGGATTACCGGGTCATCCGCAATGAACTGGAAGAATACAATAAAGCTCTGCTAAAAAAAACTGAATATTTGTTCCTGACCAAAGCTGATCTTTTAACTCCGGCTGAAGTCAAAAAAAAGCTGGCTCTCCTCAGCAAAATATCGCCACAGGCGGTCGCCTTCTCAATTCATGATGAAGCCAGCCTAGGAAAAGTAAAGAAAATTCTAAACAAATTAAAAGATGACAAATTTATGTTAAAATAATTACATGTTTACGACAAAAAATTTGGTTATCGGAATGGGCGTGCTTATTTTAATTATGCTTGGGCTTCTTTTATTTGTTGACAGTGATATAAAAAAAGCCGAAAACGAACAGCATAAAGTATATTCCAATCCTAAGTACGGTATCTCTTTTGAATACCCCGACAATTATTTTCTTAAAGAGGGCGAGGCCGGTAATGGCGAGCGTTATCATTACAATATCACTCTGGTAGAAGATACACCCGGCAATCGCGAGATGCTGTCAGGCAAGGTGGCGGGTGAAGGTCCGACCGCGATAACAGTGGATATATTTCAGAATAATCTTGATAATTTGAGTGTTGAGCAGTGGATAAGGACGACCAGTTTCTCTAATTTCAAGCTTTCAGACGAAAAACTGGGCACAACTACGGTGGGCGGCAGCGCGGCGCTGTCTTACTCTTGGGACGGATTATATCGAGGTGACAGTCTGATATTCGCCCATAAAGAAAATATTGTCATGCTTTCAGCCACTTATCTTACGGCGGAAGACGCCATACTCAGAGATTTTTCCGGAATAGTTTCAACTTTCGAACTCAAATAATATTCTCTGCGTGCGCCGGCTTTTCTTAATTTTAAAATCAATTCAACGCTAAAATAAGAAAATAAAATCTGTGGTACAATAATTATTAATGGCCACGGGATTATTCACTGAATTTGGATTGATACTGATCATAGCGAGCTTCATGTCGCTTTTGATGCGCCTGCTTCGCCAGCCGCTCATCATCGGCCATATTCTCACGGGTTTGGTTGTGGGACCTTTAGTGTTGAATGTGCTTCATTCGGGAGAGATTTTTAAATTTTTCGGTGAAATAGGAATCGCTTTTCTGCTTTTTACGGTGGGTTTAAGCCTCAACCCCAGAATACTGAAAGACTACGGTAAGGTCGCGCTTATTTCCGGCATTGGACAGGTTGTCATTACGTCGCTGACAGGTTTAGGAATTCTCCTCCTTTTGGGATTCAGCCTGGTTTCTTCGGTATATATATCCATTGCGCTCGCATTTTCCAGTACCATCATAATCTTGAAGCTCATTTCCGACAAAGGCGACCTTGAAAAACTCTATGCCAAGATCGCCATAGGCTTTTTACTGGTGCAGGATCTGATTGCAATAGTTCTGCTCTTTTCCATACCGATAATTTCAGTCAAATCCGGTTCTTTGGGAGACCTCACGCTCCTTTTGGGGCGCGCCGTCGGGTTCGCAATCATGGTTTTTCTTTTTTCGCGGTATGTTCTTGTCCGCCTTCACGCGTCCTTCGAACGTTCACCGGAATTTCTTTTTCTCGCTTCGGCAGCCTGGGGCCTGGGCATTGCCCTTATTTTCAGAAAAATTGGAATGTCGATTGAGGCGGGAGCTTTGATTGCCGGTGTGGCGCTTTCGCTTCTGCCATCACGCGAAGAGATACATTCTAAATTTATCCCTATCCGTGATTTTTTTATAGTCATTTTCTTCGTCGTTTTGGGGGCAGAAATAGTGTTGGGTGACTGGCAGACCTTTTTATTCCCGGCCATACTGCTTTCACTTATGGTTCTGATTTTAAATCCGGTCATTATGATGATGATTCTCGGCGTAATGGGGTACCGCCGGAAAACTAGCCTGCAGACTGGCTTTACAGTAGCGCAAATTAGCGAGTTCTCTCTGATTCTTGTCGCGCTCGGAGTCTCCCTCGGACACGTCACCAACGAAGAGCTTTCGATGGTGACGCTCATTGGAATAATTACAATATTCGGCTCGTCTTATCTGGTCCTTTACTCAGATTGGTGGTACAGAATTCTCCGACCCTACATTAAAATATTCGAAAGAAAACAACCCATTGAACGGCCGGAAGAAAATAAATCTTATGATTTCGTACTTATTGGCGGTTCACGCATCGGTTCCGATTTCATAGATATGTTCCGCAATAACGGTGGGAACCTGCTCGTAGTCGACCACGACCCGGAAGTTGTCTCGTGGCTGGAAACCGAAAGAATAGACTATGAACTTGGTGACGCCGGCGATATTGATTTTTTGGATTCATTGAAATTGAAGACTGCTAAACTGGTGGTTTCCACCGTACCGGATTTTGATGTCAATTTGCTTATTCTCGAAATGAGCCTTACGGAGGGGAGAGGACCCACGGTAATGGCCGTAGCGCATAGCATCTCAAACGCTCTTGGACTTTACGAAGCCGGCGCGAGTTATGTGATACTGCCGCATTTTTTGGGAGGAAAATATGCTTCCGATATCGCGCTTCAATTCGTAAAGGCTGCCAGGGACGTAAGCGAAATACGTGCGGAACACGTCCACGAGCTTGAACATCGGGCTCGCCGCGGGCACGAACACCCGGTAGTGGAACGCTACCGCTAAAAATTCATTAATATTCACTTGACTTTTTAAAAAATTGCGCTACACTTCTTTCATAAAACCATGGAGGAGGGCAGTAATGTCTGAAGATAGGGAAGAAATGGTTAAGAACATCGACCGCCGGATAATTGCCGACTATATAGCGCGCGATCCGGTCGGACGAGGGCTTACGAAGGAGGCGCGGGAGGCCGCAATACTTCACGCGCTAAGCGTAAGGCCAAAAGAAATCGGCTACCCTGAAGCCGTGCAAATGGGTATCAAGCACGCGGCTTCAAATGTCTAAAGCGATACCCGGTTCAAAGAGCTAATAGGCTCTTTTTTTGTTTTACTTGACGTTAAATCCCAATTAATTTATGTTTTTTTGAAATCCAAAGCGCAGGAATTTATGCAGAATCTTTTGCCGGAGGGCTTCGGCCCGTCATAAAAAAGATGACCCAAATGCGAATCGCAATTAGAACAGACAACCTCTATCCTGTGCATTCCCGAAGCCTTGTCGTCGTGAAGTTCAACCGCATCATTGTGCAAGATATCAAAAAAACTCGGCCATCCCGTGCCGGAATCGAATTTCGCATCCGAGGAAAATATAGTAGCACCGCAGGCCCGGCAGTGGTATGTGCCGTCCTCGTGCGTATCCCAATACTTCCCGGTAAATGCCGGTTCAGTGCCTTTGCCTCTTAACACGCTATACTCTTCAGGAGAAAGCTCCTTCTTCCATTCCTCTTCGCTTTTATCCAGCTTTTCCATGCCTCATCTTATCATAATAGAGCTGAAATGGTATGGTTTGTACATGGACGGAGAAATAAAAAAAATCGTCTTCACTCCTTCGCTCTTTTACCATTATTCTATTTGTCCGCATTGGATTTGGAACGATATTTACGGAGACCCGGAAAAAAAGAAAGAAATTTCGGAGTTCACTTCAAAAATTCTTGAAGAAGGGGTTCTGCACGAAGAAAAATATATCCAGGGACTTGACGCAGTAAAAATCGAAACTAAAGACGTGGCCGAAGGTTTCAAAGAAACCTTGAAACATATGAAAAAAGGTGCCCCTCTTATTTATCAGGGGTCCATACAGGCGGAGATCGACGGCGTCCAATTCCGCGGAAGGCCTGACCTTTTGGAAAAACACGACGGGAAGTCGCAATTCGGAAACTGGTTCTACGCGCCCGTTGACATTAAAAGCAGCCGTGAATTAAAACCGGAGCACCTTATGCAACTGGCTCTTTACGGAATGATATTGGAAAGAATTCAAAACTTTTTTCCGGAAGAAGTCTCTATCATTAACCGCGATTTTACGCATGTCAGGCACATATTGACCCTGCTTGACCGGGATAAGACCAAAAAAAAGATAAATGATATTTTAGCCGTCATCCGAGGAGCCAAGCCGCCCCTCACATTGACAAGCGCCTGCCACAACAGCAATCCCTGGTGGGGGGAATGCTTAAAGGAAGCCGTAGAAAAAAATGATTTGGCGCTCATATATAACTTCAATTCAAAAGCTTTCGATGACCTCCGCGCAAACGGAATAAATACGGTTGCGGATCTCGCGCATGCCGACCTATCACTGCTCCCGAAAATCAGATTCGCCTCGCCCGAAGTGCTGGATAAAAAGAGGATGCAAGCAAAAGCCCTTATTGAAAAAAAAGTTATACGTCTTTCCAGCATTGAAATGCCAGAGGCGCCGCTCAAAATATTCTTTGACATTGAGGGAGACCCTTTTCTTAATGTCGAGTATCTCTTCGGATTTTGGATAAGTGAAGCGGGGCGCGACCCTTATTATAAATATTTTCTGGCCGAGAAACCTGAGGAGGAGGGAAAAATGTGGCAGGAATTCCTACTTTGGGTAAAAAACCTGCCCGAAAACTACAAAGTTTATCATTATCATCATTATGAAAGCGTAAAACTCAAACAGCTCGGCGAGAGATATTCGCGGATACCCGAGCTTCAAATTTTTGAAAATAGCATGTTTGACATGGCAAAAATGGTCATGGAATCGGTTATTTTTCCGGTCTATTTTTATTCCATTAAGGATATTGCCAAATATCTCGGTTTTTCCTGGAGACACGAAAAAGCCGGAGGAGCCCAAAGCATCCTTTGGTATGAAGAATGGCTCGAAAAAAAAGACAGGGGCGTTTTGGAGGATGTTATCAAATATAACGAAGATGATGTAAGAGCGACAGAATTCCTGTATGAGTGGCTGAAAAACCCGCAAAACAACAAATAAGTGCTACAATAAACCCATGTGGTGGAAAGATGCGGTTTTTTACGAAACCTACGTGGATAAGTTCGCAGGCAATTTTAATCAATTCGCAAACCGCCTTGATTACCTAAAAAAATTAGGCATAGATTGCATACATATACTCCCTCACTATCCGTCACCAATGATTGATGACGGCTACGACGTTTCCGATTACATGAACGTAAGGGAAGACCTCGGCACTCTGGAAAATTTTGATTTTTTTATCTCCGAGGCAAAAAGAATGGGCATAAGGATAATGATTGACCTCGTGCTCAACCACGTGTCGACCATTCATCCCTGGTTTCTTGAGGCAAAGAGCACAGCCACAAACAAAAAAAGAAATTTCTTTCTTTGGAGCAAAACGGGAACCGAGTTCAAGGACGCAGAAAACCCCTTCATCGATTTAAAGCCGAGGAACTGGATATATGATGAAACAACAGGCGAGTATTTTTTTTCGACTTTTTACCCCGAACAGGCGGATCTGAACTGGGATAATGCCGAAGTTTTTTCGGAAATGATGAAAGTCATCGATTTTTGGGCTTCGCGCGGTGTAGACGGCTTCCGCCTCGACGCAGTTTCCCACCTCATAAAAAGAGAGGGGACGAATTCAAAATGTCTGCCGGAGACACACAGGGTAATAAAAAACATCCGCGCTTATCTCGACCGCCGTTGGCCGAACCGCGCTCTTCTCGCGGAAGTGCATGAATCCATGGATAAGGTCAGGGAATTTTTCGGCAACGGGGATGAAGCGCATTTAGTTTATAATTTCCCCCTCGCTGAAAAAATATTCCTTTCGTTGCTAAGGAACGACCGCGAAGCAATTCTCCCTGTTTTGGAAGCATCCACCGGAATCCCCGCCAACTGCCAGTGGGCCACTTTTTTAAGGAACCACGACGAATTGTCGCTTGCCACATTGGATGAGCATGAATATTACGAATTCATCCGTGCGTACGATCCGGAGGAAAAGAATATATTCGGAAGAGGTGTTTCCCTACGGGTAGCGGACCTTTGCTCCGGTGACAAAACGAAAATTGTCAGCGCATTCCAAACGCTTTTTAACTGTTCAGGCTCTCCCATTATATATTACGGGGACGAGATTGGCATGAAAAATTTGCCGTTGTTGGAAGAAGCAGACAACAGAAGAGCGGGTAGGGGGCCTTTTGACTGGTCCTTGGCTTTAAAATGCGCCGCAGATCCGGATTCCGTACTGAGCAAAATATCAGAACTGGTCAAGACAAGGAAAACTATTCCGTCAAGACTTATCGAGGAAAAAGAGAAAATTTCGACATAAATATAATTTTACGTCATGATCAACTACGAAAAAAAATTCAGGCGTCTTCTTGTTTTGGATGAGCTTTTTGACCTTACTCTTTACAGGGGAATTAAAAAATATGCAAAAAAAGAGACCGCGCGGATGCTTGAAGAACTAATAGCGGTAGAGGAGGGACATCTCAAATTTTGGAAAGATTTTTTCAACGAGCATTCCTATAAAAGTTTGGGCCTTTTGCGCAGAATAAAATTACTGGCCTTAATATCTATTGCTCGGATATTCAAAGAACCGGGAATCTTTCTTATACTGGAAGCGATTGAAGTTTACGGAATTCAGAAATATCTCAAAGTCTGGGAAGTCTACAAAGATGATGAAGAATTAAAAAAAGCACTGGAAAATATTTTACGCGATGAGTTCAAGCACGAGGACGCCATATTATCACGCGTATCATCGCGCAAAATGCATCCCGAAAGAATTCGCGACATTTTTCTCGGTTTCAACGACGGCTTGGTGGAAATACTCGGAGCCGTTAGCGGTTTTTTTGCGGCTTTTCATTCGGCTTCTTCGGTTTTAGTGGCCAGTTTTATGGTCGCGGTTGCGGGCGCCATTTCAATGGGAGCCGGCGCCTACGTAGCTCTTGGTTCAAGCAAGGAAGTCGAAGATGTGGAGATAAGAAAAAAAACATTTCTGGGAGAACAAATACCGGGCGGCATAAACCGGACCCGCCCTTTTTCATCATCATTAGTAGTCGGAATTTCATATTTCATCGGAGCAGTGGTGCCGATTATCCCTGTAATCGCCGGCGCCCAAACACTGCTCTTTCCGCTCATCGGAGCCGCTTTGATAGTTTCTGCCGCCTCTTTCGTCCTGGCTTTTCTTTCGGGCATGGAAACAAGGCGGCGGATAGTCGTTAATCTGGGAATTCTTGCATTTGCCGTTCTCTTCACTTATTTCATAGGCATTTGGGCTAAAACTTTTTGGGGAGTAACTATCTGAATATTCATGCAAAATATCATTGATTTAATACTCGCTTACAAATATACAGCCATCTTTATTGGCCTGCTTACGGGAGGGGAGACCGTGCTTTTGCCTGCACTTTACATAGCGGTAACGAACGGCGCGCTGGATATAAAGCTGGTTGTCGCTATAAATATTCTGGCAACAGTCATATCGGATTCTTTTTGGTATATTCTCGGCAGATGGATAAATAAGGAAACTATCCTGTCCAGCCGGTTCTTTTCAAAAAAATTAAGCGGAGCGCGAGATTTCTCAGAATTCTTTGAGCGCCATAGCTTGTACGCGGTTTTTATTTCAAAATTCATATATGGAACCCGAATGATAACGCAGGTCTTGGCCGGCATGCATAAAACCTCTTTCATAAAATATATGGCCGTGGATATCATGGGCATTTTATCACTTACCGGAGTGTTTCTCATCTTGATCGAATTTCTGCAGGTCAGCATCGGCATGATGCTCAAGCTGACATACGGCACGGAAATAATTTTTGGGATTTTTGTCATCATCGTATTAATTTTGCTTTCATTATTTAAGAGAATCATTAAAAAGAAATGGTTACAGCAATAATACCCGCGTATAATGAAGAAGAAACAGTCGGGGAAGTAATCGCTTCCCTAAAAAAAAGCTCTCTCATCGGCGAGATAATCGTGGTGGATGACGGTTCCAGCGACGGCACTGCGCGGATTGCGAAAAATTCCGGCGTAAAAGTTATCATGCTTCCAAAAAACTGCGGCAAAGGCGTGGCCCTCGCGCACGGAGTGGAAAACTCAAAATTCAAGAATCTTTTCTTCGCCGACGCGGATGTTACCGGTTTCACCGCGGAAAAGCTTGACCAGATAATCAGGCCCGTGGATTCTGGAGAATGTGTAATGTACGTCGGTATTCTCGCGAGAAAAGTTATAATTTTAAATAAATATCTCCACTATTTTCCAATCTTAGGCGGCACACGCGCGCTTACCAAGACTCTATGGCTTTCCGTACCAGCAAAACACAAAAACGATTTTAAAACAGAGATCGCGCTGAATTACTATTCGCACAAATTCGCCGGCGGTCCTAAATTCGGCCTTGTTCCAGGCCTCACACACCATATCAAAGAGAAAAAATACGGGCTTCTTCTCGGCCTTATTTATAGGCTGAGTATGATATTCGACATCCTCGCGATATCGCTGGAGCTCTACATTTTTCAGAAATTGAAAGAGGAAATTTATTCGACAAAAGGCTTGAGTTCCCAACGCAAAGCTAGGTAAAAATTGTTCACTATCGGACTGATGGCCACCACTTCCGTGCCAAAAATATCTTCAACAACAGTGTGGGTTATACCGAGAACCTTCAATTCCTCGATCATGGCGGCAAGATTCTCATCCGTTTTCGCTACATAGAAGCCCATCGGACGCTGACCAAAAAACCAGTCTCCCGTATCCGGCTCGAGATTTTGAGCATTTCCGCCGGCCATATCGAAAGCACAGACAATTATACCCATCGCCGCCTGGGTAATATAATGTGCTAGGTCCGCTCCGGCCGATCTTAAATCGGAGTTCCTCATGGCGAAGCCCTTCCGCACCACTATCATCATCGGCTTTTCTTTTTTCATTTTCCATCTGCCCATGGTAATACCGGGTATTGCTATCCTAATCACCCCGACGACGAGATTTTTTATAGGTGCCGGCTGAAATTCACTCGTCTCCGGAACCGCGGAGGCATAACTTAAAAGCATATCGCGAGCGTTTTCGGAGCCGGACATTTTTCCTTCCTCAAGCTCATTTATAAGCCACTCGGCTCTCCTCAAAGCCAAGTGCGCGTCGCCCGGCATAAGTATGTTCATGTCGCCTTTAAGCGCCGCTCCAATCTTTTCTCCTGATGTGAAATGCATCGGCCGAGACAAAATAAGCGCTTTCAAAGTTTCTTTAAAATCTACGTTCTTTTCAGCGTAAAAAATAAGTGAAAGGGCAAGTATTTCGCTGTGCTGCAGCGGCCGCTCAGCCGCTACTTCATTTTGCTGGCCGGTTTGTTTTGTTCTCATCAAGTCATTCTATTTGAACCCGATAAAGTATTTATGAACCAGAAATTGTCCTAAACTTAGTTTAGGACAAAAAAACCGCCCACTGAATTTAGTGAACGGCTTCAAGGTTTATCCGGCCTCTCCCATCTTCATCCCGCCCTGCACTGCATTAGCGAGACTCCGACTGGACAGGGCACCCTCTTCGTTGCGGCAGCTTCCCTCTAGAAGGGAAGCCGGCAACTCCGATAGGCGCGAGGCCGGAAGCTCTGAAAGAACAACTTTAAGTTTAAACAAAAGAACACTAAGCCGCTTTTTTCGGCTTCCGCAATTGATTGCGGATATGGCGGCGGATATTTTTGTCGGGATACGATTCAAGCGGCGTGGCGAGCGGGCCTTCTTCAAAGGGGCTCTTTAGTATTTTGTATGGCACTATTTTGTCGCCGTCTTTCTTCAGCCCGGAGCCCAGAACCTCAAACTCGGCTTCATGCCGACCCGGAAACTCTGGTTCATTCTCTATGGCGTAGACAATTTTCGCTCCAGGAATCCAGCCTTCGAGTTCCCGATTTCGAAGTTCCAATTCGCGGATCTTCACTTCGATATCGGTGTTCTTTTTCTTCCATATTGCTTCGTCCTCAGCTCTCGCTTTCTGATCGCGCAAATGCAGAAGGTACGCCGTTACCCCGGCAAGTAGAAGCGCGACTGCTAAAAACGCAATCACAATCAGGGAGAGTTCGTACTTCATCATAAGCCGGGAAAAGTTTTTTTCCGTTTCGGCGAGCTGGGTTGAAGTTTCTGAATTTTTCTTCGACAGTTGCTTAATACGTTCGGTAAATCGCTTATCGTATTCGCTTCTCGGCACGAACGGAAAGAAAAGTTCGTTCCCGGGAACTATGAATCGCGCCTGCTCTCGGGTGGTTTCATTGTCGGCTCCGAAGTTTTTTCTCAGCACCGCGCTTACGCATTTTTTAACGGTGCCGATTTTCGGCGGCAGAAGATGCTTTTTAAAAAGGTCGGCGCAGATTTGAGATATCATATCTCCTTTTTCTATCCGTAGATTTATCGAATCGGCTCTAGGCGACTGCACGTAGGCTGAAGCGTATCCGCCGTTGAGTACAGCAACCAAAACAAACACTGCAAAAAACGAAATGTATTTCATCTTTGCTCCTTTAATCCCAACCGTTCAGTTTAGGCGGGGGTGGAGGCACAACAGGGTCATTTGTAACCACCGGAGTTGGGATCGGATCTTTGGGATTCGCGGGAGGTAACGAGATCTTAGGTTTTGGCCTATAGTTCCTGACTCCCTGAATATTTCCGCCGTTGGCCGTGGCCTGCCCCCCTCCATTGGCAGTAGAGTTTCCGCCCAGTGCTTTCTGCTTCATTTTTTGCGACTGTTCCTGCTGTTCCTGCTGCTGCTGACTTTGGTTCTGATCGCTCGAAGCATTGCTGGCCGAAACTCCACTTATAGTCGTAGTTTCGTTGGTATTTATCCTCGTAGGTTTTGTCCTTCTCAACCTGTCAGCGGCTCCAACCTGGCCGCTGGCCTCGAATAGGGCGCCGACTGCGCCCACGGAAGCGGCTTCCACCAGTCCGGTGTATCCGGCAGAGTAATCTGCGTTCATGCTGCACTCGCCGTACACGGCCTTCCCGTCATTTTCTCCAATCTTTAGACATCGGTAC
>JACOXN010000014.1 GCA_016176295.1 Candidatus Giovannonibacteria bacterium
AAAAGGAGGACTCAAGGTGTTTCCTCCTCCTGCGGCAGTGACGACACCGCCAACTGGTCCTGAAGCGCTTGCCTTGGCAGCGCTTATCCCAACAGGCATTTTAGGACAGTTTTTGCGAAGAAAATCTGCCCGCTAAACCTTTTTGCTTGCTACGTTCAGTTTACATGAACGTAGCCGTTGGAGAGAATAGCTGATGATACACGAATAAACACGAATGCATGTTGCCTTTCCATTCGCAACAATTCGCGTAATAGAAAGAAACCTTCTAATGTCTATTACACATACGAATCCACACGAATAACTCCTTAAACACCACTTGCATTCGCAACAATTCGCGTCCTACAAACAACTATTCTCCCCAACGAGATGTTGGGAACATTGTTTCACCGCGTCTGACGCGGTTTCATTGTCCAATTGTTGCATTGTTGAAAAAGCTTTAGCAATGTAGCAATCGAGCAATAGGGTCCGCCTTTGGCGGACGCTCTTTGACAAGGTATACAGGTAATTTTATCTAACAGAGTCTCCTACAAGATTTTAGGTTGTGGGCATGGCGTACGTAGGAAATGTAAAAGTCAAAAGTCAAAATGCAAAAGTAACGGAGCAATCCGATGGCAACAATTATTTTGCACTTTTCGCTTTGCGCTTTACGCTTTTTTACGTGCGCTTTTCCCACAACCTATAAAAATTAAAGGAGTATACCCATGTGAGTCGTTCCCCGCCGAGCCTAGATCTCATCGTATCGGGCCCCGCAGGTTGCGGATAATGTCCTAGAGGAGGACGCAATGAACTGGGCACAGTTGTTGGCTTGGGTCAACGCAGTGCGCACGCTGGCCGAGCTTTCGGCAGTCGCCGCTGCGTTTGCACCCCCTGTCCCCGCTGGCGGAACGCTGGCGCAGGTGCGCGGCCGTCTTCGGACGCGCATTGCTGCGCAGCCCGATCCATTGGCGCCGGTTCCGGCAGCCATCGTGGCTGCAGCGGGTGGCGTACCCGCACCGCCGCCTCCGCCCCCGCCGCCGGCCAACGCGCTGCCGATCTGGATGATCATACTCTTGATCGTGGCTGCGTTGGAGATGGTGAGCGACCTCGTGGGCCTCGTGGTAAACCTATCGGCCATGTACGTGGTGACCAAGACGTGGGTTCTCACCTTCGTCTTGGGCTTCTCGCTCGCCTGGAACATCGGGGCAATCGTCGCTATAAACGTGTTTAATCCGCCAGCGCTCACGAACCGACGCAAGCGGAACGGCACGTACTGGGCGACGTTCTCCTCGGCGTTTATCCTCATCACGCTATTCCTCATCTGGATTCCGCTTGGGATCCCGATGCTGGTGCTGATGTGGGGCGTGGAGTTGTTGCTGGTCCTAATCTGGATCAGTGACGGACTTGCGGCGTACTATCTGCTTCGGTAATGGCTTGAGGGCTCGGTTTTTGGCTTCGGTCACGGACCGAGTTCCTCGTTCACTTCTCTACAAGGAGGGGGAGATGCGACGGCTTATCGCTTTGACCGCGTTGCTTGCGGTCGTTCTGGTGGGGTGCACAGAGGGGCCTTTGCCCCTGACCCCGCCTGAACCGACGGCCACGGCGGTTCCCTCGCCCACGGCCATTCCGGCCCAGCCCCCGGCCACGCCCCCCGTGGCCCCCACTGCGGCTCCCACGGTTGCCCCGCAGCCGCAGCCCGCAGCGATGAGTGCCCCGGCCAAGCCCGGCCAGCCGAGCGGCACTGCCGCCCCCTGCCTGACGGACACCAAGGTCCATGACGATCTGGGGTTGACCCGGATCGACGTGTTCCTGGTCCAGACGGGCGTCGGGGTCCCATGGGATGGATGTAAGTGGAATTGGCAGAGTAACAACAAAGCCAGTATCTCTTTCACCCTCCCGTCGCCCTACCAGGCGACCCTCCAGTTCGTGGGGGAGGGCACCTCGAAGGTGTTCTACGGCCCGGTCGAACTCCGGAACGTGAAGGGTATGACGATTCGGTATCTACCCTTTTTTCGTATCCCGGACAACGACTGGGTCACCGACCCCTGCGCAATCACCGGCCACCAGAACCAAGGCGGTCTCCTGAAGAGGGAGATGGCCTTCGGCTTTGCGCCGGAGCGCGGGTTGCGCAACTTCGATTCGGTCTCGGGGAACATCGACTGCAAGGCCGACGGGTCTTACTCCCTGAGGGGCGGCACCTTCGGCCCGCAGTAGACAGTGAATGCACCGCGCCGGTGCTGTAGAATCCGCCCACTGGCGGAATCGGCGCAACGATCACTTCCTCTGGGAGGATGTGGCAGGAGAACCCGCAGATCGGTCGATGGGTCACCTGACCACATTTCTCTCGGGGGGGAAATTCGCACGAGGAGGCACTAATGTGGCGAAACATCTACTGGTTCGTGGTTATGTGGATGCTCATCCTGGGCGTCGCAGCAGCCACACCGGCGCACGCCAACCCGGACGCGACCGAGACGGTACCCTACTTCCAGAGGATGGAGGACGGGGTGCATGCCTGGGTCAAGCTCGTGTTCTCGGACGCCTCCGTGGCGTTCGTCGACCTCGGGCCGGCCTGCCCCCAGACCAAGACCCAAGCAGCCGAAATGCTCTGGGGCAATCCGGACAAATGGCAGGAGCCCACGTGGGGCTTTGGCGCATGGGTATACCTGGACAAGGGCAACCCTGTCCAGCTCAATCACCCCGGGTTCGGAGTTTTAGATTACTGGGACAGGGATTCCAGGAGTCAAACATTCGCCGGGCCCGTGGGGGTGTTGGTGGACGAGGCCAGCTTCGACTGTCATAGCGATGTTCCTAAGGGAGCGCCGCCACTGTCGTCGCAGCCCGTCCCGCCAGCCCAAGCGATCGGCCAGGCCGCGCAGGTGGACAACTCCGACCCGCGCTGTCCAAACGGAGCACCCGGTGCTGCCGTTCTCCTCTCTGAGGGGAAAGGCACATGGCGGGAACTTCCCACTAGCCCGGAGCGGGATTACCGCAAGTGGGAGCTTGTTTCCGCGGAAGGCGACGGGATTACCCTGAAGTGGCCCGGCTGGGGCAGCTTTGACCACTTCTCCAAAGGCGAAGCTTTCAAGGGCGACGTCCCCTTCGCCAAGGAGGCAACCTTCAACTGCACACGCAACTAGTGTGCAGAAACGGCGTGAAACTCCGCCGTATACAACAGTCGGCTATCGGTCGGCTGTGAGAGGGCTTGGTGGGCAACCACAAGCACGGGTAGCTCCGTTATCAGCACACGACTCTGTTGTTAGGCAAAGACCTGTATCCAGGAAGCGAGTTTCGTTTCGAAAGTCCAACCGCAAAAGCTGCGGCACACGATGATCGTTAACGATTCTGCTCCTGGTGGGGATCGGCTCGGAAGAGAAAGTCGTTCTGCTCTGCAGAACACTCTTTCTCTCATCTGAGATCCATCCCCGCCTTGTCCCCTAATCCGGCAAAGCCGGACTGATGATTCTTCCTCGCTAAGCTTTATGCGAAGTGGGGCAAGATGAATAGGGGAAAAATGAAAAAACGTATTGAACAATATAATAATCCCGATACATTGCTTGTTATCTCACCGTATCCTAAAAAAGGCGAGATCTATTCTACTGGCGCAAGTGGTATTGCTTCTTATACAAAAAACGTAATTTCGCACATTGCAAGAAACGTCGTTGTCCTTGCTGACTACGAAGACATGCCTGAAACATACGAGGAAAACAACTCCCTTGTGCTTCGTTGTTTTAAGAAAAATACACTAACCATGTGGCTTTCGCTTTTTAAGACAATTCTTATGTTTACGAAAACAAAGCAAGTACTTATTCAGTTTGACTTTGCGCTCTATGGAAGCTTTTTGACGTCTGCTCTGATTATGCCTCTTGTGCTTTTACTCAAGCTTTTTGGATACAACACGTCGGTGGTATTACATACAGTTGTTCTTGACATCTTTAAGCTCAAAGGGCATGTTGGACTCCCCGATGGACTCAAAGGAAATATTATTGGAACAGTCTACAATACGATTTTTCATACCTTCTATACAATGCTTGGCTTTTTTGCTGATCGGATTGTCGTTCTGGAAGAGCCATTAAAGCAAAAACTCGCTGCTAAGATTCCAGAGAAAAAAATTATTGTTATTCCCCATGGTGTAGATACTGAGATTGTAACTGTAGATAAGGCAAAAGCAAGACGCGTGCTTGGTATGCATCAAGATGAGTATGTTGTTTTGTTTTTTGGTTTTGTTAATTGGTTTAAGGGCGCTGATTTCTTTGCGCAAACATTTGCAAAACAAAACAAGCTTTTGGGCAAGAACGTTCGCGCTGTTATTGCAGGCGGAGCAAGCGCAACGCTGCAAAGCAAAGCCTATTACAAAAAATACTTTACCAAAGTTGAAAAAACAGTTAATGAGTCAAAAAATACTATCATGACTGGCTACGTCCCACAGGAGAATATGAGCCTCTATTTCTCGGCTGCAGATATTGTTGTATTTCCCTACCGGCACTTTATGAATGCGTCTGGCGTGATGTCGCTTGCGTTTTCACACAACAAACCATTTATTATTTCAAGCGAGCTTGAAGAAATGTTTAAGGCGCCTGAATTTACAACAGCGCTGCAACAGACAAGCCTTCAAAAAAATGACTTTGTCTTTGACCTTACAAAAGAGTCGTGCTTGCAGCTTACGCAGAAGGTGCTAAAAAACGGCATTCGAGCCAAAATGGCAGAGTTTACGGGAATTATGCGTGAACAACGATCGTACAAAAACACCGCGTTTCTCTATGACAGAGCGCTTTTCCCTTCGACTATTTCTGTGTCACAACCAGCCCTTACACTGACGTATAATAAGTAATATGACACAGAAATTTACCTGGATTATTTTTGGTTTTGTCATGGCAATTTTTGCCATTATTCTGGCAACAACCCCTTTTCCCCCTGCAGGAGATATTGTTGAGTACTACGGCATTACGGAATCGCTTCTCAACCACGGTGGGTTTCAACTCACGCAAACCGACCAAGAAAATCTTGAAAAAATCCTCCATCCTGAGTATTTTCATGACCCTGGCTATTACATTCCCGGACACGATGGGCAACGGTATCCTGTACACTTTGTTTTCTATTCTGTACTTGTACTTCCGGCACGCATCTTTTTACAATCGTTTGGCTTTAATCCTCTCAATGCGCTACCTGTTACAAATCTCATTATCTTTGCTGCTACGTTGATTACCGTCTGCCGGCTTTTTCTCAAAACAGCATTCAGGCAGGTAGTATTTTTGGTAACAGCCACGCTTTCTCCGCTCATCTTTTTTTTAAGTTGGCCAGGTCCAGACATATACTATGTGTGTCTTTTGCTTTTAGCTGCGTTCTTTTTTATTAGCGATCGTTACTTTGCAGCAGCAATTGCAGCAACGCTTGCATCCTGGCATAGCCAACCACTTTTACTACTCACGGCAGGGATCGCTGGATACTATGCTTACATGCACTCAAGTAGTATATTCGCCTACAAAAAAGTGCATTTTAATACCAGCGTCCAAACAATTATTAAAACACTTTTTATCCTTAGCCTTGCTGTTATTCCGTACCTGTTTAACCAAGTTATTTTTGGCACTCTCACACCATGGACCATTCTACAGGACGGCTGGACACAAATGAACGGCTTTGGCGTACAGAATATGAGCCTGCAAAAGCTCTATGAGCAGTTTTTTGATCTCAATATGGGACTTTTCTGGTATGCGCCAGTTCTTGTTATTGCTGGTATTTGGACAGCCATTGTTATTGGTAGAAAGGACAAACGCATTTTCTTTCTTTTTCTTTTCCTGCTTATTACTGCCTTTTTTTACCAAACTAACCCTGCCTGGCACTACGGCACTTCAGGCTATGGCCCAAGCCGGCATGTGCTGTTTATACTTCCTTTTCTTATCTATATATTTGTTACATCTGCAAAACCAACACTTAAATATATAATGCTTCTTGCTGGATTTGCCCTAGTGCAAATCCCTATTCTCATTTTTAACGGATTTCTTGTTCCATCTTTTTCCAATACCCACTACCACACTCCATATGCACAATATATACTCAATAACTTCCCGCAATTATATAACCCAACGCCAGAAATCTTTGTAGACCGCACCAACCACTCCGACCTTACATACATTACTTCTGCTTTCTATAAATACAACAATGTGTGCAAAAAAGCATTTGTACTGCTAAAAGACAAAGAACTTCTGCGCAACGAGTGTGGATTTATCCCTGCAGGATATGAAGAGAAGATTGACCACCCAAAAGATATGCTTAGAGGTGTGTATGTTACGTATTAAAAACGCCAATACAATAGCGCTGGTGCTTTTTCATGTTGTTTTTTTGGGAATTGTTGTCATGAACTTTCCCGTTGGTAAGTTTTTTATTGGCTGGGACGCGTTAAGCCCTGAATTCAATTTTTGGATTAATTTTAAACGTGCGCTTTTTCCTTTCTGGCAGGAAAATTATGGACTAGGCTTGCTTGGCGGTCATGGGTTTACCGCAACACTTCCCCATACAATAATCACATTTCTCCTATCACAATTCCTGCCATTATGGGCGATTCGTTCTGTATTTACCTTTTTGTGCCTTTACCTTGGGGGACTTGGTATGTATATCCTCACTCGCAAACTTCTTGGAAAGATAGACAATTCTTTTCTACCCTACACTGCGTTGCTTGCCTCACTCTTCTACATGCTTAACCTTGGCACGCTGCAAATGTTTTATGTGCAACTTGAAGCCTTTATTGTCCATTTTGCAGGCTTACCGTGGCTTTTCTTAAGCGCCTGGAATATGCTTGAGCATCCATCACGTAGACATATACTTATTTTTGCTGCAATTACTTTCTTTGCAAGCGTACAGGGATTTATTCCGTCTCTTTTTATATCCTACGCAACTGCGCTTGGCATTTTTTTGATTGTCTATCTGCTCCATGCACGATCGCAACAGGCGAGCAAACGCGCAGGACTCGTTGTGCTCATAACCTTTATCATAAATCTCTACTGGCTGCTTCCACTTGCATATTTTCAGTTTACGCGGTCAGATATATACCTGCATTCGTATAACAACCTTATTTCAACTCCTCAATTTATCGACATTAATAGAAAATATGGCGATTTTTTCAATGTTGCACTTTTAAAAGGATTTTTATTTGAATCGTATGAATTGGGTGATTTTATCCTTAAACCATGGATTGATTACCAAAATCATGCCTTAGTTGGCCTTATTGGCTACGCTCTTTTTGCACTCATTATTATTGGCTTTTTCCAGGTATTTCGTGCGAAACGCTGGGAGCACAAAGCATTTGCATTGATTGCTGTTTTCTTTTTTGCCTCGCTTGCAACCGATACACCGCCTTTTTCGTTTGTTACAAATTTACTGCAAGCAATTTCTCCAACCTACCAGCAAGCGTTTCGCGCAACCTTTACAAAATTTAGCGTGGGTTTAGCTTTTTCTTACAGTATATTATTTGCACTTGGCATAGCTTTCTTGCTTAACATACTCACTCGATTTACTACGTTTAAGCACTATGCGTCTCTTGGAATAATTTTTGTTTTTTTTGCCCTTTTAACCTATGCATATCCAACGTTTGCTGGAAATTTTTTGTACAAAAAGCTTACACTTGATATACCTCAAAGCTACTTTGCTCTTTTTGACTTCTTCAATAATAAGGGTGATGGCAGGATTGCGGATTTTCCTCAAGATTGCCCTGAAGGATGGTTTGCCTACAAATGGGGATATTTTGGCTCGGGTTTTTACTGGTATGCCGTGCAGCAACCATTTCTTTCTCGAACCTTTGATGTCTGGAGTAATTACAACGAAAATTACTATTGGGAAGTTTCGCAAGCACTCCGTGAAGAAAAATACGAAAAAGTTGAGCTTCTTTTTGATAAATATCATGTCAATTGGATTCTCTACGACCCAAACCTCAGTTTTTGCCGAAACCAAAAAAGTGTTTTTACACACCAGGGGCTTATTGATTATCTTGCGCAGTCCAAAACGTTTGCCGTCGCTAAAACGTTTTCCGAAGCTAACATGCTGCCTATTACTATTTATGAGCGCAAAAAACCATATACGTCATTTGTACAGACAACCAGTAAACTTCCAACAATTGGCCCTGCTTACCAATGGAATGACAGCGATACCGCATATCTCAACTATGGTAATTATGAATATGATAAAAATAACCCAGATGCCTACTTCCCGTTTCGATCACTCTTTACCAAAAGAAAAAATCAAGAAAAAGAATTTTCCCTTTCGCAGCAAAAGGACTGGACTGTCTTTGAGACATCGCTACCAAAAAACTTTTCAGGTTATGCCTTAACAATGAAACCGTATATAGACGTAGAACAAAGTATTCCTGTACATATCCGAATCCTTCCTACCACTAACGGAATATATGAGCTATATGCTTCACTGCAATTTCCACAAATGTATCTTGATGGTGTTCGTATTGGATACAATGTGCAAGAGATAAAACTTGGAGAAATCAAGACAAGCACTCTCAATAAGACAAAACTTCTTATCGATGGCGAAAGAGCACAAGCCAAAAACCCTGAAAACAACATATATGAGGTTATATTTTATTTTACGCTTACAAATACCGTTACGATGCTTGATGAGCAAGATACCGTTCTTTTTGCTTGGACTGATGAGCAAGATATTGCTTATCAGCAACAAATAGCATCTCCATTTTCCCTTGTGCTTCCGTCCTATAAAAATGGCGATGTCACCGTGTATATTCCCAAAATTGCGCAGAAAACCTATGGTGTAAACCATCTGCTCAACGCGAACAAAACAATACCAACATCATGCAATCGGCCAGGTATTTTGCAGCAAAAACCTACCTACGAAGTTGGTAACGAGGGGGATAACACGTTTTTGCGTCTTATTAACCGTGAGAGCAATCAGTGTATTGTGCTTAATGCGTCCGATCTCATCACATCGTTTGGATACCTTTTGGAGGTACAAACGAGAAACGTACAGGGAAACCAGCTTAAGCTATCAATAACCAATAAAAATAAGACAGTGTATAACGACACGTTTATTGACAGCAACGATAGGTTTCGTTATTATTCGTACGTTGTTCCTCCTTCGTTTGCAAATGATGTCGGCTATGACATACGAATTGAAAATAGCTCGGAAAATAGATTTGAAGCAGTAAACGACATAGGCGATATTCGTATTTGGGCGATGCCGTACAATTTCCTTAAAAATTTACAGCTTATTTCACCTCAGATTGCAGACATTGGTGAAAATAAAAATTTAACAGTGCACGTTGCTCATCCCAACGAAACTACCTACGTTATTACACCGGTTGATGATTTAAGTGATGCAACGCTTCTTCTCTCTCAATCCTTTGACCCAGGCTGGAAAGCGTATGCCATGAAGCAGGAATCAGGAATTATGAATTATGGACAGATGGCATTCCCGTTCTTCTTCGGCAGTGAGCTTAAAGATCACGTTTTGGTAAACAACTGGGCCAACGGCTGGAATCTCAACAATGAAGCAATAAAGCAATCGAGCAATGGTCAAATCGTCATTGTCTACCTTCCCCAGTACCTTGAATACCTTGGTTTTGCGGCCCTTTTTGCACCGTTTATTTTTATCGCCGTTTCCGCGCTGAAAAAGAGAGGTGCGAAAGCTTGAAGTTTGTGAAGTTTGAAGTTTGGTGAAGTTTGTGAAGTTTGGGGACGGTCCTCGGACTGATTGCCATAGCAGTCCAAACAAAGCATTATTGTAGCTAATTCGCCGCTTTATTGCAGCTTTCAACGCTTTAGAGCTTG
>JACOXN010000023.1 GCA_016176295.1 Candidatus Giovannonibacteria bacterium
CCAATGGCGGGGCTGGGTGAGCGACGGAGGCCACCTTGCGGCCTTCAGGGCGCAAGGTTATGCTCAAAATACGTTCGCGCATCGTTCAATAAGCGGGACCAACAAGAACAAGATTGAAAATGAGGCAAAGGTTGCCGTTCCGCCGAAGGCGAAACGGCATGGATCGAAACGCATTCCGCAAGGCGGAATGCGGCCAAATCAAACGGCTTCAAAAATTCCAGCGAAACGGTTTTTTCAAAAAGGGCGGGGTTCGTGCGCCGAAGGCGCAAACAATACATTGTATTTCTAATTTTCATATGTCTAAACCAAAATATTTTCTCTATGCTAGAAAAAGTACGGAAGACGAAGATAGGCAGGTAATGTCTATCGAAGCACAACTTTTTGAATTGCGCGAATTTGCCAAAAGAGAAAATATTGAAATTCTGGAGGAATTTCAAGAATCGAAAAGCGCAAAGAAACCGGGACGAGAAGTTTTTGATTCGATGATCGAGAAAATTGAAACGAACAAAGAGCCGCTTGGTATTTTGGCTTGGCATCCTGACCGACTAGCTAGAAATAGCGTTGATGGCGGAAGAATTATTTATCTCGTCGATACGCAAAAAATCATTTCTTTGCGCTTTCCGACCTTTTGGTTTGAAGCCACGCCGCAAGGGTTATTTATGCTGCAAGTGGCGTTCGGACAGAGTAAATACTATTCCGACAATCTTTCCGAAAATGTGAAGCGTGGCATCCGCCAAAAACTGCGCCGAAAAGAATGGTATGGCAAAGCTCCGTTTGGATATATCAACAATCCGAAAACGCGAAATATCGAGCCTGATCCAACAAAATCAAAAGTTATCAAATACGCTTTCGAGAAGTTTGCCACTGGAAAACACAGTATGGAAAGTTTATCGAAGTTTTTGGCGGAATTGGATATCATGAGCGCCAAGGGAACGCCACTTGCAAAATCAGTAATTTATCGAATTCTCACCAATTCCGGCTACCTCGGCTTTATCAAATACAAAGGTGAGCTTTTTGAGGGTTCGCACGATCCAATTCTTTCAAGCGAAACTTTTGAAGTTGTGCAGAAAATACTCAAACAAAAATCAAGGCCGCGCCATTCAAGACAAGCTCACAATTTCCCTTTCACTGGATTACTTTCTTGCAAAGAGCGCGGCAGTGCCATTACCGCGCAATGGACCAAAGGCCACGGCGGCATCTATCGCTATTATCGTTGCACAAAAAAGAAGGGAAATTGTTCGCAGGGCTATTTGCAGGAAAAACAGCTTGTGACCCAACTCCACAATCAGCTTCAAAAGGTTTCGCTCCCCGATGATTGGATTTCCAATATGGAAAAGCAAGTGAACGAATGGGAAAAAGAAAAAATCCAATCATCGAAATCGTTCGCCCAAAATTTGGAGCAAGGATTAACAGTAACAGAAGCCAAACTCGACAAACTCGTCTCCGCTTATCTCGATGGCGACATTCCCAAAGAAAATTATCTCAAGCAAAAAGAGGAGCTGATGAAGCAAAAGCTCTCGCTCGAAACCAAAAAAGCCAATTTTGGACGAACGGGAAAGAATTGGATCGAATCTTTGCGACGTTGGCTTTTGGACTTGAAAGAAGCCAAGATTTTGGCTTTTTCAGAAAACTACCCAGAAATCAAATCCAAAATCCAGAAAATTGGAACGAACCCCGTCCTTTTTGAAAAAACTGTTTCGCTGGAATTTTTGAAGCCGTTCGATTTGGCCACATTCCGCAAAGCGGAATGTGTTTCAATCCAAGCCGTTCCGCCTCTGGCGGAACGGCAACCTTTGCCTCATTTTCAATCTTGTTCTTGTTGGTCCGCCCGGCAGGAATCGAACCTGCGACCGTCTCCTTAAAAGGGAGCTGCTCTACCGGCTGAGCTACGGGCGGATGAAAAAATATGCCCTTTTATTTTAAACAATTTAGCGAAAATGGCAAGTTCATAAAAATCTTGCGGGGTGGTAAGATATCTCTGGAATAAGGCCTTAACAATGAGGTTAAATATGAAGGCTATCTATCCTACCAGCGTTTTAATGTGTCCGCCGGACTACTTTGATATCGAATACGAAATAAATATCCACATGCATAAGGAGGTGCAAGTAAACCCCAAAAAAGCCATGGAACAGTGGCTGGCATTGAAGAAAATTTATGAAGATCTCGGCATTTTTGTTGAAACTTTGGAAGCGGTAAAACATCTTCCCGATATGGTATTTACCGCCAACGCCGGATTTTTATTTGATAAAACCGTCCTTTTGAGCAGCTTTAAACATATCAAAGAGCGCCAAAAGGAAGTTCCGCATTTCGAGAAAAAATTTCAAAGACTGGGCTTCAAAACAAAGCAAATGAAAAGATATCTGCCCAACGGAGATTATTTTGAAGGGCATGGCGATGCTTTGCGTTGGGGCAACACGACTGTCTTCGGGTACGGCTCACATAGAAGCACTCTTACGGGAGTAACCATCGCGTCCGGGATTGCCGGCGTTGAAGAACGCTCCGTTTTTTTGCAGTTGGTCGACCCGCGCTTCTACCACCTTGATACTTGCTTCTGCCCGATAGGGGAATTCGCTCTCTACTACCCGGGCGCTTTCGGAATAAATTCTCGCGATACTCTGGAGCGTGCCTGGAACACCGTCGAGATATCAGAAGAGGACGCTGTGAACTTCGTCTGCAACGGAGTGCCGATCCAAATGGACGACGACTCGTGGAAATTTATCGTCTCAAAACCAACCGCTGACTTGCGCGAAATCCTGGAAAAAAAAGGCATCGAAATCATCGAACACGACGCCTCCGAGTTCAAAAAATCCGGAGGCAATCAGCGCTGCCTCACCATTTTTTTATGAATATAAACGCCACTGGCTAAGCCTGGCGTTATTTTTTAATTTGTGCCATAATAATGACACTGTTTAAAGATACTTTAATTAAAAATTCATTAAAATATCCCCATAATACATAGAAGCGATGAACATCCTTTACTATTTTTCGTGGTTGGCAAGCTGTGTCTTCATGCGAACACGTTTCAAATACAGGTTGAAAAGCGAAGTCGATCTCGGAACCTTGAAAGGCCCTCTGATAATCACTCCCAATCACAGATCATATTTTGATGCTTATGCCGTTCTCGCGGCTTTTCCATTAAAGAGCGGGGTGCACCCCATACACACGATGGCTGCGGACTGGCTTTATAAAAACATGTTCCGCAGATTTTATTTGAACGCCGTCCATGCCATTCCCACTTTAAAAGGCCAAGGGCTGGAAAAATCTTTGGAAGCGCCGGAAAAAACGTTAAAAACAGGAGGAACAGTCGGAATATTTCCGGAGGGTGGATTAAACTCCGATGGCGCCAACGGCGGGGTGGCAGAAAAAGCCAGAGTTGGGGCAGTGCTGCTGTCACAGCATGCCGGTGCCCCTATACTCCCTGTCGGGATTAAAATAGAAAAAAATATATGCAACGTTTTTATCGGAAAACCGTATTCGATCGCCGGACTGGATACGGAGAGCGCTAGAATGCTGGTCATGGAAAAAATTAAACAACAATACCAAACATTATGAAAATAGCCGAAAGCATCATTACGGACGCACTGCGATATTATTTCTTTCCGAAAAAAGGCGCCAGGAGCGGCTTCGCTTTTTTGGTACATCCTCGGGACTTGAGCGACGTCCACAAAGTTATCCCCGTCTCTAAATTTCTCCCCGATAAGGTATTACGATTCCTACTTCGCCGCTTTTTTGCTTTCACAGTGGGAAAAATAAAAGCGAACCATTCAGAAAATATAGTCATCACCATTCCGCTTACCGGACAGGAAATGCTGAGACACGAAACACTGGCTATAAGGATGATCAGGAAAGCTTTCGTGCTCGCGCAAAGAAGGGGAGTAAAAATGGTGGGATTGGGAGCATATACTTCCTCTGTCACAAAGGGAGGCGAGGCCTTAGCAGATTTAAAGGAAAAGGGTGTCTGCATTACGACCGGGAATACGCTTACGGCTCTCATATCTTTCAGGCACCTTAAACTGTTCCTTAAAAGCGCAGACAAACATGTTAAAATTTCAGACCTTGTATGCGCTGTCATAGGAGCGACCGGTTCAGTCGGCCGCGGCTTTATGGAGCTTGCGGTAGATGAGCCTGAATTTTCCGAACTCATTCTCGTCGGACGGACGCCGGAGAGGCTCCAAAAACTCAAAAAGGAGCTCGAAGAACGCGGGCTGTTGGGAAAAAAGAAAATCACTATTACGAATTTCATTCCGGATATTGTTCGCGCGGACGTAGTTTTTGTGGCTACAAGCGCCCGCTCCATGATAATAAAACCGGAATATATCAAAGAAAATGGTGTTATTTATGACGTAACCCAGCCGAGAAACGTGCCAAAAGAAATAACGGAAGCTCGCCCCGACATCGCGGTCATAGACGGCGGGGTAATCGAAACACCAGATATAGATTATCCAAATATTTTCGGGCTGGAGCCGCATTTTGCCTTCGCATGCCTAGCCGAAACACTCATGCTTTCACTCTCGAATATCGATCGGGAATTCCTCGGCCTGGTCTCCAAAAAGGACATTGATCTCATAAGCTCTCTTTTGGACGAACAAAATTTCAAACTGGCCCCATTTATGTCCTTCGGCAAAAAAATGCTATAATTTCCGCATGGATGAGCGCAACTTTTTGATCATTATCACTGCGCTTTTGAATTTGGCTTTGGGAAGTTTCGTTTATTTCAGGGGGAAGCGCAGCCCTGTGGATGTTTTATTTTCAATATTTTCTTTCAGTGTCGGGATATGGTCGTTGGCCATTCTCTTTTTCATAAATACCGGCTCGGTGCCCACCCTGCGGTTCATGGCGTGGCTTTCTTTTTTTAGCGGCAACGTCATTTTTTTGTCATTTAGCTGGTTCAGCCTTTTTTTCGTCACTGAAAGCCCGCGCTGGCCCAAACGCCTTTCTTTTTTCAGTTTCGTAAATCTGCTTTTTTTGGTCTTTATAGCTTTCCCCGGGGTTCTTTTCAAAAGTTTTATCATCGGCGAATCGCTAAATAAAGTTTTATTTTCTCTCGATGGCCTGGTTCTTTACGCTTTTTTCGTCATTTCGGCATTCCTGTTTGGGGAGTTCATGCTCTTAAGCAAATACAATGGCTCCTCCGGCGAAAAACGCCAGCAGCTTAATTTCATCTTAAGCGGCACCATTATAGCGGGCGCCCTGGGGCTTACAAGTAATCTGATACTTCCGGCCGTTGGAATATTCACGTTTTTTTGGCTGGGGCCTGTTTTCTCCACGGTGATGCTGGTGCCGATATTTTATTCCATCGTCCGCTATAAATTTCTGAACCTCAGGACCCTGGCCGCCGAAATATTCACGTCTCTCTTGATAATCATTTCACTTATTAATTTGCTGACCTCCAAAACCAGGAACGAAGCGGTCACCCAGGGCGCGGTGCTATTCTTCGTTATGGTATTCGGATTCCTGCTTATCAGAAGCGTTCTCCAGGAGGTCCGTTCCAGAGAGGAGATTGAACGCCTTGCGGGCAGCCTGAAAAAAGCGAACGAAGCGCTGAAACGTCTCGACAAAGCGAAGTCCGAATTCGTCTCCATCGCTTCACACCAGCTAAGAACTCCGCTTACTATAATAAAAGGCTACATTTCGCTCCTTTCGGAAGGAAGTTTCGGACCCGTTAACGAGCAAACGCAGAAAGTTTTAAACCGCATTTATCTTTCCAACGAACGTCTGATAAAACTCGTAAACGACCTCTTGGACCTTTCCCGCATCGAGTCCGGCAAGATGCAGTACATGCCGTCGGACTTCGACATGACCGAGCTTATGGATTCGGTCGCGGAAGAATTCAAGATTCCGGCTTTGGATAAAGAGATCCAGATAAAATGGAAAAAACCGGAGGAAGAAATCCATGCCTGGGGAGACCAGCAGAAAGTGAGACAGGTCGTATTTAACCTCGTAGACAACGCTCTCAAATACACTCCGGCGGGAACCATTGAAATAAAACTTGAAAAATATGATGATAAAGCAAAGCTTTCGGTTAAAGATTCCGGCATCGGAATGTCTCAGACAACCATTGAGCTTTTATTCAAAAAATTTTCCAGGGGTGAAAAAGTGCCTACAATAAATACCGAGGGCACAGGTCTTGGACTTTACGTCGCAAAGCGCATAGTCGAGGACCACAAAGGAAAGATATGGGCGGAATCATTGGGAGAATCAAAAGGCAGCGTATTTTACATGGAACTCCCGACAAAAAATCCGGTTCCGAAGCTGAACATAGTGCCTTACAAGGAATTATCTGTAATCAAATAATGAGAACTTTAAGCATAGAAGCGAAAACAAGCATCGGTAAATCCATTACGCTCATGGGCTGGATAGACATACGCCGCGACCACGGAAAGCTAATTTTTTTAGAGTTGCGGGATGCGGCCGGAAAGATTCAGCTTGTGGTGACACCCAAAAACGCGGAACTCCATAAAATAGCGGAAACCCTGCGGCCGGAATGGGTCGTGGAAATCACGGGTGAAGTGGCCGCGAGACCCGATGCCATGAAAAACCCAGAGCATCCGACCGGGGAAATTGAATTAAAAGTTACCGACATCCTCGTCCTGAATGAATCGCTCACTCCGCCTCTCGATATTTCATCAGGCGGGCTTCTTATCGGAGAGGAAGTCAGGATGAAATACCGTTACTTGGATATCCGAAGACCGAGGCTCAATAAAAATTTAAAGAATCGCTTCAAAGCTTTAAAATTCATCCGTGATTTTCTTTCCGAAAGGGGATTTACGGAAGTGGAAACCCCATCGCTTTCTAAATCAACGCCGGAAGGCGCACGTGATTATCTGGTGCCCTCAAGAATCGAGCCCGGAAAATTTTACGCACTCCCTCAATCCCCGCAGCAATACAAACAACTCCTCATGGTGGGCGGACTCGAAAAATATTTTCAGATCGCCAGATGTTTCCGCGATGAGGATACCCGCGGCGACCGCCAGCCGGAATTCACCCAGCTCGACCTCGAAATGAGCTTCGTGCAAGCGGAGGACGTGATTAAACTCAACGAGGAACTTCTGATAAATCTTATACGCGCAAATTACCCCGAAAAAACCGTCCAGGAGATTCCTTTCCCCAGGGTCAGCTATAAAGAAGCCATGGAAAAATACGGAACCGACCGGCCCGATCTCAGAAAAAACAAGGAGGATCAGAATTTGCTTGCTTTCTGTTGGGTGGTGGACTTTCCTTTCTTCGAGAAAACAGAAGAAGGAGGTTTCACTTTCACCCACAATCCTTTCTCCGCGCCAAAAGCGGAGTTCATGCCGGACCTTATGAACAAAAAAAATATCGGTGAAATTTTGACTACGCAGTATGACGTGGTTTTAAACGGATTTGAAATAGGCGGAGGCTCCATACGGAACCACAAGCCGGACGCGCTCAAAAAAGTTTTTGAGATAATGGGATTTGAAGAAAAAAAGATAACGGAAAATTTCGGGCACATGCTGGAAGCGCTTTCCTACGGCGCTCCTCCCCACGGAGGCATTGCCTGGGGCTTCGACCGGCTCATGATGCTCCTGGAAAACGAACCCAATATCCGCGAAGTCATCGCTTTCCCCAAGACCGGCGACGCCAGGGACCTTATGATGGAAGCTCCCTCGGAAGTTCCAAAGGAACAACTGAAAGAACTCCGCATCTCCGTCGAAAAACCCAGAGAAAAAATAAAAAACCGTCCGCGATTACATCGGGACGGGTCAAACTAATTTAAACTTGGAGGTAAAATGCCTCATCGGATACGTTTCATATATGAATTCTACGCCGCAGATGGACGAGCGTTTCGTTGACAATCTCTGAAAAGCTTCGGCCACATAATCAAGATGTCTCTCGTCGTAGAGCCGATGGGGAATAGCAAGCCGTAAAAGTTCCCAATGCGCCCGGCGATTTTGTCGCGTTTTAGGATCCCTATTCTCAAGCAAAGAGCCCACCTCAACGGCACGAATGGCGTCGCTCAAATAAAGCGCACAATTAAGAGCATGACCCGGAAAATGGTCCCACGGAATATGGGGAAGCCATACCCCCGCATTTACGAATATACCGTGCCCGCCGATAGGTTCGAGGAAAGGAACTTTGATATTCCGGAATAGCTTTCCCAAATATTCAGCCTGAGATATCCTCTGCTCCACATACCTGTCTTGCACGCCTTCACCCAGCCCCACAGCCAGCGTTTCCATAGCTTCTCCGCTCATCGCCCCGTATTGGATCCCGCCGGAAAACAGAACCCCATAAGGCTGCAATTTCAGGTAAAGGTCCTCATCCCTCAAAAGAATTAGTCCTCCGGTTTGGTTAAGAGCGTCTTTTTTCGCACTCATCATCGCCCCTTCCGCGTGCGACAGCATTTCTTTCGCAATGCCCGCAATGCCTCTCCGTGAAAAACCTTTTTCTCTTTTCTTGATAAAATACGCATTCTCCGCGAAACGTGCGATATCAAGGAAAAACCGAACGCCGTATTTTTTGCAGAGCCCGGAAGTTTCCTTGATATTTTCCATGGATACGGGCTGTCCGCCGACCTGGTTGCACGTCACGGTGGTCAGCACGTAAGGAATTCTGCGGGAATTTTTTTTTAGGATCATCTCTAATTTTTCCAGATCGATATTCCCCTTGAAAGGAAAAAGCGGTTCGGTCGCATACGCCTCGCTTATCGTGCAGTCAACGGGGATACCTCCCATTACTTCAATGTTCGCTTTGGTTGTGTCAAAGTGCGCGTTCCCGGGAACGATGGAACCTTTTTTTATCATCACAAAATCGGCAACATGTTCCGCGACACGACCCTGAGCCACCGGAATAACGTACGGAAATCCCAAGACCCTGCGGGCGGCCAGCTCAAGATTTCGCCAACTTGTAGAACCACAATAAGTGTTATCGCCTTTTTCCTTGGCGGACCGCTGGGGCTTGGATAGAGCTCCGGTTCCGGAGTCGGTAAGAAGGTCGATGGCAATATCTTTCGAATGGAGCATGAATGGATTGAAGTCGGCATTCTCCAGTCTGCGCAGTCTTGCCGAGCGCGAAATCAGCCGTATCTCTTCCACGGTCACATTTTTATAAAGCGGAAGTCTCATCATGTTTATCTCCTCTCTATCTTCGGATTAACACAAAAAGGGAGATATTTTCAAGTTTTTGTACGAGATGAGTACATCGGTAACACCTTGGCGGTTTTTTGGTAGAACTCCCAGGGCGTGTCATAACCGAGAGTTTGATGAGGCCTGACGAAAGTGTA
>JACOXN010000024.1 GCA_016176295.1 Candidatus Giovannonibacteria bacterium
GCGGCGATATCCTGCCATGGAATACCCAGTTTTTTTCCGATAGCTGATAATGTATCGCCGGCTACAACCGTGTATGTTTGCTGAACGGATGAGCTGACTTTTTCTAAAGTATCTTCCCCTACCCATCCGTCAACTCCCGAATCGAAATCTATGAGCCACCAGTGGACCGCAACATTGTCAAACAGAGCGTCTATTGGTCCTTGATTTACTGTACCTTGCTTGCCATTTATCTGGGTTCCAAGCAGCGACCCTGCCGGAACTTGTCTGACGTTAGACGAATTCATTGTCACATAAACTCGGCTGCCGGTTATGAATTTGGTTGAGGGCAATGTTTCAGCATCCACTTTGCCGTTTCCCGGTGTTACAAGAGTAATTGTAGCGAAAGCTACTGTTGAAAGAATTATACCAAACATCAGGGGCATAATAATGCCCGATTTTGAGAATTTTTTCATGAATTTGTACGGCGCCCAAGGGTGCGCGCGTATTATTTAGCCAATAAATTAGCCTGTAATACGTCGCTGTTCTCTGAATTCCTCATCAAGGTGAAAATATGGGCGACTGAAGAGAACGCAACCCCCACACCCTAACAGGTTCATCCGGAATTCACAAGCCCGGTTTTCCACACGCATATCTTTAGAAAATTTTCACTAAAAAAAGACCCGAATTTTTCGGGTCTCGATTTAACTGTTATTCTACGGTGACTGATTTCGCCAGATTTCTTGGCTGGTCAATATCTCTTTTTTTCAAGACCGCTACGAAATAGGCGAAGAGCTGACATGGGATGACAGCAAGGATCGGGCTCAATTCCGGCAGAGTTTCGGGGATAAATATAACATGGTCGGCCAATTCCAGGATCGCAGAGTCCCCTTCCGTGGCAACGGCAATTATAGGGCCGCCGCGCGCTTTTAGTTCTTGAAGATTGGACAAAACTTTGTCGTAAACAACCTCATCCTTTACCGCGATAGCAAAAGTCGGAAACGAGTTGTCGACGAGCGCCAGTGGTCCGTGTTTCATTTCGCCGGAGGGATATCCCTCCGCATGAATATAGGAAATTTCTTTTAGCTTAAGCGCTCCTTCGAGGGCTGTCGGCCAGTTGTACCGGCGGCCGAGATATAGGAAGTTGCCGTACTTTTGCGATATTTCGGCAACATGGCGGATAATGTTTTTCGCGGCAAGCACCAGTGCCACTTTCTCGGGCAGGTTTCCCAATTCCCTGATGACGGTTTTGCGTTCCTCACTTTCTCCTCCTTTCAATTCGGAAAGACGCAATGCAACGGCAGCCAGAACGACGACCTGCGAGATGAATGCTTTCGTGGAGGCGACAGCTATTTCGGGCCCGGCATGGCAGTAGACAGGAATATCCACTTCCCGCGCGATGGCGGAGCCGGACACGTTCACGATGCCAAGGGTAAGAGCGTCGTATTTTTTTGCTTCGCGGAGCGCTTCAAGCGTATCGGCTGTTTCGCCGGATTGCGATATCGAAATCAGCAGGGTGTCGGCATCTATTTTAGGATGGTGATATCTGAATTCGGAAGCGTAGAACGCTTCCGCTCCGGAAATATCCGGTAATTTCTCGAAGATATACTTTCCGGAAAGGGACGCGTAATAAGAGGTCCCGCAAGCGGCGAACATTATTTTTTTTACCCGTTTCAGCTTTTCCTCAAATTCATCCAGCTCTCCGAATGTAACAGAGAAGGTCTCGAAATCTATGCGTCCTTTGCACGCATTGAAAATTACTTCCGGAGCCTCGCTTATCTCCTTGAGCATGAAATGTTCGTATTCCCCTTTTTTTGCATGGCCATTGGCAAGCGAAATGTCAAACTTTACAACCTCTGATTTCCCCGAGGAACCGTCGTGGTAATTTAAGATCTCGTATCCGTCCTCCGTTACCATAGTCATTTCGCCGTCATTTAGATAAATCGCGCGGTCTGTGTACTCGCATATCGCCATCGGGTCGGACGCAACAAAAAATTCTTTTTCACCTAGGCCCAAAAGCAGCGGAGAACCTCGCCGTGCGGCAATTATTTTATCCGGTTCATCCGAACAAAGAACGAGTACCGCAAAGGAGCCGATCAGCTCCTTTAAGGCTTCCATTACGCTTTCCTCGAAGGTGCGGCTTCCTGTTCTGCGGGCGCGCTCGATAAGGTGAGGTATAACTTCCGTATCAGTCGATGAAACGAATTTGTGTCCGTCGTGGCCGAGCATGTTGCGCAGCTGTTTGTAGTTCTCGATGATGCCGTTGTGTACCACCGCTATCTCATGCCCGCAGTCGGTATGCGGATGGGCGTTTATTTCATTCGGTATCCCGTGCGTAGCCCAGCGGGTATGTCCGATGATTGCGCTGTGCGAAGTTTCCGGTTTTTTTTCGAATATTAACCTTTCGAGCGCGGCTATTTTCCCTGCGACTTTCAGAGTTTCTACACAAGGCTTGCCGTTAAAAAAAGATATTCCAGCGGAGTCATAGCCGCGGTACTCCTCTCTTTTCAATCCAGCAAGTATCACGTTCACTGGGTCGTTCTTTTTGGACATTTCGCCAATGTAACCCATTATTCCACACATATTTTTTTCCTTTCCTTTCCAGTTTAGTTGGCAAAGAGCGCAATAACCTATGAGCACAGGATGAATGAATTTAGTAAAGTTTATATGAAAATCCGAGCTGGAAAATTTTTTGTCAATTTCATCATTGCTTCACCCCGATTACATAAAAAAATCATTGGCGTTCATTTACTATTGGAGCAACGACCGGACTTTATTATTAGAAAAAAACTGAAGAAAAATCTATGAAAAAAAATGCGGGAAGCATTAAAAACAATTCCGTAGTTGCAGTAGTCGGCTTGGGTTATGTCGGCCTGCCACTCGCCCTCTTGGCCTCAAAAAAAGGTCATGAAGTCATCGGTATTGATGTCGATTCCGATAAAGTGAGAAAAATTAACAGCAGAATCCTTCCGTTTGAGGATAAATATCTCTCACTTGAGCTCGAAGAGACTGCTCTTCACGCTACAACCGATCCGGAAGCCATGCGGAAAGCCGATATTATCGTAATTTGCGTGCCTACGCCTGTCTATAAGAACCATTTGCCCAACTTAAAGCCCCTGACAAAGGCGGCGCTAGCGGTTGCCGGGCAGCTCCGGAAAGGTCAGCTGGTCGTAGTGGAGTCCACCATTAACCCCGGAGTGTGCGATACGGTCGTGATGCCTATTTTAGAAAAATGGTCCGGGCTTAAGGAAGGCCGTGATTTTTATCTCTCTCATTGTCCCGAAAGAATAAATCCGGGGGATGCCAAATGGAACGTGGAGAATATACCGCGCGTGGCCGGAAGCTTCAGTGATGAGGGGCTTATTCGTACGCTGGATTTTTATCGGAGCGTTCTTACTTCAGAAATCAAACCCATGGGCTCCGTGAAAGAGGCCGAAGCTGTAAAAATAGTTGAGAACGCATTCCGTGATATTAATATCGCTTTCGTAAATGAGCTGGCGCGTTCTTTCTCTTATCTCGGAATAGATATAGTAAATGTAATTGAAGGCGCGGCTACGAAACCTTTTTCTTTTATGCCGCATTTTCCCGGAGCGGGCGTCGGAGGGCACTGTATTCCCGTGGATCCTTATTACCTAATTGAATATGCAAAAAAGAATGGTTTTACACATCATTTTCTTACCCTGGCGAGGCACATCAATAACGACATGCCGGCTTATACCGCGGACCTCGCGGCGCGAGCTCTCAAAGTCAAAGGTATTCCCATGGCTTCGGCCAAGGTCGCCGTTTTAGGCCTGGCTTACAAGGCAAATATCGACGACTGCCGTGAATCGCCGTCATTTAAAATAGTTGAGCGGCTAAAAAAATACGGCGCCGACGTCGCAACCTATGACCCGTACGTTCTTTCCAGGTCTTCGGAGAAGTCGCTTAAAGCGGCGCTGGACAATGCTTCAGCGGTTGTTATTGCAACCTCGCACAGCGAATTTATCCGATCTATTACTCCCGAGTTAATCCGGAGTTTCGGCATAAAAGCCGTGGTAGACGGACGGAACTGTCTTAAGCCGAAAGATTTTGACGGTTCCGGAATCATATACGCAGGCATAGGCCGCGGTTTTGGAATAAATGAAGAGAAAAAGTTAGCGGGAAATTTGACTAATAGAACAGACAAACAGCGCGTAGCGTTAGCGGAAGTTGCAGCATAAAATATGCAAAATCTACACACGACAGCCGGGCCCATCGCGTTCCCCTCCAGGAGAAGCTTGCCTGTAGATTTTATGTTCCGCCTGTCTATGATATTGACGGGCGGGCTAATCCTTTTTTTTATCATTATCGTAAAAGCCCGGTCAGCGGCGGAGCTTTCCACGGAGCCGATACTCTTCGGCTACACTATTTTTGTAATTACTTTTCAGCTTTCGCGGCTTGTCAGCGCCTGGTTCTACAAATCGACATATCGGAAGATAATTTCAGATTTTCCTATCGGGCCCGTAAAGAATATAAAGAGCGGCGGTGATTTTTTATCAAAAGTGAGCATTGTTGTTCCTTGCATGAACGAGGAGAAAGCAATCGAGAACACCGTCACCAAGTGTTTCGAGGCGGATTACCCAAAAGATAGGTTCGAAGTCATCGTTATAAATGACGGAAGTACAGACCGCACCGGAGAGATTCTGCAAGGGCTCAAAAAAAGATATCTCAATCTTGTCGTAGTTGATTGGAAAAAGAATCGCGGCAAGCGTCATGGCATGGCGGCCGGTTTCCGCCTTGCTAAAGGAGAGATAGTCGTCCAGCTGGATAGCGACAGCTATATAGACCCGCCCACTTTCCGGAATGTCATAAAACCGTTCAGAAATCCGGAGGTAGGCGCGGTTTCCTACCACACCGACCCGGAGAATGCCGAACAAAATTTACTGACTAAAATGCAGGCGGCTTACTATTTTATGTCTTTTAAAATCCTAAAAGCCGCCGAATCAACGTACGGCGTGGTGCTTTGCTGCAGCGGTTGTGCGTCGGCCTATCGTAAGAACATTGTGCTTCCGCTTCTCGATGACTGGCTCGAAGAAAAATTTCTCGGACTGCCCGTTACTTGGGGAGATGACCGGTCCATCACGAACCGTGTTTTGCGCGAGGGATATAAAACAATCTACTCGGACGAAGCAAGCGCTTTTACCATTTGTCCTTCGACTTTCAAGCAATTTTTGAAGCAGCAGATTCGCTGGAAAAAAGGGTGGTTCGTAAATTCGATATTCGCGAGCAAATTTATTGTCAGACGCGAACCTTTCGTCGCTTTCATCTATTTTTTCCCGCTGATGGTTGTTACCGTATTCACACCGTTCATGGCGGCCCGCGCCTTAATTTATAATTCGGCGGTCCACAGCGATCTCTCGCTATTATTTTATGTACTGGGAGTTTTTTTGGTCGTGGGCATGATAGCGGTGCAATACAAAATGGTTTCGAACGGTAAAAACAGGTATTGGCCGTACCTCTTTATCTGGGCGTTTATAAATATGACAATACTTGTATTCCTGCTTCCGTACGCATTAGCAACCATACAGAACAGAAAATGGGGAACGCGATAGGCACATCATCATATGATGCGCACTTAAGGAGGATAAAAATTTATTTTTCGTTTCTGATTGTTTTCCTGATACTCGCGTTTGCGGCCGGCTCCATGTTTTTAAAGGGGGCTTTTGGAGTTATGACGGTGTCCGGACGGTCTTCGGCTCTTTCCGTGCTCTACCGAGCCGAATATCTGTTAAGTTCCGGCGGAAAAAATACTGCAGTGGCCGCCGAAGATAACGGTATTCTGGTTTTTGTTTATCACGGGATTCTAGATAAACCGGATGGTTCGAATTTCAATACCACAGTAGCGGACTTTAAAAGCCAAATGTTCGCTTTAAAAAGCGCAGGCTATAACACCATCACTTTGGATGCGCTCTACAAATATTTGCGTGGCGAAGTAAAACTTCCGCCGAAATCGGTGATCTTAACTTTTGACGACGGCAGATTCGATTCTTTTTACAATGGTGATCCAATCTTGAGAGCCGTGGAATTTAAGGCTGTTATGTTCGTGATAACCAATTTTTCCGCCGACAACGAAACAGGTTCGGGTTCTTATTATTTAACCAGCCAATATTTAAAATCCATGGAACTTTCCGGGCGCTGGGATATTGAAGTGCACACGCAAAACGGGCATTCCCCTTTCCCTATTGATGCTCTCGGAAACCCCGGGCATTTTTTCAGCCATAAAGCATGGATTTTGAAGGAAAACCGCCTGGAAACCGATGAAGAATTCGAAGATCGGGTGGATACAGATTTTGCTTTAGGGAGCAGCGACCTGGAGCAGGTCCTAAACAAAAAACCCATCGGCTTCGCGTTCCCTTACGGCGACTTCGGCCAACACGATACAAATTACGCGGAAGCCATGAAAATAGTGCCGGAAGTGGGTAAAAAATATTACGGGCTTATGTTTTACCAGGATATGCCGTCGGTGAGATTTCATGCAAATTATTTTACTGAAGCGAATAGATCGCAGAAAAGTTTTCTTATAAAAAGAATAGACACCGGACCCGGCTGGAAAGGAGCCGATATCCTGGCATCAATTGAAAGAAGCTTACCTAAATCTTTGCCTTACAGCGATAGTTTTGAAAAAGATAACGGATGGATAAAGGCATGGGGTTCGGCGAAAGTGCAAACCGAAACCCGTGAGCTGACGCTGGATTCCTTGCCACAACAGCTGGGAGCGGCCGCAATTTTGGACGGCACGAGGCTCTGGAAAGATTATTACCTCACGGCCGAAGTGGATGTTCCCTACCATAATAATGTTTACGTCTGGGTAAGATTCAAAGACGACAACAATAACGCGGCCTGTAATTTCGGCAGCGGTTTCGTACATATCGAGCAGACAGTAAACGGCGAAAAGCGTGTTATTAAGGGCGAGCGCGGCGCAGACATCGGTCTGCCCAGTGAAATATTCACGGTAGGAGTAAAGGCTGAGGGCCGTAGCATTGAATGTTTGATAAACGACAAAAGCATCGTTAAGAGCGATTTCGTAAGCCCGGCGCTTGAAGAGGGAGGGATAGGAATTAAAACCTGGGATCCGGCGCCAGGTTTGGGGCTTTTACATGTAAAAAATGTGATGGTTGAGAAGCTAGAGCCCGCGGACTAGTTGCGATGTTATCTAAAATCTCGCCCATTTTTTGCGGATCGTGCCGGACAAATTTCTCTGAAAGAAGGTTAGCTGCGATGATCTTTTTTGTGTAATGCCTCAATTGTGCATCGACAGATACGGGCTGGTTTTTTTCGCCGATAAATTCGCGTTCCAGCCTTTCAGTATTGTTATTGCAAATTATATAATCGAACTCTTCAAGCCCGCTGTAATAGAGCGCTTCACCGGCGAAATGCGAGGCCGTAAAACCGTTCGTCTCTCCCCATTTTGTGGTGAGATTCATCACTAATATTTTTTTTGCGTTGCTTTTTTGCAGAGCTCTTGGCATTCCTTCGACCAGTAAATTTGGAATGATGGAGGTATACATATCGCCGGGCCCTAGAACTATGAGGTCGGCCTCCATGATAGCCAGTTCCGTTTCATCATGGATGCGGGCGCAAGGATTCAAAAAAACCTGGTCTATCCGGAGGGAACCGTCGTGTTTCGGAACATCAATATTTGTTTCCCCTTCGATTATCTGTCCGTTCTCAAGACGGGCGCTGAGATGCGACCGATCCAGAGAAACCGGCAACACCCTGCCCTTAACGCGCAGTATCTCTTCCGCTTTTTTTATTGCGAGAGCGTCGTTGCCAACGGTGTTTGCCAGAGCCAGAAGAAAAATATTGCCGAATTTGTGGCCGCCGAGCGAACTTGTTTTTTTGAATCGGAGTTCCAACAGGTCATTAAAAAAGCGCTCATACTTGTCGTCCGCAAGCGCGCCCAGACATCGTCTCAAGTCCCCCGCCGGCCAGATGCCGAATTCATCGCGTAAAATTCCGCTTGATCCGCCGGAGTCGAACATTGTTACTACCGCCGAGATATCCAGCGGATAGTTTTTCAGTCCTTTTAATATATTGAATATGCCGGAGCCTCCTCCGATTACTACGATCCGTTTCCTTTTAGACATAATACAATGAAATATTACTGATAAAAAATGTATTTCAGATGAACAACAGACGAATAATCAACATTTTTTGACATTCTTATTCACGGTCAGTTCATGACTTCGTCCTATCTTTAAACAGGATTCAAAAAAACAGAAAGAAGGTGAAGCTATGGATCTAAATGTGAAAAAACTTGCCGCGGTTATTTCAACAGGAGTGTTTTTTTTATGCCTGGGGGTCGATGAGCTGTATGCCAACGGAAAGTCAAAAAAAATTCCCGGAGAAAATTCCTTTACAAGGGAGGAGCTAAAAAATGAAGAAAAGAAATTAACTGAAAAGGAGGAAAAGAAAGAGATTAAAATGGATGAATTAAAGGAAGTTTCAAAAGAAGAGATGAAGACCGAGCCGTCAGACTTAGTTCCTCTAAGAAAAGACAAAATGGCGGTGAAGAAAAGTGAGTGCTTATTGATAACAGAAGATCGCTCCCTGCCGCCGCTTTCTTTTTCGTTTGGGTCAGGCGTGCAGGGTCGGTCCAGAGCAGGAATCTTTCATTCCGAATCGGGAACTGTCGGTGGCGCGGCACACCGAGCTCGTGTCTGCAAATGATATCTTCAGGAAAGGAGAAAAAATGAAAATAAAAGCGAAATCTCTGTTATTTGTTTTTACGCCGTTAATTGTCGGCTGCAGCAGCGCCAGATTGTCATCTTTAGTACTTCCGGACGGAAGTACCGTCACTCCTTATTTTGCCAAGACGCCCGGCTATT
>JACOXN010000011.1 GCA_016176295.1 Candidatus Giovannonibacteria bacterium
TTATGACGGATCGATCTTGCGAGTTAACGGCGATGCCGATCTTTACGGCGCAGACCTTAGATTGGGAACCGGTTCAGCCACTACTACTTTGACTTCTGCCGCCGGTTTTCTTGGAATCGCTTCAACTTCTCCATGGGGTCTTCTTTCAATAAATCCGAACGGTATTTCAGGACCGGAATTTGTAGTCGGTTCTTCATCCGCCACGCACTTTGTCGTAACTAACGGCGGAAAAACCGGCATAGGCACTACATCTCCACTTTCTCTTCTTACGATTGACGGAAGACCGGCTTCCACTTCTCAGCAAACTGTCGGATTGGACGAATACTTGTTGTTTAATTTGACCGGCGGCGGCACACAATACGGCAACCAAATTTATTTGGATAATGCGCCGACCGGAGTCGCGAACACGGCTGTTGCGCAGATGATGAAAATAAGGGATAACACGACTCTGACAAACACCGTTCGTGGTCTTGAAGTTCAAGCCGACGTCGGAAGCAATACTCAAGGAAGCAGTATCGCGATAGGCGGCTTTGGCAGAACTTTCGGAGTGCGCGCTATTACCACCGGCGATGCGGGAGGAGTGCAGTTGCCTGCCGGTCTTTTTGCCCAGACTGAAGGCTCTACGCAAGGAAACGCCGTCCGAGCATATTCAACTTCTATAACAAGCGCCGACCTCGTTTATCTTTTGCAGGACACTTCCGCTTTCACAGGTTCTGCGCTCCGCATCAATACTGCGGCAACGGGCGGCTCTTTTACAGGCAACCTGGCTCGATTCCAAGTAGCCGGAGTGAACAAATTCGTGGTAACTGCCCATGGAACTACGACCATTGGAGACGGTTCCACTCAGGCCGGGCTTCAAATCGGAAAAGGAGGACTTTGCGTGGATAACGACGGCTCGTGTACGGCTTCCACGACGGGAAGAATTACCGCGGTATCGTATAACACTGCCAACTCCGACTTGGCTGAAACTTATGCCTCAAACGAAGAACTTGAACCCGGAGATATCGTTTACACCCAAGGAGGCCTCACCGTAGGAAAAGCCGCTCCGAAAAACAAAACTGCAATAATCGGAGTAGTTTCCACCAAGCCGGGGCTGGAACTTGGATTCGATGATAAACAAAGCGCGAAGAATAATTATCCCATCGCTTTGGTCGGACGCGTACCGATAAAAGTTTCCACCGAAGGAGGGAACATCAAGCCGGGAGACAAAATAATTCTTTCATCTTTGGACGGAGTGGGGATGGCCGGAGGCAAAGGGCCGATAATAGGCGTCGCATTGGAAAGTTTTGACGGCACGAATGCTTTATCGGAAGAGGTTGTAAATCAGTTGATGGATAACGAACCGAAGTCTTCGCCTCCGCCGGTGGCCGAAGAGGATACGAATCCAAATGCCACGACCGATTGCTATTACAGCGGTGGTGATGCTTTGGGTAGGGCGAAGAAAGATTGCAAACCTTTAACCTCGGATAATAACGCTGATAAAAACGCAGATATAACGCAGAGTGCGGAAGGTGCGGATTCTACGCAGATAGATAATGGGCCGGCTTCTGAATCGTCCACTTCCGACGGCAAGACTGTAAAAATCGGTAAGATATTGGTATTCGTAAATCTCGGGTACTCCGACCTTGGCGTGGATGCCGGAACCGAGGCCTGGGCAGTAGACCAGGAAAGCGGAAAAGTAAGGTCCAATTATTCTCTCGACATGGACGGAAAGGACATAATAAATGCAAGAAATATTTTGTCCGCCTCCGGGAACTGGAGCATTGGAGACGACGGCAAGCTGGTGGTAAAAGAAATCCAGACCGAAAAACTTTGCATAGGCTCGACATGTATTACTGAAACAGAATTGAAAGCTTTGTTGGAAAAAGCAGGGCTGGCGCCGACTTCGCCTTCAGAAGGGGGAGAATCTCAAGGAGTTAATGACACTGAAGCCCCTGTTGTAACTGTGATAGGCGACAACCCCGCTACTATATATATAGGGGATGCTTACTCCGATAACGGGGCGTCGGTAACCGACAATATAAACGAAAATTTGGGATACAAAATAAAAGTTGACGGCACGGAGCTTACAGCCGGAGAAAAAGTTCAAATCGATACTTCCGAGGCCGGTACGCATACAATTACATTTACGGCGACCGACCAGGCGGGTAATACGGGAACGGCGGAACGGACGGTTAACGTTATTGAAATAAATCAGCCCGAATCTTTCCCTGTTTCCGAGTCTTCGGCTACTTCAACCCCTACTCTATAAAATAAAATGATTACTGAAACAAAAAAAATAAATCAAACCAAAAACACCGCCAAAAATGACGGAGCTTTCGGTGTGGACCCGGTGGGATTTGCACCCGCTTCCTCGTGTGGCAACAACGAGATGTTACGTATATACACTACGGGTCCAGGTCCACGAGATTATAGTAAAATAGAAAAAGCCCCTTTTCAAGGACTTTTTCTAAGCCACACTAGTTTGTCCGTAGTTTTACGAACACCCCGTTGTATTCCTATTATACACTCTTCAAAAACCATGTCAATGACAAGTGTGAATAAAATATTAAGAATAAAAAGTAAAAACATACTAAAAAATCAACAAAGAAAATGGCACTTGGCGGCTAAGCCGCCAAGTGAAGAGATCGTAAATCAAAAAGAACCCTTTTACAAGGATTCTTTTTGCAGCACCCAGTTTTGGTCTGTAATGCACAGACATACTAGCGTTATAGCCCCATTATACACCCCTCAAAAACCATGTCAATGGTACAGTCCGCCAGCCAGTATGAATATTGAACCAAGCCCTCCGCCTCCGGGCACAGAAGTTAGCACTTCAACTCCCACACTATGATTAACAAACTAACTAATAAAACAATAATAGTAAAAAATAAAAGAAACGCCATGAAATTCAGAACAAAAATTTATATTCTGTCATTTGCCCTTATTTTCACCTGGTTTTATTTGCCGGCTTTGATAAATGTAGCGCAGGCTGCGGATGTGGCGGTGGATACCACGATTTTGACCACCAATACTTCCGGCCACAGCGGAAGCCCTACCGTGGTTTGGACGTCGGACACCACGGGTTATGTTTTTTATTTGGATTCCGCCGGGGGCATTTCAATGTCCTCAACCACGGACTCCGGAGCGACTTGGAGCGCTTCAAGAAACGTGGACAGCGCGAACACAACTGATGCCGTCAGCGTTGCCGTGTGGTATGACAGATGGACCCGCGGGGATACAACCGGAAATCTCATTCACATTGCAACGACAGATACCAGTGTGGACGATGTTTATTACACCCAGCTTGACCTTTCGACCGGCGCTTTTTCAACCAGCATCGTGGGTACTACCCAGGGCGCTACCTGCACCCGAGGCTCTTCCTGCTATACATCCATAACGAAAGCCGAGAACGGCGTGCTTTATATGACGGCATCGGACGGCGGGGATTCGTGGGTCGTGAGCTGTTCTGCGTCATGCACGGGAGCCAACTGGTCTGAAATAACCGGAGCTTTCGGCTCTACGCCCGATACCGGTGACGATGTTCCGATTCTAGTTCCGCTGGTGGGGACCAATAATGTAATGCTCATCTATGCCGACACTTCAGCCAGCACCATCGATTACAATGTTTACTCCGCCACTTCGTCCGCTTGGTGGTTTACTGCCACAAAAAACGCAGTAACAGCCGCAGAATCCAATACTTCTTATGAAGCGCAGCTTCTGGGTGTTACTACGGACATTTATACCGGCATAACTTATCTGACTTACATTGATGACGCGAATGATTACACGACGCAAGACCACGACGTCAACGTCTGGAGCTATTCATCGACAACAATTGCTTTTGCTCAAGCAACTGAGCCGGTTACCGATGCATCAGGGGGGTTAACCGGAGCAAAAATAGCCATAGATACGAACACTAACGATCTTTACGTTATTTACGGCAGGCGATCCACTATCGGCACGGCGGCCACAGCCAACCTTTATTACAAATATTCATCCGATGGAGGCGCTAACTGGAGCGCCGAATCTTCAGCGATAAACAGCACCGCCGACGATATAAACGCGATAGGAATAAATATCATGTCCGCGGACCGGATCGGAGCGACCTGGAATTATACGACTGCTCCTAATGCCGACCAGCAATTCTATAATACCGTAGTCAATATTCCTTTCGTAATTTCAGGTAATCTTTATACCGATGAGGGTACCACGGCATTCAATTGTTCTTCTTCCGGCAAAACCGTAAAAGCATCCATAAACGGCGCGGCGCCCATATCAGGCACATGCACAGCTTCTACCGGCGCATACTCGATAACATACAGGCCGGGAATGGGTGCGGGCACGCCGGTCAGCGTATGGGTTGATGGCGCTTCGACTTTTCGTTCGTTCGCGCTTACCAAAGCTTCAACTACGGACAGTATTACCAACCTCAAACTCTACCAAAACAGGGTAATAACGCGCTATGAGGCCTCGTCCGGCACCACGACCGCAATTTCGGATTTATCCATATACGACGGCGATAATGACACCGATATTATGTTCAAAGCCAACGGCGGAACTTTGGAAGTAAACGCAGGAAATATGCTGTATGTCTGGCCGGGTACGGAATTCGCCCCCAGTGGAGCGGTAACACTTCACGGAGATTCCACGAACTCCGCCGATGTGAACGGTTCCTTACGACTACCTTTCGGTACAAATCAGACCGCCTCCACGCAGGCCGGCGCAACGCTGACGATGGGCGCCAACAATCTTACTCTGGGAGGAAACTGGTATGCTTCTTCTTCGGCTTCGTTTTCGAACACGGGGACTGTTACATTCAATGCCACAACCAGCACCAAGAATATAATCGCGACTTCGACCAACTTTTATAATGTTACGTTCAACGGTTCCTCCGGCGGATGGACCTTTGGAGCAAATTCCGCAACGACAACCAATAACTTTACGATAACAACCGGAACTCTGACTGCACCTTCCACGGGCATGGCGGTGCAAGGCAATTTTACACAGAACGGGACATTTGCCAATAACTCCGGCACCACTACTTTTTACGGACCTTCGCAAACAGTTTCAGGGACATTGAATGCCGGGTCCGCTTTGGGAAACATCCTAATCAATGGCAATTCCAATCTTAGCTCTGCTAACTGGTACAATACGGACTGGCTGTATCGCAAGAAGATATCCATCGATAAAACAAAAGTCGTAGCAGACCTCACCGATTTTCCGGTGCTAATTTCTCTCACCGATTCGAACCTTGCTTCCGGCGCGCAATCCGACGGAGATGATATTCTCTTTGCGGCGGGAGATGGAACGACCAGATTGCCTCACGAGCTTGAACAATTCACCTCGACCACCGGGACGCTCAACGCCTGGGTGAAGGCCAATGTTTCTTCCACGACGAACACGGATATTTACATGTACTACGGCAACTCCGCCACTTCTTCGGAAGAAACTCCGACTTCCGTATGGGATTCGAATTATGTCGGAGTGTGGCATATGGCGGAGGATCCTTCCATATCTACGGATGGCGATTGCGGAGGGGGAACAAAAGAGGTTTGCGACTCCACTTCTAATAATAGTGATGCGGACTCAGCAGGTTCTATGACTTCCTCAGACCTTGTTAACTCTCCTTTTGGAAAGACTCTGGATTTTGACGGGGTGGATGATTATTTGGGTGTTACCAGAAATTCTATTTTAAACAGTACTTTTGACGGCAATCATACGGTTTGTCTGTGGACGAAAAACAATTCAGCGGGAACAGTGCAAAGATTATGGGAAATTAGGGATACCAGTAGTGGGGAACACGCGGCGATTTTTAATTATACTTCTGCCGGTAAGGTCCATTACTATGAAAGTAGTGAGCTTGATGCCGAAGCATTGGGTTCTACGGCATCCAATCTCAATAATGGACAATGGCGGTATCTCTGTTTTAGCCTAAACGGCAGTACCCAAACCACTTATGTTGACGGCGTCCAGGATGCTACGAGAACACAAGTTACCGGCGTAAATACTGACTCGCAACTTGCATTTGGTACTGACCCAACATCTCCACAGCAGTATTTTCCCGGCCAAATCGACGATATTCGTGTTTCAAATATAGCCCGCTCTGCCGGGTGGATTACCACTGAATATAACAACCAGTCTGCAACTTCAACTTTCTATACGGTAGGTTCCCAGCAGGGGCAGGATTTTTGGTACAATATCGACTGGTCATATCGAAAGAAAATAACGATAGATTCCGACAAAGTCGTCGCGAACTTGCCGGATTTTCCGGTTTTGGTGTCGCTCACTGATTCTGACCTTGCTTCCCGCGCGCAAGGTGACGGCGACGATATTCTTTTTACGACGGCAGACGGCGTAACCAGAGCTCCGCATGAAATTGAGCAGTACACCTCGACCACGGGCACTTTGAACGCCTGGGTTAAAACCGATGTATCCTCGACCACGAATACGGTTTTATATATGTATTACGACAACGCCGCCACTTCCTCGGAAGAAACTCCGACTTCCGTATGGGATTCGAATTATGTCGGAGTGTGGCATATGGCGGAGGACCCATCCATATCTACGGATGGAGATTGCGGAGGGGGTACGAAAGAAGGCTGTGATTCGACGAGTAATAATAACGATACCGATTCAAATGGGACTATGACTAGTTCTGATATTGTAAATTCGCGACTTGGAAAGGCTATAAATTTTGATGGCACTGACGACTATATGAGTTTAACACTGGCTAATGCCGGCACAAGTTTAAATCAAGGCACATTTTCAGGTTGGGTAAAATTGGATTCAAAAGATGCTTACGATGCAATAATGGAAACTAGAGCGTCTACATTTGCAGGATTAATAATGAGCGGCGCAACCAACAACCCTTTAACATTCGCATGGGATGGCGTAATGGCTGAATATGATGCCGCCACCGGTTTGAATATGTCTTTGGCGGCGTGGTATTTTGTTGCCGGCGCTATTCGCTCAAATGGAGTGGATTTGTATCTTGGAGATGCAAGTGGGGCATTAAGCACATATACGGATTCCAACTCGAATGGATTGAAAAATATAGAAGGGGTATGGAATTTTGGAAAAGATCCCAATTTTTCCACAAGATATTTAGATGGGTTGATCGATGAACTTCGTATTTCTAATGTGACTCGTTCTTCCGGTTGGGTTACCACCGAATACAATAATATGTCCGCCACATCTACTTTCTATAGTTTAGCCGCAGAGGCATCGCAGGGCGCAAGCGTTACATTCTCGAACAATGCTTCTACGACGAACTTGATGATAAATTCTGGAATTTTAACGGCTCCTTCAGCCGGCCTTCTTTCCGTTTCCGGGAATTATTCGAATTCAGGGAAATTTACAGCCAATAGCAGTACGCTAACTTTGAATGGCTCTGCATATCAGGCGTTGTCCGGCACCATGACCGGGACATCGGCATTTTATAACCTGGAGGTTACGAATAATTCCGCGAGCACAACCTTTGGCTCCGCCGTCGCCGCCACGAATAATTTTACGGCGCAAATCCCCGGGGTCCGATTGGGCTTTAAAGCGGGAGCTGCCGCAACATCTACATTGCAGAACATTATTCTAAGCGGAAGCGCCGCAACTCCCGTGTATGTGCATTCAGCGACCGGAGGTTCAATGTGGGGATTGGCGGTCCCGGGGACTAGGTCGGTCGCGTACGCGAACATAATGGATTCCAACGCTTGCAGCGGATATGACAATATAGATGCTTCCGGCGGGACGGTTACTGATTCCGGCAACAATACCTGCTGGACGTTTGCTGCCACCCAGTCCGCAACTTTGGCGTTGGGAACTCCCGGGGTCCAAGAAACCAATCAGTTCACATCCGCATCGGTTTCCAACGCCAACCTTTTGAATTTTCAGCTTACTCCTTCGGTAGGCTCTGTAACTATCACGGGACTTTCGCCGTCCATCAGTTTATTTGGAATCAGCGCTTCGGATATCACAAATGCCCAGATATTCGTGGATTATGACGGAGACGGTCTGCAGGATTCCGGCGACCTTGCGATATTGGGTTCAGGGTCGGTATCCTCGTCGGTTATCACTTATTCGGGAAGCTATTCCACCTCCACTTCAAGGAATTATTTCTTGCAAGCGGATGTGGCTAATCTCGCAGCGGGTGATGAAATGTGGCTGACTTTGGACCAGTTGGATATCACGACCACCGCTTCCAAATCAGGCTCTTCGCAATTCGGATACCACGTGCTAAATAGCAGCGGCGTTGCATCGGGCGGAGGCGGCGGAGGAGGAGCGGTCGGAGCGGGTATCGTTTCAAATGCCAATGCCGACCAGGGCGGAGGAGACTCAATAGGCGCAGAGGACGGATTTACCGCTCCCACTGCCAATGGAACCGGTCTCACCACTCCGGGGAATGCCAACAACTGGACAAACGGCGGCAATGCCTATGCATCGGATAATTCTTACGCCACCGCCGGCACGGCCGTAGCACAGGACTACGGAAACTTCGGCTTTAGCATACCTTCATCCGACACTATTACCGGCATTGACGTAAAAGTGGAAAGCAAAGGCTCGACTGCCGCCGGAACTTTCTCCGTCGCCCTTTCCTGGAACGGAGGCACTACCTATACCACCGCCACTTCAAGCTGGACGCTTTCGACATCCGACCAGGTTTTCGTCATGGCCACTTCTTCCGATCTCTGGGGACGCGCATCATGGTCTCCGTCTGAATTTTCAGATGCCAATTTCCGCTTGAGAATTACCGCCGCACCCTCGTCAAATACCGTCTCGGTTGACGCAATTCAGGTGAAAGTTGATCACCAGGCCACCGGCGGAGGAGGAGGCGGGGGAGGCAGAAGTGCGCTGCCCTATTCAAAGGGGCTGGCGATGATATACCAGTCGTTTTCCCAAATATTGGAAAAGTTGGCCGAGATTTTAGCCGGCGTACATTAGACATGTTCAGGATAAAAATATCATTTTTGGCAGTAATTACGTTCCTGATAGTTTTCGGTATTTTGTCCTGGTATACGTTTAAATATTTCCGGTCGGATAATTGCATCAAAGAATATTCATGGATCAACATTCAATTGAGGTGCGTCGAAAAACCGATAATTAAAAAAACGGAATACAAAAATTTCAAGCAAACTCTCCTAGAGAAGATAGAATCATATAAAGCGGAGCAGAAAGTAACCAGTGTGGCTGTTTATTTTCGCGATCTCTCCAACGGGCCCATCTTCGGCATCAATGAGTTGGAAGAGTTCATTCCGGCCAGTTTGCTTAAAGTCCCTCTTATGATGACTTATTTCAGGATTGCCGAAGAAAAACCGAGTTTGCTCGATGATAACATATCCTATAATAGAGATGATGCGGAATTAGCCCAGACAGTAGCGCCGTCGGAGACTCTGGAAAAGAGAAAAGAATACTCGGTTATGTATTTGATTGGGAAACTTATAATCGATTCTGATAATCGCGCTTTCATAGCCTTAAAAGACAACTTGGACGCGGTTTATCCCCAAAAAGACCTGCTTTTAGAAACATACCATGAAGTGGGTGTAATAAACCTCGGCGGCAATCTAGAAAATACTTTGAACATTAAATCTTACGCATCCGTATTCCGTCTTCTCTATAATGCTTCGTATCTTTCGAAAAAATATTCCGACTTGGCGTTGGATTATTTGGCGCATTCATCTTACAAAGAAGGGTTGAGGGCTGGGGTGCCTGCAAACATTCCGATGGCCCATAAATTCGGCGAGCGGTTTAGCGAACAAGGAAAACAATTGCATGAGTGTGGAATAATATATTTCCCGGGAAACCCTTATTTGCTGTGTGTAATGACTAAAGGGCAGGATTTCGCTCAATTGGCCGGAATATTACAGGATATTTCAAAAGCGGTTTACGAAGAAGTTAATTCCAGGCTGATCAAATAATTAAGGTTTAAAAAATATGTATAAAGGGGTCGAAATAGAGATAAATATCGGATGGTCTAAAAAGATATCTAAGATTTTCAGATCATTTTTAGTGTTTTCATTTATCCTGATTTGGATATTTTCGCCTCTAGCTGATCCTTTTCTTATTTCCAAGGTCCAAGTCCAAAAGGCGGAAGCCGCTTACACGGGCAAACATCTCCGCACCGTCGAATATACCTTAGGTTCCGGAGCGGGTACTTCCGCCACTCAGACCGGAACGGATAATAACGGCACGGCTAGAGCCACCGACGTAAACACGTTCGCCGGTTCTTCCTGGAACGCCACAAAATCCACCGCCGGCACCAAAACCCTAAAAATCGACGGCACCAACATCCGCGTAGTCTCCGCCTGGCTCGAATATTCCGCCACTATGGTAACCTCGGCCAACATCACCGACGTAGAGCTCGGATTGGATGTGAGCCCCGGTCCTTCCGCCGGCAACAACGTCTGGCTGGACACCATAAACCGCAATGGACAGGGGCTGACCAACACTTCCGGCCTTTCCGGTCCGCAGATCTATGTAGCCGCCAACGCCACTTCTCTTTTTCAAAGCCAGACGGATGCGGATTGGTCTTCCGGGCTTGCGGTCGTGGGGGTCGCCGCCGTGACCGGACCCACCAGACACCTGCAGACTATGAAGCTTGTCCTAACTTACGAACAGGACTACTCGACAATCGCACACAATGAAACGAAAACGGTTCGCTTTCCGATGGGCTCGACCAAAACCGCCGACTGTGCCGTTTCCGCCACCTGCTCATTTACCTACGACACCGCGAACCGACTCCCGGACCTTGCTTCCGCGAGCGACATTTATGATGTCTGGTTTGAGATCACATCCGAAGGGGATACCACCGCCACCGTGGGGCAGACGGTCAACTTCACTCCTTCCATCAATGGAGGTGCCGCGGGCACAGCACACTCGGCTTTGGACCCCGCGACGGCATTGGCCGACCATCTCTCTCCTTTCATCATCTATCGTCCCTCGGTCGCAACCAACAACTTTGATCCGCTGGTCACTCCCTCCGACACCCTCGATATCGTAAACGGAGCCGGCGTGGCGCTTTCCGCTCTCACCGTGGAACTTGTAATTACCTACAAATTTTCCACCGGCGCTTCCGTACAGACCGAAACCGTCCGTTTCTATTACGGTCAGGATACGACTAACAGGGCCGCAGGAGCTAAAGTCAGTTTTACCGGACCGAATAATTCCACCACTCTTGCCATTTCCAATACCGGAGCTGACGTAAAAAATATTTGGTTCAAGGCCAACGGATCCGCCGTCGCCACTGCGCAATTACAGATCTTCGGCGATGTGGACGGCGGTGGGGCTACTGCGGAAACTTCGACCAATGCCAACGTGACTTCGGCTAATCCGAGAAGCGGAGGCACGACCGTTATCCATGATATGTCCTCCGATGCCGCTTCCGTGAACGATTCGGCTCCCGTGGTAACGGGAGCTTATCAATGGAATACGGCTGCGGGCTCCGTGACCTCAGCGGAGCTTTACATCACATTCACCTGGTCGGGTTCCTCCGGAGGTCAGGTAACCAAAACAGTTCAGTTCTACGGCGGTTTGAACGGCGGGTCCATGAACTATGGAACCTCCGCTGATGGAAATGAGATCAGCACCGTTATCAATGTTGCCCTTCCGGAAACAGTCACCAAAACTTACCGTTCGGCATTTTTGGATATCGATCTCCTTCATTCCGAAGCTACCTCGCTCACCATCTCCACCTTGACCATCGGAGTGAACGGTTCCACGACTCTCGCCGTACCGGAACTCGCGGATGCCACTTCGGAAGCATTCAACCAAAGATACCGCAAAGAAATATCTCCGTATCAATTTGCCGGGGGGACCGACATCGGCTGGACCGAAAGAACATTCAATTCCACGGTTGAGATAGCGACTGCCGACGAAATATCGGGAGCCGCCAGACTGGTGGTGACTTACGATGCGGCGCACGAAACAAAGCCGATTTTCTCTTCGGCCACCAACCAGACTTTTGAAGTCGGAGGATCTTCTGCGGAAATTTCGCCTATTACCATCACAGATAATGCGGCTCCGAGCATTACTGCAGCCAATGATATTCGAATCGCCATTGCCACTTCTTCCGTCAATATGCTTTGGGACACTTCGGTTGCAGCGGCTTCGTTGTCCGGAACGGCTTGGAACGATGATATCACTTCAAATTCCATTACATACGAAGGGGGGGGATCCGTAGCTGTAATAAATGCAGCGAATAATTTCGAAGGGTCCGAAATGCTTGTAGTTTCCGGGCTTAAATTCAAGAACTTTTCATCAGCCAATTCTGCCGTCTCAGGGCTTGTTATTTTTACGGGCGGGGTCAATGATATTTCTTCGGACGCTACTGATTCAAAGACAGTCGCGCTCTATGGCACTCATTCTATAAGTGATCATTCCGGCTTGCAGATAAGCAATAAATTTAACGGCGCCTCTTCTTATTCAGGTCCGTTATTTAAATTTCGCCTGGTCCCCGCAGGTGAAAGCATAAATATTCAGAGTTTTGGTTTAAATATCGATACCTCCAATATAGCAGCAAATGATATTACGAATTCACAAATTTATGCCGACTATGATTCGGATGGCATTGTGGATGCTTCCGATAATGCGGTTTTCGGTTCGGGGAGCGTTTCCATAAATAATGGAGGCGTGGGTTCAATTGTTTTTTCTTCAGGCCTTTCTACTTCGACTGCCAGAGATTATATTTTTTCGGCGGCTGTTTCTTCTATTGGTTCGAGTGATGAACTTTCAATTCAGTTGAAAAAAAACGATATTACTGCTTCCGGTGTTACATCCGGATTCGAGATTCAATCAAAAAATTTAGACGGAATTGTTAGCGCCAATCATTTTTTAGCGGTGGTCTTTGCAGGCGGAGCTCCGATTGAGCCGAGAGGGCAGGGCGCAGGGCTGGTCAATAATCCCAATGTTTCAATTGGCGGCGGAGAAGAAATAGGCGCGGAGGACGGATTTACCGCTCCCACTGCCAATGGAACCGGTCTCACCACTCCGGGGAATGCCAACAACTGGACCTCTCCATCCAACGCATATTCATCGGACAATTCTTACGCCACCGCCGGCACGGCCGTAGCACAGGACTACGGAAACTTCGGCTTCAATATTCCCTCGGGGGACTCGATTGTTGGGGTGGATGTAAAAGTTGAAGGCAAAGGCTCGACTGCGGCAGGAACTTTCTCCGTCGCCCTTTCCTGGAACGGAGGAACTACTTACACCACTGCCACTTCCAGCTGGACACTTTCGACATCCGACCAGGTTTTCGTCATGGCCACTTCTTCCGATCTCTGGGGACGCGCATCATGGTCTCCGTCTGAATTTTCAGATGCCAATTTCCGTTTGAGAATTACCGCCGCACCCTCGTCAAATACCGTCTCGGTTGACGCGATTCAAGTCCGCGTCCAGCACCAGGTCACCGGCGGAGGAGAAGGCGGGGGAGGCAGAAGCGCGCTGCCTTATGCGAAAAATTTCGCGATGGTAGATGAATTCTTCAATTCGTTTCAAGAAAAACTGTCATATTTATTGAAAATGGTAAAATTTAATTAATGTTCAAACGTTATTCGCTATATGTATTGGTAGGATTGCTGCTGGCTTTGGCGAATTTCGTTTTCGCCGATGAGTACCAAAGCGCCAACTTCAAGATATTAGATCCGGCTTTTACCGAGTCGGGCGGGGAGATGACCTCGGCCAGTTTCAAGGTCGTGGGGTCTTTGGGGCAGGTTGCCATAGGCACTTCCACCAGCGCCGCGTTCGGCGACAAAGCAGGATTTTACTATTACCCGGAGCCGACACCGACACCCTCGACAACTCCGACCCCGACTCCCACACCGGCTCCGATCTTAGGAGGCATAATTTCCGATATTTTAAGAAAATTCGTAAAGCCGGAGCCTTTGCCGCCGGGAATTCCGTCGCCCTGCCCGTACCCCCAAACCGACTTAAATTGTGACGGCAAAATTGATTTACAGGATTTATCCATATTCCTTTATTTTGAGCCCAAGCCCAGCCCCAACCCCGCGGACTTCAATGCGGACGAAAAAGTAAATTTGCGCGACATGAGTTTGCTTTTCTTCGACTGGACTGGAAAAGTTATCACCTATTCTTCCGAAGATCAGTCTATATTCGACCCCATGGATAAATTTGTCAGCGCCGGTAAAAGTTTCTTCGAAAGGCTTTTTGGACAGGGTGAGCCGGCTGCGGTTGCCGTCTCGGGAGAGTCCGACGAGGGTGCGGAAATAAGTTCCCGTGGTCTGGCAGGAAGCGTTACGCAGGCGATAAAACGGGTTTTTGTAGGTTTTATGGGAACCGTTTTCCTGGTTTTGGACTGGATTTACGGACTATTTTAATAAACATCCGCACTTAACCTCCCCTCGCCCCTCCTTCGTAAGGAGGGAAAATTACTGCTGATTATTTATCTTCACTTGCGAATCGTGAGTTGGAGGAGGTAAAGTGTGAGCATGACTGAGATCTTCAACAGAAGGACATATACTTTCAAACGAAAACTATTACGCAAAAATTTACCTGAAGCAGAGATCATATTATGGTCCCAGCTTAAAAATAAAAACATTAAAGGTTACAAGTTCCGTCGGCAGTATGGAATAGGACGTTATGTTACAGATTTTTATTGTCCAGAGTTAAAGTTATCAATTGAAATTGATGGAGACTATCATTCAGTTGCAGATGTTAAAGATTACGATATTGTACGGCAAGATTATTTTAAATCTTTAGACATAGATACTTTGCGGTTCACAAATAACAACATTAAGCATAATTTATCCACAATCCTTAAAGAAATATCAAGACATTGTCCGTAATTTTCTCCCCTTAAGAAGGGGAGACTTGCCTGCTGGCAGGCAAGTTCGGAGGGGTAAAAAGGCGCGGGAATTTTGTGTTATAATTAATGCATAAATGACTAAGCTAAAGTACGTTGGTATTTTATGCTTTTTGGCGTTATTAGGCGCCTTGCTGCCGGCAGGCAGGCCGTTTTTTGCGTATGCCGCGGGCGACGCCGGCTTGTTTTTAAGTCCTGCCAGCGGTTCTTTCGTGGTGGGAAGCACCGTGGATGTTTCCATTATTTTGGATACGAAAGGAAAAGCGGTTAATACCGTGGAAATAGAGCTGGCTTTCCCGGCGGATAAACTGCAGCTTGCGAATCCCTCCGTTGGCAAATCTATAATCCAGCTTTGGCCGGCTCCGCCTTCGTATTCCAACCGCGAAGGCAAAATTTATTTTGTAGGCGGAATTCCTTCTCCGGGGATTGTAACTTCGCAGGGAGTCGTGCTTACTCTTACTTTCCGGGTCATTGCTCCCGGCGAGGGACAGATAAAATTCGGCGAGCGAACCAAGGTATTGGCCAACGACGGCAGAGGCACGGATATTTTGGGCCAGTCAACTCCCTCATTCATACGTTTTTTGCTTCCTCCTTCGCAGGGTCCGCAAATTTTTTCTCCCACGCATCCGGATCAGGAGCGCTGGTACAGGGATCCTAATCCGGTTTTTGTCTGGCAAAAAGGCCAGTTTGCCGAAGCATACAGTTATTCAATTGATGAAGATCCGTCCGGTTTTCCGGACACCGTTTCCGAGGGAAAAGAAACGACGGCTTCTTTTGGCGACCTGAAATCCGGCATGCGGTATTTCCACCTGCGAGAAAAAAATGCGGGAGTCTGGGGCGGAGTTTCCCACTACTCGGTAAAGATAGACAAAGAACCGCCCGCTTCATTTATGGTCAGTGTTTCCCCCGGGCTTCATACCACAAGCCGCAACCCCATATTCAGGTTTTTCACGACAGACGCGCTTTCCGGTCTCGACCGGTTTGAAATGAAAATAGTTTCGCTTTCATCGGGAGTAACCGAGGATTCCCTGTTTTTCGGAGTTAATTCTCCCTATCAGGCGCCAAATTTTAATGCGGGCAGATACCAGGTGATAGTCCGGGCGGTTGACCTGGCGGGAAATACGACCGACGAGACTGTCACAATGAATATCGTCGGAGCGGCGACCAGATTTTTCACTCCGGAAGGAATTGATCTGATCTTTTTCTTTGTGCCGTGGATTTGGGCGGTCGTAGTTTTGGGTCTTCTCTTTTTGCTGTTCCTTATTTTGCTTTTTATGCTTTGGATTAGGCATAAACATCATTTAAAACACGCTTTTCGCGAGGACTTTAAAAAATTACTGGGTTTAATGGGGGACAGTACCCCGCCTTTGCCTCCGGTTTCAGGAGTTGTAAAATGAATACAATGAACAAAACTTTTATTGTGTCCGCTGCCGTTTTGGGACTTTTGTTTTGCATATTGCCGCTTTCAGTGCGCGCACAAACTAATATTCCGGTTCCCGTCATTTCAGTAATACCCGCGCAGTACTATCCTATGGACGAAGTGCTTTACATGGAAGGGAAAGCGAAGCCGGATTCCAAAGTCGACATATTTTTTGAAAAATATTCCGGCGGAGCCGCCCCGATAAAGATAACTGTCGAAGCCAATGATGCGGGAGAATGGTTTTTAAACGAGGACCTGGATCTTCCTTCCGGTGAATGGATGGTGCGCGCCAGGCATGCCGATCCGCAGGGCGACTGGTCCAACCCGCGCATATTGCGGTCAATAAATTCCGGTTTTACTGTTTTCGGAATAACCGTCAAATATCTTCCCCTAGCGATTTCGGTGTTTATTTTTATAATCGCCGGTTTTGGCCTTATTTTATACTCTTTTTTGAGGATACAATCGGTGAAGCGCCTGGGAAAAGAACATGCCTCGCATGAGATGCTGGAAGCGGCCAAAAAAATAGCGCGAGAGAAAGAAAAAGAGGCGATCGAACTGGTGGTGGAAAAAGGTTTTGTGAATGTAAAGCGCGACATTGAGCTGGAACTCGACCATTTAAACTCCAAACTGAAAGCCGCCGGAGATCTTTTGCCGGAGGAGTTCGACCACAGGGACAAGTTGTTAAGAGAGCTCAGCAAGCTGGAGCAGGAAATAGACAAAAAAGTCAGGGATTTGGACGGGATATAAAATGAAAAAATATCAATCATTAATTATTATTCTGGTTTGTCTTTTCACCCCCTTTCTGGCCGCAAATGCGCAATATTCTTCCATAGAATTGAAGCAGCCGACAATCATAATAAACCCGGAGATATATTATCCGTTCGATGAAGTGCTTTATATCGAAGGGCGTTCCCAGCCGAAAGGCGTAGTTGAAGTGAGGTTGCAAAAATCGGCGGCAAGGCCGATGTCGTTTAGCGTGCGTGCGGATGCGAACGGCGAATGGGTGCTTGCGGAAAAAGTTCCTTTGGAAGCGGGAGACTGGGAGGCGAGGGCGCGCGCGATTGGGAAAACTCCGGCAGGAGATGAAATAGCGTCGGAATGGTCCAACCCCAGAATATTTAAAGTTATCGTAAACGGCATAACCATAGGCGGGGTCAATATAAAATTTGCCGCCCTCTCGCTGGTCATAGCTTTTCTGCTGATGCTGGGTATCGCTCTCGTCGTTTATTTTTCCCTCAAAGTGCGCAAGCTTAATTCCGCGCTGCTGGAAAAAGAAATAGAGGGAGCGAAAGAGACGGTTCACGAAGGTTTTAGCGAACTTAAAAAAGATGTTTTGGATGAACTCCATGCTCTGGAGATTTCCGGAAAACAGCTGGCGCCCGAAGAATTGGCCAGGAAAGAACATCTTCTGCGGGAATTGGAGCGTATGGAGCATGGAATGGAAAAAGAAATCGGCGACATTAGCCGCAGAATCTAATCTTGACCGAAACTAAGTTTCGGTCAATAATGCCTCACATGCGTAAATCTTCTTTCGTAGAAGGCGAATTTTATCATATTTATTCCCATTCCATCGGTAATCTTGATTTGTTCACTTCCAGTCGGGATTATTCTCGGTTTTTGAGCGCTTTATTCGCTGCAAATGGTAAGCGTGAAATTTATCATCTGGATCGTTCTCGTGGCCTAAACTTAGTTTCGGACATACGGGACGGAAAAATAAACATCGGTGAAAGCTTAGTTGATATCATCGGGTTTTGTTTGATGCCGAATCATTTTCATCTGATATTGCGTGAACTGTCGGATGGCAATATTTCAATTTTTATGCACCGGATATTGGTAAGTTATTCGAAATATTATAATTTAAAATATGAAAGGCGCGGGCATGTTTTTGAAAGGACTTTTGATGCTAAGCATTTGCACGATGATGAATATCTGATGCGCGCTTTGGCTTACGTGAATTTAAATCCCGAGGATCTTAAGCAGTGGAGAAGGAAGGAGGTAAAATATCCGTGGTCAAGTTTTCAGGACTACACAGAAGAAAATAGATGGGGTGGTTTGCTTAAAACAAAATTTATGCTTGATTATTTTAATTCGAGTAAAATAGAGCTCAAAGAATTTATAGAAAGCGCCAGAAAAGATGAGTATGAAAACCTTGACCTAAACTAAGTTTAGGTCAGTTGGCCATTTTCATATTTTTTTCATCGGCAGATATTATTATGAACTTATAATTAAAAACCCCGGGAGGGGTTATTGTTTTTTGAATTAATTTATAAAGATAGAAGCAAGTATTTCGGGTTTTCCAGCAGCCGTCTTTTGACATACCCTGCCCATTCCGGGCCGTATATCAGATAGATATGCGGAGGATGCCCCATACCTTTCAATGCCCGGGCGAGCTCGGTGTTTACGCCATAGAGTATGGCCGGGTGGGTGTAAGGAGACCCTGCGAAAAAATTTTGGATGTCGGTCTCGTGGGTCGCTATCTCAACTTCAATTTTATGATTGACGAGAACACGAATCATTCTTCTAAATTGCCAAAGTATTTCTGGAAGCTCTCGTTCAAATGAGAGCGTCAGGGGGTTCTCTTTTCTGTAAGCGCCTTTGCAAATCCGCGTGGGGATGGGGCGCTTCGCCAGCCGGAAGCAAAACTTTTCCCAATTTTCACTGCGGATATTCGCTTGCACGACCCGTCCGATATTGCGGAATCCCGCGTCCCAGAGTGTGTCCAAAAAATCGAAGTATTTTGAGGCGTATTCCGGTTCTTCGGCATCTATCCAGACTCTGATGTTTTGGCCCTCGGCCTTTTCAAGTACCTCGTAAAATTCGTCGTTGATGGACGAATTCAGATCCGCTTCCAAAATTCCGAACTGGCTTAACTTGAGGGATACGGAAGCCGTGAGATTTTCCCCATGAAGTTGGGCCCTTCGCAATTCATCCAAAAGTTCGGAATAAGCGCTGCAGGTTTGAACGACGGCTTTCCGGTTATGAGCGTGTTCTCCCGCATAATTTAAAATTACAGGATAGCCGTCACGCGAGAGTTCGCGGGCTTTTTCCAGCCCTTCTTTGAGAGTTCTTCCCGCGATGAAGTTTTTTGCGATGGGCCAGGCCCAATATTTCCAGCCGGGCATCTTTACCGCTATATTTGCCGCTAATTCCAATGGGTTAAGCATTTTCAATGACCTCTTGTTCTTTGCTTAAACTTTAGAAAAACTATATAATTATTGCAAGTTATGCCATCACCTGTTGAAGAAATAAAGCAAAGAATAGACGTTGCCGAGCTTATCGGTTCGTATGTAAGACTTCAGAAGACCGGGGCGAATTTTAAGGGGCTTTGCCCTTTTCATAACGAAAAAACACCATCGTTCGTGGTTTCCCCGTCGCGCCAGATATGGCATTGCTTCGGATGTTCTAAAGGCGGGGATATTTTCAGGTTCATCATGGAAATCGAGGGACATGAGTTTCCGGAAGCTCTAAAAATATTGGCGGAGAAAGCCGGTGTGCAGATAAAAAGGGAAGACCCATTGATAAGGAGCGAAAGGAACAGGCTTTACGCGATAATGGAGGAAGCCGCAAAATTTTTTGAAGACAATCTCTATGGAGAAACGGTTCCATCTGAAAATTCTTTAACCCCACCGCGGAATAAGTCTGGATTGAATTCCGCGGCGGCGCGCCCCCACCCAGAATTTTCATCTGGAACCGTTTCTCCTCATCGTTATTTAATATCTCGCGGTCTTAAAGATGAAACCATAAAAGAATTCCGTGTCGGGTTTGCTCCGGCTGAATGGAGGAATCTTTTAAACCGCCTGGTTGCGAAAGGATTCAAAGCTGAAGAGGCGGAAAAAGCGGGGCTGGTCATCAAGAAGCAGGAATCGGGAATAAGAAATCAGGGGTACTATGACCGCTTCAGGGGGAGGATAATTTTTCCGGTTTTTGACTACAACGGCAGAGTGATAGCTTTCGGCGGCAGGATAATGCCGGGGGCGGATGAAAACTCCGCAAAGTATATCAATTCGCCGGAGACGATGCTTTACCAGAAAAGCAAAGTGCTATACGGCCTCCACAAAGCAAAAACGGAAATATTAAAAAAAGGCGAATGTGTGCTTGTGGAGGGATACATAGACGCGCTCATGGCCTGGCAGGCAGGGACTAAAAATGTGGTAGCCTCGTCCGGAACAGCTCTCACCCAGAGCCATTTGGATATTTTGCGCCGGCTTTGTGAAAATCTGATTGCGTCTTTCGACATGGACTCCGCCGGAGCCGACGCTTCCAAGCGCGGCATAGAAATGGCGCTGGCGAATAATTTCAATATAAAGATAGTGAGTTTGGGAGAGGCGAAAGATCCGGCGGATCTGGTGGCGAAAGACCCGGCACTTTGGCAGAAAGCCGTAGCTGAAGCCAGGCACATAGTGAGGTTCTTCATGGATAATCTGCTTGCGGCTCATCCTAGAGGAACCCCCGAGCTTTCAAGGGAATTTCAGAAAGCCGTGATACCGAAAGTGGCATCGCTTTCCACTGATCTTGAGAAAGCGCACTGGGTAGGAGAGATTGCGAAGACGCTGGGTATAAATGAGGATGCGGTTTGGGCGGCATTGAAAAAGGTAAATATGGGGAAATCGTCTGTTTCGGGCCAGTATTCCGGTTTGAGACCCGGAGCCGGCAAATCCCGGAAAGAGTTGCTTGAAGACAGGGTTTTAGGTATGCTTGCGAAATCGCCCGAATTGTTCCTCAAATCGGAATCGGAGCTCAAAGAATCATTCTTTGCGCTGGACAAGGTTCCGATATTCGTGGAGTTTAAAAAAATCTCCGCGGGGGAGTCTTCGGGGTTCGGAGCGCCAATGCAGGAACTTGTTTCGCGGATGGCGCTCGAAACGGAGATTTTTCTGGAGACCGTGGCTGATATGGAGGAGGAGTTCAGGCGCTGCGGACGGGAGCTTAAAAAGGAGCATTTGAAAGAAAAACTAACCGGCATCTCGCAGATGGTCGGCAAAGCCGAGGCGGAAAGGTCCAAAGAATTGCCGAAACTTATGGAGGAATTCAGGGTCGTCTCTTCGGAACTTTTGAAATTAAATTAACCCGCCAAATTTTGCATGATTTTGGCGAAGTGATCAAAAAGTAAAAAGCAATTAAACTTATAAAATGAGAATTAATAATTAAATTTAGGCGGGAAATGGCAAAAGCTTTAAAAAAAAGTAAAAAAATAAAGCCAAGGAGATTAGGCATAAAGTCCAAAAAGCCCAAGAAAAAGAGCGCTGTTTTGATGCGTAAAAAAGGTAAAAACCGTCAGACTTCGCGGGCCGCCGTATCTCGCCTTGGCGCAAGAGCTAAAGCGGGCAAAGCCAAAACCAAGCTCACGAAGGAAGAGTTCACCCAGGAGAAAATAGAAACGCTGATGAAAAAAGGCCAGGAGAGGGGGTTTGTGACCTACGCGGAAATATTGAGTACTTTCCCGCATATTGAATTCGATCTTGGTTTTTTGGAAAATCTTTACGCGCGTTTGGATACTTCAGGGATCGATGTCTTGGAGGGAAAAGAACTTTTGGAGCTTGACGACGGGAAGAAAACTCCGAAAGAGCTCGCCATGGAACGGGAAGCCCATCTTCCCCGTGTGCCGGATTCCGTGCAGATGTATTTAAAAGAGATAGGGCGGATAGCGCTCCTTACCGCGGAAGAAGAGCGGGAGCTCGCAAAAAGAATAGAAATAGGGGATGAAGATGCCAAAAAGAAGCTGGCGCAGGCCAACTTGAGGCTCGTGGTTTCCATCGCCAAAAGATATGTCGGCCGGTCGCCCAATCTTACCCTTCTTGACCTGATTCAGGAGGGAACTCTGGGCCTTTTCAGGGCGGTTGAAAAATTCGAATGGAGAAAAGGATACAAATTTTCGACCTATGCCACCTGGTGGATCAGGCAGGCGATAACGAGAGCCCTGGCCGACCAGGCGCGCACCATCAGGATTCCGGTGCACATGGTGGAAACAATTTCAAAATACCAGCAGGTGGTGCGCAGGCTCACGCAGGAATTGGGGAGGGACCCTTTGGCCGAAGAGATAGCGGCGGAAATGGCGATGGACGTAAAAAAGATCCACTACATCCAGCAGATATCCCAGGATACGGCTTCATTGGAAGCTCCGGTGGGGGACGACGACGAGGATTCTCTCCTTGGGGATTTTATTGAAGACGAAAAAATGCTGACTCCCGCGCAGGAATCGGCAAGGCGCCTTTTGCGGGATCATTTAAAAGAAATAATGATAGACCTGATGCCCAGGGAGCAGAAAATTTTACGTATGCGTTTCGGTTTGGACGACGGCGTTACGCATACTCTGGAAGAGGTGGGGAAAGAATTCGGTGTGACTCGCGAACGCATCAGACAAATAGAAGCAAAAGCCATCGAGAAAATAAAACAGCACGAAAAATCGGTTAAATTGCAGGGGTATTAAGAAGCGGAAGCTTTAAAGTAAACTCACTTCCCTTTCCCGGTCCTTCGCTCGCGGCGTTATTTCTCCTCCGTGAAGATGCGCAAGTTCCCTAGCCAAATGAAGCCCGATGCCAAGCCCCTCGCTTCCCTTATCGCTTGCCTCTCGGGCGAACATATCAAATATTCTTTCCAGCATCCGGGGAGAAATGCCCATGCCCGAGTCTTTAACTTTTATCAGCACTTCACTGGGGCTGATTTCCGCGCCAAAAAAGATAGGCGAGTAATTTCCTGAATATTTGGAGGCGTTTTGCAGAAGATTCGTAAACACCTGTTCTATCCTGAGCGCATCGGCAAAAATGACAACGGGTTTACGCGGGGTGAGGACTTCCAATTTTTGTTCTTTCTTTTTTATGGAGGGCAGAATACTCTGGGCCGCTTTTTCCATGATAGGGTAGAGGTCCACCTCTTTTTTATCAAGTTCCATTTTCCCGTTCTCCAGGCGCGATACGTCCATCAGGTCGTTGATAAGCCGTTTCATATTGGCGGTCTGATGCGAAATAATTCCGAGGGCGGTTCTCGATTCTTCATCATTGAATTTGTATTCCATAAGTTCAAGCCAGAGCGAGATCGGCGCCAGGGTATTCCTCAGTTCATGGCCCAACGCTGCGAGGAAATTACGTCGCCGCTCTTCATGATTTTTCTTTTCCGTAATGTCTGATTTTATTGCGATAAAGTGGGTTATTTCTCCATCCGCGTTTTTCACCGGGGTGATGGTTTCCACCTCATTATAGAAAGTGCCGTTCTTTTTTTTATTTACAAGTTCTCCGCGCCAGACCTCACCTGCCCTGATTGTTTCCCACAGTTTTTTGTAATATTCGTCGTTTTGTCTGCCGGATTTTAGAATGCGTGTGTGCTGCCCTATGACTTCATCGGCTTCGTAGCCGGTAAGGCGGGTGAAAGCCGGATTAACCCACTGGATGAAGCCATTTTTGTCGGTTATTACAATGCCGTTGGCGGCCGCCATTAACGCGCTTGTTTTAAGCAGTATTTGTTCCTGGGCCTTTTTAAGCTCGGCTGAGGAACTCAACTCTCCGGTCTTGAGCTTCGGTTTCTTTTCTTTCTCTTTTTGTTGTTTTATTTTCTTCATTTCGAAAAATACCAAAAATCCCTTTTAAAATCGTAAAAAAAGAGATTAACATTATTTTCATTTGTTGTCAATGCCGCGCCGAGCCGAAGAAAGAGGAGAATTTATTGATCAAAAAAGGACAGGAGATATGCGTCTATTTCGCGCTGTTCCAGGTCGTAGAAATATTTTTTTTCCGAATGTAATTTTGCGGCCAGGCCTTTTCCTACGAACCTCCAATGCCACGGCTCGAATTTATAATATGCGTTATTTTTGGGGTAAGAGAGCGCGAACCCGTATCTGTATGCGTTCTCGCCAAGCCATTTGTAGGCGGGAGTATATTCAAAAGCTGAAAAATCGGCGCCTGTTTTTTCGGTCGTGAAATCCACAGTGGTGCCCAGCTGGTGCTCCGAGTAACCCTGGTCGGCTGAGAACTGGTTGGCTCCGGTTCCGTAAGTTATCGAGTAGACGGATTTGAGGCCGGCTTGAGTGTCGAAAGAGCGATAGGCGGAAATTATTTTGATGCCCATTTCTGCTCTCTCAGCGTCATCTAGGAGTTCGCGTAGAAAAGGGACAACATCGGCATGCAAAAACTGCTCTTTATCCTGTTGATAGGAATATTGCGGTTCCGTCGGCGCAAGTTTTGCCGGAATATAATTTTCGTTTAAAAAATAAACCTTCGAATACTTTTTCAGCCACTCGGGGTCCATTTTTCGAAGCTTCTCGATAACTCCCACTGCGCTTTGAACGCCCTGGATTTGCGCCGAGAAAAAATCCATGCGGCTTTTTTCGGCCTCGTAATCGCGCTGGAACTGGTCGCGTTCAATTTTTGTCTTCTCCAGGTCGTCCGCCGTAAGAGCAAGGCTTGCGGTCGTTGAAGCAAATTTGAGAGTTAATTCTGAAAGTTCATTTTCGAGGTTTTGTTTGGTTTTTGTGAGTGTGAATATTCCATACGCCGAGTATCCGGCCGCAGACAGCAGAAAGATGAGTATCAGCGTTATAATTAACTTGTGCTTGTTTAACGGCGGGGTTTCCATTAAATACATTATACCCCATTTTCGCCTATCCCTGTTGTTATTGGGGCATTGGTACTATGTCGAGAATATCAATATAACCTCCCGGAATCTGGAGATTGGGGTTATCTTTAAATATATCAGCCGCCGCCTCGTGCGATTCGGCCTCGACGATCGAATACCCGGTTACCTCGTTTTTTACATCCGCGATTCCATCCGATGTCACCCTCTTGGTTTTTCCCAGCGGAGCACCGCCATCGGCAAGAACCGCCTCATTTTTTTTCATCCACTTTCTCCATTCTTCCATAGCGGCTTTACCTTGCTCTGGCGTCATTTCGGCCATCATTTTTTCTATGGAGGCGGCCGGCGCCATGTATAGAACAAAATATTTTTTCATATGTTAAATATAACTGTTAATAAATTAAATTTCGGTGAATATTTGGAAAATTATTTTAAATTCATTTGTCACTCATTTCTCCATATTATATAATCAGGTATGAAAAAATTTATACTTCTTTACAATGGTCCTGCTACTGATCCGTCAGATATGCCCGAAGAGGCGCGCAAAGCAATAATGGCCAAATGGGGCGAATGGATGGTTAAAGCAGGCAGTTCTCTCGTCGATATGGGCCAGCCGATGGTAAACGGAGCATCTGTCGTGGACGATGGAACGAACGGGGTTCCGACCCAACTAAACGGCTACAGCATTATTCAGGCTGACGATATGGAAAAAGCAAAGGCACTGGTTGCGGGGCACCCTTTTTTGAGCGAAGGAGCCGGAAAATTCAGCGTAGAAATATATGAGCTGCTTCCAGCTCCAAAGATGTAAATTATTATCTATAGTTCCAAAAAATATCGAAAATTAAAACACCATTGGGAACGGTGCCTTAATTTTCGATGCTCCCGAATTAAAACTTTCGCAAACTTTTGAAATCATTTTACCAAATCTGATACACAAATTCAAGAAGCGAAATCTGAAATGATACGCCCCGCCACTATTTTTCTGGGGCAAAGGAGGCGGGGCGATGGACTCGCCCGCGCGGAGGAGGGGTCTGGGGAGGAATCCGCGCGGGCTTCGGCTTTCTTTTTTGAAAAAATCGGCGGCTACTTCTGAAATATAATCCAAAAATGTTTGCAGTTGTAATCCTCACCAAAAAATTTTGCGACTTTGGCAATACGCTTTTCTTCAACCACTTTCCATTTTTTGTAAAAATTCATCAATTCTGCGCGGTCAAAGATCTTTTCAAATTTGCCCGTGGTCGGATGAAGAAAAGCATTTTTCTCGTGCGCAGGAGATTTTTCTAGCATCTCCTTGTGAAATTCATCATCTGTTGAAAGTGTATAAACTAGCAAGTATCCTCCAGGCTTGAGAACACGCAAAAATTCGTCTCGCGCAAAAGAGCGGCCATCAGTTGATTCAATATCGGTTGAAGCGAAACAATCAATCGCGAAATCAAAACTTTCATTTTCAAACGGCCATGTTTTTGTAGCGTCCTGAACAATAAACCGCACATCATTTTCTACGCCAACAATAGCCGCTCTTTTTTGCGCCTCATCTATTGCAATGCTAGAAAAATCAAACGCTCTCATATTTGTGCCCTGTTTCGCAAGCCAAATGCTGTTTCTTCCTTTTCCACAGCCCATTTCGACTCCGCGCAAGCTTTTTGTTTCGCCTTTTGATTTCAACCAATCCCAAAACAACGAAACTCCGCTTGATTCGTCGTTAGAATCCATTGGAAGAAGAACGTAAGGATTTTTATGTTCTTCTTCCCAAATTTTTTGTTGGTCGGCGTGAGTTATCATATTTTTAGTAATGCTCCGGATTAAGAAGATGTATAAGAGCGGTTATCACTGCTTGTTTACTATATCCTTTTCTATCCAATCGTCCTTTAGTAAGAGCTCCTATCATACCCTCTCTTTCTCCAATGTTTTCATCGTGAGAAAATCCTGCTTCTTTTGCTGCTTCATCAATTTCGTAATCCTTGCTAAAAACTAAATCAATCATAGATTTTGGATATTCAAAGGCAGAAGACCCGCCTAAATGAAAATTTTTACCGTCATAAATCGCGCACATGGTTATGTCCATATACCCACTCTTGGTATTCGGTACTTCTATAAGTCCGCTTTCTAAGCCCACAGATAAATCACAATCTTTGAAAGCATTTCTGGCTCTATTCATTGCACCTTGCACGGTTTGCTCCATGTTTTTTGGTTGCTTATGCACCCCAGAATCAACTGCCATAGCAATAACCTTTGCCGAAGAAAACTCTGGAAAATCTAAAAAAGCCTCTTCTACCGCCTGCACCTTTGTTATATTTTTTGACCCAACATTTACTTTCATAAATTTATTTCAAAAGTTCATCAGCCGATACTCCGAGCGCATTAGCCAACTTTTGAATTGTCGCAAGGGTAAGGTTTTTCTTCCCGCTTTCAATATTACTAATATAACCTCTATCAACTTCTAATGCACGAGCAACGTCGCCTTGCGACATATTCTTTTTCGTTCTAATACGCTTCATATTTTGCCCTAACTTTGATGATATGTTTGCCATACAAATTATTTTTCTAGAATTTCTAAAACCTTATCTCTTAATTTCTCAAACTTGAGATAGCCAGCTCTTTTATTGAAATGTCCGGCGTTTAGTATAAAAGAAAGCTCAACGCCAAGATTTTTTGAAAGTTCTTTACCATTTTCTAAACCGACATAAGGGTCGTTGTTAGATTGAAAAACATCAAAATGTTGAGCTTTCTTTTTAATTGCTTCCCAATCGAAAGCAAAACCGCTAAAACTGCTATCCCTGTCGTAATTTGCAATAGGCTGAACGCCGACAGGCGTTCCAGCAAAAAAAGCAGCTTTTATAGGATGTTCTAATTTTTCTAGTATTCGCAAGGCGAATATACCTCCTAAACTATGACCAATGAAAATAGTATTTTCATTTATGTATTGCTCATAGTTTTTTAGAACATCAAACCACTCTGCTATTTTTGCGGGCACTATTGGTGGCGAGGGAAATTGTGGCACAAAGACCTTACAGCCCTTTTGCTCCAGTTCTTGTTTTAGCCACGGAAACCAGTTTTCTTCGGGATATCCCTCTGTCCCGTGGAAAATAAATACATTGTTCATAGATATTCACATTTTATCATTTTGTTATATTGCCGGACAATGTTATACTACAGTACATCATATATTTATTTATGAATTTAGCCGCCGATTTTTTCAAAAAAGAAAGCCGAAGCCCGCGCGGATTCCTCCCCAGACCCCTCCTCCGCGCGGGCGAGCGAACCCTCTCGTCTTCAAAATCCGAGTTCGTATCTAGTTTCTTGGCTCGCCCTTCTCTCTGACTTTCGAGCGTTTGATTGGATCAAAGAGTACAAGTATCCGACGGTAATGCATGATCAGATGAAAAGTCTGCTGGCCAAGTACGAGAACGTGTAAGGCACACCGGACCTGCCTGCCGGCAGGCAGGTTTGCCATTTGTTTGCCCCGGGGGCGAGCTTTGTCCCCGGGGTAGACGTTTGATACCGATTGAGAACATGACCCAGCGCGTTGCCCAAAATTACGAGCCTAATACGACCTGCCTGCCGGCAGGCAGGTTTGCTTAACTTTTGGAATGTTAAGCAAATATGATTCTGTACCATTTGCTTAACTTAGTTCAATGCCCAGATTGAATAGTTTAAATACATCGCAAAGCTAACCCAAAGAATGTACGGCACCAGAAGCCATGCGGCTGGTTTAGAGATTTTATAAAACGCAACGATTGTAGCGAGGATGGCGAGCCAAAGGAACACGATCTCAACAAGCGCACCGCCAGGGCTATGCAGACCAAAAAAGATGATTGACCAGAGCGTGTTCAAGACCAGCTGGCCGAGAAATATACCGAGGGCGATTTTTACATCCCTGCGGTCCAGTCCCTTTTTCCAGATGAGAAACGCCGCGATGCCCATAAGCGCAAACAGTGTCGTCCAGACCGGACCGAACACCCACGCCGGAGGATTGAGTGCTGGTTTAACGATCCCGGCGTACCAGCCGGCAATGGACGGAGCCGTAAACACCGAACCAATGATCCCAGCAAGCTCGGAAACTACAATGGCGATGATGAGTTTGAATGTGTTGTTGATTTTCATATTTATTTTTTAATTTTATTATGGTGTTCTAATAATTTCTCGGCTGGGGAGATACCACCGAGGACTTTGTGCGGAAAGTAATTCCAGGCGTCGGTTACTAGCTCGAGCACATTGCTCAATTCCGAAGCGTCTCCGCCACGATCGAACATAGCCACGACTTTCATCATGTCGTCGTTATCCTCTTCGTGAAAAATAACGTCCCGGACATGATCCAGAGTAAAATCGCTCTCGGTTTCCTTGAGCATATCCACGAGCTCCTGCTCGATCTCTTTCCGTCGTTCTAGAATTTGTTGTTTTGATTCAATTTCCATAATTAAAATGGGATGTCTTCTGGGTTTATTTCTTCTTCGTCATTACTACTTTCTAAAGCATCATTATCATCAAGATTTTCACCCTGAACATCAGCAGAATATTTACCTATTGCCTCATTGTACAAGTTAGCAACCTCCGTATTGAATTGGTCTTTGTCGGTTAAAAATTGTCCAAACTTTGTATGAACATTCTCGTAAATTACTTGATGAGCTTTATTCCCTAAAAGATTTTCATCGTAAGCATCTAACTCAAAGCTATCTGTTTCCGCCGCATTCAACAATGCAAGTAATCCATTCTTATCAATTTTGTCTATCTCTTGATATTCTTTTCCATCCCAATAGAAACCTTTATTATTTTCAATCTTTAAATATTTCATATTATTTTTTGAAGCTGTCATATAATCCTTTTCGAATGCTATATGCCTCTTGACCAGCTTCCAATGTGTCCAAAAGGGTATCATAGCTACCTATTGATTCGGTTCCATTTGCAGTTTTAAACTCTTTTTCTCCTGGTGAACCAGAAAAGATTCTATATTCATCTTTGCCGTTAACTATTTTTCTTTGCGTATAGAGCACATAATCAGGCTCCATAAGCATACCTACTGTATTATTGTGAGTTACAACGATGACAGGCATTTCTTTTGAGATATCTTTTATCTCTTTGTTTACATTTTTCTTTAAGAACAAGTTGTCAAAAGAAGATTCAGGCTCATCTATTAACAACATCTCGTATTGACGAGCATCCTGTAAAACTCTAAGCAAATTAAATTCCGCCATTTCACCCCCAGACACTTTCTTGTCATACTCATTCAGAACCTGATAGGTTACTTTGCAAAAATATCGATATAATTCAGTTTTTTCGAGACTTTCAATAATTTTTAATTCCTCAAGAAAAGCAATTGGTAAGTTGTATTTTACGAATGCGTTAGTGAAGGATACTTGTTTTCCAGATTCGTCGTGTAGCCCCTGTGCCCCCACATAGGGGCTCGCGATTACTCTGATTTTGAATTTTCCGAACGACTCCGTTTTCTTAATCTCAGTTTCTTTCTTTATCGAATTTGCAACAGCATTAAATCTTCTTATCCGTTCTCTCTCTAGTTTTATGCGATAAAAATCTATGTCGTCATCATCAATCTTGGGACTGGAGGTCTTACTCTCAAGTTGTTGTCTTGTCTCACTAACAAGTTCATTTATCCATTCTTTCTTTAGGCGTGCCTCTAATAACTTTTTATACTGCTTTGCCAGATCATTAGATAAATTTTTTAGATTATCATCAGAAATATACTTACTGATCGTGCTTTTATAAGTATGATTATTTAGCAACAACATTACCGCTTTTAACAAGCGTTTCAATTCTTCCTCTTGGGTTTTTCGTACCTGGTATTTTGTTTCTTTGAACAGTTTTGCTTTAGAAAATTCATCCTGAAGTTTCTCACTGGAAGCAAAATCTAACAATGTCTCGATATACTTTTCCAATTTGTGATTCGTTGCTCTACGATCTATCTCAATGACGTCCTCTACGACCTTACGAAATTCTTTCAAGTGCTCTTCTCTTATTGCACTTTTGTCCTTTTCCACCCTTTCATTAAATTTCTTCTCGTCATCTCTTACCAAATCAAATTGTTTTATGTATTTAATGGATTTTTCTTCGGTTTCGTAAATATCCTTTAATTTATCAAGAAAATAGGTTTTCCCCGATGATCTTCCACCAATAATAATATTTAACCCGCTTGATAACTCCTGTCCGTCACTAAAGACTTGAAAGAATCCGTGCCTACCGGTATTTGATAAGAAAACTTTGTTTTTATCTCTTAGAGCTGTCTTAATAGCGCTAAGTGTTAGCGGATTGGAATTTGTGTTAATAAAAGTGTGCTTACCTTGGTGCCTTTCAGCATCCAGGTCGATACTGATCCGTGCATCACTAAATACAACAGGCGTTAGAGAGTTTGTTTCTTTTATAATTCGGTGAAATTTTTTTGGACTTTGAACTTCGCCGGCAAAGATACAGTCTGAGAGTGAATCGATCGCACTTTGGCGAACTTTTGGCCTTTTGTCGTAATGGGGAATCAGTAGATATCCGCCCAAATCAACAAAGATTTCTTTTAATTTATCAGAAGATATTTTATTTCCACTAGCGAGCTCATTTTTTACAGACTCACATTTTTGGCTAAAATCATCAAGATTATCGTTTTCACCAATCAATAAAAGGTGGCCGTCTTCAAAATCTATCTCAATACCTGGGAAAACGACTACATTTTCGAGTGTCTTTGCGATTTCTTTGAATTGTTCTAGGTCGAATAAATTATGATTCGTGATGGCAACAGCATCCACCGAAAGAGCGCTGGCGTACTCTTGAAACTTTGCCAAATCAAACTCAAAATGTGCGTCTTTGTCATTTACTGGGATAGTATGGATGTGGAAGTCTACTCTTTTCATAGGTTTTATTTCAGATCAAACGGATCCCATCCTTTCATCGACGAGTCGAAAGAATATTTTGCATTACGATTGATCTTCCAACCATTAGGTCCGTCTTGAACGGCGATGCCACCATCAAAGCCTTTCTTGCCCTTTAACCACGCTTGGAGTGCTTCGGCTTTGTATTTTGTATCATTGCTTTCGGCGGTTATGCCGGCCTTAGTATCAAGAATATAAATCTTGCCCTTTGTCTGGATAATCCAGTCGGGATAAAAGAGCTTTTCTTTGTTTTCGTCAGGATTGTAATAAGAGATGGAGAAATATTCGCTTCCGGTATCACCGTTCTTATGCCACCAAACGATACTCTTGTTTTTGGGCGATTCAAGAAATTCAATAAAATTCCTCTCATTGTTTCCACCTCCGAATAGTCCCGCTGGTGTTTTTTCAAACCAAAACGGCTCCATCGCAGATTTCTTGGTAGGGATAGATTCGTATTGATCGGTAAAGAATAATGCCTCACGTGGGATTTCAATGTGCTCGATACGCTTCGCACGGGCAGATTTCTTGTTTACTTCCTGCTCTCGAAGAGGACGGTACTCAAGAAGTGCATCGCCAATGATAGGCGCCAGGGCACCTGCCGGACTCACAAGGTCGTTCACGATAATCTTGTAAGCATCAGTACGTGAAGCTCCTAACTTGTTCATGAGCCAGATATTGAGTGCGGTTTTTAGCTTTCCCCATGAGCGTTCCGGTGCGAATTTTCTATTCTCATCTGTCTGCTTGGCAATTGTCTTGAAACAGAGCAAGTTATAGAGTCGCTCGAGGTCATGCCGAGACATTTCCTGATCGTGACTTCCACCTTCCTCAAATAGTTCTTTGGTGAAATTGTCATAGTCATCAATTTCCACGCCAACAATTAAGCCATTGGTAACTTTCGGCTTCAAATCCAAGTTCTTAATATCGAGCTTCTTATCTGCAACTTTCTTGAATGTCTGTTGGAATGTATCACCGAGGTCATTGTAGTCAGCACGTGTCATAAAGACGGATTCAAGTTTGATCGGCTTTATATTTTTCTTACGATAGCTACCGTTGATCGCTGGTCGATTTTCAGTCTTTGATTTGGCATATTCCGCCAAGACTTCATTTCGCTTATAGTTCGTGTAGAGATAGCCAAGATTGAGTTCGGGATGAGCAAAATGCGTTCCAAACGGCATACGCAAGATGCGTCCTACAGTCTGGATCGCAAAAGTTGGATTCTTAATCTCTCGGAACATCACGAGTACGCCAGCTCGTGGACAATCCCAGCCGGTCGCGGCGGCCTGCTTGAATAGTAGAAACGAAACCGGAGAGTTACTTTTCTCCAAGTCCTCAAGGTTTTCTTTTTCTTTCGAGAGCCAGACAGCGATCTGATTTTCTTTTACGCCTTTACGCTTAAGAAAATCTAAAACAATCTGCTGTTTTGTTGTTCCGCTAGTTTCTTTAATCGCTTGATCATCGTTAGGTAACTGGATGAGCACAAGCGGATTTACTTCAGTTTTAACGTCTTTGTATAAAGCGACAAGGTCCTGCCGTTTGTTGTAGGCAAGTTCCAAAAGCATCTCGTCCTGATCAAGTTTTTTGACCGCCTTTTGCCCCAAATCTTCCTCAGTTTGGAAAACAATCTTTTCCTTAATAAGCCCGGCCTCAACTACTTCGGATCGCCTCACTTCGACGTATCCGGCAGTGTCCGCTCGGGTAGGAATGTATTTGGGCGTAGCGGATACGCGAAGTGTAACTTTGGGCTTGATAAGGCCATCTACGACTTCAAGCGCAAGTTCCGTGTCCGAACCGATATGCTCCTCGTCGATGATCACAACAATCTTTCGGCCGTCGTCGTGGGTTTCGTTTATAAAATTGTCGAATGTGAGTCCTTGCTCGTTTTCACGGCGCAATTTTCTGCTGTCTTTTGTCTTACCCTTAATCTTCTGCCAGTTAATAAAGAAAACATCATTTTTGTGGAGCTTTCCTCGTGAAAGATCGTTAAGATCAATCAAGTCGAGTTCCGATGCGCCACCATAATATTCAAAGAGTTTCTTTTTGCTCTGTGCGTACGAGTCCTCGCTGAATGAGAACCACACGAATGCGACATCGTTGCCCTCGAAGCGTGGATCACTCACGATATCTCGCAAGAACTGTGCGAGCATAATCGTCTTTCCCGAACCGGTTGGCGATTTGAAAACGAGTGGAGTGTTTCGATTAGGTAGTTTCCACAGTGAAAGGAACTCATTTTTGAGTTTTGATACTGCGGTTTCTTGGAATGGTTTTAGTGCAAACATATATTTATAGGCGATTTAATTCCTTATACACCTCGAGGATCGGCTCGGGGATATCCTCGACTCGGATATTGGCGGAAGAATACTCGCCCTTGTATTCGTTCTTGCCCCAACTAAAGATATAGAGAGCAACTGGCAAATCTTTCTTTTCCAATTTTGTAATCAATTCGGCAAGCTTTGCTTTATCCTCTTTGAAGTAAATCGCAGTCATTCGCTCTCGTCCCTCGAAGATTTGCCACCACTCGTTTTTCTCGACTTCATTGAGTGTATCCTCGCGTACGGCGATCATCTCTCCGGCTTGGTAGGTAATTTTAACCTTCGCATCGTCAGATATTTTGTGTAGATGCTCAATATCTACCAAGTCAGTTTTATAGTAAGAGAGGTTTGCTGGAATACCTTTTACATTTGAGTATCCCTCAATAACTTTCTTAATTCGTGGGTAAGTAATTTCCTCGGCTATTTGATTTTCATTATTGGTGCAAAGGATAAAGCGGTGATTGCTTCCATGTCTTTCATTCATCAGTAAAACAGCATGGCCAGTGGTTCCTGATCCAGCAAAGAAGTCTAATACCAAAGCATCTTTTCGGTTATAGATTATTGTTTCAAGGCATCTAGCTGTAGCAAATAAGGATTTTGGGAATGGAAATTCTGCCCCGATCATGTTTTTTACCAACGTGGTTCCGTATTTTCCTGCATCCAGATCGCCACCGGTCCAAACTGTTTTATATCGTGCGGGTACAGCAGTAACATAGAGCTGGAAGTCGCCTTTTTTCTCTTTGATCTCGATTCGATCAATATGATCAGTGATTGAATCTAACCCAAAGTGCCAACGTCTTTCTTTACCATTATCGTCAATCGGCCAAACCTCAATTTCTCCACTCTCTAAAACAGAACTACGTTTCTTTGGATGAAAAGAGTCCTTTTGAACTTCGCCTATTCTGACGACACGCCCATCTTTAATGTAGATCGGATAAAACATAGTAGGCCTTTCCGATCTATAAGATGCCCGTCCAGCTCGCCTCAAATTTCGTGTATCTTCTTTGGTTTCAGGATTTTTTCCGACCACAGATAAACCTTTTGGGATCACAAAATGGGCATATTCATGTGAATCAGAAAAATTTCGACTCGGTAAGCCTTTTGGATTATGCTCAACAACTACTGTCGTGATGTCGTGCATCGGAAAAAGCTTTGCAAGCAACATTAAGAGTGTCGCATTCTCATGCTTGTCGATAGTCACAATCAGCACACCATCATCTTTCAACAGTCCCTTTGCGATCTTGATTCTATTATTCATCATCGACAACCATTTGCTGTGACGATATGCGTCATTCTCATCAACGTAATCATTGTTATATTTCCAATCACTGGCACCAGTGTTATACGGCGGGTCAATATAAATTACGTCTACACTCTTTTTGTGAGTGTAATTTAGAACGCTGACAGCGTGATAATTATCGCCCTCAATAAGTAAATTCGTCGGCAACTTATCGTTTTTAATGGTGCGTCTCTTTTTGACTTCTTTTAGAACGGGGATGTTCTTTTTACATTGCTCAACAATATCTTCCTGCTTTTCCTCAAACACAATGCCAAGATTGTTTTTCTTGAGATGTTTTATTTGTGCTTTTAACTCCAATATTTCTTTTTGTAAATCTTTTTCAGGCATAAATTTATTTGGAATTAGCAATCTGGCCATGTGCTTTTTGGATGGCCTCGCGAGCCTTGGTCGTTTTATCAGCTTTCTCTTTCTGAATTATCTTCTCATCGAGAATCTGCTCAATACCTATTTTGACTGTCTCGAAATACTGCAAACACTCGTCTTCTGTCAACTCATGAATTCCAGTACTTAATATCGCGTATAGACTTCGATTTTCTACTAGGAATTCAGGAAGATAATCCTTAACCATTTTTATCTTTTCATCCATTCTGGCCTTCAAATAATCACCGTTTGGAAATTTACTATTCTCCGCCTGTGCTTTTGCGCGTGCTTCCTCAATAAGATTTTCAAATACACGTCGTAGGTACACAAATGAACCGATACCAATGCCGTGTGCGGCGAGTCCAATGCCACGTGTAAACTCCTTATATTGTTCCTCGTCGAGGATTTTTCTGTATGCCTGCGCTTGAGGAATTTGAAAGTCAGCAACAGATGGAAACTGTCCAACTTTCGTAAAGAAATTACCAGCCTTAAAATAGGAGGTATGATAAGCGTGAGAATTATTACGAGTACACTGATACTCGACTTCAATCAATCCGTCATGTCTCGTAGTCCAGGGAGGTATAGAGACATTGTCAGATAAATAGTTGTATGCCCTAAATACGCCCTCCTTATCACACCAAATACAATAGGCATCTATTGTGTCCCTATTGGTGAGATTTTTATATATCTTTTCGGCGGTCATACCGATCGACAAGTCAAAGTTATGGTAGGGAGGCATTTCTAGATGAAAAGCCTTTACCGACTCCAAATAAGGATCGGGCTGGATCGTATTCTGTTGTGTGGCGATTTCCTTTGGCATATATTTAATTTTTTGCTGGTTCAAGCAACCATTCCCAAAGCGGTTTAAATTGTATCATCAAGCCGTCTTTTTCTACTTCTCGTTTTTCATCCC
>JACOXN010000012.1:0-5267 GCA_016176295.1 Candidatus Giovannonibacteria bacterium
GCGCAGAACAGGCGGGCGAAAATTCCTTCCCCCCAACCCCCTTCCTTTTCGCCCGCCTGATTGGACGACCAGAATTTTTTGCGAGCGGACGGCGGGACCGAATAAAGAAAAGAGAGAATAAAAGAGGTAAAAACGCTTGCCCCACCCTCCCGTGCGCGCGTTTTTGAAATTCTACTCCCTTTTTTGTTTACAATTCTTAAATATTTTGGTAATATTAGATTGTGGGAAGTAATCATATTCATGTATAAGTATACCACAATTTAATATTACTAATAAATTATGGCAGAGTCAAGTAAAAACAACATATCAAAAACCGTAAAACGGTTGAGAGAAAAAATGGGCATTTCGCAAGAAAAGTTAGCCCGTCTTGCCGATGTTTCCAACAACACGGTTATCAACATAGAAGCAGGTAAACAAGGCAATCCCACTATTGAAACTTTGAAAAAAATCGCCAAAGCGTTAAATACGCCAATTGAGGATTTAATAAAATAAAAATTATGAGATATTACGGCGGGAAAGACAAATTATTGGATTTAATAGAAATCGGCGTTAAAAAAACCGAGCTTAATCATGGTGCAAAATTTGTTGATCTTTTTACTGGCACAACTGTTGTTGCGCAACATTTCAAGAAAAAAGGTTATACGGTAATTGCAAATGACTTTTTGGAATTTTCTTATGCTTTAGCAAAAACATATATCGAACTCAACGAGGAACCTAAATTTATAAAATTAAAAAAACATCTTGAGGTTGAACATATAGACAAAAATTATGTAATTGGCTATTTAAACAATCTATCGCCTAAGAAAGGTTTTATTTTTAAAAATTATTGTCCAGACGGAAATGACGGACGAAAATATTTTTCAAATGAAAACGGACAAAAAATTGATGCCATAAGAGAAAAAATTGAAGAGTGGAAAAATTCTGCCGTTGTTAGCGAATTAGAATATTATTATTTAATTACAGCCTTGCTTGAAGCTATAAACCTTGTTTCAAATGTTGCTGGAACTTATAGCGCATATTTAAAAATTTGGGACCAAAGAGCGGTTAAACCAATAATTTTGACTGCACCCGAAATTATACCAAGCAATAGAAATAACAAGGCGTTTAAACAAGACGCAAATAAGTTAATACGAGAAATAAAAAATATTGATATTTTATATTTAGACCCCCCTTATAATAGCAGGCAATATGCGGCGAATTATTTTATTTTGGAATTAGTCGCTGAAGGCTGGTTTGGAACTAAAAAACCGACAATAGCGGGAAAAACCGGTATGAGGAATTACGATCATCAGCTTTCCGAATATTGTTATAAAGGACGAGCAAATAAAGCCCTTGACCATTTAATCACTGGTGCGAGTGCAAAGTATATTTTGCTTAGCTACAATAATGAGGGAGTGATAACAGATAACGAAATTAAAAATATTCTTATTCGCAAGGGAAAGGTGCAATTATTTAAAAAAACACACAAGAGATACAAAAGTATAAATCAGAAAGACGATGACCCAAAAAATACCGAAGAAAGATTATATTTTATTGAAACTGGTCTTGCAACAAAAAGAGCAAATAAATTAGACGGGCAGTCTTGGCTACAATATTCTTTTAGTATTTGGCGCGATATTGCCAAAAATCAAGAAGAATATAAACTGAAACACCCCGCTATTTTTCCGTTACAACTATCCGAAAGAATAATTGATGTTTTGACAAACGGATCAGGAAAAAATATTTTGGATTGTTTTGCTGGAAGCGGTAGCACTTTAATTGCCGGACTTAAAAAGGGAATGAATGTTTATGGCGTTGATGTCAGCGATGAGTTTCAAAAATTATTTTTTAGTAGAATAAACAATCATTATTTACCATACAAGGAAAACGGAAAAATTAAATATTTTGTTAAGGACGCTAGGGAAATAACTAAATTTATTGAGCCGAATAGCATTGATTTATGTTTAACATCTCCTCCATATTGGGATATTCTAAATGCCCGCAGAAGTGCTGATTTAAAAATCGGCAGAAATTATACCAATAAAACACAAGACATAGGGAATATAGAATCCTATAATAATTTTCTTGCGGAGTTGAAAAAGATTATGACGGAAGTTTCAAAAACTATTCGCGAAAACGGATATTGCGTAATGGTTGTTATGGATATTCGCAAAGGTAGCAAGTTTTATCCATTTCACAGCGATGTTGCTAAAATGATGGAAGAAATCGGGCTTACCTTTGAAGATTTATTGATTTGGGATAGACAAAAAGAGTATAACAATTGCAAACCTTTGGGCTATCCTTATAAATTTATTGTTAATAAAGTGCATGAATATATTTTAATTTTCAAAAAATATGGACATAACAAATAAATTATCATCATTTTTAAGCGAAGATGTTGCCTATTTTCTGGGCTTGATTGTTGGAAGAGGCACAATTATCAAATCTGCCGAGCTAAACAAGCTCGTTGTTGATTTTCCGTTCAAGAATTTAGAAGCAGTGAGCCCGATAGACGCAAGCAAAAAATTTGATACTCAAATTTATTTATCCAATAGCTTGGATAGAATAGTTGAGAGATTAAAAAGGCTTGGTTTGGATGTTAGTAAATTTAACGATGAGGACAACAGGGGCGTTAGTCTTGTTGTGGTTTGGCGAAATACCGATTTAACATGGCAACTATTAGCGTATCTTTTGAATGGCGATTTTAGCGATTATCATTCTTTCAGAATACCAAAAGCAATTTTTCAAAGCGACAAAGAAAAACAGAAAGAATTTTTGCGAGGATATTTTGATGTAACCGGATATGTGCGTGCTTCAAATTCGCAATTTGGCAGAGAAGATCAGCAAAGAATTTATCTTGAAGTAGATCATCGAAATTGGTTTTTAACTTTGGATTTGTATAAATTATTTGAAAAAGTCGGTATTCCAATTGAAAGCATTGATTTTGGACATCCGAATTTTAGAGATCCAAATTTCAAAAAAGCGGCGGGATTTTGGGCCAAAGAACATCAAGTCAAAATTTTCGCTAATCAGTTTTTACATATCGGCTCTTACTTAAAACATAAGCAAGAAGTATTAACAGACCTTGTAAAAATGAACAAGGCGGGGCTTGGCGATAATTCAAGCGAAAAGCAATTTAGAATTAGAGAAAAAGCCCAAAATCCAGAGGAGAATTCTGAAAAATTGCCCGATTTTCTAAAAGGAAAACATTTTAATCATTACTCGGAACTTCTCGCGGTTCTTGAGGAAAAAGATAATATAAAAGCATATGAATAATTACGAATCAAAACAGGAAATTGCGCTTTATCCAAGCATGTTGAAATGGTTGCAGATGTATTTGGAAAATAAGCACCCGAAAGCCGTTATAAAAACCTACGATGTGCATTCCGTTGATTTGAGCGATTTTATACAACGAAATAAATACACAAAATATTTTCCAGAATACGCTACTTACAAAATAAGAGTTGATTTGCTTGGTGTGATTTTAGAAAAAGATAAATGCAATTTAGTTTTTGTTGAAGTAAAAGATACTTCATTGAGTTTGATAAATCTTTCTCAATTACTTGGATATTGCAAAATTTTAAGGCCAGAATTTGCCTTTTTAATTTCGCCAAAAGGCCTTGCAAAACCGTTAAGTCAGCTACTTGTTCATTTCAATCGCTTGGACATTTTAGAATTTGATAAAAATAAATTTGTTCGTGTGGCAAAGTGGAATCCGACAAGAAATGCAATTGAAATTGACAGCATAATTCCACCATTAGGAAACTTATAAATTGCTATGTTTATCAAGAAAATTACAATTAAAAATTTTAGACTTTTCCCTTCGGAAAAGAATTTTGAAATTGATAATATAAATACGCCGGACGGCACAAATGAAGGTTCGGGGCTAAATGTGTTTGTTGGCGAAAACGGAAGCGGTAAAACTGCACTTTTAGACGCTTTTGCGCTCCCAATTTTAGAATATAAAACAGAAAATTTTGGAATAGATGATTTCAATGATTCTAGCAAAAAAATTGAGATAGTAATTCATTCAAAAGATGAATTTGAAGTTGACGGAACAATGCCAAAAGGTTCATTTAAGGCAAAGGGATTTTCTTTCGAAGCGGGAGTTAGATCAAAAGAAAGTAAAACCTACTTATCATCAATCGTTGTTAATGATCAAAAATTTATAAAGGTTGATCCGTCAAAACCAAAGGATAACAGCCCCGATTTAAGAGTGAGCGTAAATAATCCATTTAAGGGGAAAAGATTTAATGAAAACGATGTTTTGTTTTTGGATAAAAACCGTTTATTTCAAACACGATCTGGAAATTTTAATACAACAAGATTCGATAGGTTAATGGAAGATTTTAGTTATCAATATTTAAAAAGTTGCGAGCTAAACAATTTGAATGATGATTTAGATAGCAAAATTAAAAAAGATAAAGTTGAGAACAAATTTTTGGCAGAAGCGGTTAATAAATTTCACGAAATAAGTGGCTCTCAAATAAGATTAGATTTTTTAGATAATTGCGAGCCATTTAAAAATGCCTTTTTCGCCACAAGAAAAGCAAACAATCAACAAATTCTATTGAATAATCTAGGGTCGGGATATGAGATGATTTTTGCCCTTTTGTATTCATTTTATCTTGCCCAGCAAAGCGGGAAACAGCTGATCGTTTTAATTGATGAGCCAGAATTACATTTACATCCAACCTTGCAAGAAAAATTTGTTAAATTCCTTTTGGAGTTTTCCAAAAACGCACAAATTATTCTAGCCTCTCATTCTCCCTTATTAGTTAAACAATTAGCGTTTAATGACAAAGTAAAAATTAGCATAATTCAAAATGGGCAAGAAGTGTCAGAAATTGAAAAAAGAGTCTTATCCTATATTTCAGCAAATGAAACAAATTTTTTGGCTTTTAATTTGGCCACAGAAGAATATCACAACGAGCTTTTTGAAGAGTTGAAATTTACAAATGGCGATGACAAAGCTATTAAAGATTTTGATAATGATTTTTTTATCACAGAAAAAGGTGAGTCAAAAAATTCACCATGGAAAGGAAATCAAAATGAAGTCAGCGAACATACTTTTATTCGAAATCAAATTCATCATCAAAAAGAAAATGGAAAAACTGATTATAATGTGTTAAAATCATCAATAGAAAAAATGAGAAGTTTTTTCTAAATCCACCCGCTACCCAATTTGAGGTCCCGCCGTCCGCTCGCAAAAAATTCTGGTCGTCCAATCAGGCGGGCGAAAAGGAAGGGGGTTGGGGGGAAGGAATTTTCGCCCGCCTGTTCTGCGC
>JACOXN010000012.1:5289-39662 GCA_016176295.1 Candidatus Giovannonibacteria bacterium
TCGCCGAGTTTCGGCGGGCGGAAACGCTGGGGCGGGGTTTCAAATCATTCGAGCGATTTTCGCTCAAAAAAGGTTCGAGCTTCGTTCAGCAATTGCGACTGAACTGGCGAATATTTTAAACTTCATACTGCCTCTACTTTTTACGAATAAAATCAACTCTCAATGAATGCTCTGGAAATAAAAAATTTAGTTAAAAAATACCCGGCTACCAAGCTAACCGGAGAAAAAATAGCCGTCGACAATGTTTCTTTCACAGTAAAAAAAGGCGAGTTTTTCGGATTTTTAGGTCCCAACGGAGCGGGCAAAACCACGACCATAAACGCAATAACCGGCATCGGCACCTTTCCGGAAGGGGAGATAAAAGTTTTCGGATATGACGTAGTGAAAGATTACCGCGAAGCGCGAAAAAAGATCGGGCTTTCCCCGCAGGAATTCAACGTGGATATGTTCGTTCCCCCCAAAGATACGCTTTATTATGTCGGAGGATTTTTTGGAATGTCGAAAAAAGAAAGAATAAAAAGAGCCGATGAAGTATTAAAGGAACTTGGTTTCGGGCGCGAAGCGGATCTCCCTTTCAGGGCTCTCTCCGGAGGTTTCAAAAGACGGGTGATGCTGGCGCGGGCCATGATGCACGACCCCGAGATACTGATCTTGGATGAGCCGACGTCCGGCGTGGACGTGGAGTTGAGGCACGACCTCTGGCGTATACTGCAAGAGCTGAATAAAAAAGGAAAAACCATCTTTCTAACGACGCATTACCTGGAAGAGGCAGAAAAACTTTGCGACCGCATCGGGATAATATTCAACGGGAAGCTGGTCACGCTGGATTCCAAGCGGGAACTTATAAAAGACGGGAAATCCATCGAAGAACATTATTTATCTATGGTAACTGACGGAAAAAACGGAATAAAATGAATCTCATCGGCATACAGGCTTTCATAGAAAGAGAAACCGAAAGGATGTTCAGGTTGGGCACCCAGGTGCTTTTTTCTCCCTGGATATCCGCGCTGCTTTACATCCTTATCTTCGGCCGCATTGTGGGCGCCAGGATAGGGGAGATTTCCGGTGTTCCATACATCGATTTCGTAGTGCCCGGCCTACTAATGATGAACATCTCCCAGGCCGCTTTCGGACACGCCTCTTCTGCGCTTTACTTCAACAGATTTTTGGGAAATATTACGGAGATAATCACAGCGCCACTTTCTTATTTTGAAATAATGATCGGATTCCTGGCCTCGAGCCTAGTCCGGGTCCTGGTGATCGGCGGGGGAGTGTATGCGATAGCTTTATTTTTTACGACGGCGTCCATCGAGCACTTTTGGCTTTTTCTTTTCTATATTTTTTCGATATCTATCGTTTTCGCGCTGGCTGGGCTTATCGTCGGCCTTTGGGCGGAACATTTCGAGCATCTGGCCATACCCGGAACTTTCATCATTATTCCGCTTACTTTCCTGGGAGGGCTTTTTAACTCAATCCACATGCTTCCCGCCAAACTGCAAATTTTTGCCAAGCTGAATCCTTTCTTTTATTTTATAGACGGACTCCGATATTCCATGATTGGAGTTTCCGAATCCAATCGGCTAATCGGCGTTCTTCTCCTACTTTTTCTAATCCTGTTACTGGGCAGCATAGTCTGGGTTCTATTCAAGAATGGATACAAACTTAGGAATTAAACACGTTGCGATAATAGCCGATGGCAACCGGCGCTGGGCAAAAGGCAAGGGACTGCCTTCATTTGAAGGACATCGCGAAGGAGAACAGCGCTTTCGCGAAATTTCCCGTGCAGCGCTGGAAATGAAGATACCTTTTCTGTCGATTTGGGCTCTCTCCGAGGATAATATTGCCAAAAGAAGCAAGTTTGAAATCGACTTCATCCTTTCTCTTCTTGAAAACGAACTTACTGAATCATTGAGCGAGCTCGATCCGAATAAAAATGAAGTAAGGTTCCGTTTGATAGGAAGATGGAAAGAAATATTCGGAGAAAATTCACCGATCAGCCGGCTTGCCGCTGATTCCATGCAAAAAACCGAAAAAAACGATAAATTCAATTTGACGCTTCTTTTCGGATACGACGGAAAAAAAGAAATGGCTGCTGCCATCCAAAAAATAATCGAATCCGGCAAAAAAAAAGTTGAGGAAAACGATATTAAAAACGCTTTATGGACCGCCGAACTCCCGCCGGTTGACCTCGTCATCCGCACGGGAGGGGAGCCGCACTGGTCCGGAGGGTTCATGATGTGGCATACGGCCAACTCCCAATTTTATTTTACCGACAAATTTTGGCCCGATTTCGGTAAAGCAGAATTTAATGAAGCCCTCCTGGATTATTCCAGAAGGACGAGACGGCTGGGCTCATGACTTTTTCACCGATGCGTGCTAATTTTTGGCCAGATGAATTTTCAATGAGACTCCCCTAATAAACGCAATTGGGGAGTTTCCTCAAAAAGCGTACAAGGGGGAACTCTTGATGAAAATAATTATTCGAATTTGGGCCGGGTGGTTCATTCTTTTTACTGCCACAATTGCAGGATATGTTCTCTCCCGGGAGGCAAACAAACCGCCAATTAAAACTGCGGATACGCGTGATGAAAAAGTCACCAATGTGCAGTTGATTGATACGATGCCAGTGTCTGACAAGAAAACGCGTCCCGGCCGTTCTGCCAACATCCCGCCTGTTCTGAAAGAAATAGCATCTTGCGAATCCGGTGGAAAACATTTCGACGGAAATGGCCGCGTGCTCCGCGGGCGGGAAAATCCTCTGGATATCGGAAGGTACCAGATAAATTTATATCACTGGGGAGAAGTGGCACAGAAGCTCGGACACGATTTATTTGATCCGGAAGGCAACGAAAAATTTGCCGTCTGGCTCTACAACAATTACGGCACGTGGCCATGGAACCCCAGCAAGAACTGCTGGAATAATGCCCTAACAGCAGTGGCCCGATAACACGCACAGGTCAATGAACCTGTGTTTTTTTATGTTTAAAAACTGAGTAATTTCTGAGCTCATTCTCGCCGCGCCAGCGCGCGGCTCCGAAGGTTCGGCCTTTTTACCACGCTGCTGCGTGGACCATGCTAAAAAAGCCTCACAAATCGTCCAGAAATTATTCAGTTTTTTAAACTAAAAAATCCCTGCGGTAGCAGAGATCAATGATGATGGCCCGGATTTTCTTTCAACAAACCGAAACCCTTCACGGAGATGACGGCGACTGCAGCAAAAGTTACCACGGGGTCAACGAAATAATTCAAATGTACGAAGAACGCGGTAAAGAGAACGGCAATGGAAATCATAAGATCGAGCAAGGCGTCCAGGCCGAGAACTTTTCGGAGTTTGTTATCCTTTTCCAAAACTTTTTTTATCTTTTGGAGGATAAAAAGAGAAAAAATATTCCCCATGAGCCCCAGAAAAACGCCGGCTTTCATGAACCCTGCCATGACCGGAGCCGGGTCGTAAAATCTTCGGATGGCTTCGAATGCGATATAAGCCAGGATGGCAAAAAGAACGCATGCGGCAAGAACATATCCGCGGGACCGTAGGTGATCCCTTTCGTGCTCCGTTATTTTTCTTGTGCACACATATAAGCCGATGAGGTAGAGAAAACTGTGCGAGAACGCATGCACCGCATCCGCACCCGCCGCGCCCGACCCTCCCCAATGCCAGGCAATCAGGGATTCAAGGGCAGCTCCCAAAAAAGAAACGAAAAAAAGATATCGGTATCCTATATGCTCGCAGGAGCACGGACAAATTTCGCACCCCCCGAAATGCTTCCGCATTCAACACCTCTCGAATATTTTCTTCTTTACATATAGCACGACGGGGGCTGGCTTTCCACCGTCACTTTCTGTTACAATCTCTAAACAAGCGGCTGTAGTATAGTGGCCATTATGGCTGCCTTCCAAGCAGCAGATGCGGGTTCGACTCCCGCCAGCCGCACAAATTTTTTATAATTTATTTTTGTCTTTATACAAAATAAAAAAAAGTGAAACACAAACCCCCGAATCTCTTCGGGGGTTTGTGTCATCAGCGAATGTTTCGGGGTTATTCCCGATTTAAGCTTTCACCGCGTCTTTCAATGCTTTTCCCGCTTTGAAGCGGGGGACTTTGGTGGCCGGTACCTGTACCATTTCTCCGGTTCTCGGGTTTCTGGCAGTTCGGGCTTTTCTCTGTTTCACTACAAAACCTCCGAAGCCGGCAATAGAAACTTCGTCGCCTTTTTTTAAAGCATCCGTGATACAGTCAAAAACAAAGTCGACAACTTCATCGGCGTGTTTCTTGGAAACATCAACGCCCTTTTTAACGTGCAAATCGTAAACTTTTTCCGCAAGCTGTGCTTTATTCATATATTTACTTAAATAAACTTATAAAAATTAGCTGTTAATCCAATTAAAGACCTACTTAATGATATCATGATGAAACGACCTGCCGCAAGTGCTCTATTTTGAGCGTGCGCCCTGCGCCGTCAAGCTCAAGGAAAACGGCATTCACTTCTATCGGTCCTTCCTCAGCCACCTCCATAGGGGATGGAAGTTGTTCCTTGAATCTCTTAAATGCTGGTTCTATTTCAACTCCGATTATTGAATCATGCGGGCCAACCATTCCGATGTCCGAAATGTATCCCGTCCCTTTAGGCAGTACCCTCGCGTCGGCCGTGGGCACATGGGTATGGGTGCCGACGACGGCGGAAACTTTTCCATCAAGATACCAGCCCATCACTTCCTTTTCCGAAGTTGCTTCCGCGTGCCAATCGACGATCTTGTAAGGAGTTTCATTTCCGAATTTTTCCAATATCCTGTCGATCTCATGAAACGGAGAATCGTAATTCTGGCGCATGCCGACCTGGCCGATGAGGTTGATGACCAGAAGTTTATCATCTGTTTCACTTTCGGTTTTGCCAGATGAAAGTGAATAAATCAGCACTCCCCTGCCGGGGAGACCTTCGGCCGCATTTGCGGGGCGAACGATTGGAACGGTTTCGTCATTTAATATTTGCGCGGCGTTTTTTCCAGTGAAACTGTGATTGCCGCCGGTAAAAATATTTACACCGGCCAGTTTCAATTCATCGAGCTGCGAAACGCCGATACCTTTTCCATGAGCGATGTTCTCGACATTGGCGATGACAACATCCGGAGAAAGTTTTTCCTGCCACAAAGGAAGCATCCGCTTCACTCCCTCGCGGCCCAGCTTTCCGACAACATCGCCGAAAATTATAAGTTTCATATTTGATGACGATTTTTATCTGGCGTATTCAATGGAACGGGATTCACGGATGACATTCACTTTTATCTCCCCCGGATATTTAAGTTCGTTCTCGATGCGGTCGGCGATATCGCGCGCCATTTTTTTCGCTTCCAAATCGCTCACATTTTCCGGAGTGACAAACACTCTTATCTCGCGGCCGGCCTGGATGGCATAAGCTTTTTCTATTCCTCCGAATGACGTGGCTATTCTTTCGAGGTCTTCAAGGCGCTTTAGATAATTTTCCACCGAGTCCCTGCGCGCTCCCGGACGCGAAGCCGAGATGGCATCCGCCGTCTGCACGATGATGGATTCCAAAGTTTCGTAAGGATACTCTTCGTGGTGCGATTGCATGGCCTGGATGATGCGCACGTCCACGTTGAATTTTTGCAGTATTCTTCTTCCGATTTCCACGTGCGTTCCTTGTATCTCATGGTCTACGGCTTTTCCGATGTCGTGCAAAAGCGCGCCTTTTTTGGCGATGGGCACGTCGGCTCCCAGCTCAGAAGCCAGCATTCCCGCAATGTGGGACATTTCAACCGAGTGCTGAAGGACGTTCTGTCCATAGGAAGTGCGGAATTTAAGACGTCCGACAAGCATCAAAAGCCTGGGGTCGATATCAATCAAGCCGACTTCATACGCGGCCTTTTCTCCGGCTTCTTTGATGGCTTTTTCTATTTCGACTTTCGCTTTCTCAACGGTTTCCTCGATACGCGCGGGCTGAATGCGTCCGTCCAAAACCAAATTTTCCAAGGCAACCCTTGCCACCTGCCGCCTGATCGGATCAAAGCTCGAGATCAAGATTGCTCCCGGCGTGTCGTCCACTATAACTTCCACTCCGGCCGCGCGTTCAAGCGCCCGGATATTGCGTCCTTCTTTTCCGATTATTTTTCCTTTGAGGTCGTCGGACGGTATGGTTACCGAAGTTACCGTTACCTCCGAAGCCGTGGAAGAGGCAAGGCGCTGGATAGTGGAGGCCAAAATATCCCTGGCTTTCTGTTCGAGCTTCCCCTGGCCGAACTGTTCAAGCTTTTGAATGCGCGAAAGAAAATCAGTTTCATATTTTTTTTCGAGTACGTCCAGAAGCTGCTTTTTGGCTTCTTCTTCCGAAAAGCCGGCGATCTTCTCAAGCTCGATTTTTTTTACATCTTCCATTTTTTCGATGGCTTCCCGCATCTGCTTCACCCGTTCAAACTTTGCTTTCAGATCTTCCGATTCTTTGGTGAGATCGGCGTCGCGCTTTTCCAAAAGCTCGTCCTTGTGAGCCATGCGTTCCTCCATTTTACGAAGGTCGCGCTCGCGCTCTTTCTGCTCCTCTTTGCTCTCGTTCAATATCTTTTCGGCGCGCACTTTGGCATCGTCAAGTGTTTTCTGGGCGGTTTCCTTTGCGTCTAGTAATTCTTTTTTGGCTTTAAGTTCGAGTGCGTCTTTTCGCTGTTGAGCTATGAATTGACGCGCGAAATAGCCGACTACCGCTCCCGCCAAAAGAGTCAGCGCCGCTATTATTAGCGTAAGTAAGTCCATATATTTGTGATGTGCCGATTAGGCTTAAGATCATGGGCATATTATTAAATAAAGTAGTAATATCATAGCAATTCCAAATTTATAAGTCAAACACTGCGCCTTGAATTCTAGCTTTAGAGTATTTTTGACTTAAAGTTCTGATATAGTACCATTAAGCCAATGGCTTTAACCAAACAAGATTTAGACGCGATCGAAGGAGTTCTAGATAAAAAACTTATGGCTTACCAAGGAGCCATCATTGAGGCAGTGGATTTTAAATTCCAAAAATTGGAAAAACGGATGGACTCATTTGACACAAAGCTTGATAAGCTAACATCTGTATTGGAAGATTTTTTGAAACAGATGTCGGATATGAAAGAAGAGTTTACCATCTTGAAAGCCGAAGTTGATAAAATAAAATCGTTCATCAAAGAAAAATTCGGCGTTGAGATTGCGGTTCAAGGATAAAACGCCAATCTAAAATTCCTAAATTGTCACAAAGAAAAAATCGAGGCACATTGGACTTTTATTCGTTTATGTTAGGATTAGTTAATGGAAATAGGAACTATCACGCGCCTTTTGGATTATTATTTCGGAAATTCAAAATATTCACGTGAGGTTATCAGGGCAGGAATAATATTTTTTAACGATATTCCCCCCGACAAAGCAACTGATCAAGAACAAGCCTTTTTTAATGAATGGTTTGTTTTTGATTTCATTTTGAGTAACGGCAAAACCCCACTACAAGATTTTTACGACCGAAATCCGTATAATTATAATTTTGCGCGCTTGCAAATTTATAAAAACTTGCAAAAGAACGAATATGGGCTTTACGAAGTTTCGGATATAGAAAAAGGTAAATCTATGGCATTAAAAAATCTTCGGTCCGGCAAATCATATAAAGTGCGTGAATATTCAGCTTCTTTTCAATTGAATACTGGGGAATTATTTTTTAGCAGAGTTGCGGACTTGGGAGATCACTTTGAATTGGTAGGGGCCGATTCATTTAAAATGCCGCCTGAATCAAAAAAAATTTTAGTTGAAGAATTTGGTTCTGTTCCGGAAGAAATTGTAAATCCAAAAATTTTAAAAGATACGATGTGCGCTGCTGGGTTGTTATAGTTCCCAGCAAAATCCTTCATTTCTTTATTAGAAACGATTAAATCATAACCACCTTTGACCTAAACTTAGTTTAGGTCAAAAGCAGCTTGGCTGTCCGACAGCCAAGTGAGGTTATCGAAAATTATCGATAAAAATGTTAAAATTAATCCATAATGCCGAAAAATTATAAACCTGTGGTGCTCATAGTTTTGGATGGATTCGGAGTAAATCTTTCCGCTCCGGAGTCCACATGGAAGCACGCCGAAATGCCGACTTTTCGTGAAATGGAAAAATATTATCCCTACACCACTTTGCAGGCTTCGGGAGTTGCCGTAGGTCTTCCTTGGGGCGTGGAAGGGAACAGCGAAGTCGGGCACTTTACGATGGGAGCAGGGAAAGCTCTTTATCTTCACCTCCCGCGTATCATCATGTCCATACACGACGGTTCGTTTTTCAAAAATACTGCCTTTGTAGAGGCGGGGGAATTCGTGAAAAAAGATAGCGGCGGTTTCCACATAATGGGTCTTTTTTCTAGCGGCTCGGTGCACGCTTACATGGACCACCTTTATGCTCTCTTGGATTTTGCAAAAAACAACGCCTTAAATAAAACTTACCTCCATCTTTTTACTGACGGACGAGATGCACCGCCGAAGGAAGCGGCCCAGGCGATTGCGCTCCTTGAAGAACGGCTTGCCGCCGAATATCCTTTTGTAAAAATTGCTTCCGTCATCGGGCGCGCTTTCGCCATGGACCGTGACGACAACTGGGATAAGATAGCTACGGCTTACCGCTGTCTCACCGAGGGTTCGTCGGAAAGATTCCGCCTCGCTTCGCAATATGTGACCGATGAGTACAATTCGGGCAGCATTGACGAAACATTGCCTCCGGCTTCCTTGGACGGCAATGAAGGGAGGATCCAGGCGGGGGACGCGGTCGTCTTTTATAATTTTCGCGAAGATTCCGCGCGTGAGCTCACTTCCGCTTTTATCTCGGATAATTTTTCGGGTTTTGACAGAAAAAAAATAGCGGACCTCTTTTTTGTGACCATGACCGAATACGATAAACGTTTTCCGGCAAGGGTTGCTTTCTCTCCCCTGGACGTTACTTGGCCTTTGGCCCGCGTGATATCCGATGCCGGATTAAAACAGCTTCATATCGCCGAAACCGAAAAGTATGCCCATGTCACATATTTTTTTAACGGCGGCAAGGAACAGCCCTATGACAAGGAAGAGCGCATACTCATTCCTTCGCCTCAGGTGCCGAGCTTCGATGAGGTACCGGAAATGTCGGCTTCAAAAATAATGGAAAGGGTGATGGAAAACATTTCCAATTATGATTTTATTCTGATTAACTTCGCAAACGCCGATATGGTGGGTCACACCGGAAATTTTAAAGCGACAGTGAACGCGCTTGAGATACTGGATTTTTCGGTTGGAGCTCTCATTACCAAAATAATGGAAATCGGCGGAGTCGCCATCGTCACGGCGGACCACGGGAACGCCGAGGAAAAAATTTACAGCCAAACCGGAGAAAAGCGCACAAAACACACGGCAAACCCGATCCCGTTCTTTGTTGTGGCGAATGAGTTCAAAAAAAACTCCCCCCGAACGGAGGACGAAATAAATTTAAGATATAAAAAAGTAGGCGGCCTTTTAAGCGACGTCGCGCCGACCGTAATACAGCTTCTTGGGCTCCGAAAACCAGGCGACATGACCGGCGTGGACATTCTTCCGAAGATCTTATAGAAAATTATTTCTTTATCTTTGCTTCGCCGGTGACGGCGCTTTTTGACTTGAGAATGGTGTCTACGAGTCCGTATTTTTTGGCATCCTCTGCGTCCATGTAAAAATTGCGGTCGGTGTCCCTTTCAATACTGGCTAAAGGCTGGTCGGTATGAGCGGATAATATTTTATTGATTTTCTCCCTGATATGGACGATGTGCTTGGCATCAATGGCAATATCGGAGGCCTGCCCTTCTGAAGAACCCAAAACCTGGTGTATCATAACTTCCGAATTGGGGAGAGCATAGCGCTTTCCTTTGGCTCCGCCGGCCAGGAGCACGGCTGCGCCCGAAGCTGCGAGCCCAACGCACATGGTGGCGACATCCGGCTTGATATGCTGCATCGTGTCGTATATCGCCAAAGTGGCCGAAACCGACCCGCCTGGTGAATTAATGTAGAGATACACATCCTTTTTAGGGTCCTGTGATTCCAGGAATAACAGCTGAGCTATGATGGTGTTGGCGACTGGATCCATGATGGGACCCCCCAAAAAAACTATCCGGTCTTTTAAAAGCCTGGAAAAAATATCGTAGGCTCTCTCGCCATACTGTTCTTTTTCAATAACCGTCGGGACAAGATAATTGTTGTAAATTTCTTTTTTCATAAAGTATATTTTACTTGTTTTTCTCTAAAAAGTCAAATATCATTTCATGCTGTATCCGGCCGAAAAGGTATTCTCTGATGTTCTCGCGGGAAGTTTTTTTCTTCTCTTCCTCGGAAAGGCCGCGGAAAACTTCTTCGGATTTGGCATTTAAAACATCGGCTGCCGGAAAAATATTCTGCTCCCGCGCGATCTTCCGCAATGTCAGGCCGAATTTCACGCGTTTCTTCGCTTCCGCGTCCCACTCTTTTTTCAGTTTCTCCTCTGTTTTTTTTACATGTTTTAAATAAGCTTCCCATTCAAGCCCCATGCCGGCCAGACTGGCTTTGAGCTCTCTCACCATTTTTTCAATCTCATACTCGAGAAGCGCGGGTGGCAATTCAATTTTTACTCCTTCGGTTATTTTTTCCAGAAATTCTATCCTTTTTTCTTCTTTGGCTTTCGTTTCTTTTTCGAAACTAATATTCTTCCGCACTGATTCTTTCATTTCTTCAGAACCAAAATCTTTCTGATTCTCTGCTCCCGTTGCGGATTTATCTTCGGCTTGTCCTTTTTTTAAATAATCTAAAGTTTGCTTTATTTCTTCATCGCTCACCGAAACTTGCACTTCCCTTGAAAAAATTTCTTTGGCCGCCTCTATATAATCCGGAAGAGCCATCTCAGGAATAGTTGCCGCGGTTATCTTAAATTCCATAGGGTTGCCGCGGGCCAGTTTGGTTATGGAAACCTCCGGCCGGCCTATAAGCTCCAACTTTTCCTCGCGTATTATTTTGGGCCATTCTTCCTGGAGCGCCCGCTCCGCAGCACTTTCCAAAAGCGCGTGCTCGCCTATCTTCCCCATGACCATTTTTTCCGGCGCGGTGCCTTTTCTGAAACCGGGAAGATTAAGGTTTTCTTTAGCCTCTTTTACCGCTTTGACAAAAAATTTTTCCAGTTCTTCGGCCGGGATCTGCCCCGTCACTTCTATTTCCGACTTGGCGAGTTTTTTTATGGTAAACATTTTATAAAATGTACCACGTTTCTTTGCGTATCTCAACTAAAAGTGGTCAACATTCAATGTTGACCACTTTTGCCGTAAAAAAAGTCGGGAGGAATAAAAAACAGCCGCAAGTAAAAACTCGCGGTTCTGTTGGTCAGTTGATCAATCGAAATGTTTCCGGCCGTGGCTCCTGGCCTGATAGAAAAAAAGAAGCCAGACAGTTACTGCAACTCACGATTGGTTCGTTCGTAATCAGATCGTAACCAATCGTCTCAGCGGTTTCACCGCACACCGGGCAAATTTGCAACGGTACGTTTTTGTTCATCTACAACTCCTTCACCTCGCGCAGTTCTTTGCGGAACTTTTCCGTTTCCGCTCTGTGCCGCGTGAGTGATTTTTTAACCCAGCGGTTAAACCACCATACTAGAACTAAAAAACCTCCTCCGGTCATTAACGGTATCCACATTTTTATCTCCTTTTTCTATTTTTTTCTTCAAAGAGCCCGTCAAAACCACCATTCCAAAATTTTTTTCAAAAAAATGGAATGGGAACTTTGATGGACCGGGCTCGCTTATTTGCAAAAAATCCCGGTAACGCAGCAGTAAGTTACTGTCGCAATATGCAAGCGAGCCCGTGCGCGCGTTGGCGCATTGAAACGGCAGGTTCTTTTAACACCGAAAATAAGTCTCGGCCATGCCCCTATCCTCCGCCGCAGAGTTCAATGTTAGATCAAACCCTTTTTAAGAACATTCAATCTCTTCTCACTCGCATATTATCACGGATATATGAAGATGTCAATAGCTCCGAATTGAATTCAATTCTGAAGTGCATCACTTCTGATGCTTCGGACAAAAGCAGGCGGAGCGCTGGGAGATGACAAGGCGCTCCATGATTGTACCGTCTTTGGAACATTTTTCTCCTTCACGGGCGTAGACCTTGCGGATACGAAAGTAGCCTCCCTCGGAACCGTCAGGCTTTCGGTAATCACTGAAGCTTGTGCCCTCTTTTTTGATCGCCAGACGCAAAACTTTTTTTACGGCGGTATGAATATGTTTCAATTCTTTTTCCGTGAGCGAGTCCGCGCGCCGCAACGGGTGGATCTCCGCGTGCCACAAAATTTCATCGGAATATATGTTGCCGATGCCGCTGATCAATTTTTGATTCAGCAAGATATTTTTTATAACTCCTTTTCTTTTTCGGATTATTTCTTTAAATTCCGATAGCGGAACCGCTAAGGCGTCCGGGCCGATCGTGAATTTATTCCCTTTTCCCAGCAGACGCACCCAGCCGAATTTTCGGATGTCGTGGAGCGCGAGATATTTTCCGCCGCTCAATTTAATCCAAAAATGAATATGTTTTTCACTTGGCTGTTCGACAGCCAAGTGAAGTAATTTCCCACTCATCATAAGATGAATTGCCAGGGTTTCACCGCCTGAAAGCCGCAGACAAATATTTTTTCCTTCGCGGTCCACTTTTTCGATGGTTTTACCTTTTGCCCTTTTGATGATCTGCTCGAAATTTCCGCCACGGAAAAGCCGTGGCGTATCGGTACACATAGCGGTTATTTTTTTTCCTTGCAGCCGCAATTTTAAATGTCTGACTATTGTTTCTACTTCCGGTAGTTCTGGCATGTGTGTAGTATTGCATGTGTCGTCGGTATTGTGTAGAAGTGCGAACCCAATTTCAAATAAAAAATCCCGTTTATAGAACGAGATTTTTATTCAACTGGCACAAAATACAAGTCCAAGCATGTGAAAGTCGGCATTCTTCTCGGTACCAAGCTTTGCCGGAATCTGGCTTTCACTTTCATACCGATTTTTACGTCCCCGGGGTCGCAATTTTCGAGGCGCGACATTATCTTTGTGTCGATGTTCGGTAATTCGACGTACACAATTATTGAAGGCAGTTTGGCTTCTACGCGCGCGAGGTCTTCTTCGTATCCGGCCCCGGGATAATGTACCACCGAAAAAGTGGTGACCTTGCCCGTGAGTTCGTTCGGTTTAAGCTCCATCCATTTCATCGGTTCCCAGCAGTTGGGGCAGTCGGACCTCGGCGGCAGATAGGCAAAGCCGAGGCATGCGGGGTTTTCGCACTTGGTGTACAGAAGCTTGTGTTCCGAAAGACCGTGGAAAAATTTCGATATCATTCCGTAGTTGTGCACGTGCTCTCCGGAGCGTGGGATTAGAATTCTCAGAGGTTCGCGGCTTACAACCGCATTTTTTTCTTCGTATTGTGTTTTCATGTCGGCCTCCTTAAGGTATGCACCACTACATGCGAAGCCGTGCCGGCATGGCTTACCGCGACTGCGCGTTTGGCGTCAGGGACCTGCAGGTCTTCGATGTCTTCGGGCATGGTTTTCTCGAATCGTTCCCATATCTCCGGGTTTTTATGAAATTTCGCCCATTTGCCCTGCAGCTGCCAACCGGTTTCGATTATCTGCATAATGCCGGTGGCTCCCACCGCGTGCATGTTGCCGATGAGACCGCCCGAAAGATTTTCTGGGAGTTTTCCGCCGAGATACGCGTCGCCGGAAAGAATAAAATCTTTTCCGAGGCCATACGGGCGGAAGCCCAGGTCTTCATAGCTTTGGAGCGCCGAAATAGTGAAAGCATCATGCGTTTCCGCAAGGTCGAAATCTTTCAAGGGATCTGTGATTCCGGCCATATTGTAGGCAATATAGGCGGCATATCGGGCTGAATAGAATGCCCGGAAGCCCGGGTAATTCGTCAGGTGCTTGTACATCCCTTCGGTTTCGTTGGGTAAAAGAGGCACAGTTCTCGGCAGCCGGTCGCCGGTGCGCAAAGTATCGGAGCCCGCTCCGACGCCGTCGATAAGTATCGGTGTCGCGGTAAGTTTCGAAGCCGCTTCTTCCGAAGCGATGATGCAGACCGCAGCGCCCGTACTCATTAGACAGCAGTCCAGAATGTGCAGAGGCTCTGTTACGGCCATCGAATTTACGATGTCTTCTTCGGTGTATTCCGCAGGAGCCTGGGCGAACGGATTCGAACGCGCGTAGTGATGGTTCTTTATTGCCACTTTGGAAAGAGCCGATCTTACCACTGCAGGGTCAACGCCCATTTCTTTTTGCGAATGAATGTAGTCCTGGGCCATGAGGTTGTACAAATTGGTGTAAGAGCGCCCGTGCCTCCATTCGAATTCTTTACAAGAAGCATGTGCGATGTAATTGTTGCCCTGTCTCGTGGACACTTCGTCCATCATCTCGCAGCCAACGACCACAACAACATCGTGAAGGCCGGAAGCAACAGCCATGACGGCCGTCATTACGGCGCTTCCGCCTGTGGCTCCGCCTGTTTTAACCTCGATATTTCCGACCGGTTCCAGGCCGAGGCCGTCGTGAGCTTTCGCGATAAAAAGCAATTGGTCGCTGAAGTGGTCCGCAAATTGTCCGCCAACTCCGAAGTCGACCATTTTTTTGAAGCTCAATACGCCATCCACCAGGAGATCGTTCTCGAGCACGGCCATGCGGGCCGCTTGCATGATGAGCTCTTCGGCTTTCATCTCATGCCGTTTTCTAAAATCGGTCATTCCACCGCCTACAAAATATACGGGGCGGGCCAATTTTCCGACGTGAGGTTTTTCAATATACATTATGTTTTTTCCTCCGTTTATGCCGAAATAATCAGGAAATCTGCCCAAACCCTATCAAAAAGATCTCAAATTTGCAAGAAGAGGAATATTTGGTAAAATAGAAAATATGGCAAATGTAACAATTTTCACGACCCCGACGTGCGTTTATTGCAAGATGACAAAAGAGTTTTTTAAAGTAAACGAAGTGCAATATCAGGAAAAGAACGTTGCAACCGACACTGAAGCCCGCGAAGATATGATCAAAAGATCAGGCCAGCTCGGCGTGCCGGTCATAGACGTGGACGGTAAAATAGTGGTCGGCTTCGACAAGGCGCGGCTTGCGGAACTGCTGGGCATTAAAAAATAATTTGCTCATCCGAATCTAATTTTATGGAAAGCAAGAATTCTTTACTCAAAGATGTTGTTATTATTTTGGTTGGCCTGGCACTGCTTTTGGCGATCAACTATTCAATGAAAATATTCATCGCCGAAACGGAAAACTCGGGCGTGCCTTTGCCTCCTCCCGCAGGGGGTCCTCCGCCTCCTCCGCGGCTCGACGGAAGCAGCCTGCCTCCTCCCGAAGAGATGTTGCGCCAGCAAAACATACGTTAAAATGGAAGAAGCTCTTCTCAATTTTTCCAAGCAGTTCAATTACGAGCCCGTTATCGAAAACGGCGAAACTTTTACCGCGTCCAAAAAAATGATAGTTGTGGGCATGGGCGGTTCCCATCTTGCGGCCGGTCTTCTAAAAGCATGCGATCGGTCACTCGATATTTTGGTGCACAGGAATTACGGGCTTCCGGATATCTCCGAGGAAAACTTGAAAAGCAGGCTCGTCGTTCTATCCTCCTATTCCGGGAATACGGAGGAGGTCGCGGACGCTTTCCAAAAAGCTCTCGAAAAAAAATTGCCGGTCTTGGCCGTTTCCACCGGAGGAAAAATTTTGGAAATAGCGAAAAAGAACAAGTCGCCTTTCATAAAACTTCCCGATGCCGGCATCCAGCCGCGGACAGCCGTCGGGCTTTCGTTCCTAGCGTTTTTAAAAGCAGCGGGGGACGAAGACGCTTTGCGTGAAATAAAAAATCTGGAGACGGCGCTTAATCCGTCGCGCTATGAAGCTGAAGGAAAAGAGCTGGCACAGAAACTTAAGAATTTTGTCCCTGTGGTTTATACATCCGAAAAGAACGAAGGCCTCGCTTACATCTGGAAAATATCTTTCAATGAAACGGGAAAAGTTCCGGCTTTTTACAATGTACTTCCTGAGCTGAATCACAACGAAATGACCAGTTTTGACACTTTAAACGATCTATCTAAAAATTTTCATTTTATATTCTTGAAGGATGCCAAGGATGATCCCAGAATACAAAAAAGAATGGACATCTTGGAAAAACTTTTCAAAAACAGGGGGTTCGGAGTCGAAGTAAAGAATTTGGAAGAAAGTTCTGTTTCCAAATCGAGCCAAAGCGGCGTGTTCTTTAAAGTTTTTTCATCGGTTATTCTTGCAGGCTGGACAGCGCTTTACACAGCCAAAGCTTACGGACTCGAGCCGGAAGAAGTTCCGATGGTAGAGGAGTTTAAGAAGTTGATAAAATAAAATCAAAAATGATAAATTGTTTTTTCTTAGGAGTCGAAGGAGGCGGTACAAAAAGCCGGGCGCTTTTGGCTGATGAGGATGGGAAGATAATCCGGGACCGGTCCGGAAAAGCTTTGAATTATCATGCTATCGGCGAAAAACAGACGAAAGCGAACCTTAAAGAGCTGATTGCTCCGCTTCTCAAGGCTTCAAACGGCCGCGGAATAAAAACGGTTTTCGGCCTTGCCGGGCTCGATACGAAACAGGACTGGAAAATCTACGACGGAATAATAAAATCACTACTTCCAAGAAACGCAAAGTACAAGATAGTGAACGACGCGGCTATAGCGCTTGAAGCCAAGTGCCCTGTTATTTCAAAGGAAGCCGGTATTGTAGCCATAGCCGGTACGGGTGCCAACGTGTACGGAAGGTCAAGAGGGAAAACGATTCGCTCCGTAGGCTGGGATTTTTTGCTGGGGGACGAGGGCGGTTCCTTTTCAGCCGGTCTAAAAGCTATGCATGCGGCAATGCGTTCGTGGGATGGTCGAATGCCGAAGAGCGTGTTTGAAAAAAGCATCCCGAAAGCGGCGGGCGCCAAGAATATCGAAGGTTTTTATCACAAGCTTTACAAGGTTTGGCGGGAAGATCCTCAGAATATAAAATATTACATTGCTTCCTTCTCTCATCTGGTGGATGAAGCTATTTTAAAAAAAGACAAAGCGGCGCTCGTGATATGCGACCGGGAGGTAAAAAATCTATCGCGGGGGATAGAAGCTGTGGCTCGGAGGCTGAAGCTCTCAAAAAAAGCTTTTTGCGTCGGTTTTGCCGGCTCCGGCTGGAAAATGCCCGGCCTCAAGGACAAAGTTAAAAAAAGTATCAAAAAAGAATTCCCGGGCGTTTATTTTTCGAAGAACGAGGATAATTCCGGCGTGGTGGGCGCGATACAGCTTGCTCGCGCCATTCATTGAAACACTCTTTTTTTCATGATATCTTCCAATGAGACTTTAGCATGAGGTGATGTGTGGATCGCCTAAAGCTTTTTTTTAGAGAATTATTCTATCCTGGTAATTTGTTGATAATTTTATATCTCATTCTGCTTCTCGTGGTCTGGGGGTATTTTAACTGGCGAGAGTCTGTCCCTGGAAGCGCCAGCTGGTGGTTTGATCTTTTGGGTCATGTGCAGTTCGGTTTTGTTTGTTTTTTCGTAGGGCTTTATTTGTTGAGGAGATTTCGCCCGGACATCTATAAGATTTCACCCGAACTTTTTTTGGCAGTATTCGGGATATTGTTCGCGGTTTTCATGCAGGTTCTGATCTGGGAAGGCTGGGAACGGTTCATTTGGGACGGACTTTTACAGCCATACATTTTCCCCTGGCTGGCTTGGGCCCAAAAAGGGGATTTGGATACAACGTCAGATAACTGGGTAACCGCTATTGGCTCCGTAGTTGCTATGATATCGCGGCGGGCCATTATCAGGCGCTGGGAAAAGAAACATCCAAACGAGGCTTTGAAAGCTTATCAAAAGTTACTCACTGATAAAGCTCGACAACTAGGAGAGGAAGCGCAAAAAAGCGACCGGCAACACAAAAAAGAAGTGCGACGGGAATTTCTGCAGGCTTTTTTAGGGCAAAGATTACATAAAACCAAACTCCGCTGAGCGGAGTTTTTTTCTTTTCAAAACAAAAGAACCCCTGTTCGGGGTTCTTTTGTTTTGGTTTTAAGATTACCAGCTGCGTTCGCGCCTGTCGTCTCCGCCGAATCCTCCGCCCCTGCGGTTGAATCCGCCCGTGCGGGGAGGCCTGGCCTCCTGAGGGCGAGCTTCGCTCACTCTCACAGTGCGTCCGTCCAGCTCTTTGCCATCGTACATTCCGATGGCGGCTTGCGCCTCATCCTCGGTGGACATTTCCACAAAGCCGAAGCCTTTGGAACGTCCGGACATGCGGTCCATGATGACCGTAGCCGACTCGACATTGCCCGCTTGAGAGAAAGCATCTTTCAAACCCTGATCAGTGGTCGCATAGTTGAGACCGCCGACATATAGTTTTTTAGCCATGCTTTTGGTTACATAAACTACTAATAAATGACCTCAAGTCCTTTGCTCTATCTTTCTGCTTACTGTGTTTATGTAAGAAAAAGCGAGAAGAAACTTATAGTGCTAGTATACATGTCTTTCAACAAAAGTCAACTGCACTGCTTAATTAAAGGCCCAGGTCAATTTTCACTTTCCCGCTTCCCTCAAGGCCGCCATGCGTTTCAACTTCCGTTTCGGATTCAATTTTTATGTCGGAGGACTTATCCGTAGAAGTTGCGTTGTCATCATCGTTTTCTTCTTCCGTGTCCGAATCCTCATGTTCTTTCAAATCTTTTTCCGCGACAAAGGTGAGTTTGGCCTGCTGCGCTAAGCGCATTGATTCCTGGAAAGTGGAGAAGGCTTCTCCGTAAGACCCGGCTTCCAACTTAGCTTTTCCGTCGGCAAATGCCTCTTGGGAAAGTTTGAGCTTTGCTTCTGCGTCGGCGGACACGTTCGCTGAAACGGAATCTTTTGAGTTTTCAACGAAATTCTTCGCTTCAGTTAACTTTTTTTCAGCGGCTTTCATTTTGCCGTTTGCCGCTTCTTTGAAGTTGCCGTGCCCTTCCGAAGTTATTTCCGCTTCAGCGTTCGCGCGGTTTTTGGAAGCAATGCTCAACCGCGCGCGGACTTTTGCCAAAATGGCGTCGGTATCCGGCCCGTCTTTCTCGGCCAGGCGCTCAAGCACCGTTTCATGCGCTCTTAAAGAACCCTCGAATTCGGAATGCGCTTCCAGAGCGGCGCTGGCGTTTTTCTTGGATTCTATTTTACTGGAATGCTTTTTGAATTTTTCCGCGTGTTTTTCAAATTGCGTTTCTATCTCAGAACGAGTTTCCGCGTTCAGCTTCCCTTCGGCTGATAATTCTTCGGCTTCCGAAAGGCGCCGTTCTATGCGTTGGACGTCCCATTCGGTTTGCGCTTCGGCTGTTAACGCTGTCCAGCCGCGCACTTCTTCGTTCACATTCACTTTAATCGGGTAAAGGATGTCGCCGGGAAGCGCGCTCTGGGCGGCGAACGAGGTTCCTCCTCCGATTAACAAAGCGATTATTAATGCGATTGCCATAGTTTGTAAATTAGCCATTAATGTTCCTGGTAAAAACAACGACCTTACATGAGATATAAGACGCGCTTCTCCGGGGTTTCTTACGGGGTTCCTTTCAATGAACAGTGAAAGTTCCGTTCTCATCCGCTTTTTTTCCTCCGGCAAAAGAGCGATCTTTTTCGCTTCCTCTATGATTTTTTTAATGTCTTCTTCCATAAAATTATTTGGCGAGTTCTTTTAACATATTGAGGCCCCGGTTAATATGCACGGAAACAGCATTTTCGGTTATCCCCAATATAGCGGCAATTTCTTTTGGGGAAAGGTCGTCTAAGTAGCGCATAAGCACCGCTTCTCTATATTTTGGATCAAGTGAGCCTGCCAACCTGATAATATCACCGCACAAAATTTTGCTTCCCATTTTTTCAAAAGAATTGTCGGTCGGCGAAAATCCTTTTTCCGAAAGCTCGTCCAATGAAAAAGATTTTTTCTTCCTTATTTCGTCCACGATGAGGTTGTGGAGCGTGCGGTAGAGGAAAGCGCGTATATTTTCTATCCTGTTTCTTTCCTCGGCGATATATAACCATGTGCGCGTGAAAGATTCTTGCACCAGGTCCCGGGCAAGCTCGCGGTCGAACGTGCGGAAGTAGCAGTGCCTGAAAAGAGCATCGGCATACAGGTCGTAAGCTTCAAGGAAAGTTTTTGAGTTAATGGGATTTGTCATATATGACGTAAATACCCATATATTCTTACATGGATCTTGCCAAAAAACAAAATAGTCAACTCCTGTCTCTAGTGTTGCAACTACGCGGCTATTGACAATGTGGCATATTATTAGTATAATATCGCCAGAATACAAAAACTGAAAGAAACATTGAAAAAAATTAAATAGTTTGCAAAAACAAAAACCTAACCAAACTTGGCCAACCTGCCAGGTTGGCCATGAAGAAAAGAATAAGAAAGGGAAAAAATATGGCAGGCGACGGAAAGAAGAAAGGACTGCAGGTATTTATCGAGTACATTTGGCCGTTTGAGTCGGCCAAAAAAGCAAGGGTGTTGGTAACGGTAAAAGATGGAAGAAACGAAGGCGGAAAAGCTGATGCAAGACTTGTCCACTTCTTGGTAAACGGAGAGGAGCACGCGGAATCCCCAAAAGAAATCGACGAAGAAACCGGCCAGGCGATATTCGATTGCGAAGTCGCCGTAGGAAAATATTTGTTCAAGGCTGTTGACGGGCCGAGCCGGTTCGAAAAATCGTCAACTTTATGCATCCCTGAAAAGAAAGAAACGCCGAAAGGCAACAAACTGGAAGTGTTTTGCGAAGGACACTGGGGGCACTACCAGATTCGTGTTTCGGTAAAAAGCCCCGATGGCAAACTGGTGCCTCACAGCAGAGTGACGCTGGCAGACAGATTCCGGGAACCGTCGATTGAGGAATTGGTATTCTCCGAAGGGACTAAAACGTTCGATTTCGATTTCCCGGAGTCGCAGCGCAAGATTACGTTTTCAATCGGGCTCGGAAGAGAAGAGCTGAGCGAAAAAAAAGTTCTGTACCTTCTTGGGCCTAGGAAAATAAACTGCAAGGAAAAAAAACTTACGGAGATCGATGAGATGTGTCTCAGGCATCCTGAGTGTCTCACGTTTCTGGAAACAAAGGAAAGGAGTTAATCATGGCGTTTATAAGCACTGTAAAGAATATTTTTGGGGGGCCGGCAAATCTCGTAACGAAGGCGGTCGCGGAAATCGTGACCAGCGCCATCGGCGGCGAGCTGGGGCGCGCAGTCACCCGCGTTGTCGGCGAAACAGCCACTGAGGCTGTAAAGGAGGGCATCAAGCCCCAGCCTTTCGACAATATTCTCGAGATGGTGAGAAAGTTCCTGAACGATGAAGAACAGGAGCTTTTCTGGGAAAGGTTCAGAAAAATAGTCGGGAAAAACGAGGACGACCGAGTGGAAAAACTTCTTCTCAAAATTCTCCTGAACCGAAGCGAAGAAGTTCAGGAAGCCACTTTGAAATGGTTGGTGTGGCTGCCGGACGACAAGTTCAACTATGCAATAAGGCTGGTTGAACAGCGCAGGCTCCAGGATGTTGAGAGAGTTGTAAAAAAAGCCTGGCCGCCAGTTAAAGTCATCCTGGAGAAAATAGACAACGGGATCGCCCAAACTGCAACCGCGCTGCAACCTGTACCTGAAACCTTAAACAACGCAAACGATAACTTGCGCCAAACCCTCGACCGAATCAAGGATTGGGCGGCAAGGGGCAACCCGCGCGAGCGCGAAGAGCGCGCGCGGAACAGAAATCGAGGAGGATGGACTTTATGAACGCACTTTGGAATGTTCTCATAGGCACACTGACCGCACTCGTAAATTTTGGCGTACTGATACTCGGCGTCGCGTTCTACACCGCTGAAGGACTCTACGAACGAGTCCGTGACCGCGGGCCAACTTGGCTGACGAACGCCGCCATAGGTGCCTCAATCTGGCTCGTTCTCATAATGTTTCTCGTGCTTTTCAAAGTAGTCAACTTTATGTGGCTGGGTGACCTCTGGGTTTACCTGGCGGCGTTCCTGGGGACAGTCGTGCTAGTTGCTATCGGTTTCTTCGGATATCCGATCGCAAAGTTCATCGACCTTGTCCACCGGGTTCCAGTGGGTAGCCAAAGCATAGGAGAGAGGTGGGTTCGCATCATCGGCGGAACTTTGTTCGCCGAGCTAATGATCGCGATGTATGTTCTCTTTGTGCCTTTCCACCAAAACGTCAGAGCCGTCCCCATCGTGCTGATATCGGGAATGGCGGTCATGATCGGGTACTCGATGTGGAGGACATTTAACCCCGCACCGTATCTCTACATGGCTATGGCTGTGTTTTTGCTGACGACCTTACACTTCTTTCTGCTGGCGTATCTGCCGGAAACAACGGCAGTTGTAGCAGCAAAAGCCGGCGGGATTGATGGGGGCTTAAGCTCAGTCATCAAAAATGGCGTACCTAGTGAGTTCCTTTTGCTTGGTTTAGCCATTCTGTGCCTCGTCGGAATCGCATGGCTGCTACCCGGTTTGGGAAAAGCATTGGGTGGCGTGGCCAAATTGGCTCTCGCCGCGATTATCATCGTCGGCGCGCTCTACATCATCGGCAACATGACACCGGGAGGGCATACGAGGGAACGGCCGGCGGACATGAGCCCCAGAGGCCCCGTTACGTTGAAGCCGGGTGAAGCTGGAAGATTCGTTTTCGGAAACCAGGGTGTCGTTTTTACGAACGGCACCGGGCTACTGGAAAGCGAAGCCCCGACCAGATGGAAGGGGGCCGTGGCATGGGAACATGCCATAAACGTCCCGGAATACTGGCGGGAAACCCATGGAGATGTAATCTGCTTCGTTCCTGAAGCGGGACAGTACCCGGCGGCTTATCGCCTGACGGGGGGGAAACACGGGCTTTCCTTCCGTCCTCGGACGTCTGGGGACCCAGTTTGCAAACTCTCGTAGCATAGCACCTTGTTTTAAACCGAAGAGCGGATACAGCTGTATCCGCTCTTTTTTTCTTATTGTATAATTAATGCATGTATTCAAAACACTTTAGGAATAATTTTCGGTTTTTAGCGGCTTCTATTTTATTCTTGGCGATGGTAATTCCTTTGCTAAGCATGGCGCAAGGAGCGCCTCCTCCTCCGCCACCTCCGCCGGGCGGTTCCTCAAGCGGCGGCAGCAGTTCCGGAGGCAGTTTGGGCAACGGTTTTTCGTGCACCAGTAATTCACAATGCGCAACAGGATTCTGCAACGGCATAAGTTGCGATGATCCACCCAGCGCGCCGCCGGGAGGCTCTTCAAGCGGAGGGCCTCAACCTCCCACAGCTCCTCCACCTCCAAGCTCTAGCGGAGGAAGTAGTTCCGGAGGAGGACAACAAGGAGGCAACGCGGGAGGAGGGCAACCAGGTGGAAATGCCGGAGGAGGACAAAGCGGAGGATACACCATCGACAACTGGACCCAATCCAAAACTTTCGGGGCAGTAATTGAAAAATTTGCTGCACTTTTAAAAACCATCGGCATACCTTTAATAACAATATTTCTGGTTTGGGCCGGTTTCATGTTCGTAACTGCCCGCGGAAACGAGCAGCAAATTACGAAAGCCAAGAGCTTGCTTTTTTGGACCATCATTGGAGCAATTCTAATAGTCGGAGCGGTGGTGCTTGCGGAGGTAGTTGTTAATTTCGCCCAAAGCCTATAGAATAGCCGTGCGCCCTTGTAGTTCAACGGACAGAACACTAGTCTTCGGAACTAGTAATGGGGGTTCGATTCCCTCCAAGGGCATAGCGAAAGCAGGCGGGGATATCACCCATTTTATTTATGAAAAAGACAGAGATACCAAAAGAAGTCCGAGCGGCGGTTGCCATACTTGGGTCCGCCGGCTTCGAAGCTTATCTCGTGGGTGGGTGCGTCCGCGATATTTTGCTTGCAAAAGAACCTAAAGATTGGGATATTACCACGAATGCCGCCCCCGAAAATATACAGGAGCTTTTTCCGAATAGTTTTTATGAAAACAAATTCGGCACAGTGAGTATTGTGACGGGCTCGGAAGACCCCAAGCTCCGGATGATAGAGGTAACTCCCTACCGCATCGAAGGAAAATATTCCGACAAGCGCCACCCAGACGAGATTAAATTCGCCAAAAAATTAGAAGACGACCTTTCACGCAGGGATTTTACCGTGAACGCGATGGCGTTTCAACTTTCGGAAACTTCGTCTGAAAATTTTAAAAAGCGAGCGTCTTTCGGAGCGCGAGGCCGGAGGGGATCATCCGGAACGGATGATGAGAGAGGGTTAAGCGCGAGCGAAACGAAAGACGTTCGTACTAAATTTTCAGACGAAGTTTCCGAAAACCTCATTGACCCGTTCAATGGATGCGCGGATCTTGAAAAAAAACTGATCCGCGCGGTCGGCGAACCGGAAAAAAGATTTGAGGAAGACGCTCTCAGGATAATGCGCGCGGTGCGCATTGCCTCCGAATTGGGTTTCGAGATAGAAAAAAACACCAGGGAAGCGCTCAAGAAAAAAGCTGCGCTGTTAAAAGCTATAGCGAAAGAAAGGATCCGCGACGAATTCAACAAAATGATCATGACGACTACGCCCTCCGCTGGCATTGAAATGCTGAAAGATTTCGGTATTTTAAAACTTTTTCTGCCCGAACTCGAAGAAGGCTACGGCGTAGGGCAGAACAAACACCATATCTATACTGTCTGGGAACATAATTTAAAAGCTTTGGACCACGCAGCGGGAGAAAAATGGCCGCTGGTAGTGAGACTCTCCGCGCTATTTCACGATGTAGGAAAACCTCGGTCCAAGCACGGAAACGGCCCCGATTCGACTTTCTACGGCCATGAGATAATCGGCGCCAAAATAGCCGGGCAAATAATGAACCGCCTGAAATACGGCAATGACATTGCGGAAAAAGTGGTTAAGCTCGTACGTTTCCATCTTTTTTATTACAACGTGAATGAAGTTACCGAGTCATCTGTGAGAAGGCTTATTGCCAAAGTTGGGCCGGAGGATATGGAAGACCTGATTCGAGTTCGCATTTGCGACCGCATCGGCTCCGGAGTCCCCAAAGCCGAGCCTTACAAACTCAGGCATTTCAGATTCATAGTGGAAAAGCTGCAGCGCGCCCCGGTTTCACTTAAAATGATGAAAATAAACGGCGACAAGATCAAGCAGATCACCGGACTGCCGCAAGGGATCAAGATCGGGCTCTTGCTCAACTCTTTATTTGAAGAAGTTCTCGATGACCCCGAAAAAAATAACGAGGAATATCTGGAAAAAAGAATTTTGGAATTGAACGAACTTCCGGAAAAGGAACTAAAAAAACTCGCCGAAGCCGGAAAGTCAAAAAAGTCCGGGCTTGAAGAGGAAGAGATTGCGAAGATGAAAAAGAAGCATTACGTAAAATAAAAAACGGCGAGTTTCGCCGTCATTTGTACCATTTTGCCTGAATATTGAAGAGCTCCGCATATCTCCCGTTCAGTTTCATCAATGCGTCGTGGCTGCCGGATTCGATTATCTTTCCATTTTGGAACAAATATATCGAATCGGCTTTTCTCACGGTTGAAAACCGGTGAGAAATAAAAATAATGCTTTTGTTGGAATTTTCCGAGAGATACTCCCCGAAGAATTTTTCTTCCGCTTCCGCATCCAGCGAGGAACTTGGCTCATCCAGGACAATCAGTGCCGACGATACGTTCATACAGGCGCGGGAGAGCGCCAGCCTCTGCCATTGGCCGCCGGAAAGCTTCTCGGTTTTATCTTCAAATTCCCAATCACCCAATGAGGTTTCATAGGTAAGCGGCAGCTTAAGAATAAATTCTTCGGCCCTCCCGACTTTGGCCGCGTGGCATATCTTTTCATGGTCGTTCTGGCGGTTCACTTCTCCGAAGGCGATCTGTTCGCGAACCCGGCCTTCGTATTTTACAAAATCCTGGAAAATACCGCCGATGCGGGAGTAGTACGATTCGAGCTCGACCTCTTTAAGGTCAATGCCGTTTATAAGAATCCGCCCTTCGGTCGGGTCGTAAAAACGCAGCAATAGTTTTACCAGCGTAGTCTTGCCCGCGCCGTTTTCTCCGACCAAAGCGATCCGTTCTCCGGCATTAACAGAAAAAGAAACATCCGTTAGAACATCAGGCTTATCCGAAGAATATCTAAAGCTCACGCGCTCAAAAGTTATCGTCAAAGGGCCGGCCTCAACTACTTGAGGGCAGAATGCCATTATGAGACGGGGCTCATAGGACAAAAGCTCAATAAGGTCCCTTATGAATAGGTGGCTTTTGTAAAGCTCTCCTATCGATCTTGCTATCCCCATTAAACTGCCGAGCGCCGACCTGTATCCGGTCATGAAAATAATAGTAAGATCGCCCAAAGTAATAGAGCCCAGAAGAGTGCGCCGCACTGCGATGAAAAAACCCCAATAGTATCCGACGTCGGGCAATAAGTTTTTCAAAACATTCTGACCTTCTCTTCGCATCACAAATTTACGGTGATCTTTAACGTATTTGGCCGCGAAAGCCCAGTAGCGGGCTATGAACTCGCTTGAAAGTCGGAATAGTTTTCGCTCTTGAAAGTTCTCATAAGAGGCAATCACGTCCTTGTAATAATACGCAACTCTATAAGAACGCCCCCAGCTTTTTTTCCAATCATAGTTAGCCGACGCCTCCCAGAATTCCAAAACGAGAACAGGTAAGGTCGTTATCACTATAATGGCTAGAAAAATTCCTCCTAATTTGGCGAATACAGCAGCCAATGCGACCAAAGCAGCTATCTCTCTTAATAGGCCGAAAACCGCATTAACCACTCCGACCGCGCGATATGTAGCTTCGTTATTTATGCGTTCGATCTTGTCATGGAATTCAGCAGTCTCAAAATAAGAAATATCGAGAGTACTGATCTTATCCAGAACTTTTTTCCCAATGGATAAAGTGAATAATTCGCCTGCTATCTGGGATAACAATCGGGAAGCGCTGGCAATGGCCTGAGAAAAAAACTTAAGAAATATCTCCGCTCCGATGTAAAAAAACAAAAGATCCACCCCGTTCTTTCCCTGTGTCTGGACCGCGATGACAAGTTGGTCAATTGCCAGCTTCCCTATATATATCTGAGCGACAGGTACCAGAGAACCAATGAGGTTCAAAGACCCCCAAGCCAGCGTAGTCATTTTGTTGAACTTCCAGGAAAGCCCGAGGATAAAATAGATGTTGAAAAAGAAATCTCTTAAATTCCATGCGCGGATAAACTGAAGTAAATTCAATTTTCACCCCTAATTTTCAAACTAAAGCTATATATGGTATAAAGTATGTGCGCTATTTAAGCAAACAGGCTTGCCCCTGCTTACCGGCAGGCAGGCGCCAAAGCTTTAGCGTCGGCGGGCTGGAGTATGCCGGTAGTACGCACCCTTCGGGAGGGTGTAGACTGGGTTCGATTCCCAGCAGCCCGACCAATCAAAACAAAAGCCGCCTTCACGGTGGTTTTTGTTTTGGTATTTGATTGAAGAAATGTTGGGAGTCGAAGGCTATTCCAAAAAAACGAACTGCTTCGTTTTTTTGGAAAGCCGGGCTCTGGAGGATGCTTTTTTACTGTTTGCGAAGCGAACGAGCAAAATGTCGGGGGAAGAGGATTCCCAGCAGCCCGACAAAATAAAAAAATCTATTGACGCGGCACAACCACTGCGATAAATTTAAATAGTGGAAAGTTTAAAACTGAACAAGGGCGCGGCGCTGGTCGTGGTCGCCCATCCGGACGACGAGACCATCTGGATGGGAGGAACTATTTTACAAAATAGAAATCTGCAGTGGACCATCTTTTCTCTCTGCCGTGCATCCGACAAAGACCGCGCCCCTAAATTTAAAAAAGTGGCATCAGAATTTTATAAGGCGAAAGGTGTCATCACCGACCTGGAAGACGAAGGGATTTTAAACGTGAAAGAAAGTGTTCCAATAATAAAAAATATCATAAAAAAAGAGCTCAAAAAAAAGAATTTTTCATACATTTTCACCCACGGGGAAAACGGCGAATACGGCCATCCTCGTCACCGCGGGGTGCACTACGCGGTTGCGGAACTTATCTCCGAAAACAAATTAGTCGCCGGAAAGTTCTTCAATTTTGCCTACAAACTTGATAAAAAAAAGAATTCGGGAGCTTCCGCAAAAAATGCCGGACTGCAATCTTGGCTTTCGGCGGGAATTTTTAAGACCAAAGAAAAAATTATAAACTCGGCATACGGATTTGGGAAAGATTCGTTCGAATTTAAAAGTTTATCCCCGGTTGAAACTTTTCGGGAAATAATCAAATGAGATCGGTAATTTTATACGCCTACCCTCCGGAACCGGACGGACTTTCCATGCAGGGAGACATGCTCTATCGCGGTATGAAGGAAAACGGCAAAGAAGTGATGCCGTGCAACCTGGGAAGCGAATTTCAAAAAGAATGGCTATATAAATATTTCAAACCGGATGCCGCCATCGGCGTGGGATTTTGGTCGCATACGCCGGACCTCGTCACCCACACACAACAATTCGGAGTGACACCAGTTCCTTGGCTCGTCGCCGACGGCTGGGTGGCAAACTACCGCAAGGAATTGGAAAGCCTGCCTTTAGTCCTTGCTACGAGCCAGTGGGTAAAAGACACGTATAAAAGAGACGGAGTGGACACAAAAAATTTCGAAGTGGCGCATATCGGATGCGAAACCGAAATTTATAAGCCAATACCGCGAGGCGACGAGAAAATTAAACTGATAAGAAAAATGATAGGGGTTGAAGAGGATGAGCTCATGATACTGACTGCGGGAGGAGATGTAACATCCAAAGGCGCGCAGGAAATTTTCAAAGCATTAAAAACCGTAGATAAAACTTTTAAAAAATGGAAATACGTCTGCAAGGTATGGGGCGGAGACAGCGCCGATGACCACTACGACGATGAAATGAAACTTATCAGCGAACTTGGCGACGCAAAAGATAAAGTTATATACGTGGAGGGGCCCCTTTCGCGGGAATTTATGCCTTTCCTTCTAAACGCCGCCGATATTTACGCGGCTCCCAGCCGTCTGGAAGGATTCGGTATGATACAAGTGGAAGCCCAGGCCTGCGGAGTGCCTGTCATTTCAATAAATGAAATGGGGCCAAAAGATACCATAGTTCACGGCGTAACCGGCTTTCTGGCAAAAGTAGGAGAGACCGTAGAACTTACCGAAGAATGGGTATATCCGCATATGGGATACGAGGAGAAGAAAAAAGTTTATTTCCCGGAAGGGAAGATATTCGCCTATCGCGCCGACGAAAATGAACTCGCGGACTATCTATTGAAATTACTGACCAATGACGAGCTAAGAAATAAAATGGGAAGAGCCGCCCGCAGACATGCCGTGGAAAATTTCGAATACCACAAGAAAGCAGATCTCATCACGAACCTCGTCAAAAAACACCTTAAATTATCTTAAACTCGCCTAAAATACCTTCTATTGTAAGGATTTTGCCTTTCTATTTGACAGAGAGTCTTAAAAATGGTATAATACACAATAGAGTAGGAGTTGCAAGTCCTGCAATTGCAGGCAAGCCCGCGAAATCTCGCGGGCTTTCAGTTTTTTGTCGAAAAAAGAAAAACCAAACAACTCTGAACGGATTTTTCGCCATTTTTGGCCTGGTCCCGAACAGAGCGAGGGCAAAAATGAGCGAAACCTCGGAGGCCGCGCTGGCGGACGAGAATGAGTGAAGAGTTATTTGGTTTTCATTATTTGAAAAACAAAACTTTCTTTTTTTTAACGCATTCGTAGGCGTAGAGATAAGCGCCGGCGGACCAGGCCTGGTAGGGATTGGATTGTCCCATGGGGCGCCCTGTCTTGCCATGGAGCCATTCATGGAAACCAAATACCTCGCCGGCACTGAGACCGGCTTTTTTTATTTGTTCTTCCGCCGCGTCTCCGCCCAAAAGCTTATTCGCCTCCGCGAGTTTTTCCAGTTCCGCTTCCGCTTTTTTGTATTTTTTTACTTTAACCAGTGCCGCGACATAAAAAGCCCCCACCATGGGCCAAATGCCTCCGTTCAGATATTCGTACGGAGTGCGCGCGTCTGAAGTGGAAAAATAATCTTTCCATTCTTTGTCGCCTTTCTTTATCGGCGGCCAGATGGCTTTCACAGGATAAGGCCGGTTGATCTTATTTTTCTCGATGTAATCTAGAATTTTTTTTGATATATCTGGAGCCGCGAGCCCGGTCACTACCGCCAAGAGATTCCCCAGTGAATCGAACCAATACTCTTCTTCGCGGACGATGTCGTGGTTCTTCCATACCCAAGGAAGATAGTATCCGAGTTTCTTATCATAGAGCGAAAGGTATTTTTCGGTTTCTCCGTTTACAACACGCTTAACCCGGATGGCAGTTTTTTTGTCCCTGAAAAAAGTGAGAACCGCGTAATACAAAGCTTCGGTATTTATAGCGCGGCCATACTTGTGCGGAAAGGCATCCTGCCAGTCCATGGTTGGTTGTTGAACCAAAAGTTTATCTTCATTCGGATCCTGAAAACGAAGCCAATCGAGGGCTTTTAAAATATTTTTTGCGTTTTTCTGCAAAAGTGACTTGTCTCCATAAGCGCCGGAATAGACGAAATTCCCTATCAGGTACCAAAGCGTGGAATCTATGGAATTGAAAGTCACGTCCGAGCGCCTGTCAATATTGTACGAACCAACCGCGTTCGGTATCTGGCCCAGCTCCGACTGATTTTTCCCCAAAAGCTCCAAACTTTTTTGGAAAGTTTTTTTAAATTTTGTTCCCACAAGGCACCCTCCCAAAGAAGTTATCATGGAGTCGCGCGCCCACAATGCTTCATACCCGCCTGGAAGACCGGATGCGTGAAATCCTTCAGGTTTTGCTGAGGCTTCCAAAACCTTAACCGCGTTTAATTTTGTCTCCTCAACAATATTCTTTATTCCAGGTTCCTTATTCATATCTGTTGGATTGCCTTCTTTATTTCCGGCTCTTCAAAAGCGATTCTGGCCATTAAGTAGGATAGAGTTGATTCCGCTCCCTGGTTCAGGTTCAAAGCGTATTTTCCGACGCCATCAAAACATCCGCCCGTTGCCTCATTATATACCATGAGCTCCAGATGGTTCTTCCCCAAAAACCACTGAAAGGCTTTCAACGCGTCGTCCAGGAACATTTTTTTACCGGTCGTTTTATACGCAACCAGCTTAGTACCCACCATTGAGGCCGTGTCCTCGGGCTGCTGATCGTAATAAGCTCTTTTTTGGTACCTGAAATACCATCCGTTCTGCCCGATAGGAGAATAATGCTTGGGTTCATACGTGACTTTGGTCAAAAAAGACAGAGATGTTTCCGCGACGTTCAAATATTTTTTATTTTTTGTGAGATCGTACGCGTAAAAAAGCGATTCAGAGAGCTTGCTGTTCGAGTAGGTTAGATGATCTTCGAACCAGGGCCATTCGGCAGAAGATCCATTGCTGAACAAATCAACTTGCCGGTCCGCCAGCTTAATAAAATCTTTCATCATGCGGTCGTTCGGACAAGATTTTAGATAATAATACAGCCCGGTCATGGCAAACGCTCCCGCGCGCGGCTGCGTTATGCCGGAGAGTTTTCCCAAAGCTTTCTTGAAAAGAGCATCCGCGTTCTTTGTTATTTCCGGCGGCAGATATTTTCTTGAAGCTACAAAACCCAGCGCCCAAATGCCTCTGCCCTGTACATCTTCGTCACGAAAAGATTTTTTTTGGTGCTGAGATGTTACTATCTGGGCGAAAGAACCGTTGGGCTGCTGCGAGAACCTGATGAAATCCAGGTAAGTTCTCATCAGCGTGAGAAGCCGGGGTAAAGGTTCCTGCCCATACCTTTCGGCGCAGACAAGGAGTGCTCTTACATTATCATCGATACTGTAGCCGAATCTTCTTTCCGGTTTATTGAAACGCGCGTGGTGGATGAGGCCAAAAGAATCAGTGAGGCGCTCCAGATGTTCAAGCGTGATATCGGGGAATTTATTTTCCTCCCGTTTGATGTCGGAGAATTTGTTATAGATATTGAAATAAGAGCCCGCCACGTTTGCCCATGTCATATGCCTGGTTGTTTCATAAGCGTTTTTTTGCATGTTCCTTAACAACTTGTCGTCAGACAAGATTCTGTCTAGCGCTTTTGTGATGGAACCTGCGTTCTTGAATTTTACCAGCATGCCGTTCTCTCCAGTGACAACATGCTGTGCGTATTCGGTGGGAGTGGAAACTACCGCCCGCCCGCAGCCCAAAGCATAAGATAACGTACCGGATACGGATTGCATCGGATTATTTATTACGGAAATGTAAACATCCGTGGCTTTAAGGTATTTGATTATCTCTTCGAGAGAAAGATATTTATTATAAAAAAACACATGCCCTTTCAAATTGAGGCGCTCAACTTCTTTTTGCAGAAAATTCCTGTAAACCTCGCCTTCTTCGCGTCTCACTACCGGATGTGTGGCCCCCAGAACCAAGTAGACCGTTTGCGGATATTTTTTCACGATTTTCGGCAGAGAACGTATCGCGTATTCAATACCTTTGTCGCGGCTAATCATGCCGAAAGTTGAAAGGACTATTTTTCCTGAAAGCCCAAGTTCTCCTTTCGCGTCCTTCGGAGGCTCGAAAGAAACCGAGGGTATGCCGTGCGGCACCAGATGTATCTTGGACCTGGGAATTGAATAATCTTTTTCCAGGACATTTTTTGATCTCTCGTTCATGACAACCATAGCTTTTGATCTTCCGGCCACAAGCTGCACAACGCGCTTCAGTTCATCATCTGGATCAGCAAGTACTGAATGGAATGTCGTTACCACTGGCTTTTTTACCGCCTGCAAAAAAGGGACGAGATAATCTCCCTGCTCTCCTCCGAAAATACCGAATTCGTGCTGCACGTTCACGAGCTTGATATTGGGATTCTTATTCACTCTCTCAGCCAGATCCACATAATTCTCAAGGTGATTGGCTCCTATAGCCTCCAGGACGCGGGGAGGGTAATTATAAAAGTTGGACTGGGTCTCATTCAGTGCGACGATTTTGGATTTGGTCTTGGGATTAAAGCGCTGGTCAAATGCATTGGCCAGGTCCTGCGTAAAGGTCGCGATGCCGCATTCGCGCGGAGGATAAGTGCTTAAATACAAAATATAATTTCCGGCGGGTTTCATTGATTATTTTTCGGATTTTTAAGCTCAGAAAGAAGATCTTTAAGGCGTACTTGGGCTACGGCAATATGCTCGTCTGCGGCCCCGTAATATATGTAAAGATCCTCGCCGAATATCGCTGTGCCTGTGGGAAAAACAACATGGCCGACCTCTCCGCTCACTTCCCACTCTTCTTTTGGAGAAAAAAGAGGATGGTCCAGCCTGCCTATCAGTTTGGTCGGATCATTTATGTCCATGAGAGCGGCACCGGCATGGTAAACTCTCTGTTTATTCAGTTCTTCCACAGCATGATAAATTAATAGCCAGCCGTCGTCGGTTTCTATAGGCGGAGCGCCGCCGCCGATATTCCGGGATTCGAACCAGAATTTGTTTTCCAGAACTACTTTTGAATCAAGGTCGCTCAAATATTTTTCCCAAAAACTTCTTTTTTGGAGGCTTTTGAAAGACTTAAAATAGGCTATCTGGATATCCGGCAAGATTCTTTGCAAAAGCGCGTATTGTCCTTTGATCTTGCGGGGAAAAAAGAAAACATCTTTATCCCACAAAAGAACGTCTTTACCAGCTCCCTCTTCATAATATGACTCGAACATAAAGTAACGATCCTTGAGTTTTTCGTCTCTGAAAAGGCTGGCCGCCTCATCATACGAGATATCAGGAGTTATAACGCCGTGTTTTTTTAATTTAAAAAGATCTTTACCCGAAGCATAGGCCGTGACCGCGTTCTTGCCGTCATGGGCCACATAGGTCATGTAAAAAGTGTCGTCGATTTTTGTTATTCTGGGGTCTTCAGTGCCCATTCTTTCATAGTCTTCTTCAGGCACTATTACAGGTTCGATTTTTCTTTCGACCACGTTAGTTGGCCCCTCCAACTTCGCGTACCCGATCGTAGAAATATGTTTTCTGTCAGTGGCCCGGTAAAACAAATGCACCGTCTCTCCTTCCTGGTAAACTCCCGGGTTGAGCACCGCGCGGCTCTCGAAATCATTCTTGGTCGGCGAAAGGATCACGCCCAGCTTTTTTACCTCGAACATAAGTGAATTATAGTACGCATCCGCTTCGGTAGCAATGAAAAAAGTCCTTGTCTCGCAGTTATTTTGTGTTATTTAGTTAATTTTTGAAATTACTTCTTAAACATCTGCAGTTGCCAGTAGTTCGTAGTACAAGCGGAATCCCGGCATCCGCAGTGCCAGGAGCTTCCGTCCCAGTTGCAAACATAG
>JACOXN010000003.1 GCA_016176295.1 Candidatus Giovannonibacteria bacterium
CTCGCTTCTTTCTTAAATCAGAAAAGGTGCTGGCAACTTTATTTAGGCCCTTGGTGTAAAACCCGGCCGGATGGCTTCGCAAATAATTTACCGCCGCGTATTCCTTGCCCTCTTCAGCAAGGCGTTTTACGGCCGCCTTCGTGGAGTTCGCTTCGTCATAGAGGTTGTAGAATTTATTGACGCTTTCGCTTCCTGATCCGTCCGCCTTCGCATAAAGCTTCGGCGGGACTACGCTACCCTTTGTGGTGAGGGGCGTTTATCAAACCACATTGTTTAAATTTGTAAGGCCGGCCGGTAATCGGATTAACCGCTCCGCACGGGCAGGGGTCGTTGCGGCCAATTTCGCTATTGGTGTTAGACCCGCCGGCTGGCGGACGAGTTTTAACATTTTGTGGAGCGGGTTCATTTTTTGCCGAGTGGAAAATCAGCTTCGGGGAATTTTCCTGGCGGTGGACATGGACGTGCCCTTCGTGGCCGGAACCTATCTTGAGAATCAGGTTCGCAATATAGGCGTTGATATTATCCCCCAAAATATTGAACATTCTCGCCCCTTCGTTTTTATATTCAATCAGCGGATCGCGGTTGCCATAAGCCCGCAGCCGGACGCTCGAACGCATATAATCCATCGCTTCAATATGTTCCATCCAAAGTATATCGATGGCCTGAAGTATTACGTATCTCACTTCTTCCGAATAATTCGGCACAGTCTCCTTTTTTACGGAATACGCTGAATCAAGATAATCCAACAAAGCTTCTTTCAGCTCTTCCGGGTCCGTAAGCGCCGAAAACTTCTCTTTTGCTTCGGCGTTAAGCTCGCCCGCCAAAGCGGAAATATCGTTCTCTATTTCTTTCCTGTTCCACTCTTCCGCAGACCCCGAAGCCGTGTGCATTTCCACCATTTTGGAAACAATGGCGTTGAAAATATCTTTAACTTCATTTTCGATGCCCGGGTTTTCCGAAAATAGCAATTTTTTCCGCCGCGAATATATCGAGATGCGCTGCTTGTTCATCACATCGTCGTACTCCAGAACGTGTTTTCTCGCGTCGAAATGATATCCTTCAATGCGCTCCTGAGCACTCTCCAAAGCGCGGGAGACCATTTTGTTCTCGATGGGCTCGTCTTCAGGGACGCCGAATCGCCCCATCAAATTCTTTATTTTCTCCGACCCGAAAATTCGCATCAAATCGTCCTCCATGGAAACATAAAAGCGAGATTCCCCCGGGTCCCCCTGCCTCCCGGCGCGGCCGCGCAACTGGTTGTCGATGCGGCGCGCTTCATGCCGCTCCGTGCCCAGGACCAACAGACCGCCTGCGCCTCGCACCTGCTCGGCTTCGTCGGCCGAAGGCGGATTGCCGCCTAAAATTATGTCCACTCCGCGGCCTGCCATGTTGGTAGCCACCGTTACGGCTTTGGCCTTGCCTGCCTGGGAAATTATCATGGCTTCCTCCTCGTGGTGTTTCGCGTTTAAAACTCGATGCGCTATGCCCTCGCGTCCGAGCATCGCCGAAAGTTTTTCGTTCTTTTCTATGGAAACTGTGCCGATAAGCACCGGCTGGCCCTTTTCATACCGCTCCTTTACGTCGCGCACAAGCGCTTTCCACTTGCCGGTCTCGGACTGGAAAATTTTATCGGGCAGGTCTTGCCGCACAAGAGTTTTATTCGTTGGAATGGGAACCACTTCCAGCCCGTAGACTTTGTGAAATTCCTCCGACGAAGTCGAGGCGGTTCCCGTCATTCCGGCTAATTTTTTGTAAAGACGGAAATAGTTCTGGAATGTTATGGTGGCAAGCGTTCTAGATTCTTTCTGGATATCCACGCCCTCTTTAGCTTCGATGGCTTGGTGCAAACCTTCGGACCAGCGTCTCCCGGGCATAAGTCGGCCGGTAAATTCATCAACGATGATAACCTCGCCGTTCTTTATGATGTAATCGCGGTCTCGCTGGAAAAGAACCTCCGCCCGCAGAGCTTGCTCCAGATGATGTACGTAGCGCATGCCTTTTTCCGTATAAATATCGGAAACCCCCAGAATGCCCTCCACTTTTTCGATTCCCTCTTCGGTTATGGTGGCGGCCTTCATCTTTTCATCGATGTTGTAATCTTCTTTTTCTTTCAAACGCGGAACTATTTTGGAAAAAGTTTTATAAAGCTCTCCGGACTCCGCATCGGGAGCGGAAATTATAAGCGGGGTTCTCGCTTCGTCTATCAAAATAGAGTCCACTTCGTCCACGATGGCATAGCTATGCTTCACGCGCTGCGAAAGTTTGTCGAGAGCGTAAACCATGTTGTCGCGAAGGTAATCGAACCCGTATTCATTGTTCGTGCCGTAAGTTATGTCCGCGGCATACGCCTCGTGCCTGGTCACGGGTCGCAAAAATTCGTGAACGACTTTAAAGCTTCCCAATTTATCGCGTTCGGAGTCTTTTTCAGAATGCGAAGGATCATAAATGTAGCTCGCTTCATGGTTCAAAACTCCGGTAGTAAGCCCCAAAGCGTTATAAATTTGGCCCATCCAGGTGGCATCGCGCCTCGCCAGGTAATCGTTGACCGTAACCAAATGCGTTCCTTCTCCAGTCAAAGCGTTTAAATAGAGCGGCAAAGTTGCCACCAAAGTTTTTCCTTCTCCGGTTTTCATTTCGGCTATCTGCCCGCGGTGAAGCGTAATGCCACCCATGAGCTGTACGTCATAATGCCTTTGCCCCAAAGTTCTTTTTGAGGCTTCGCGCACGGCGGCAAAAGCATCGGGAAGAATATCGTCGAGTGATTCGCTCGCTTCCAATCTTCGTCTGAATTCCGTAGTTTTTCCTTTTAATTCCTCATCCGAAAACTTCTCGAACTCGGGTTCCAGAGAATTAATTTCATCCACAACAGGCTGAAGGGTTGAAATAACCCTCGCGTTCGGATCGCCAAAGATTTTAGTTAAAATAGACATATTTTAATATGAATGGATACTAACAGATTAAGAATATAATACCTAAAAGACGGACCCCAAGGAAATGATAAGCTCCCGATTGAAAATGAGAAGACCCGAAATCACCGAGAAGGCAAGAACGCCGTTGGTAACGAGTACCGGATGGCGGATGTGCATTTTAATGAAAACTTTGAGGAGCAGAGCCAAAAGGATCATTGCCAAAAGAATGCCGTAGAGAACATTAATTATTTTGTTCGGCGATGAGAAAACTTTTTCTGAAAGTGAAGACTGGGGCAATGCCGGACTGGATTTGTTTTGACTTTGGCCGAACATTTCAACATTTTCGGAACCGTCGGCGGTGGCGGATTTAACCGCCACGAAAAGCTCCTGCTCCGGCGACTTCGGCACGCTTTCGACTACTATTTTGGGCTCCGGCTGGGGAACTGTTTTTTTTGGCGAATGCGTTTCTTTAACTGCTGTTTCAGCCACGGGTATCGCAGACCCGCCTGCACCAGCTGCGCTTAAAGCGTTGCGCGCAGGTTTTCCAAAAAGCTGCACCACAAAAACTGACGGCCTACCCTTGTAAACTCCTTCGGCTGTTGCAATACCTATTTCCGAAAAATTATTATTTAAAATATTCGCTCTGTGAGAGGGAGAATTCATCCAGGCGTTGAATGCCGCATCGGAGTCGAAAAAATTCACCGCAAGATTTTCACCGGCATAGCTAAAATCATACCCGACTTCCCGGAACCAGTGCCAGGGAGTAATGTTTTCGGGACTCGTGTGCGCAAAGTAACCTTTCTTCGCCATATCTTCAGCTTTCATACGAGCGGCCTCATCCAAAACCGCGCTCCTTTTTAACGAGCCATAACTCTGGTTAGCGCGGCTCCGATTGGTGTAATCGACAAGAACGTCAGGAAGGATTGCCGCAAAAAAATCACGATACGAAGAAAATACGAAAATTTCCGCCAAAAACAATAATTCAATGGCCAAAACCGTACCCACTATCGAGCCGATTGTTTTAAATCTCAAAAAATGAGGCTGATGGTCATTGTGTTCGTGGGGAATAAAATACTTTTTGAACATTTTTCTCACATCCATATTATATCACCGTTTGCCTGACTATCTCAGGTTGACTTGTAAATTATAACACAAATTTCTTACATATGCAATGGCTAAAAGAAAAAACCCCGCGCCGACGAAGCGCGAGACTTTTTTTTGTGTAGAACCTATAGTTTCTTGAGTACAGTTTCGAAGGTGCCTGGCGTCGAGAAGTACTTCTCGGCTTTCCTGCGCCGCTCGTGGAGCAATTCCAGGGCACCTGGCTGGGATCTTGCCTTAGCGTTTAAAGCCCTGAGCTCTTCCTCGCTGGTGCCAATGTCGGTGAGCGCTAGACCTCCTCTTTCGACTGCGTTGCGTATAGCATCTGGCAGCGCCGGGTCATACTCTTCGCCTCCTCGGCGCAATACCTCGAGCAACTCTTGCGAATCAACCTTGCAACCACTAACACGAAACTCCTCAAGTTCTTCCTCACTGGTTCCAATGGCGGCGAGAGGGAAACCTCCCTTCTCGACCTCTTGACGCAGTAAAATGAGATTTAACTCATAACCAGAGACCTCCGTGCGCAAATAGTTAAGTAATTTCTGAGCTTCTGTTTTTGACATGATTTCTTCTCTCCCTTCAAAAATTTTTATCTAATTACCAGTAAACCACAATATGATTGTTCTGTCAATAACCGCGTCTGGGCTAACGATTGAAAAAAGAAAAATTATCTACAGCCTTTAAGGCAGCTTCGGCATCGGAAGATTAAGGTCCGGACACTCGGTCATGTTCACCCATCGCTTGGTTGTTTTATACACATAGCCGGTTGGTGTCTGAGCGGTCGGAAGTCCGTAAGCCACCCACGGAAACAATACTTGCTCCCAATATTTCACCTGGAACCTATTTACCGCGCCTTCGGTTAATGGACCAAAAAATCCATTGACCGGCAATTTCAGATCAAGCTCTTTATTCAAAAAAGTCTGAAGCCTTCTCACTTCATCCGGGTCGTTTATTTGTCCGATACGGAGATAGTCGTGAAGCAATAGTTGACACGTTGAAGTTCCGAGAACTTCCCCTTCAGATGCCTCTTTGGGAGCCTGTGTGGGAGTTCCGCTACTCTCTATCGGACTTTCTATCGGACCCGTCTGGTCGGCGGGCAAGCCAGCCTGAACGGAAGGGGCAGGCAGACGCCTATCCGGTGAAAGGTCAGGCGCTTTGGAGGGGTTTGTAGCACAAACTATCTTATTTATCCAATATTTTGTTGTCTTATAGACATAGCCACTGGGAGTATGCGCGTCTCCGTAGCCATAGGGCACCCACGGAGCCAGAACTTCTGAAGCATACTTGGTTTGGAAGCGCTTTACCGCTTCAAATGACAGTCTATCGTACACACCGTTAACTTGAAGACTCTCGCCCTCGTAATCATTAAGAAATTTTTGCAATTTTTTGACTTCATCGGGGTCGTTATTTGCTCCTAATTTGATATAGGACTTAAGATATTCCTCAGTACAGATAGCTGCGCCCAAAACTTCACCTTGCGGCGGTATTTGAGGGGCAAAACCGGAGCCGTCTATCGGACCTCCGCCTCCTCCGCCGCCAGTAGGTGCTCGCCCACCGGTTTCGTCATTGTCCGATAGACTATCGCAGCCTGCTTCCGGAAAATCTATCCAGGAATCGCCGTCGTTATCCAGTCCGTCATTGCATTGAGGCGGAGTGGATGTCGTTGTGGTTGTCGGAGTAGGAGTTGGAGTTGGTGTAGGAGTCGGGGTAGGGGTCGGAGTGGGAGTCGGGGTAGGTGTCGTTGTTGCATTAACGTTTACTAATCGCGACGTTGAAGCTGATGCCCCATCGCTGTCCGTTACGGAATAAATCAAGTTATATGCCCCAACTGTCGAGGTGGCGACACTGCCTGTCTTAACAATATCATCGGAAATATCCCCATCCTCATCATCTGAAGCCGTAGCGCCCGGGTCGCTAAAATTCTCGCCGAGCAGAATATTTATTGTCGAACTGCCGACCAAAGTGATAATTGGGGGTGTATTTTGAGTGAGAGTCGGTGTCGGGGTGGGTGTAGGCGTAGGGGTCGGAGTGGGAGTCGGGGTGGGTGTAGGAGTTGGAGTAGGTGTCGGGGTGGGAGTAGGAGTGGGGTGAACGAGCGCATTCCATGCAACGCAATAATAAGTCCTGCCCGCTTCGGGATTAAGGACATAGTCATAATTATCAAAATTTAGACCATCCTGATTGCAATAAATCTCGGCGCTTTCAGCGCTTTCCGGGCTAGACGCTCCGAGAAAAGGCACATAACCGGATTGAAAAAGCTCACGGACCCAAATACGTCCGCCCATATCGGACACGTTTAAATTTATGGAAACAGAACCGTTAGAATCGGTAGGTGCCGAAGTTATCCACGGCGAACCGGCTTCTCCAAATTCATCACCAGGATTGGGAGTACCGTTAGGCGAGAACTGAAAACGCCAGTCCTGTTCCAAACGGCAATTTGGATGAGCTTCAAAGCCATTATTTCCATTCAAAAAATCAACAGCGGTTGAGCTTATAGTCATGTGATGTGAACCTCCTAGGTCCGGCAGATCTGCCTCAGAATCACAGACAATTTTTGTAGCTATGATGGTCGCGGCCTCCTCTTCCTCTTCCAAAAGGTCAAAAGCAGCGCATACCGGCACTACGCTGTTCGCGCTGGTATTGTCCGGATAAAACGCGTGGTATGCAATTACAGAGGTCACTTGGGAAGCGATTTCTAGCGTTTCGTCAACAGTTTCAACCAACGTGGCGACCCTGATCTCGTCCTCCAGGTCGCTAATTGGCGAAGATTCCGCTACAACCGTAGAACCGTTCATAAGTTTCACGAACCAGCTTTCATGAGGCTGGGTAACGGATACCCGTCCCTCATAACCATCAAATGACATAACGGACACCTTATATTTGCCCGCTTCAAGAGTAACGGACACGGGGCCGATTTTCGCCGCTGACTCGGTTCCGCTTGAAACTATCTTGTTCTCCGAACTGAACTTGACGATTGTGCGACCGGGCTGCGGAGAAAATGCGCATGTCGGCGATTCGATTTCGTTGTTACCGCTCCCTCCGCCCGTCGCTTTCGCAAATTGAGGAAGGGAAACAAATAAAGAATTCAAAGCAATCACAAAAACCAGGGCAAAAATAAATATTGCCGATTTTTTAAATGTAAATTGTTTTCCGCCATTTCGTTTTTGCATTGGTTCAAAGAGTCTAGCAACTATTTCATCCTTGTCAAATAAATTGTTTTTTTATTATTATTCATAACCGGTGAAAAAGTTATGAATTAATGAAAAAGTTCGTAAAAAACTTTTTTGGACTAATAAAAAAAATCAAAAATAAACAAAAAACTATCGGACATATGTCCGATAGTTTTTTGTTTTTGGCTCTAAGCCGGTTAGGAAGCTAAGAGAGCGTTTAGCTGGGCCTGCAAGTGAGCTATCATTTGATTCAGCAATTGAGTCAAAAGCTGATTTAGTACTCCCAGCAGTTTCTCCTGTAGTTCGGCAATGGCAGCGCGTATCGCCGCTATTTCCTCTTCACGGCTCGTGAATGCCCCCAAGACCTCGCCGCCATTTCCCTGGTCGGGAACGGTGGGAGCAACCCCCGAACCGCCGCCACCTCCCGGAGGTCCATTACTTCCGCCATTTCCTGTAGCAGCTTCATTGTCATCGGATGGGCTGTCGCAGCCGGCTTCTGGATAATCTATCCAGGTGTCGTGGTCGTTATCAACTCCGTCGTTGCACTGGGTAACCTGAGTGGCAGTTCCCTGTTCCTCACCCCCACCACCGGTTTCATCTTGATTTCCGTTCTCTTTTCCATTTTCTTCATCGCCTTCATTTCCACCATTATCGCCGTCGTCATTTGAAACTTCAGCCTCCCTATTACCGAAACGCAGCATGTTTCCTTCGGTATCCTCTGTTATTTCTTGCCCGCCAAGTTCAGCAAATACGTCAAAAAATGAATCAGGTACAAAATCCGGCAAAGGAGAATTCAGCTGAAGTTCCGTAAAAACATCAAAGAAGGAATCACGATTTGCAGGGTTAGTAACATTCCAACCCATGCGATTTTCTTCCACGACAACATAATTACCGGGCGCGGTATAAGGCAAGTTGAATGCGCCTCCCGAGCCGGTAAGCGACAAAGCGATTATCTCAATCGGAATTATTAGCTTTTCACTTTCATCAAAATACGCATCGCCCTCTATGCCTAACCCGACATGCCAATCCGGAATACCTTCCTCGTCTTCATCCCACACACCATCCCCGTCGAGATCACTCCATTTATATCCGTTAAACACGCCGTGCTCAAAGTTTCCGAAATCATAATCGGTATATTCGTTGCCCAAATCCACATTGATGTCAAAAAATGAATCAAGATACAGTGCCTGACCCCAATCAGTAAAGACATCAAAGAAGGAATCAACGTAGGGCTGATTCAGTTCGGTGAACACATCAAAAAATGAAAATCGCCCATTCCGGCTTTTCGGTGGGAGTTATAGGGCTCCAGCCCGCGCGACGCGCTTCAAACACAGCATAATGCCCCGGCTCGGGAGCCTCCAAGCTGTATGAACCATCGGCGCCGGTAAGCGAAAGAGCAACTATTTCAATTGGAATCTGATTTTCCCCTTCATCAAGTTCGTTAATTTCATTATTATTTTCATTTACGCGGCCCAGAGCTATTGGCCAGCCCGCTATTACTTCTTCCCCAAATTCCCAAGAACCATCCCCGTTTAGGTCATTGAACTTGTGGCCGGTGATAACCGCCAGCCCCTGGTTATAAAAATAAATATTATAGTTGCTTCCGTCGCTAAAATCACCATCTTCTATTGAAATCAAAAGCTGGCCCAGATCTTCGTTTACATCTTCGTAATTATCTGCTTCCCAATCTTGAAGACGCCATCCGTTTCTTTCTTCCTCATCAACTACATATAAGCCCGGGGCAAGATCTTCTCCTGAAAATACCGCGGCGCCGTAAAATTCACTTTCTTCATTGCTACTTGTGTCTTCGCATCGAATCAAATCTCCAGCTTCGAAACCTACATCACCTACGTAAGCCGCTTCGTAAAGACAAATTTCCCAACCGGGAATCAATTCACCGGAATCATAATCGTATTTATAAACCTGCAAGGAGCCCGGGTTTTCTTCAATTTCTTCTTCCGGAGCTGTATAATCAACCACAACATAAAGCTGTGTTATCCGGGCTTTATTGTTATTGGTCTTTACTGCTCCGAAATTTACTTGCCAATCGTTTACTTCAGAGTAAGTCCACACTGAACCGGTCAGCGGATTGGTTGCCATAGCTCTTGAATATAAAGTATAGGAATTATCCAAAGAAATTTCATCACCATCGCTTATGTTTTGCTGCAAAGTGCCATTTTCAACGCGTAATTTAATTTTAGCGCTGCCTTGCGATACTCTACGGGCATAAGCATAAAGAGTTACGGAATCAATTTCAGATCCCTCCGGAATGTTCGCATCGGCCACTGTAAAAGTTTGAGCTTTGTTATTGTCATCCTCCTTTATAAAAGAAGTGTCGCCGTTATGTGCTAAAACCGCATCGACTTTCTTTTCATCCCCATTGCCGCCGCTTCCACCTTCTTGGCTCCAATTATTGAAACTGCCGATACCGACCGGGCTTAAATCAACGGAAGTTTCCGCATAAACCACCGCCGGCATTAAAGGCAGGATTAAGGATCCCACCAAGACCAAAATCGACAAAGCGGAATTTGCCGCCATCGGTAAAGAATTTTTTTTCATATAAAATTTGCTTTAAATTAATAAAAACTTAATGAAGTTTATCACGAATACCAAGAAAAATCAAGCCCCGCTGGTAATGTGCAAGCACATATGGCGGTTTCCCCTAGAATGGGGAAATGTGCACAACTATGGTCAAAACAATTAAAGAGGAGAGATTAAGATGGGTCCTCCCGATAATCAGAAAGGAAGTAAAATTAGTCGAGGTTGCCAAGGTATTCCCTTACGGCAAACGCACGCTCGAAAGATGGGCGGCGGCATACAAACAATGTGGTGAGTCCGGACTAGAGCCGAAATCAACTGCGCGAAAAACACAGGAGAACGAAACTCCTATCCGCATCAAAGAACATATTATCGCATTAAGAATAGACACTAAAAAATGTGCTCTGAAACTGCACTGGCATATGGAAAAAGAGGGATTGCTTGTTCCGCCACGAACCATCGGCGAGATTTTGAGACGAGAAGGATTGGTAAGAAAATACCGAATTAAACGGATAAAATACAAATACATCAAAGCCTCCATGAAAGCCGGTGAATGCGTGGAGATTGATGTCAAATATGTGCCCGGAATCGTTGCCGGACAACAATATTTCCAATATACCGCCATCGACAGAGCATCCAGATGGAGGCATCTGGAAATCTATGATGAACAGATAAACCATCACAGTGTTCTGTTTCTTGGGGAAGTAATCAAAAGAGCTCCATTCCGGATTCTTTCCATAAAAACCGACAATCATGCGACATTTACCAACTATTACACCGGGACAAATAAAAGAAGCGACCTCTTGGTGAAATCGCTTCATATGCTTGATGCACGGTGCAGAGAGCTTGGCATCAAACACTATCTGATTGACCCCGGAAAACCTGCACAAAACGGCACGGTGGAAAGAAGCCATAGGGAAGATCAGGAGAAACTATATGAACAGGTCATGTTCACTTCCGGAGAGGATTTACGATACCATGTCAGATTGTGGAATATGTATTACAATGATTTGGAACACTGCGGATTGAAAGGTAAAACACCAAACGAATTTCTCGCAAATTATCAGCTAATCAATCCGCCAAATGTGCCTGCCTAAAACACGCTTTTGCTCAATCATTATAAAAATGGTCAACATTCAATGTTGACCATTTTTACTGTTTTTTTCTTTATTGAAGTTTATTGAATCTCCGGCATCGGCAATGGTTTTGAAGGACATTCAAGGAAGTTTATCCAGCGCAGGGTTGTTTTATATACATAACCGGTTGGTGTTTGTGAAGTAGGCAACCCGTGTCCAACCCAAGGCATCAAGATTTCATTCCAATATTTCAACTGGAACTGCTTGACCGCTTCGAATGTCTGCGGGCCGAAAAATCCGGTTACCGGCAGGTTTATTCCAAGATCGCTGTTCAGGAAAAGCTGCAATTTTTTAACTTCTTCTGAATTATTATCATCGCCATATCTCAAGAATGTTCTGACCGAATCCTGATTGCAGGTCGCAGGACCACCGGTTCCCAATTGTGCCGGTATTTGAGGCGCTTCAGGACCCACGCTCACGCCCAGTACTTCGCCTCCGGAAACTTGAGCTGGGATTTGCGGAGCAATGCCTGATGAACCTATCGGTCCGTTACCTCCGGAGACAGCCGCCGCGTTGGCAGCTCCCCTCTCGTCGTCATCGGAGAAACTGTCACATCCCGCTTCCGGAAAGTCGATCCAGGAATCTCCATCGTTATCCAATCCGTCATTGCATTGTGTCACAACAACCGGAGCGACGGTTGGAGTCGGAGTCGGAGAAACTTCAGGAGTAGTAGTTGCGATTACATCTCCAGTCAAAGAAATGTCATCCAGCCAGATGCTGTCGGAAATGTCATCCAGCTTCGTCAGGAACCTGACGGCAAAATTAGCGTTGTCGTTTGCGGCAGTTCCGAGCGTATGGGTTTCCGGAGTCCAAACTACGGGGTCGGACAAATTAACCGAATCGTTGGTGTCGTTTATCTGAAAAAGATCCAGCCAATTCGTCCCGTCGCTCGTCCACTGAACGGTCATGTTGTCGTGGTCGATTCCGGCGACATCTTCTTCTTCCAAGTCAACTGCGCGGAAAAAATAATTTAATACGACATTATTAAATCCGGCCGTTGAAATATTTTTAAACAAATATTTGGTCTCATCATTATCGCCCGTCACCTTTGAAGCCTGGGCGCCGGCATGACTTGTGGTATCGGTAGTCCATACGGCGGGCTCGGGGTTCCCGGAAGTCCATAATGAATAATCGCCCGTTTCAAAACCGTCGCCAAAAAGCGAATCTGCCGCGGCAGTTACGGGAACAGCGGCGAAAACCGGGGCAAGTGTTAACGCGGATAATAGTATTAAAACTTTATAGTTTTTCATATGCCGCATTCTTACAGCAAAACCATGAAAGTCTAATGAATTTCATGAACAGGCTTGGTATTGAGGTCATGAAAATACTCCGGTTTAAGCTCATAAATATCGGCAAAAGGGAAAGAATTTACGACGTCGTATTTTTCACTGAAACCCGGAGTTACGCTTACCAGGCGATATGCCGCGTCCGTTTGTGAATAAGTCCGCATTACTATCCACCTCGCCCACCGGGCCGGGTCTGCCGTCGCATCCTCCCAGTACTGCCCGGTTCCTTCATGGATGAATTTTTTCATGGGAAGGCCCGACGAAAAAATAATAGCATCGTGCGAAGCGGCGGATATTAGAATGAAACCCTCTTTGCCGGCCGTGTTTTGCGCGAGCCATGAGCTCACTTCTTTCACATTCTTCTGCGAGGAGCCCACCAGCGCGTCATCAATGGTTATGGCATCCCCGCTCGTGAATTGGAAAAAAGTTACGAAGAAAAACAACCCGAAAAGAAGCCCCCTCGCGGTCGCCATTTTGTGCAAAAGATATCCCGTGAATATGGCGACTGTCGGCATGAGCATAAGTCCGTAGCGCACATTAAAGAGAGAGTCTCCGTTCAAACCTTGCACGTAAAGAACGGAGTGGCCAAGGTAAAGCGCCAGCACATTAAAAAAAAGCGGAGCCCACAGTATCAAAAGCGCGTATCTCACCTTGGAAGGAAGTTCCCGGCTGAACCATGCCGCAAACGTCCCCGCCACTCCGAGCAATAATGTAAAAGCTCCGGTATCATATGCTAAAGCGTAATAAAAAGTCTTAAGAGAAAAAAGAAAATTACCTTTCGTGGCAAGTACGCCGGCCGATTCGAGCTCAAGCTGCTGGACATAGGCCGAGTAGGGTCCGTATATAAAGTAAAGCGGATTGCCGAAAATTAACTGGTTCCATAAAAACCAAAGAATTATCCCGAAGCCTGCAAGAGTATCAAAAAGAACGAACACTCCGTTCGCGGATCCATATCCTTTGTGAAGCCAGACGTGAACCAAGAGCATACCCACGGCAAAAACGAACAGGAACCAGCCGTCGTAGCGTATCAGCGTGGAAAGCATCAACCAGAAAGCCGAACTGATAAGGTGTAGAATATTTCCACCCTTGAACCAAAGCATAAAATAGTACGCAGCCGCCGTCATTGTCGCCAAAAGCAAAAGCTCCGTCATCGCGGTGGATTGGAGATAAAGAACATTGACGTTCAGGACAAAAACTAAAATTCCCGCGATCTTTCCCCAAAAGCCGGCATTCAACTGTTCCAAAAATTTCCAGATAAAAATTCCGGTGAGCACGAAACCCGGCATGGAAAAAATAGCTCCCGAAAGTCCGGAGTGCCACATAAAATCGTTCCAGACGGTAGGTATCATTAGAATATGTGGCAGAGGAAGCCACACGCTCCCCAACTGTGCGAGACCGGGCTTTAGACCTTCAACAACCCGCCGCCCGATATCCAGATGCGAGCGCGCGTCATTATATGCGAGCCCCAAACCGCTCGAATAATAATACAAGAAAGAAAAGACAGAAACCGCTGTTAAACAAAAGACCGCAATGAAAAAAGAATATTTTGCTAATACTCCGGAAAGAGCGGCCATGTCCGCTTCTTTTATATTAAATTGAAGAATATATCGCTCTTTTTTCATGTCAGCCTCCCCTCCAATATTAAATTGACCAGTTTCGTCCATAAGTTCGGAAATCCCGGAATTTCAAAATTATATTTCCTAGAACCGCGGAGGGAATATGCCAGGCCCGCAAGCAATGAAAGCGCAAAAAGTGAGACGGAAGCTGCAATAAAATACCAATATCGTTCCGCGCTCATGTACGGCTTTGCAAATTTATTATAAAAGTAGGATTTGGAACCCTTTTGGCGCAAATAATCAAAATTTCTTTCATATGTATATTTCTGCTCTATGTGAGTCCGCGCTTCAAGCTCCAAAACCTCGGCTTTGGGAGGATTTAAATTGGAAGTGAGCGCCCCCAAAGCGTTTATGCGGAGCGAGCTAAAAAACAAGAGAGAAAAGATCAGTAAAAAAAGCGGATTGAATTTTAGCCTGTAAAGCGCCACACCAAGACCGACCGATAAAATAGAATATGAGGGTATCAAATAACGAGAACCGAACGCCCACCCTCCCCACGGATCTCCGAACATTGAGTAAAGCAGAACATTGAGACCGATGACCCCCAGAAAAACGTTTCTGATTTTAAGACCGAGCGAAACGGAAAGCGAACGCCCTGAATTTTCAGTGCCAAAAAAAAGAAAACCCATAAGCCCCAGAATTAAAACCGGCGCGTAATGAATTATCCCGCGGTCCGGACTCAAAAGATGAACATAAAATCCTTTCAAAAGATTTCTGGTCTTGAACATCCCGACAGCGGTCTTTTGAACGCTTTCTTTTTCAAGCGATATTGAATCATCATGTATTTCTAAAATTCTTTCCAGCGTTCCGGAAAGCTTAAGCGCATCTCCGTGCGAATTTTGGTTGAACCAGAATAAAAAAATGAGCGCGGGAAGCGCGACAAAAAGCGTTATGAGGCCCAGCAAATTAAAATTAAGTCTCAAAAATCCGCCAACTCGTTCAAGACTTACAATTTTTCCCAATGCAAAAATAACTACGGGCAACATCAATATGGCATTGGGGCTATCAACTGCGAATGCTAATGAATACAAGAAAGCGACCAGTAGAACCGCAGGGACCGCGGAGAGCCTCGTCAACGCGTATATTGAAGCCAAAATAAAAAAAGTTGAAATGTGGTGCTGATAAAAAGCCACGGCATACGAAAAGGCCGGAGAAGCGAAACCGAACGCAAGCGCCGCAAGCCCGGCGGCATACTGCTCCGCCCCGAGATTTAGAGCAATCGCGCGAACAAGCAGAATATTAAGCAGCGCAAATAAAGCGACTACAGCGTAAACGCCCAGCTGGGCCGCGCCGAAATATTTTCCGGCAAAGTATCCGGGCACCGCAATGAATGAAACGCCGGGCGCGAACAATGAAACATATTTTCCATCGGGGCTTAAAGCCAGGTCCGGAAGCGCAAAACGCGCGAGAGCCGGGGAAAATTGCAGCGACCCGTCTTCAACATATGAATATAAAAGCGCGAATCTTCCTCTTTCACTCGATGTTTCAAACGGCCCGTCACTCGCCCATCCGGGAGAACTCAATGCGCTTTCGTCCGGATTTCCGTCAATCCCGCGGATAGTGAGGATAAGGATCGAAGAACAAAACAAAGCAAAAAAAATAACACCCAAAATTTTTTTCATGTTCTTAGGATTCTTAGTTTCCTGGATGCATGTATCAGCCTTTCAGACGGCTCGGAAACTGCGCTCACTGAGGCCGGCGGGATTTGTGCCAAGTGAAAGCCATGAACTGTTTTTTCCCAAAAATGCGGCCGAGTTATCAGCTGATAAAGGGCCATGAACCCGGCGGCGCTCATCAAGACCCAATAAACAGGGACTAGATAAACGTACTTAAGCAGCGACCACTGCCCGCATTTCGCGCAACCGATCATGTAATTATAAAAATACATGAAATTACCGAAAACCATTGCAAACCCCGCCATGTAAAGAACCGGGACGGGATAGACCGGGTATATTCTTTCGATAGCCTCCCCTACTATGGAATAAAGAACAAAATATGAGATCGTCGAAAGCCATACAAAAATATTCAGAAAAGAAAAAGCGATCTTCCCACCGATCACCGCCTGGAGAAGAAATGCTTTAAACCCTCTTTCTTTCAAAAGACGCGACGGGCGCCTGGAATGTACGAGGAAAGTCTGCATATATCCTTTAAGCCACCTGGACCTCTGACGCATCCAGTTCGCTACGCGGGAATTTGCCTCTTCGAGAGTCACGGAATCAATGATGGCGGTTTTGTATCCCAGCTCGAAAAGCCTCGCCCCCAGATCGCAGTCCTCAGTGACGTTAAACGGATCCCAGCCTTCGAGCGTCATAAGGTCGCGCGTTCTGAAATGATTGCTGGTTCCGCCCAAAGGAATAAACGCGTTAACCGATTGCAGGCCGGGCAGCATAATATCGAACCAAAGCGAATATTCCGCGGTAAAAATGCGGGTCAAAATATTTTGTTCCGGATTGTAATAATTGAGCTTGGCCTGAAGGCATTTTATTTCCGCAGGCGAGCGCTTGAAACCGAGATACGCTTTCTTAAGCTGAGCGGGTTCAGGCTGGTCCTCGGCATCGTAAATTACAACGTACTCTCCACGCACCCACGAGAGCCCGTAATTGCAGGCTTTGGGCTTCGTCTTTGGCTCCGAATGCGGAACCACGATAATTCTGACGTAGTCCGGCAAATTAATTTTTTGCGCCGCAAAAATAGTTTCCAGGTCATCTTCCTCAAGCAAAAGTAAAACGTCCAATTTTTCTTTCGGCCAGTCGAGAAGATAAATTGAATTCAAAAAATCCGGAAGAACCGCTGATTCTTTGTATAAAGGGCAGAGAATGGAATATGCGGGAAGCAAATCGCCAGACACCAGTAAAAGCTCGGAATCCGTAAAATGCATCTCCTGCGGTTCAGCCAAAGACTTTGAGATTAGATAAAAATTTACGAGAACGTCGAGAAAATATAAAAAACTGACAGCTGTCGCCAGATAAAGCGCCGTCCGTAATGGAAAATAAAAAAAACCACCAGCCGCGGCCGCGATAAACATCGCAAGCAAAGTTTTTTGCCAGCCCGTAAAGGTCTCGAAAGCGGAATATTCCCGGCTCAAAGTAGTGTGCGTTATAAAGCGTTTCCCGCGATGCGCCACTCCCGCCCCTCTCATGGGAAAACCGTCATCGGGAGGTATCGCCGCTGGAGTTTTCTTTTCCAGACGGAGTAGCAGGGCGGAGAGCCCTATCTCGGCGGCATTTCGTAAAAGTTTGATTTTTGATTCGCCGTATTTTCTTTCTTCAAACAAGATATCAACACTCCCTGCGCTATATCCCGCGTTGCGAGCTTTTATTAAAAACTCCAGGTCGAATGTCCATGCGCTCGGTTCCAAATATATTTCACGTAAAATCTTTTTTTTAAAAACCTTAAGCCCCGACTGCACATCAGCGTCAAGCCCGTGAAGCATCCGCGAAAAAATGAACGAAAAACATTTGCTGATAAAATTCCTGAGTGCGCTTTCGTTCCTTTTCTGCCTGCGCGCAACAATGATATCACTCTCGCCTTTCATCACTTTTCGCGCCATGAGAGGCAGGGACTCCGGCGGATACTGCAGATCGGCGTCAATGAAAGCCAGGGTGTCGGCTTCGGCGTATTCGAAACCCTCAAGCAGTGAAAATGCCTTGCCCCGCTTCCCTCTTTTTAAAAAATAACGGAGAGGAAATTTTTTGCTCAGCTTTTCAAGTTCGTAAAGCGTCCCATCGGATGAAAAATCGTCGATAAAAATAAGCTCATAGAAAAGACCCGCCGAAAAAAAAGCGGCGTCAATGCGCGAAACGAGTTCCGCGACATTACCCTCCTCATTTAAAGTAGGCACGACGACGGAGACTTTCTCTCCCATGTCTCAATTATGAATATGGGAGTGAAAAAAAGGTGAAAGAGCAAAACCAAAAATTCATAAGCTGCTCAATGTGCTGCAATTTAAGAAAATCATAATCGCCTCGCAACGAAAAATCTTAAACTCCTCGCTATGCTCGTCAAACAGTAAGATTTTTCTGCTCAGCTCATTGATTTCCAATAAACTTACGCAAAAATCGCAGCTTATGAATTTTTGGTTCTACTCTCCTTCAATGAAAGCTGCGGCGGCGAAGACTGTGGTCCACAGTCGATCCTTATTGCCTATGGCCGATTGGGTGATGTTGGAAGTGCGGACGATTTTATCCGACATCTTGAAAATCTGTTCCTTTTCGTCCCAGGCCGCATCCGCATTAAATTCAACGCCCAAAGTCGTAGCCAGCATGGAGGCAGCCAGATCTTCGGCATACTCACCCGCTTTTTCTTCGGTCTCGCCGTATGAATTGTGCTCCGACAAATATCCATGCTGCATGGGGTCTGCCGGGATGGCTACGCCCACCGACGCGGCGATGAGGCGATTTGGCTCATTGGTGCTTTGCCGGTCATAAACCGCAAAAACTATTTCGCCGGGGCGCAAAGATTTCGCCGCTTCTTCTTTTGTGGCGCGCTTGCAGCCGGGAGGATAGATGCTTGAAACTAAAATAAGGTTGCAATGCGCGAGCCCCGCGTTCCTAAGAGCCATCTCAAATGAAACAAGCTTTTCCTTGTGAACTCCGACCCCTTTTGTGAAAAATATTTTTTTGGGTACCATTTATTTTTTTTCTTTAACGCTCCGCGCGCCTTTAATGATAAGAGTTTTTATGCGGGCCTTGAATTTTTTGATCTCATTTTCCAGCTCCGCCTCAAGAAGATCTATAGCTTCGTAGAGATCCTCTCCGTAAGACTCCGCCCGGAGCATTTTTTTGCCGACCAGCAAATTAACTTCCGCCCTGAATACTTTTCCTTTGTTGTGGTGCTTCGTTGCCTTCCCCACCTCAATATCCAAGTTGACCGGCTCTTCAGCTTTAAAAAAACGCTCGGCCACGGCGATTATCTTTTTATCAAGATAGCCTTTGATGGAGTCCAAAAGCTCCATATTCGTGCTTTTTAGTGAAATTTTCATATTTATAATTATTAATAATTTTCCGCAATGGTACAATGAGCTGCATTAATTTTTTGTGGATAACCGCCAGAAAAACCAGATGAGTAACGTAGTTCATCGGCTTTTCTTACCGTCAAAACCCGACAAACTCCGGCTCGGCTTCGAGCGAAATACCGAATTCATTTTCAATTTTCAGCCTGATGGCGTCGGCAAATTCTTTAATTTCAAGGGCTTTGGCTCCGCCATGGTTCACAATTGCCAAAGCATGGCGCGGGGATATTCCCACTTCCCCAAGGCGCGTGCCCGGCTTGAACCCCGCCATATGCAGCAAGCAGGCGGCGGATACTTTAACTTTTCCGCCCGGTTGCTCCCAATACCACGGCTCCGAACAGCAGGAAGAGTCTCCGGAGTTGCAAAGAGCGGCCCGGAACTTAATTTTTGCCGCCGCTTTTTTTTCAACGGCCGGATTTATAAAAAATGACCCGGCGCTTTTTAAAAAATCCCGGCCGGACAGAATGACCATTCCTTTTTTTGACCTGATGCGCAGCACGGCGTTTTTCACCTCGTCCAGCGACGGCGTTCTGCCCTTAAAATAATCAAGCAGATTATGATAAGTGATTTCGGATTTGGCGCCTTTCTCCAGCCTGAACACCACGGACGAAACAATGTACCTTCCGCGCTCTTCTTTTTTAAAAATACTGGTTCGGTAATCAAATCGGCAGGCGCTTTTCGGCAATATTTTAAATCCTCCTTCCAGCAGATCGTAAACTTCGACTTCTTTGATAACCCGATCAACACCCTGTCCGTAAGCATTTATGTTCTGGACTGGCGCCGCGCCGACCGTTCCCGGAATGCCGGCCAAAGATTCAATTCCGCCAAGACCGTTTGCCACGGCAAATTCGACAAGCTGATGCCAATTCTCTCCTGCTCCCGCATTGATTTCAATAAATGTTCCCGCGGAAGATATTTCCCGACCCATGATCAAATTTTTTATCACGAGCCCGCTGATACCGTCATCGGAGATCAAAAGATTCGAGCCACCCCCCAAAATGAAAACCGGAAGCGAGTTATTTTTCGCCCACTCCACGGCTTTCGCCAGTTCGTCTTTATTTTTTACTTCAACGTAATACCGCGCGCGGCCGCCGACTCCCAAAGTCGTGTGGGAAGCGAGGCTGATATTTTCTTCGATGTTCATGTCTAAAGTATAACAGCATCGCGGAACTTCGTGCCAGATTTTTGCCCTTTTAGGGACCATGGAGAGTTGTACTCCTAGGTATCTATGTCCTTATGTGAGTGCTGCTCCATGATCCCTAAAAAAGCGAAAACGCAGAATGAAGATGTCTTATCTTCATGATACAACAAATATGAATTTTGGGAATAAAAATACAAAATCCCGATCGAGATCGGGACTTTGTACAGACATAGATTGGAGTCCCTTGCGGGACCACTCACAGTGATATCCTAGCAAAACCGTTTGAATCTGTCAAGCGTTATAGTGGATAACGTCTTCATTTTGATGTAGAATAAAACAATCTAATCCGATGAAAAAAGTATTATTTCTGATAACAAAATCCGTTTGGGGAGGCGCCCAGCGATATGTCTATGACCTCGCAATAAATCTTCCAAAAGATAAATTCGAAGTCGCGGTAGCGCTGGGAGGCAACGGCCCTTTGGCAGCCAAGCTTAAAGAGGCAGGAATAAAGGTTATCAATCTGCCTTCGCTCCAGGAAAACAGCGATCTCAGAAAAACGCTCTTTTCCGGAGTGACTTTTTCCATACTTCCCGAACTGATCGACCTTTTTGGCAAAGAAAAACCGGATATAATCCATCTGAACAGTTCAAAAATAAGCGGTTTGGGAGCCATAGCCGCCCACTATGTTCAGCTTCGCGACAAAAACTATACTCCTAAAACAATTTTTACCGCGCACGGGTGGGCTTTCAATGAAGACAGGAATTTATTTTCCAAGTGGGTCATTTACACCCTCCAATGGCTGACTTCTTTCCTTTGCCGCAACACGATTATTCTTTCCAACCATGATTATCTCCAGGCGATAAATATGCCTTTTTCTCCTAAAAAGAAATTTGTTCTAATCCCTCTCGGAGTCCCGCCGAATTCCATCAAATTTCTGACCAAAAGAGACGCCAAAAAAGCATTGAAAGATAAACTTCCCTTACAAGGCCGAACCGCCCCGATGCTGGTGGGCACCATTGCCGAACTGACAAAAAATAAAGGGCTGGAACACCTGGTTGAGGCGGTAAGCAAAGTTAAATTTAAATTGTTAAACGCTTCCTCCGAAGGAAGCAACCCAAAAAAAGACGGATTCCAGTGTCTGATAATCGGCGACGGAGAAGACAGAGAAAAAATACTGAAGCAGATTGAAGCAATGGGATTAAGTTCCGACGTGCATCTGGCCGGGTTCATACCGGAAGCCGCGAAATATCTGAAAGCCTTCGATATATTCGTACTCCCTTCGCTAAAAGAAGGGCTCCCTTACACGCTGCTTGAAACAATGCATGCCGGGGTTCCGATAATATCGACTCCCGTGGGAGGCATCCGCGACCTGATTGACGTCAACGGCATACTGGTCCACCCGAAAAATTCCAACGAACTTGCCGAAGCGCTTCAGGGTTTGATACAAAACGAGGACTCCAGAAAAAATTTCGCCAAAGAAAGCCTAAAAAAAACCAAGACCAAATTCTCTTTCGAACTCATGCTTGGCCGCACCATCATGCTTTACGAACAATAATTAATCCTCTTTTTTCAAACCAAGCTTTTCTGTTTCGAAGATTCTTAACTTTCTCTTTGCTTTTATCACATCTTTCTTGAGCTTCTCATATTCCTCGACCAAAGAATGGCCATCATTACGGGCCAAATGCTGCATCTCAAAAATACGCGACTTGGCTTTTACTTCTCTTTTATCAGATGGAAACTCGTCTTTAAATAGTGGCATTGCTTCTTTATTGTAACGCCGGTACATAAATAAAACAACAGAAATAGTCCAAAAAAAAGCCCTACCAGATTCCGTAGAGTTTTTTTAGTTTCTGAACGCCTTCTTTGAATTTTACATTGGGTTCCCAGCCGAGAAGTTTTTTGGCGAGGCTCCGGTCCGCCAGCGTATGCAGGGCTTCGCCGCGTCGCGGCGGCTCGTGTTCGACTTTCCCACCGATAAGCTTGGCAATTTCATTGACCGAATGCTGTTCTCCGCATCCTAAGTTGATAACTTCGCCATGCCCGCCTTTTTTGCTTAGTGCCGCCAGCAAATTTCCGCGCACGATATCCGAAACATGCGTGTAGTCGCGTGTCTGCTTGCCGGAACCTACGACCGGCATCGGTTTCCCTTCTTTGCGAAGGTGCAGGAATTTAGTGATGACAGTCGTGTATGGTCCGGAGAAAGCATTCCTCGGGCCGTAGACATTGAAATATCGGAGAGAAATAGTTTCCAACCCGTAGAGCTTAGCGAAAAGTTTCATCCATTGCTCTCCGTCCAGCTTGGTTTTGGCGTACGGGTTCAAAGGATCAGGCGTCATGGATTCCATGAGCGGTATCTTGTTCAAACCGTACGCGGAAGATGAGGCGGAATAGATGACCCGCTTCACTCCGGCTTCGCGCGAAGCCAACAGTACATTGAGAGTGCCCATGGAATTAACTTCCAAATAAGCTCTCGGGTCCTTAATGGAAGGCTGAATGCGCGCCAAAGCCGCGGTGTGAAAAACATAATGCGGCTTAACATCCAGAAAGAATTTTAACAGCTTATCAAAATTACGGATGTCGCAGGAGTAATATTCCGCTTTCGGATTTATCCGGTCGTTTTGCCAGCCGGAAATGCCGACAGAGTTGTCGATAGAATAAACTTTAAATCCTTTTTCAACGAGCAAGTCCACCAAATGCGACCCGATGAATCCCTCGCCTCCCGTCACAAGCACGGGTGCTTGCGACGAAATTACTTTATTTTTTCCAGCCCAGGGCTGGTCAGCCTCGAGTTGATTTCTTTTTGCCATTCTTGCCTCCCATTAATTTGGCTACTTCCTTATCATGTATGCTGATAGCGCGCACGTCCAGCCCCTGTGCCTCCAATAACCGGTTGTTGTACTTACGTATCGCTTTTAAAAAATTTATGCCGCTCTCAAGCAACAATATTAAATTCCCGTCTTTTTTGCCGTTTAACCGTTTCAAAAGTTTTCCGCCGAATCCGATGAATGCGTCCAGGTCTTTGGGAAGGCAATAACCCGCGAATCCCCTGTAACTGCCGCGCTCCACGTCCATCCAAGCGTCCCCGATGCGCGCGTCGTGTGCCACCATCCGGCGGACGTTGTTGTATCGCACGCCGTCCCGGATGCCTTCTTTTTTCTGGACAGTCCCCAGCGCTTTGGAAAAATCCGCCAGAATATTTGCATAGCTCACTTTCATGGCGCCGAAAACATTTCCGCCGTATTTTCCCATCTCCGCCTCTGAAGAATTAATCCGCACGAAATCATACGTTCCCAAAACTCCTGGCGAGGAAAAGAAAGCTTTGGGAAGCAGGCTTAAAACCGTCCCCGCATGCTGCATGCTTTTTCCGGTATGACCCACAACCTGCCGGTCCGGCTTTATGAAATCTTCCCAGGCGCGCGATTCTGTCAAAAATTCAGGATTGAAAAGTATGGGCGAGCGGTATTTCTTCTGAAGCCTCGCCACCGTACCCGGCTCAACCGTTGATTTAACCACCAAGACTCTGTCCGGTGAATGATATTTTTTTACCACAGCCTCCACGATGCTCGTATCGCAGGAGTTATCACGTGCACGGGGCGTCGGCACGCATATAAAAATTATGTGCGCCTCCTCGACTTTGTCGCTGAAACCTTTTTTGCCATCGGAGTCAAAACACAAAAGATCTTTACCCTTTTTCCATCCGGACTCGGTAAAATAGCGCAAAACCTCTTTCCCAACCATACCGATGCCGATTATTCCGACTACCGGCTTTTTCTCTTTACCCATGAGTGAAGAATTCTTTCTGATCTTATCTTTAAACATAAAAGCACATTATTCTAATAAAATAAAACCGCCCTCCCGGGATATAGTTTCGGGAGAACGGCTTTATTTTTATATCGCGTAAATCGAACTGCTGTTACAGCTTAGCCTGCAATGCTTTGACCTGTTCCTGGAGAAGTTTTATCTGGTCCATAAGTTTCTGCTCTTCTGTTTGCTGGGCCGGAGCTGAAGGAACAACGGGCTCCGCTCCGGAAAAAACTTCGGCTAATTTTGCTCTTGTTTTCGGACCTACATTGCCGTAACCTGCCTCGCTTGCCGAGGCAACAACTTTGTACTTTAGTTGGAATTTTTGAACGGCTTTTTTGGTGAGAGCGCCATAATAACTCGTTTCGTTTCCGGGCGAGCCTGCGCCGGAAGCCGCGATTTGCGTTTCAGAATCCGAGTTCAAAAGTTGTTGCAACCTTTTTACGTCCGACGAATTGGAGCCCAGCTTGAGAGGTTTAGAAAAAACCGAGGAAACTGACGCTGCTGAAGATAAGACTGGTGTTGCCGGAGTCGCGGGCGTTGCGCTTACTGCCAATACAGGAGGCTGGGCCGGCAATCCTGGTAAAGCTGAGGGAGGCGTTGAAGAGTTTGTCTGTGAGGGAATTGATGGAGCCGATCCGCTTCCACCTCCTCCTCCGCCACCACCACCACCTCCTCCGCCTGTGCTACAAGTGCTGGAAGTAGGCCCAATGGTCAGAGTAACCTGAACTCCTCCGGATGGGTTGGTTAATGTCAAAATGTTGGAAGCCGAGGTGCATGAAGTCGAAGTTTGGGTGGAACCAAGGGCTCCGGAAATATCGAAAGTACGCTTATCAGCAGACGACACTTTCAATTCTTGGCTGGGATCCATAATCACATCAAATGTGCTTGCGGCGACGGTTATCGAATTCAACGCCGCGTTATGTCCATAGATTATGAGATTCACACCATTTACAGTCAATGTAACATTCTCAGCCAACGAGACATTATCCGCGGCCAAAACCATAACCGGCAGAAGCAAAACACTCAAACTTAAAGATAATATGGTTGATCGTTTCATTTATTTTTTAATAATCTTTTAAAGAAACGATTATTGGCAGGTGCCGTCCTCAACGACCAAACCTCTTGTTGGCGCCGAGGAAACAACGGAACCGGCAGTCGTGGTCGCATAAATTCTAACCCAATTACCATTAGTTGCCTTAAGCTGAATACAGCTGCCAACACCCGTACCGGTAGAATCCACCATCAAAGTAGTCGTACCTGAAGATTCCTTAAGGATCGCGCTACCCCCGACACCCAATTCCTGCGCGGGAGTTGAAGTGGCAACGCCAAGTGAAGTATTCACGACAAAAGTACTGTTAACTGTTGAGGATGCAGTTGAAAGAAACCCCGTCAAAGTCGAGAGACCCGAAACTCCAAGCGTAGTGCCGACGGTCATTGCCGCTGAAGCGGTAACCGCACCGGTCAACGTGCTGGCTCCGGAAACTGTAAGAGCTCCACCCGTACTAATGTCAGTGCTTATTGTCGTTGCGGCATAACCTACTCCGGCTACCAGTAAAACTGTGGCCAAAACAGAAGAAACAACACCCGTGATCTGGCTGTGCCTGTTAAAAAATTTTCCCATGTTCAAATAAATTTAGTAAATAATATAAAAACCAAGAAGCGACCTTCTTAGTTATAATGATATCACGTTTAAATAAACAGCTTTTATGAGCGCCTATTTAGGTGTGGATAACCTACGGATTTTTTCCGGCTCTGATATCCTTTATATACTGCTCCCCCTGTTCTTTGAAGGACGGATTGAGCTTAATCGCTTCTTCAATGGATTTTATGGCATTTAACCTGTCGCCTAGGTTCAAATATGTAGCAGCCAGATTGACACGATATTGCGAGTTATTGGGTTCCTGTTCAATAAACAATAACCAAATATCACGCACTCTTTGGTAATTCCCTATACGCCCGTAGGCATTCAAAAGTCGGGTGTCCGCTACAATGGGCTTGCCGAAGGTTTTCTCCAAAACAGCCTCACCTTCCTTGGAGTTGCCGGTCGCTACGTAATAAATAGCCAAGCTGGTGGCTGCCACATCGTATGTCGGGTCCAATTCGTATGCTTTTTTCAGTATTTCTATGGCTTTCTGCGGTTGGCCGGCATTCAGATAGATATCACCGGCAACAAACATCAATTGCTGTTTATTCGGAGCTACTTCTAAAGCGGCTTCAACTGTATTTACCGCTTCGTCTTTGCGGCCTGTGTTCTCGTAAAGCGCCGCTAAAAACATATAATTGCGGGCATCTTTAGGGCCCTCCGCTACTTGTTTTTCCAGTTCTTTTATCGAATAAGCCAAAACTTTTGATTTTTTATCGTTGGAGAGGTCGGACTGCGCCACCTGGTTCGCGTACATGGAGAGCTGTTCCCTTCCCTCTCCGGAACCGAATGAATTATGGGCAAAAACTTTATCAAACTTGGCGATCACCGCATCCGTGTCGCCCCCGTTCGTACTCATCTCTTTTAATGCCGATATCAAATCTCTTGAGGCCAGAAGAGGTTTAATGTTCACAATATAAAGAGACGCGAACACCAGTACAAATACTCCGGCCACGCCTAAATATTGAACAGGCGAGGAATTGATCTTATGTGCCGCGGGGGCGTCGGTTCTCTGCCCGGCATATACGAAATGGAGAAAAGCCAAAACGGAGAAAAACATGAAATATGACGTCAGGTTATCAAAAACGAAAAGATTGTGAAAAACATAAACTGCAAACAAGCTCGTGAAAGTAATGGGAATTGTTGGATTCCAGCCTTCTTTTTGGTCTTTTTTACCAAACCAGAGCATATAAAGTGCTGCGGCAAAAATGGAGAGATACGCCAAAAGCCCTAAAATACCGCCGGAAATAAGCCAATCGAATATCACATTGTGCGAACGGTCAAACCACGGCTCCTGATTCCAAAGCTGCGGCTTATAATATTTGTTGAAAACCAAATTATAATTTTCCGGACCCCAGCCAAGGATCGGATTTTCTTTAAAACCTTCAATGGACATTTTCCAGATGGTGAGCCGAGATGTCACAGTCTGTTCTTTAAAGGACAAGCCTACGAAGCGCTGAAGAACATAATTATTTCGTACAAAATTCGCATCCTTAAGCAACAAGAAAGAACCTACCAGCAAAACTGTAAGCACGATAAGAGAAACCGCCACAATACGGGCACTTTTTCGCTTATTCAAAATTCCATAAAGCAACCCAAACAGGAAAAAACCTCCCAAAAGACCCATAATAGCTCCTCGCGTCGCAGTAAAGAAAACTATCGGAAGCTCATAAAGAAAAAGAATGGCCGATAGATAGCTAACCCATGTCCGATATTTTTTTTGCCCAGAAACGTGCTTAGCCGAACCATCCGTTAAAAACAAATAGAGCAGAATAAAAAGGTGAAAAACAATGTAAATGGCAAGATAAGTAGAATTACCGAGAGTGGCGTCCAGCCTGTTACCACTCTGATAGATACGGATTATTCCCGCCAATTGGAAATATGCGTACGTCGAAACCAGAAAACTGACCGAAAGCATTGAATAAAATAATTTCTTCCAGTCATCCATTTTTTTGAAAACGCCCGTCAGTATCACAAAATATGCCAAAAGGTGGAGCATGCCGACAAGACCTTCCATTCTTTCATAATTGGACCAAAAGCTCCGGTACGGGTTCTCGCCAAAAATAGTGGCCAGAGTCAGCGCGCCTAGAGTGGCAAAAACAGCAATTAATAACGGCGAACTCGCTGGGCGGGCATTTTTGTCAAAAATTGCGGCCCAGGCCCATAAAGCGAACAATATCTCAACTAAAATACGGAAAAAGAAATTTTTTCCGGTTATGAACGGAAAGAAAAGGTCGCCAACTCCCGGAAGTAAAATGTTAGCGTAAAAGTTCCCGGCCACTATCAATGCGAGGGCTGGCAGCAAAATAAGGCCCCATTTGACAATATTAATGATTTTGGCTGATGATTTGGATGTCATATTAATCTTTACCCAACGGCTTGCGATGGTGTACCTATAATACCCCAAATGCGTTATATTAACAATGTTCGCCGATAATTAGACGATACCCCATGAAAAAAGCGAAACTAAAGAAATTAATATTGTTTTTTGGGGATGTGGCAATCCTCTATTTCAGCCTTTTTGCGGCTCTGGCGCTGCGCTACGGCCCTTTGGACATGCAGTCGGATTCAATTACAAGTGCCTGGAAAACACACCAAATACCGTTCCTCTGGATATATGCCATCTGGATACTGGTCTTCTATAGCGCCGGCATGTATGACTGGGAGAAATTTACCCCATCAAGGCGGTATTATACCGGGCGCGTCGTTCTAAACTCCATGCTCGCGAATTTCGCGATAGCAATTGCGCTTTTTTATTCCATCAGAAGTTTTTCCATCACCCCCAAAACCAATCTGATCTTGGTTTCCATAATTTCAGCCGGCCTGCTTTGGGCGTGGAGAACACTATTTCTGCACATTATTTCCAAAGGCGCCAAAATAAAAGTCATCTTTTTCGGCTCCACCGAAGAAACCAAATGGTTCGCGGACTATGTGAATCAAAACCCTTCTTTGGGATACAAAATAGAAGTTGTAACCGCCGAGGAAGATATCCGAAATGCTCTCAAGAAAAAACCGGCTGACTTGATCGTAGTCGAACCCAACGCTCTCGAAAATAAGGAATTGGTAAAAATGTTCTACGAGGTGCTCCCTATGGGAATTTCAATAATGAATTTCGCCGAGTTCCACGAGCATCTAACCGGCAAAGTCCCCACTTCGCTCATCACCGAGTCATGGTTCCTGGAAAATTTGATGGAATTGAACAAACAATCATTCGAAACAATGAAGCGTGGGATAGATATCATAGGCGGAGCCGTGATACTGGCCATCACTTTTCTCTTTTATCCGATAGTCGGACTTTTCATAATTTTGGATTCAGAGGGCCCCGTTCTTTTCAGACAAGCTCGCGCGGGAAAGAACGGAAAAGCATTCAGCCTGGTAAAATTCCGCTCGATGGTAAAAGGCGCCGAAGAAATCAGCGGACTTAAAGAATCATCGGGCGGCAAAAAAGACGCAAGGATCACGAGAGTCGGCAAAATCCTCCGGAAAATTTATATCGACGAACTGCCGCAGGTGATAAACATAATCAAAGGAGAAATGTCTTTCGTAGGTCCCCGGCCGGAGCGCCCGGAGTTCGTCAAAGTTTTAAAAACAAAAGTTCCTTATTACGACATGCGCCTTTTGGTGCGCCCCGGCATCACCGGCTGGGCGCAGATAAGCATGAAGAACGATGCTTCCGTGGAAGACGCACCGGAAAAGCTGCAATACGACCTCTATTACATCAAAAACCGCACCATCACCATGGATCTCGCCATAATGCTAAAAACCCTCACCACGATGCTCGGGAGAAGCGGCAAGTAAACGTGATTCTGTTCAGGAAAACTAAAGTGTTTCTGAACGGATTTTGCGCCATTTTCAGCAAGGTCTCCGCAGCAGCGGAGTGAAAATGTGCGCAACCCTCGGAGCCCCGCGCTGGCGGGGCGAGAATGAGTGAAAAAACACTTAAGTTTTTCCTAAAACAAATTCGGGGGCGAGCTGATGGCTATATTGTTTTCAAAAGTTAAATTCAAAACGTTTAAAGTCGAGTTGGCGGTAAGGATGGCGAGAGAGTTGCTGGAGAATAATATACCATCAAGCGATGCGTTTGAATTTAGTATCATAAGACCTGTCCCCGGCCCGCCTCCGGGAGCGCTTGTGTGTTCGCTGAATTCAAAATTGGCAAGCGAAATGTTTGAGCCTCCGTCTATTCTCATACCGATGTTATAATTTTTCTCAATTTTCCCCTGGTTCAAATTTAGTGTCCCCCCGTTCACGCTAAACCCCGCGCACTGATTGTTGCAGGCTGCCGGGCCTCCCCCGCCGTGGCGCAAAGTAAATCCGGCGCCGTAAGCCGCACTCCCGGAATTCATAACGATGCCTTTCCATTGGCCGGGAGCCGAATCACCCAACGAAGAAAACAAAATATCGTCCGCCGAAACTCCTTTCATTTCCAAAGTTCCATTGATTTCCAACGAACTCGAATCACCAGCACCCAATATCTTTGTTCCCGATTCTATAACCAAGCCGAAATTCTGCGGCACGGAAAGCGTGGTCCTTGAGGGAATAATGTAAGGCAACGGATTGGCCGAAAGCGTGGTTGTGCCGGAAGAAGAAGTGAGAGATCCGGAAAGCGAAATACCATTTATTCCATTGCTGGAACCGCCGTTTCCGGAAAAAATTCCAATCCTGCCATTTGACGTAACGGCATCGGAAATATTTCCGATAAATTCGTTATCCGAAACCGAAGCATCCGAACTTTGCACATTGAGCCCGTAATAATTCCCGGAAAAAATGTTACGAGAAATATTCGGCGTTCCTCCGCCTATTGTCAGGCCGCTCTGATATATTGTAGAGTTTTCGGAAAACAAATTGTCTGAAATATCGGCATCTGATCCGGATACTTTTAGGCCGTCGCTCCAGGATTTTTCAAAAATGGAATGAGTAATCTCCGCCGGAGAACTTTCGACAGCTACCATGGAACGAAAGTTATTCGGCGTATTGCCGTACCATCTTCCACCGTAACGAAATCTGGAGTGAGATATTACATTTTGTGATGCAGGGCCGACCAACAATACATTCTTCCAGGCACCCGGAGACGGCTCCGTGGTGGTGGCATCGCCATTCGTATCTCCGCCGAATTCATCGTCAAAGATGCTGGTGAAAACTATCGGTTTCTCTCCGGTTCCTTCCGCTTTTAAAGTGCCTTCGATGTTGAGCAGCGCATCGCTGCCGAATTTGATAACAACTCCCGGCTCGATATTTAACACGACGCTAGGTTTGACTGTAAAATTTATATTTCTGGGGATAATGTACGGGCTTCTTCCGAAGATTAAAGTTTTGTCGCTTTCAAGAACCGAACCCGGAGCGATGATGTAATTCAGGCTATTCCGGTTTTTCGGAGTTGCCGATAAAAACAAACCATTTTTATCGTGCCCGCGCGTGACAACCGTGCTATCGGCGCTTCCCCAGTTGTACGGGTCCGAAGAAGAAATATCCGCATCCCTCCGTTCCATGCTGTATCCGCTTCCGAAGCTTGATCCGCCGCACCATCTGCCTTCGCAAAGAGGCACGCGGTCGATGGTTGTCGAACCCCGGCTTAAAATTAATACTTCTCCCGAATTTGAAAGTCCGGAACCCGCGGCTCCGCCAGCCGGCGGACCGCTGAAAGGTAAAATCAAATCAGCCGGAATGTCGCTTACGGTTTCATCGTTTGAACGCTCTATCAAAAAATATCCGTGAGCCGGTAAAACTCCGGAAAGCGGAAGGTAAGGCACGCCGTCCTCCGCTTTCAATACCCAGCCGCTAAGATCTATGGGCAGAGATGTGCGGTTATACAGTTCCATCCATTCGTCGGACGGGTCAGAGGGAGTTCCCATCCAGGCGACTTCGTTTATTACCACCGGGCTCGCCGAAACTTCAACGGTTTTGGAAAGAGGAGGGCTTTCGTTTCCGGTTGTGTCAACGGCTTTCGCGGAAAAAGAATAAATTCTGTTGTCTTCGGCCGCAAAAACGGTCGAGGTGGCATGCGTATTTAAAAAATCAAAACCGCTGCAATAAAGTCCGCCGTTCATGCAAGAAATATCATAGTACTCCAAGTCAGCTGTATCTGAATTCCATGCCAAAGTAAAAGATCCGGGATTTAAGAGGCATGATTCAAAAGATATGGAATCCGCACATTCGAGAATTGAGAAAGAAATATCGGGAGGAGTGACATCATTGGTCAACCCGGCAGGTTGACCAGGCGGGAAAACACTCGGTGTTTCAAGTGGTTCAACACCGAGTGTTGAGGAGCCAGGCAAATCGGAGGAGGGCGCGGCTTGCTCCAACGTCATCGTCGGAGTTCCTCCGCCAAATCCCGGCACGTACGGAATAGATGTTGGAACCGGCGCTGGCGTTGGCACAATTTCATTGGATGTGAATTCTCCCAAAACTTCGCCTTCCGTACCTCCCCTCGCACACTCCCTGCCTGCCGGCAGGCAGTCTTCTAAAGGAGGAGAAATTGAATTGTTCTCGCCCGGCAGAGAAAAACTCGGTGCCGCTTCGGCAACAGTGTCGTTTCGCGGTAATGAGATTTGAAAAGCGCTCGCCGGAATTTCATCAATGAGCGGGGTCGGCTCCGCCTGCTCCGCCCCAAAAGTTCCGGCCACTGCCGAATATATTTTTTCCGACAATGGTATTCCCTTCGCCCATAATTCTTTGCTTTTCCTCTCCTTTTCCGCTTCCTCAAAAAATAATCTCATTACTCCCGCGCCGTGTAATACGGCCTGTTTGGAAAGATGTGACCAGTAGTCGGTGAGGATTAGGTTATCAGGATCATCTAGAAAATAGTCTTTTTTCTCTGGACTTTGCCATTCAAATTTAGCTAATCGTGCAGCTAATATAATATCATTGTTATACGCAAATATTACAGACTTTCCGTTACTTCTAATTATTTCAACCTCATTAGATATTTTTGGTTTAACATAATCAGTAAACAAAATCGTATCTTTACTAAAAAAATTACTATTTGAATAACGAGACAAAGAATCAAAATAATCTTGAAGCGTACCAAACGCCAGTGGTTGTGCAGAATCGCCATACAAAGATTTTGCTAACCCCTCAATTTCAGTGGGCGTAAATTTTTTAGTCCAATACTCGTAAGGGCTGCCGAAATCCAAAACCGGCGGATGAGGATCGTTCCTTGTGTGGTCCGGCACAGATGCGTCTTCCACTAAATGCAAAATATTTCCCAAAGCAATAAACCCGCGCTCCTTATCTGTCCAAACATAGTCGTGTACGGCCCTCTGCCAAGAATAATCGGTACGCGAGTCGAAATATCCCATAGAAACTGCCGCAAGTGAGCTGCCGCTAATGGCATACGACGGGTCATACAAAGACTGGCGAAAAGTGCTCTCCGCCCAAATTTTGGACGCAGGAAAACCCCAAAGGCCCCTGTCATAAACGGGGTCATAAAAATGATTCATCGGGCGTATGTTTTCGTCCTCGATAATACTCCCTATTTTAACCCATTCTTTCTCTTCCGTAGTCAATGAAAGTTCCGGATAATACAAATTAAACAGATCGACTATTTCATCGGTTAACGCCGGATGGGTTGTTTGATCGCTATAAGCAAAAGAAAACAGCGGGGAAAAGAAGGACAATAAAAGCAAAGTGGTGACTCGTATTTTCATGAAATTAGCTTAAATTTTATAAGCTAATTTGTAGCAAAATGATTAAAACTTTTCAATATCCAAAAAATCCGCCAAGAAGCGGAACAAATGATTACCAAAGTTGCACATTAATAAATCTAAAGCTCAACAATTTTCCAAACACCATTGGAACCCATTGCAATATCTATAGCCAAAGCTAATTGATTTACATCGTTGTAAATGTAAAAAGTAAAGCGCGAATCTCCGAGAGCTTTTTTCTCTTTTGGTCTATTTAAATCACTTACCATCAATGTTAGTTTGTTATTATCCTTAATCTTCTTTAAATTCTCTTTCCACTTTTCCTGGTCATCAATAATAAAATATTTCGCGGCCAAATCGGTGTCCCCGGCTTTTAAGGCATCAATGAAAAGCTGGAGGGTTTCTTCGGGGGTTTTGCCGCCGTAGGTGTCTGCCATGTACTTTTGCTCAAGCTCTTTCTGCAGCTCCTCGGCGCGTCGAGCGTCATCGCGCGGACCTTTTAGATTGTAGTAGTCAACGGCAAAAATAACGGCCAGCCCCAAAACAATCAGCCCCAAAAGCATCCCAAAGAATTTCCAAAAGTGTTTATTCGTCATCAGCTGCATAATATTTATATATTATCCCGTAACAACCTTAAAATCAACAATTCAATAAAATTTTAAGCCATACTCAATTTTGTACGACCGTTTGTTTTTGAGTATATTCATAAAGCGTCTGAACATGCTATCAAAGACCGAAAAACGACCTTAACTCCCCATCCTCCGGTATGGCAGCCGAATCTATTAAGATCAGTTCTTTGCCAAATATAAAGTCGCTCCAGAGATCAAAAAAATCTTCCGGCAGGCGGTAAGGATAAGCCCAAACGCTTTTTTGAAGCTGGTAAAATCCGAAACCGGTCAGTTCCTTGCGGAAAAAATCCCTTTTGCTCCTTACCTTCTCCGGTATATCAAAAATCAGCAATCGCCATTTGCCGTCCCACTTTTTAGATTTGGATAAATCCAACTTCAACTTTATACGCAACGCCAAAGCTTCCCCCGCTTCCGAAAGGCAATACTCTACTTTTCCTTTCCGGCGCTCTCCGATAATAAGCCCCTTCTTTTCCAGCCTGTTCAGAGTATTTCTGAACGATTGAGGCTTAGCGTGAACGCAAAAAGCATGGAAATAAGGATGCGGCCAAAAAGATTCGACAAAAGCTTTGTTAAGAGCGTCTAATATCAAAACCGCAGAATCCGAAAGCGTTGGCTCATAAATTATCTTTTTTCGCATAAAATAAGATTTAATTATTTTATATATACTCAATTTGATACGACCGTTCGTTTTTGAGTATATGACCATTGAGCAGACTGGCCTGTACCAAGCGTCTCGTGTGTTCCGAAATTGTTTTAATGTTTGCCTCTAAATCGTTCGCTATCCCTTCAGCGGTAATGCCTTCAAATTTATCAACAAGCATCAAAATCTCAATACGTCGATGATTTGCAATGCCTTTGAAGTTTCTCTCCATTTGCCTGGCCGTTTTTGTTTTGTCTTTCATAGTATTTAACATAAGCACATCATTCCAACATTCTTGAGAATGTTGGAATCAAAAAATATTCAGTAATATCTACTCCGCATTAATTTCTGATATTTACATCCTATATTTTTTATCACAAAGAGAGGTTAAGCATTCTCTAAATCGACAAGTCATTCTAGTTATTGCGCAATATTGAACTTAACTAGACTAATTTCGACTCACCCGAAAAATCACGGTAAGGATAAAATACAACGCCATGGAGCTCCAAAACATCCGTTCCGCAAGTTTTTGCTTTATGTCGTGCCTTATCTATATACTCCAGAAAAAGATTGTGATCCATTTTGAGATCTGTATATAGATCTTCCTTATCAAGCATAATATGTTTTGCGTTGATTTTTTTTATGATTGCCTCAAGATTATTTACTCCGTTTTTTGTTTCGATCTTGGGCACAAGTCCAATGCTTGCGGGCAGCTGTTTGCGGATTTCATAAATTTTCAACGGGTCTTCAACGTTTGAAACGGCAAAATATTTAATATTTGGGAATTTTTTTACTAATGATAGAGTTTCCTTAAGCGTAATACTGGGCCGAGGCGGCTTGGAACGCCCCTGCGGATAATCCAGATAAACATCATGCTTAATTCTTTTCAGCAGACCAGTCAAAGAAACCAAGTCCTTTACCCAAGCAACATTTATACGAAGAACCGCCCCTTTGGGAAGCTTAAGCGGCGTTGTATCAAGAACATGGTGTGAAACTATCAGCATATTTTTATGTATTTTCTTTTTGGTCTTGAATCTTTTTAATAATTTGGCTTGTTGATATGCCGTGGTGATAACCCAATTTATGAACCTTTCCTCCGATTTTTTTCATGGTTTTTTCACCGGGTATTTCTTCATTTTCTTCCCAACCTGCGCCGGGGCCCTTTGCTAAAATATGTGGCTTCAATTTTTTAATAATTTTATCAGGCTCAAGTTCTTTTTGCACCACAATCTTGTCCACAAAAACACAGTGTTGAATCAAATGCATCCTATCCTTAAGACTAATCACCGGTTTTCTTTTGAAAGACTCCGCTACCTCGTCGGTGAAAAGCCCTACTATGAGTTCGTCACCCAATGCTTTGGCCTCTTTAAGGAGCTCTACATGCCCTTTATGGAAAAGGTCAAAAACGCCATAAGTATAAACAACGGTCTTTTTCATTTTATGCTGTTTTTTTGGCGCCATAATATTAAATATAACTTCGGTATTTTTTATATTGTTTCATAACAAATTAAATTTATATTTTCAATTTCTTATTTTTCATTTGCGACCCTCTAACTTTCAAATAAAGGACCAGGCAAATTGCCAAAAAAAATAACCCGAAAATATATTTGATTACCAGCGGTGGCTGTTGGATAAGACTGGCGTACCAAAGAGCTATAATATTCGCAATAAATTGGATAAAAAGCAAGAGAAAGCTTAAGCCTTCCACGGTTTTAGTCTTCATCGTTTTAATTATCTGCGGAATATAACAGATTGTAAACAAAATTGTAGCTATCCAGCCCAAAAGTGATGATAGTTCCATGTGCGTAAGCTATATTTTTTTAACTAGCAATTCATCAATTTTTTTAACCGTCTCCTCTGTCGCATGACCTTTATTAAAAAGCAGTGCATCATCTATATCATAAACCTGCTTTTTTTGCACATCCCCGGATATCATTCCTGAAACTATTCTGTTCAGTTCTTCCGGTGTTTTGACTAAATATCCGTACTTGCCCCTAAAATCACCCAGTGAATTCATTTCGTGGTCTTTAAAAAATTCCGGTATATCAAGGAAAATTATTTGTTTCCTCAAAAAATAATACTCAATCCAAAGCGTGCTGATATCACCTATCCCAATATCACTAGCCATAATAAACTCGGTGGAATCCTGTTCAATAACATTATATATCCTTTTTTTACTCAAATTATCTTTTTCAAAAAATTCCTTCCAGTTTACTCCTCCACTGCTCTTGATATTTTTTGGGTCCATGTAAGCACCCGGATGGACTTTGATAATAAGATTGACATGATGCTTCTCAGGAAGATCTAAAATATCTTTAAGCCATGAAAAAATGCTCGCATTTTTATTGTACGTAGGACCGTAAAAAATAGTTGGCAGTGACGGGTCAAGACCCAGTTTGTTCAGAAAATCCGTTCTATCGCCGGGTTTTTGAAAAAGTTTATCCGATTTCGGGCCGCCCAATCGGTGTATCCTCGGAATTTTTTTTATATTATGGTCCTTGCAATATCTAAGCAAATCTTTTTCGTAAAGAGCGCCTGTGATAATCGTATCAGATACTCTTTCAATCGCGGGCGAAAAAACATCGTATTTTGTTTTAGAAGTAATTGTATGCGGAAAATTTATCGAAAACCGCGTATTCCTGGGAACATGGATATCGTAATTCAATGTCGTATTAATATAGAGGTCCACGCCCGAGATCCAATCGGTAAACGCAACATCAATCCATAATTTCGGCGCACCAGGAAATTCCCTTTGCAGCTGTTCCAGAAAATTTTTTTTAAGCGGATATTTTGAAGAATATATAATCAATGATTTTTTTTCATACATTTTTTGGATGACGCTCAGAATACACAAAAGATCATGAGGCGTGGTAATTTCCATAAGAATCACCGGAGCTTTTTTACGATGTGCTCGGAAAGATAAAAAAATAATCCACAAAACCCGCGGTATTTGAAAAAATTTCCGAATGATCTTATATATTTTTTTTGCGGCTTTTATAAGCATTATTTTGAAACCAAATCAGAAAATAATTCCAATAATTTCTTTATATTCGAGGCAGCGCTAAATTCCTGCAGATATTCTTTATTGACATTTTTTTCAAATCTACCTTCTATTAACTCTTTCATGTGCCATGCCAATTTATCAACTTCTCCGTATGTGAAGCATCTGTAACCAAGCTTTTCGAGAAATAGCCAAACAGGGCTATCCTTGCTGGTTACCCCCAAAATGGCCGCCCCGCTCCCTGCATAATCAACCACTTTGGACGGGAAACACCAACTTTCAGCATCTTCAACATCAATTAGTACAAGGCAATCCGCCAATTGCATATATTGTAGGCTATCACGGTATCCTACCTGCCCAATGAGCTTTACAACAGACCCAAGATCATATTTATTTATTAACGTCTCCATATCAGCTGGCGTAAAATCCGTATAGCCGCTGTTATAACCAACCAATCTAAACTCAATCTTGCCGGACAAACTCCGATTTTCAGAAATAATTTTTTTTAATGCCTTAAATAATATCTCGGGATTTCTTGCTTTATAAAAAGCGCCTACATGGCTGAAAACAAATTTCTCCTTCGATTTTTTCATTTTTACTTCCTCGTTGGCGAGTGGATAATCGGACTCGGCAAAAGAATGATGTATAACCGCTCCTTTATCCTGCCACTCGCGCGGATATTTTTTCATCACCATGTCGCGCATGCTCGCGTTAATGAAAATCACCGCATCGCTGTTTTTAATTATCTTAGTTTCCTGCTTTAAAACAATTTTTTTTCGCCACCAGGACATTTTAGACCAAGGATTATCATACCAGGGATCACTAAAGTGAGAAACAAAAAGCACGCCGGTCTTTTCTTTTACGATTGCCCCAATAATATTGCTTTCCTGCGGATTTGCAAAAGAAAAAATAATATTTAGATCGTGCTTTTTAACTATCCCCGCTAATTGTTCTGCAATATCGTTATAATATCGGCGGCGCAAATAACCACGGAGCGGAGGAATCCGATTCAGATATTTATTCAACTTAAACTGCGAAATTTTGTAGATTTGCGCATTTATTTCCCAATCACCATTTGAGCCGTAATTTACTATCACGGGTTTAATTCCCTGGCGGATCCATTCCGGGATCATTTTTCCGATAAGTATTGCCTGCGGACGAACGGTCGGTGGCGTCCAAAAACTTAAACAAAGCGGACGTATCTCATTTTTATTCTCGGCTACCATTTTTTTCCTGCGAATTTTTTGATTAGTGAGACCGTCCTTTCCACAGTATCAGATTTATAATACGGATCTTTAATTTTGTTGAATATTTCTTGAATTTTATCATGCTCCGAGTCTATTTGTCTGACAGCGTCGATAATTCTTTTTTTATCGGTTCCGGCCAAAAAATTCACTCCCAAATCAACTGTTTCAGACCATGCAGTAATATCCCGCAGAGTTATACAAGGAACTTTTGACCAAAAAACTTCCTTTTGCAGTCCTCCCGAATCGGTTACGACTATACTAGCTCCTGCGATCAAATGCAAAACTTCCCTATTCTCCAAGGGCTCTATTATGACAAAATTAGCAAGACCTTTTTTTGCATATTTAAGCTTTTCAAGCCTAGCTTTAGTGCGCGGATGGATTGGCCAAACTACCTTGTACTTTTGTAAACTTCTCAAAGCATCTAGCACATTCTTCATTTTTTTCGGGTCATCAACATTTCCCGCTCGGTGCATGGTCAAAAAAATATATTTCTCCTCTTTCAAGCCTAACTTTTCCCTCAAATCTAAACTCTTACTTTCTCTAAAATTTTTCTGAAATACCTCATATAACGGGTCCCCAGTATTAAATATTTTTCCTAAAACCTTTTCGTCGCGCAAATTTTTCGCGGAAGTATCGGAAACGGCAAAAAGGACATTTGAAGCATGGTCAATGAGGCGACGGTTTTTTTCTTCCGGCAGGCTCATATCCCATTCTCGCGGCCCGGCTTCAAGATGCGCAATCGGAATGTTGTATTTCATTGCCGCGACCAGCGCGGCAAGAGAAGAGTACGTGTCTCCCAAAACTGCGATAATATCCGGATTAAATTTTTCAAAGAATTCTTCCAAACCCGCTGTCATTACGGGCATCAACCTTCTTTTGCTGTTTTTACCGGCCTTCAAATTTTTATCCGGCATCGGCAATTTTAGCTCTTTAAAAAAAGATTCGCTCATTTCATAATCATAATGCTGACCGGTATGAATCAAACGAAAATTAACTTCGGGATCTTTTTTTAAACGAGATATAACGCCAGCGGAGCGTATGATCTCGGGCCTTGTACCGACGATGTATACAATTTTCTTTTTATTTTTCACAATTTCTCAATGATATTCCCCCCTCTATCCACTTTACCGTGAATTTTCGCGGGATTTCCATATACAAGCGCAAAATCTGGCACATCTTTAGTCACAACTGAACCAGCGCCAATCAAAGCATATTCGCCTATTGTCACGCCTGGAAGTATGGTTGAACCAGCGCCTACGGATGCACCTTTTTTTATCAAAATTTTTCCCAAAACCCAATCACGATCGTCTTTCAGTTTTCCATTTTCATCAATAGCCCGCGGAATTTTGTCATTAGTTAATATGACACCTGGACCCAAAAAAACACCATCCTCTAAAATAACGCCATGATATACAAAAACGCCATTTTGTATCTTAACATTGTCTCCGATAGATACGCCAAAATCAACATATGATCCTTTGCCCAGAATGCAATTTTTCCCGACCGTGACTTTTTCCCTGACTTGCGCCTGGTGCCATATCTTTGTTCCTTCGCCTATCCGGCTTTCCGGTGATACGTCGGCAGATGGATGTACATAATAGTTCATGTTTATATAACTCCTGGAGAATTAATAGTTTTCGGACGGACTTCTTTGATGCCACCATAATGGATGCGTCAAAATACAAAGCCTGGGGACCTCTTTTTCGATAAAACTGCACATACACCCTTCTCGCCATCTGGCACTACTATCGGAAATGTATTTCATGTCTTTTAAAAAAAGCGACGAATACGCCTGGTATAACAGGTCGAATTTGTCTTTATTCTCGTCAGTTACAAGAAATTCTCCGTCGCTATTATTGGGTTCGTGGCACGATACTCCGGAAATTTTTGCATTGATAATTCTTTCAAAGATATCTTTGTCCCTTTTAAAAAAGTTTTCTGGATCCTCTTTGAACAAACGAGCAAACGCCGCGTCATAATGCAGGCCCAGTTCATGCCCCGCAGAGGATAAATCTTTAACAATACTGTGGTTTTCAAAGCTCATAGGATTATAACCGCCATGCATCCGTATAAAATAAGTAGCCTTGATGCCAAGGCTATTTTCAATAATCAAAAAATTTTGGACCAAAGACAGTTTGTGATCAATGTCGTGCCGCATCAAAATAACTTTCTGACCGGCATTTAATTCTTTTTCTCGTCTGACGAATTCCCTAAATGTCAAAAAAATGTATTTTTTTGCAAGGGCATTTTGCAGGACTTCTTTATAATGCGACGCTTTGAATGAACAGTTACCTATCATGATGTTTTATTACAAGTAATGCCTATGATGACTTTGTTCGATGTAAACGTCGCGCTATTCTTAAATATTTCAGCCGTTAATTCATTCATTTTATTCTCTAACGACTCTTTATACAATGGCGTCGCTTTCCAATATTTCAGGAGCACATCGGCATCCGGAAACTCAATCGGATTATTAAAATATTGGACTTCCACATTTCCGAATTCTTTCTTAAGCATTGGAACCGCGTCATGCTCCAAGAAATAAGACCAGCGCAAAAAATCTTCTGAAAAGCTACCACCGGCCTGCTTCACCAAATCCAAGAACTCCATGTTGTTCTTCGCCGTTGGTCCGCAAATAAAAAGACGGCCTCCAGGTTTTAATTGAGCATGCAAGTCCCTGAATGTTTTTCTGGGTTCTTTGGTGTAATAAATAGCAAACGAGGAAAGAACTCTGTCGAAAGGGCCAGTGAAAACTTTTTCACTTATTTCCGTCAAATCCGCCTTTACAAGCGATATGTTTGCGGCATTTCTCTCTTTGATCTTGTCCGCGCACTTTTTAAGCGATTCGTCGCTAATATCTGCACCTACAACAGAGCCAGCGGACCCGACCGTATCAGAGATATCAAAAAGATGTTTCCCAGTTCCGCACCCCACGTCCAGCACGCTCATGCCGGTGCTTAAATTGAGATTTTTTAAAACCCAGCCGTCAAAATCGGATTTTGAAAAGTTTTCGTGAACATAAATCCTGTAATCAAGCGCTCCCGAGTCTATCTCGATCTTTGGTTGATTTGAATCATTCATTTTCATATCCTCAAGGCCACTTCCAAAGCACGCAATGCATCTTCGGGTTTAAACGACGGTTCGCGTTTTTCCAAAACGGCAGAAACGAATTCCTTAATCTCACATTTCAGAGGTTCCTCCTTGACAAGCTCGATATTAGTTATTTTAGGAGAATAGAACTTAGCGCGAAATTCTTCGAAGTCTTTGTATAGCCCGTTCGCAAAATGACCGTTCTCGTACAAGGTCATTTTTTGGTCTATGTAGTCAAGTCTGGCAAAAGCTTTAGTTCCGGTTATATCCAACACTCTGATCTTTGCCGGTGTAAGCCAATTGACTTCAATATACGCCGAAGAAGTCGGATACTTAAGCAAAATGAAAGCGTTATCCTCCTGGTCTTTCAACACGGCCTTTGACTTATTGGCATAAATATCAACAGGCAACTCACCGAGCAGATAATTCGCAATATCTATATCATGAATGGCTAAATCCAGGATTACATTAGCATTCTTAGTCTGTGGAGGCAAACCACCCAGCCTACGCACGTTAATAGATATTACTTTGCCAAATTTACCGCTTGCAACGATTTCCGCAAGCTTTCTTACTATGGGATTAAAGCGCTCGATGTGGCCCACCATCAGCACTACGCCCTTTTCCCTGGCTTTTTTTATTATCTTAACTGCCTCATCCGAAGTGGTCGCTATGGGTTTCTCCAAAAGAACATGGATACCTTTATTTAATATGTCCATGCTAACCTTGTGATGAAGGTAAGTAGGAACAGCTATTGAAACGGCTGTAATATTTTCGTTTAAAAGTAGCTCATTATAATCCGAATAAAATTTGCATCCGTATTTATTTGCCAAAGCTTCGCCGTTTTTTAAATCCGTATCGCAAATTGCCGTCAAAACAACGTTTGGTAATTCAGAAAAAACTCTTGCATGGTTTTTACCCATAATACCGGCTCCGATCACCGCCACATTTAATTTATCCATATTAAATATTTTTTATTGTATCTATTATGTAAGTGATATCCTTGTCGGAAACCCCGGGATGCACGGGCAGTGATAAAACCTCCTTAACCATTTGCTCAACAATCGGGAGAGAATACTTGCCCGCAGCGCGCACAATATGTGGAACCAAATGCAATGGTTTAGGATAAAAAACCGCGTTTCCTATACCTTTTTCGGATAAATATTTTGAAAACTCATCTCTCGTCATTTTACAGTGTTTCGTAATTCTGATCGTATACTGGTGAAATACATGTTTGCAATCTGGGCTTACATGTGGCAAAATTATTCCTTTTATCTTGTCCAGCCCCTTTGTAAGCATCGCCGAATTTTTGATTCTATTCTTATTGAAATTTTCTATTTTTTTCAACTGTGCCAGCCCGACGGCAGCAGAAATATCCGTCATTCGGTAATTATACCCCATATCAAAATATTCATAGCGGGCTTTCTGCGATTGTCCATGATGCCGGAACATTCTTGCTCTTTCCGCATATTTCTCATTATCTGTTACCAAAATTCCACCTTCGCCAGTAGTCATATTTTTTGTCGCATAAAAAGAAAAACAACCGATATCTCCCAAAGCACCAGCTTTTTTATTTTTAAACACAGCACCGTGCGCCTGGCAGGCGTCTTCGATGATCTTTAATTTATTTTTGTTCGCAATTTTTCTAATTTTCTCAAAAGCATACGGATGCCCAAAAATATCAACGGGGAGGATAGCTTTTGTTTTAGCCGTGATTTTTCTCTCCAATTTATCCGGATCAATATTGAATGTTACAGGTTCAATATCGCAAAAAACCGGCTTTGCGCCTAATTGCAAAATTGCATTTACCGTAGCTACAAAAGTAAATGGAGTAGTGATAATCTCATCGCCTTTTCCTATACCAGCGGCGTATAAAGCAGTATGCAAAGCCGCCGTGCCGCTATTTACCGCAATCGCATATTTGGCCCCGCAATACTCAGCAAATTTCTTTTCAAATTCCGAAACTCTCGGCCCCTGGGCGATAATGCCGGACCGCAAAACATTGGTAACCGCCACAATTTCTTCTTCGTTGAAATATGGTTGCGCAATATTGATCATGATAATATTCGTTCTATCTCAGTCTTGTAAGCTCCCCATAACAAACTCTTCCCCTCTCCAGCCCATTCTTTGGTGATTTTATCGTAATCGAAGCCAGTATCAAACACGGCAGCAACATAATTTTCCAATTTTCGTTCATATTCGTCCGTGTTCAAATTTTTACTTAGTACTTCCTTTATTTTGGCAGACAAAGTAGTCAGATCGGTATGATGGGTCACATTTGGTAATTTTAATGAGGTACCCAAATCACCCAATTGAATGGCAGGTATCTTTAAAAAAGCTGCCTCAGCAATCGAAGTGCTTGACGGACTAATCACCACAGATGATCCTTTCAATACTTTTTCCGATGCGATCCTATAATCAATAAATTTAACGTTGACGGTTCTTGCCACTTTTTCTATATAGGAAGGCGACCGCTTACCTATCATCACAGGATGTTCTTTTACTACCAAAGTATAATCATCCGGAAGAGATTGCGCGACAAGCCTTGCCGTTTCTATTTGATTGGAAAAATAGGGCGCCCTGACATCGATTGTCTCCTCTGGTTGAAATTGAAGAGGCAGATAGGCATACCTTTTAACCGCCTCCAAAGGATAATAACTAAAACGATTCATAAACTTTTTATAACTCTTTTCACAAAAGTGATCCCTCAAAATAATCTTTGGTGGTTTATATTCGTATGTCGGACCCAGCTTCAGCATGTCCTTTGGCCTTTTTATGTACCAACGCAAAATTTGCTTGTAAGGTCCCAACTCGGCTCGAATTTTCTGAAAAAAGGTTTTATTATCGCTTATCTTTATATATGTCGGGGTCTTAAAATTATCTCTAAATTCATTAATATATTGCCGAGCACGTGCTCGATTCGGTGTTTCTTTTCGTCGGTCATTCAAAAAATTAACGCGGTCAAAAAAAATGCCGCGATCACACTGATATCCTTCCACAAAAATATAGAATCCCTGCACTTTACTGTCCGTAGATGCCAACACCGGCACATTGTGTTTTCGCCCGTATAAATTGAACATAATATGCATCAAGGAGACAAAATTAGGACAGATCACCAGATCAGCTTTAAAGCCGTCAAAAAAGAATTTTATGCATTTATAGACAGCCTGGATATATTCAATCATTCGTTCGTCGGAAACATTCTTTTTATATCCGAAATAATATTTATCTCCGTAAGATTTTGTGTAGAGCCGCATTGAATAAACAAAAGGCCAAATTGAATCGACACCTAATTCTGAACAAATCTCCTCCAAGGAATAAACATCCCCCGCAAGATATGCTCGCGGATCTCTTAATATTCCATCACCAAATAAAATATGATGATATTTAACATCGGGCTGATTCACAATTAAATCGTGAGTAGTCTCCTTAAAAGTTAATGCCGCAAGTTCGCATCCTTCATCAAACAACTTCTTCGCCAAAAAACGGCCAACGCCTTTGCCCCAAGAGCGTTGTTGAAAAATTAAAACGCGTTTTCCTTTTAGATTACTCATCTTATCCAGCTTAGATAATAAAACCTTATCATGTATGGCTTTGTTTCTCAATAAAAAAGCCCCGAACTATGTTCGACGGGCCAAAGTCATTTCGACGCAAACGATTTTTTTGTAGGGAACTATGCCGCCATATTTATAGCCAGCTTTGGCGAAAGCCTTTAGTGAAGGAACATTGTCCTGTTTGATGTGCGCAATTATCCGTTGCACTTCCGGGTGCTCCGAAAAAAGCATTTTGGCAGATTCACGCAGGCCTTTAGACGCATAGCCTAAACCAAAAAACCTATGCTCTACAGATACGTGTACTTCTGCTATTTCGCCCCGAATGTCGTATCGCACTTGCCCGACAGAAGTTTCTCCGAAATGCTGTACAACGTCGTCAATCACATAGAGGATGCGATTGGGATCCGCCAAAACTCCGGCAAACCACTTCTGATGGGTTTCAAGATCGACTTCATCCGAGTTCCACGACGCAAGGCGAACCGGTTCTTCATTTCGAAGATTGAATAAAAATTTTTCGTCGCCATGTTTTGCTTTTCTTATATTCATTCCATGTCTCCTTCTTTTATAGCCGCAATTCCAATCAATCGAATTAATCCGCACCAATACTACCAGCAATATGTTCTTTTTTCAAGGGTGTGCCGAATTCGATATCTACTGCCGCTATCTTTCCGACTACTTGGTCAAAATATTTCGTGTGCAGGCCAAATGCCGGACGAACTGAACGAACATTTTCCGGAGTAAATTTTTCTCCTTTTTTAATATCTTTGGCAACGAAAAGCGAGCGCCGCCAGCGTAAATTATATTTCTCAAGCTTGTTTCGTGGTCCGTAGTTAGGCGTTCCTAAAGCTTTTTGGTATCGAACTTCATTAATCTGGTAATTCTTTTTACCATGCAAAATTTCAACGAGTTCTTTCAGCTCCGCAGGCTCAAGGGAGAAATCAGCATCCGGACCGCCCAAAGCTCGGTCCAAAATAATATGCTTTTCTACGATTGCCGCCCCCGCGCGCATAGCCATAATCGGCACATCTACCCCCCCGGAATTATCGGAAAAACCTGCAACCACTCCCCATCTTTTTGAAATATCCTGAATTGTGGCTAGATTTGTGTGTTCCTCATCCGCTTCATTTTTATAATCGGTAATGCAGTGCAGGATAGCTATATCTTTTGCGCCGTTTTCACGAAGAGTTTTTAAAGCGAGCTCAATATCTTCAATGCTCGCATATCCAATTGACATTATTACCGGTTTTCCGGTCTCAGCGACTCGTTTTAACAAAATAAAGTCATTCACTTCATAAGAAGCAATCTTGTAGAATTGCGCATTCATTTTCTCCAAAAAATCAACGGCAGTAACATCAAAGGGAGAAGAAAAAAGAAAAATTCCGAGTTCATCCGCAAGTTTTTTCAGTTTCGGCTGCCATTCCCACGGAGTGTAAGCCTGCTGATAAAGCTGGTAAAGAGTCTTCCCTTTCCACAACGCCGGATTATCGGCATCCGCTCCGACGCGAAACCATTCTTTGTCGGAATTAAGAGTGATAGTGTCCGCAGTATAGGTCTGAAGTTTTATCGCATCCGCTCCCGCTTCTTTCGCAACCCTGACCAACGCTTCCGCTTCCGCATATTTCTGATGATGATTGCCGGATATCTCCGCCACTACAAAAACCGGCTCGCCGTCTCCTACCATTCTATTCCCTAGCTTAATAACTTTGGCCATCCATTTTTAAATATTAATTAAATATTTATACGTCCCGCTTCTTATTTGTTCCGCTCCTTCTTTTTCTTTCGCAATCAATTCCTGCAGCTCAGATGAATCGTAAGCTTTTTGTATAACTTCGTTCCATCGGGAATAATCACTATCCAGAAGCACTTTCTCCGCTTCCACTAAGTTTATTTTTTTTGCGCTTGGATGGCCTTTTAGGTCCGGTCCAAAATCAAGCATGGCTCGTATGCGCGGCAAGTGGTAACGGTTGGAAATGAGATCAATTTGGCCAACAGTATTATTATCAGCAATAACAACGAGCGCTTTTAATTGTTCGTAAGTAGAGTTGGTTTTTCTTTCCTCCATGACTTTGTTTTCTGGTACCCCAAGCTCAATCAATTCCCGTTTCATGATGGATGACAAGAAAAGTTCCTTAGGAAGAACTAATTTTGATTTGCCTTTTTCGCCTAAAACAAGCAAAGACCGATCGGGATTTTTTTTAAAAAGCAGACTTCCCGCGACGATTCTTAAATAACCCCCCGGTGCGCCATGATGATCTTTTAAATCAGAAAAGTCGGTTGAATGCCACAAGCCATCGCTTTTCTTTTCAAACCAACCGCTAAGAATGGCGATAATGCGTTTATTTTGCATTTTGAGTATTCGGCATATTATTTACAAACTGGCAGCAAAGCCCCGGAACCCGCGCGGAAATAAATAAAGCTTTCGCCAGCAATGGCTCCCAGCCGAATGCGCAAAGAGCGACAGCTATAGCGCCGTCAATATTTATCGGGAGATTCTTGCCGCTTTGCAGTTTCAATTCTTTTTCCAAATCTTTCGCAATTGAAATAAATTCCCCGCCTATTCCTAATTCTCCCATTACCGCAAAAATAAGTTCAACTCTCGGATCAATTTCATAAATTCTGTGACCGTAACCCGGTAAGCGTTTTTTGGCTGTAAGGCTCTCCGACACAAATTTAACCGGAGTAATTTCATCTTTTTTTATCCGATAAAACATCTCCATACATGCTTCACCTGCGCCGCCATGAATATCATTGATCTCCAAAACTCCGGCGGCAACGGCTTCTGAAATTGTTTTTCCGACTTTGCCTGAGGAAATTACTGCCTTTGCCGAAGGAGTATCCGGACCATGATCAATGGTTAAATTCAAAATAAGCTCAAAAACTTTTAACTCGGCTTCATTTGGTTTCCGCCCTGAAAGCAATTCAAAAAACATTGCCGGATATGTAAGCTGTCGGCTTGCCTGCAATTGTTCCGTATCTCCAAAAAATGCAATGTTGTTTTTGTGTTGAATGGTTTTTGCCATAATTCTAGGACTTCTTTATTAAACCCGCGATATCATCAAAATGTTCCGCGACCAAAACTCCGGCCTCCCGCAAAACTCTTCTCTTTTCCTTGGCCGTACCTTTCCGACCCTCAATAATTGCTCCTGCATGGCCAAATTGGACATCATTCGGCAATACGGCGGCGAAATCCCCGGCAATGAACGCCACTACCTTTTTTTTGATCCTCCTCTCCGAAACAAGTTCTGCGACGCGTTCCTCCGCAGTACCTCCCAATTCCCCGAAAATAACCGATGCCGTTGTCATTGGGTCGTCCTCCAATGCAAGCAAAAAATCGGCAAAGTCGGTGCAAATTATCCTCTCGCCGCCGATACCCGCGGCATACGACACACCAAGATCGTTATTTTTGAGATGAAGGCTGATTTCGGATGTCATGCCGCCCGATTTGGAGATAACAGCAACATTGCCATCAACAAAAACGCGTGACGGATCGGCCCCGCCAATCGCGCCAATTTTAATTTTATTATGCGGGCTAATGAAACCTACCGAGCTGGGGCCCAAAACGCTTGCTCCGAACTGTCTGGAAAGAGAATAAATGATAGCTGCATCTTTTGTCGGCACTTTCTCTGCGCCGATCAATACGAATTTTATCCCCGATTCCATTGCTTCGGTAACCGCCCCTTTTGAAAAAAGAGGTGGCACAAACATAACTGACCCATCTACTTGCCCAACCGCTTGCACGGCATCTTTCACCGTATTAAAAATCGGTACCCCATCCAAAATCTCTCCGCCTTTGCCCGGGGTTACTCCCGCCACTATATTGGTGCCGTAAGCACGCATCCAAGGCAGAGCCCTCTGCCCCTCCGAACCGGTGATCCCTTGGCCGATTATTTTCGCGTTTTCCCTAAGCAACAAGCTCATGTTTTTTAGCATACTCTCCTGCGAGTTTAGAAATAATATTTGCCGATTCCGCGATTGATGTTTCTTCTCCGTATAAATGCAGATCAAGTTCCTTAATTCCGCGCAGCATTTCAAATGCCTCTTTGTCCCTTGGACCTCCGCGTCTGATAACTATCGGGAAATCAAATTTTTTAACCAGTTCTTTTTCCGCGCTCCTTAAGCCTTCCATCAATCCCGACAATGTCGCGTAAATATCGGTAAAATTAGCGATGGCGCCTACTATCCAAAGACCGCAAAGACCCGGCTTGGACATTACGATCTTAGCCAATTTTTCGATTTTTTCTTTCGGTGGATTTCCGGAATATTCCGTATAATTCGCCGGCCTACCGCCAGCCGCAAAAAGAGCATCAAGCGCCGTCAGAGAACCGCCGCCTCCGGAAGCCAAAACAGCTATATCCCCTGAAAGGTCGAAATACGCCGAGCCGGCCGTGCCTCTGTAGTCCCCCTCGTCAATTTTTTTTGCCGCAATTTCTCTTTCTGTCGGAGGCCTTCCGGAAATCGATCTCGTAGGGAAATTCCATTCTTTGTGCCTCCCCGAAGCCGCGTCATCCAGTTTAATTTTTGCGTCAAGCGCGACATATCCCTGTTCGGACAAAACTAAGGGATTAATTTCCAAAAGCAGGCAGTCGCCATCAAAAAAAAGTCTAATAATTTTTTTTACCAGCTCGTCCGGCAATCCGGCAAGTGCCGGCACATGTTCCAGCGGATTTTTCGGGTCAATTGGAAATACACTGCTTTTGCGGTCCTCAATGCCGGTACCGCCTTCATCGGAAAACATTAAAACCGGTTCCCTGCTTTCCGTATCATAAGAAATAGAAATATAGTACTCGGAGCCGGAATATTCTATCTTCTCTTCGGCCAAAATACTCTCTATTTTTTCTCCGTTGATTGAAGAATCAAACATTTTGTAAACAGCGCTTTTGGCTTCGTCAGCATTGCTCACAATAATAATTCCTCCGGCATCTTTCCTTTTTCCGGTAAGTGTCTGCGCCTTCAAGACAATATTCGATGCAACGGCAAAATCTGCCTTGAGAGATTTGATCAGCCGGGATTTCGGCACATTTATGCCCGCCTCTTCAAGAATCTTTTTGCCTTCAAATTCGTAGAGAATCATTTTATCCGACCTCGATCTTTATCATTTTTTAACGATTTCTCATATCCCTCGTTCCGACCGATGGTTTGATTTATTTTAGCAATTTCGGGGTTTTTATCTAAAAAATCTAAAATATCCGTAAAACCGAAGTTTTTATTTTTTTTGTTAAGAGATCCGAATATTTTTTCCACCAAAATCAGATCTTCGAGGTTATCAACCGTTAACCTGATATCTGAAACATCTTTTTTATATTTTATATTTCCCAGCCTGAAAATTTCTGGATGGTTGGCAATATAAGCTGTCACATGCTCTCGCTCCGATGGTAATCTGGCTTCGCGCCATGCCTTCTCCAGCGCAGCAAAAGAAAACACCTCTACATCCATTCCGTCCGGATAAGTGGGAGGCCTCACGTTGCTCACATAATCAAACTTATTTTTGTTTTTTAAATAATAATTCACCACATCGTCCACTATTTTCGGGTCCATTAAAGGGCAATCCCCAGTGATGCGCACAATGACATCTCCACCAAATTTTTTGGCAGACTGATAATATCTATCCAAAACATCATTTTCCGAACCGCTGAACACGTCTATTCCCAATTTTTTGACAACTTCCGCAGTTTCGTTATCCTCCGGTTTGTCGGTTGTGGCCAGAACAATCTTATCCAAAGTTTTGGCGCGTTTTAGACGCAATATTAAGTGCTCAAGCAAGGTCTTGCCCTCCACCACTTTAAGCACCTTTCCGGGAAGACGAGTGGAACCAATTCTTGCCTGTATAATTGCGACAGTCATATTGTTGTTTTAATTATTAAATATAACACATCTTGGAACACTTTTGTTTTTAAAAAACCAAGTCAGCTTGCTTTTTTTCTATATTTGTGGTATAAGACATATTAGCTTCGTATTTTATAACTTGAAAATTGAAAAGCTCAATACAGGAGGACTTACGAAATGGATATATTCTTGGTCGCTGACGACTTTGGTGAATCAGAATGCCTCGAAAAGATTGCAAACGCATTTCATAAGCGAGGACATACGACAACGAAATTTTTGGGGTTTGGAAAAAAATTGGTTCTTACGGACAGTGTTCTTCGCCAGGCTTTGAAAGCCAATATTCTGTTGGCTTCCATTTCCGGAGACAGCGAAATGGAAAGACATCTCACATCCGTCGTAAGACAACACACTAATATGCCTGTAGTCGTTTATTCGATCAACAAATACGCTTTTCGGAATGAAAAGGCTACTGCCTTGCGCGAAATCGCCGACGTACTTCTGGTGAGCAGCGAAGACGAAATTCCGGAAGCAAGGACACTGTTCAGCAATGCAAAAAAAATCGAAGCGATCGGCAACATCATGCACGAAGATTATTATCCGGCTCTCTCCCGCTTTGAATCCCGCAAAATAGCCGGAGTTTCAGAGGAACAAAAACTAATTTTTGTCCCCGGCGACAAGTGCATCGGCATCAACTGGCCGCTATTTTACTCCGTGATAGAAGCGGCGCATTGCATCACGGTTCAGATACATACTCCAGTGGTATCTCTCGGCATTCATCCGGGTGACGCCACATACCGGCGCGAAATCTACAGCGATCTTGTAAAATACAGTCGAGGAGTACCTGTAAAAATATACACGCGTGACGTGCTGAATTCATCAATACTTGTTACTGCATGCGATTTGTTGGTCACTGCGTGTTCCTCGCTTGCAGTTGCCGCCGCATTCCAGAGAAAGCCCATCATAGGCTTTTTCTTCGAAAATATGCTGGCTGAGTACGAGGATGTTTACGGCACGTTCAAATGGGAACCGGCAGAAAACGAGTCTGCTTTGGTGGTCCGTTCTGGCTCCATTGATTCCCTGAGCAGAGCTATGCATAGTCTGTTATTGCCGCATAGTTCTGATAGCCGCTACATGAAAAAAAAACAGGCAGACAACTACCCAGCCCCACCGGCCCTCGGGTCTACCGCAAAAAAAGCGGTAGATATAATTCTTCAAACTATCGTTCGTTAAATAGCGATAGTACCCCCTTACCCCCTAATAATCCCGCAAAGAAGCGTTTGCGGGATTTTTTTATAATCTTAGCAAGACTAAGTCAGACGTTTAAAATCTGAATGAGCTACCGGGCCTTCAAGTAATTTATGAATCTGATTATTATTCAATGCTTCCTTTATTATTTCAAAAACTTCACCAACCGCTTTAAGATAAACCTTGATATGCGCTTCTTTATGCGCGTAAGAAACATACACGCTCGGCGTGGCAAGAAACCCCCGCTTCAGCATTTCTTGGGTAAATAAAGTACGTAGAGCTTGGTTATCTTTAGAGTAATTAAATGAAAAAGTGATCAATGCTTCCGGCCCTACCACCGAAATATTCAAGCCGTGTTTCTGCGCCAGAAGCGACCAGCCGTCTCCGATCATTTTCCCGATTTTTTTAATGTGCAGAGGGACATTCTTAGCCTGCAATTTTTTTATTGTGGCAAGAGCCGCTGCCGGACCGACCCGCTCAGTCCAAAACGTACTGGAAATAAATGTATCCTGCGCCGACTGCATGACTTTTTTCCTGCCTATTATAGCAGCCATCGGGTATCCGTTGCTCATGGCTTTGGCAAAGACGGCGATATCGGGATGAACGCCGTAAAACAGATGAGAACCGCCCGGATTCAATCTCCAGGCGATGGTAATTTCATCAAAAATAAGAACCGCACCTATTTTTTCCGCAATTTTTTTTACTTTTTTCAGAAAATCATTTTTTGGTTCCTGGTGCCGCAAAGGTTCCACGACAATAACCCCGATATCCCTATGTTTTTTTACGATTTCCTCCAATTCATCTATGCGGTTGTAGTTAAATGGAACAGCGCTTCCTTTAAGCCCTCTTGGAACTCCTTTTGGTTCCAGACCCGGAAGCAGATGCCCGTCCAAATTTTTGTCGCTTGAAAGATTAGAAGACAGATACCAATCCTGCCAGCCATGATAGCCGCAAAAAGCCACTCTGTCTCTGCCGGAATGCGCCCTGGCGATCCTTACTGCGACCGCCATGGATTCCCCGCCGGTACGGGCAAAACGCGCCATCCCCGCCCAAGGATGGAGTTTAATGAGCAATTCAGCCAATTCAACTTCCTCGGGGGAATTCAATGTATTCATGGAACCCTCGTCAATAACTTTTTTTACGGCTTTATTCACGTCATCGTCCGCGTAGCCCAAAATACAACTCCCTACGCCCATGATGGTCATGTCTATGAATTTATTACCGTCCAAATCCCAGACTTCCACACCTTTTGCTTTTTTAAAATAAGCCGGCCATTGCTCCGGCAAAAACATTTCCGAACGCTTGGACAAAAGCTGTCCGCCTCCGGGAATTACTTTTTTAGCTGTATTCCATAACGCGATCCCTCTTTTTGGCTTTTTCATAAAAGATTTATTTTGTTAAAACATTAACGATCACTTTTGCGTCAGACAAATCCTGAAGCGGTTTTGATTTTTTTTTCACGCAAGAAAAAAAATGCTTGAGCTCCTCAATAAACATACCATCGAGATCTTTTTTGTTTTTTCGGAAATCCAATTCGTATTTTCCGTCTTCAGCCAAAATCTCAATTGTATGAACCGGGGTTTTTCTTAAATAATCCATAGAAAGTGATGATATGACGCCATTTTCATGTTCAAATACCACTGATGCCGCTTCTTCGCTCTTGGTATCTATCGAATGTATTTTACTTTTGTTTATCTTACTGTTTTTAATAGGGCCGAGTAAGGCGCGCAAATAATCCGCCACGTGCGACCCCGAGTCCAACACAACTCCACCACCCTTTCTTTCTGCAGCATAAATTTTTTTGTAATTGGCGTTGGCACGGGCAGCAGGAAGAAAATAGCCCAGAGTGATATTGGCAAGTATTGGCTTACCAAATTTATTTCTCTTCACATCTGACGCGAATTTAATAAAACTGCGGTTAAACCTGTAATTACAGGCCACCATAACAACTTTCTTAAGTTTCCTTGATTTCTTTACTAAGGCGCCTACTCCTTTTAGATTATGCGAAAGCGGCTTTTCGATGAAAACATGAGCTCCGTAATTCAGCGCCAGAGACGCCGTTGCCACGTGCAAATGGGTGGGATTACAAACAAACACAACATCCGGCTGTTCCCTTTCCATCGCAGTTTTAACATTGTTATAAAAATTGAACTTACCAAGCACCAGCAAAGACTCGGGTTTCTTTTCATCCGGATCGCAAACCGCCAGATCTTTATAACCCAGCTTAAGCAGATTTTTTAAATGCTTTGTACCAATTGAACCTGCACCAATAACCAAAATAGTCATAATAAATGTAACTCTAGCACAGAAAATAGGTTGCTGCCCTTAACCGGTTATTCCTTGGATTTTCTCGATTACGAATTGCTGATATTTCTGCGTTAGACCGGGAAAAATCGGGATGGAAATCTCGGATTCGTAGAATTTTTCCGCACTGGAGCAAAGCCCTTTTTTGTATCCAAGTTTCCGGTAATAAGGATGCCAATATACCGGAATATAATGGACTTGCACGCCAATGCCGGCATCGCGTAGTTTTTTAAAAACTTCCGCGCGCTTTGAATTATCTTTAAGCCTCAAAGGGTAGAGATGCCAACTCGAGCTTGCACCTTTGTATTCTTTGGGCAGAATGATATTTTTATTGTTTTTGAAAGCCTCATTATATCGCGCGACTATTTTTTTTCTTGCCACTATGAATTTACCCAATTTTTTCAGCTGTGTAATACCAAGCGCGGCCTGCATATCCGTCATACGATAATTATGCGCCAACTCCTGCATTTCATAGTACCAATCACCGGCTGGTGAAGTCTCTAATTTTTTAATGTCTTTCGTAATTCCATGGCTCCTGTAAAGGCAAAGTTTCTCATAAAAATCCTTGTTATTCGTTGCAATCGCCCCGCCCTCGCCTGTCGCTATTGATTTAACGGGATGGAAGCTGAACATGGTCATATCAGCGATGCCGCCGATCTTTTTGCCTTTGTATGAAGCACCCAAAGCATGGGCGGAATCTTCAAGGAGTATTAAATTGTGTTTTTTTGCCAAGACTTTAAGCTCATCCAATTTCGCGGGAAGCCCGGAATAATCCACCGGCACAATAGCGCGTGTTCTGGGAGTTATCTTTTTTTCGACTTCCTTGGGATCTATATTTCCGGATCCTTCTTCAATATCCGCAAAAACAATTTTTGCTCCGCTCCACAAAGCCGCGTTGGATGTTGCGGCAAAAGTGAGAGGTGTAGTTATTACCTCGTCGCCCTTTTTCAAACCTGCGGCAAAGTAAGCCGCCTCAAGAGCGGCAGTACCGTTTGAGAATGCGACGGCGAACTTAGCTCCCGCTTCCTTAGCCAGAGCTCTTTCAAATTCACCGACTTTCGGGCCTTGAGTTAAAAAATCGGATCTCAAAACATCAACAACCGCTTTGATGTCGTCTTCACCAATAGATTGATGGCTGTAGGGAATCATTGTATTAATTTTCAATTATCAATTTACAATTTTCAATAAATGTTAAAATCATCAATTTTCAAACACCTCTGGATGAACGGCTAATTTTAGCAAAAATTAGAAGCAATTCATTTGCTTCTCTCCAAAATTTTTTTATTTCTTCTGTTCGTTCTGAATTTGCTCTTGCCAGCAATCGTAACCAATGTTTCGTTTCTTTTATTTCTTTCTTCACTATGCCAATCTTATGAATAAAATCTTTTTTACTTTCCGCCTCTACTGCCTCACAATAGTTTGCCCCCGTTGATCCCGAAGAACCTACCAATTGATCAATAATTCTGCGGTTTACCACATCAATACTTAAAGTTCTAACAAAATCAATAATTTCTTCCGCAAACTTTGCTGTTCTTTCCTCAAGATCAAACTTCTGATTTGATAATTTATCCATTGAAAATTCATTGATAATTGTTCATTGAAAACTGAAAATTATTTATCGAATTTCGTGCTTAACTTTCTAGAACTTCTTTGGCTTTTTCTAATGGCAAAAGAAAATCTTTGTGGTTGCTCACATATAAGGAGTTTACCGGGAAGTTTGGTTTATTCGCATGAACACTGGGCTCTTGGTCGGCGCTGAACTCCGGCAAAATCGCATAAAAAAGTCCGAGATCCTTTGCCCGCCTAGCCTCGTATTCCGTAATTAAAATCTCATGCATTTTTTCACCCGGACGCACTCCAACCGTTTTTAAAGTGCAGTTCGGCGCTAAAGTTTTTAGTACATCCACGACTTTCAAACTATTCATCTTGGGCACGAAGATTTCGCCTCCTTCCATAACGCCGAGCCCCGTCAAAATAACATTCATAACATTGTCTACTTTTATCCAGAAACGAGTCATGCGCTCATCCGTGAGGGTAAGCACTCCGGTATGCTTCTGCTTCGCAACCAGCTCCACAATGCTTCCGCGGCTCCCGATGACATTGCCGTATCTTACTACGCTGAACTTGGTCTTTCCTTTCGCCCCGCGGTAAGCATTGGCAGCTATTACCAGTCTTTCCGCGCACAGTTTGCTTGCCCCGTAAAGATTAACCGGCTGAACCGCCTTGTCCGATGATACAAAAAGAACTTTTTCAACGTTATTGTCCAAGGCGGCATCTACCACATTTTGAGTTCCCAAAACATTTGTTTTTATAGCTTCGAGCGGATTATATTCCAAAGCCGGAACTTGTTTCAACGCCGCGGCATGCACCACAATGTCTACTCCGTTAAAAGCGCGGTCCAACCTAGGCAAGTCCCTCACGTCTCCCAAAAAATATCTTACCCTAGCGTCATTTACTTCATTTTGCATGACGCTCTGTTTAAATTCGTCCCTGCTGAAAATTATTATCTTTTTAATATCAGGAATTGCCAGCAATTTAGCCACGAAAGCATGACCAAATGTACCGGTCCCCCCGGTTACTAAAATTGTTTTTCCTTTTAAAAATGAATTGTCCATCATATTATCTATCGCAATTAACGACTAGTTTATAACAATTTAACTACTTTAGCAAGCAAAAAGTTTTAATTAATTATTAAAGATGTACGACATTTTGTTTGAAAAAGCATAGACCGAATTCTCAAATAAAAATACTTAAAAAAACCTCAGGGCTTTACTCCTTGAATTTTACTAAAACTACCCGGTCCACATATTTTCCATCTGACAAATATTGTTTTTTTTGTCTGAATTCTTCGTTGAAGCCGGCTTTTTTAAAAGTCTTTACTGACCCGATATTGTCTTCATAGGTACCCGCGAGTAGTTTATGTATTTTAAAATATTTAAAAGAAAAATCCGAAAAAAGATGAATAGCTTCGGCTGCAAAACCTTTACCCCAAGAACCTTTGTCTCCAATCATAATTGCGATGCTGCCAAACCCGTGATCCCAATAAATGTCTCCCAATTTAATGGTGCCAATAAATTTATTTAAGTCTTTCCTGATTATTGCCAAAAACACCGAGTTAGAATCTGCATTCACTTTTTTGACATATTTCTTCGTAGATTCGAGGGTATGTTCAGTAAAACGGGTTTCCATATACTTACCGACCTCCTTATCGTTAAGCCAGGAACAATATTCTTCTGTGACGTCTGCCGGAGTAATGCTCCTCAAAACAATTTTTTCACCTTTGATAAGTATTTTTTTATTCATTATTTTTAAATAATACTGTCACGCATTTAATTTACTACATTTTTTCTTAAACTCTCCCATCTGTTCTGCGGAAAGATGAACCGGTCCGAAAGCTGAAGACCCTCCCCAAACGTTGTCTTTAATCCATTCCCCTTTTTCTATACGCCACACATGGGGGTCACGGAACGTGTCGGCAATGCGCCAAAATTCATCTTCGGTCATGCCCACATACTCAAGCCAATAATAAAGGTCGCTCGAAACGACATGGTCATATTTTTTTACCATTGCAATTCCTTCTTCTCTTGTCATATAGCCGTCTCGGATATCTTTTGAGGCATGGTCGGAACCTCTTCCATAGCCAAACTTTATGAATTTAAGTAAATCGTGAACTCCGTTCTCATATCTGTCATCCAAATTAGAAAAACGCCTGTACGTCCTTTCAAACGGTTCTTGTTTCGGTTTCCACCCGTATTTTTCCTGAACCATCCTGGTATGCTGATTTGGATCCCATTTAAAGAAATTTCCTATATATAATCCCCTGATACCAACCTGCAATATTTCTTCATCAGACGGATATTTAGACCATAATAAATCTTTTTCCAAAATTTTTTCCCGAGGGTCGTTTAGCATATCATGCCATTCGAACCCCCGTAAATCATGCTCATGCCTTACTCTGGCGCTAAATTCCAAAAAATCATCCGGATCGTACATCCCGGAAATATCCCAATTGGTCTCTCCCCATATCATCAAAGGAATTTTGAATTTAACGGCTATCTGTATAGGATAGGTCATTATTCCGCAGTGGTTATGCCAATTCATATCCCCCATTTTGCGAAAACAAAGCCTATTCAATTTTTTCAGCACTTCTACACTTGGCCCAAAAACCAAATGATCGGCGTTAAAAACTTGACGCATCCTGTCGCGATTGTAATTCCCTTCGGGAAGGTAATTATTACCATCATAAGTGACCAAAAGAGGCTTAAGGCCATACTCTGAAATCATAACGTGAGTTTGATAATAACTGTCTTTTCCTCCGCTAACAGGGATTATACAGTCGTAGCTCGACTCATTGCTTTTCAAAATTTCATTTATGGTCTTTTCAAAAACTTCTTTTCTGCGCTTCCATTCGTCATCACCAAAACTTTTTGCCCTTTCAAACGCCCGACAACTGGAACAAATACCGTCCTCATCCATGTTGAGATTCACGGCAATTTCAGGATATACGCAGCGGGAACAATATCTCATAATATTATATATTACTTAATGATTAATAAATCCGGAGATCGTACATTATAACCATTTTCATAAAGATAAGTTTTTGCCCGATAAACACTTTGATCCGTATAGTTAAAAATATTAGCGGCGGCAACGGCATCAACTTTTGTTTTGTCGAAGGCTTCCGCAAAATGGCCCCATTCACCGACCCCCCCTAAAGCAATAACTGGTATCTTAACACTTTCCGAAACCGCGGACAAAAGTTCTATATCATAACCTGTTTTTGCGCCATCCCTATCAATGGAATTAAGCAATATTTCTCCCGCTCCTTCAGCCTCTACGATTTTGGCCCACTTAACCGGATCATAAGAAGTTTTTTCCTGTCCGCCGCGCGACATAACCAAATATTTATCGTTTATTCGCTTTGCATCAATTGAAACAACAACACATTGTGAGCCGAATTCCCTTGCAGCATGAGCGATGAATTTCCTGTCGTCCAAAGCTTGGGTATTTATGGAAATCTTGTCCGCGCCAAGCGATAATCTTTTTTCAATATCGCTCAAGTTTTGAATTTTACCTCCCACCGTCATAGGCATGAAAGTTACTTTAGCGACATCTTCAATTATTTCTACGAAAGAACTCCGATTGGGATACCCTTGATCTTCCCTCCGAATGTCATATGTTTCTTCCTTTGAGATATCCAAATAAATGATCTCATCCGCCGCCCACTCGCTCAAACGTTTGACAGCCGTTACCGGGTTACCAAGATTCTGGTGTCGCTTAAAACCCTTACTCTGTACAAGCCAGCCATTCTTCAAAAGCAACACAGGTATGAGCCTGTTCTTTTTCATCGAAGCGATAAAAAGTTTTCAAGCAGTAATTTTCCGGCCTTTTGGCTTTTTTCAGGATGAAACTGAACACCAAAAATATTGTCTTTCGAAATAATTGAATTAAATTGCTCACCGTATTCGGTTTTGGCAATTACATTTTCATTATTTTCTTCCTTGAAAACATAGCTATGCACAAAATAAAAATCCTGATCAACTGACAGCCCGTTAAGCAATGGGGTTTGCTTGGCAATGCTTACGTTGTTCCATCCTATATGCGGCAATGGAAGGCCCCCGGTGCTCATTTTTTTTACCTCTCCGTGAATCCACCCAAGACCTACATGCTCCCCAAACTCAAAGCCCCTGTCTGCCAGCACTTGCATCCCCACACAAATACCAAGAAACGGCTTTTTATTCCTTATAATCTCATTTTCCAAAATATCCAGATGAATTGTTTTTTTTATTTTTTCCATGGAAGTTCCGAATGCCCCGACTCCCGGAAGTATTATATGTGAGCCGGCTAAAATATCCTCAGGTCTGTTAGACACAATTACATCTTTTCCCAAAGCAAAAAGAATATTAAAAACAGATCTTACATTGCCGGAACCGTAATCTAGAATACAAATTTTTTTGGAATTCATTTATTTTTTGCTACCAACCACATGTGAGAAGAAAGTTTATTCTCCTTGAGAAAAGACTGAAACTTCCCTCCAAGGGTATCCCACTTGTCAAATAAAATGGTTTTCAAAAACGGAAACCCGGAAACGTCAAAATCTCCCGAAATAACTTTATTTCTGACAATATCGGCATCCAATTCCCCGGGAGTGAAACACTCTAAAACCTCAAAACCACCGCGTTCGAATAATAGCTGAAGAGAAGTCGGATTAAAAAGATTTATATGTTCCGCATCAATGCTTTCAGAAACCAGTCCGAGAGTTGCGATTTCAAACCCCTGATAATTTGGACAAGTAACAATAAAAATTGAATTTGGCGCCATCAGCCTCCTGCAATTTTTTATAAAATCTTCCGGAGAATATAAATGTTCAATGACTTCAAATGCGGCAACAATATTGGGTGAAAACTGCAAAGAAGAAATATTTTCCACTGAACGCTCTAAAGTTTCTACACCCCTCTTCCGACAAGATTCTGCGCTATCTTTTCCAGGTTCAATAGCAATGACTTTTTTGAACTTGCCGGTTTTTTTTACCTCTTCCACAAAAGTGCCAAACCCGGCTCCCACTTCAACTAAGCAGTCAGTTGGTACATCTAATTTCCCGCAAATTTCGAACAATTTCTTTACTCTCGGCTTAACAATCCTCTCCCTGCGAGACGTCTCAGAACTAGGAAAAATATACTTGTTCCAATAGGCGTAATTAGCAGAATAGGCGTAAAACTCGTTCAATATTTCTGGAGTTGCCCGGGGGTTCATAAAAACTGTGCCGCATTTACGGCATTTTTCGAATTTAAAGCCGAATTTTTCAAAAACAGAATCGGGATCATTCGAGCCACAGGCCGGGCAATTAACCATGATAAACTTGTCTTTTCTGTCGCTTAAAAAATTTATATCCTTGGCAATCGCTTGCTCCATTCCTTCTCGATATTCCTCGGGCCTTATGTCGTGTTCATTGAAACTATTATTCATAAAGATCTATTTTGAAATATTTGCTAAAATCTTGTCTGCTAAATTCACTTTCGCTTCTTCCGGTGATATAGTAAGTTCCCTCTCCGGAACCGATTCCAAATAAGCCTGGATAGTAACATCTCCCAAACTTTTCAAATAATTAATAACTTCTGACTCTTTTACGTCAAAACCGGACTTAATTTTCTCCAAAGCCGCACGACAAGAATCTAGGCCACTTATCCTGAAAACACCTGGACAATCACGATACCACGGGTACCCAAAAATCAAAGCTGGCTTTGAACGTAAAATTGCTTCCCAGCCTGGTGTACCAGTTACCACAGCAACAGTTTGAGAATTTTTTATTAAAGAAAAAGTATCTGTAACGATGGGCACCAATTTTACATTGTTTATTTTTGAAATTCTATTGTAAAAACCCGGATATCTGGCACTCGAATAATTTAAACCGCCCCGTAACCACCATTGGCCGGGATGTTCTTTTACGTATATTGTCCAACCTTCGGGCAATGAAGCAGATAATGTATCGATCATCAAGATTTGGTCCGCGTACATGTCTCCCATGGGACTCGTGACCATCTCTGGTTGGAATCCGAGAGCAACATATATGAATTTTTCTGAAAAAACCGGAGGAACTTGCACACTTTCGTACTCTGTCTTTAAATTCATTCGAAATTGCTTAAGTGCAAATCGAAACAATTTATTAAATATGGTTCCATCTTTGACGCTTACCAGGGTAATTTTAAGCCGCCTAAAAAAAATGTTTTTTCTGCCAGCAATCAAATTTCTATAGTGCTTCATGTAAACCGGCTCAGAATCCTTTTGCTTATCTGAGTGAATCATATAATATTGTTTTATGTCCTGGCTTAGATCATCGATTGAACAATTACTTTTTTTATTTTTTTCTATAGCGTTCCTCAAATCAGAGCTGCCATCTATCCAATCCGAATATGTTAAAACTCTGTTGGCAACCCAAGTATCGTCGAACATGACGGTTTTAATGTTCAGCATTCTGGCAAGAGAGTATATTATATAATTGTAAACAGTGTGGGGTATGGCGGGAAATATTATAGCGTCGGGCTTATATTTTTCAATTAGCCCATCCCAATATTGAAGCATATTGTAATAAATATGCCGTCGCTCATCCACACACAAAGTATCAAATTTCTTATTCATCATTGTGAGCACGATAGATTCGGTTTTGTACATCTTCTCGATCAGATCCTTGCTTGGGGGCGGAAACTCCGAGGGGTCAATACCTTTAGCCGGCTCGCATACCCAGGCATCGTAGTGGTCATGAAAAACCGTTCCCTGCAGATCGGGCGCCTTACCGTTCTCATACAAACCCACCCAATACGGAATTGAGTGCCCATTTTCTTTTAGTTTGTTTATGAGCTGTTCCATTTGAGAATATGGAGCAGCCCAGATCAAAAATAGTTTCATTATTCCCGAATATTATATACTTTATAAAAATATGAATCTTTGTTTTTTAATAGTTCCTCTGGTGATCCTTCCTCGACTATCTTTCCGTCTTTAATCGCAAGTAATTTATCTGAGTTCATAATAGTTGAAAGCCGATGTGCAATAACTAAAACTGTAATTTTACCCTTGAGGTTTTCAATGACTTTTTGGATCTTTACCTCCGATTCGTTGTCCAAGGCACTGGTGGCTTCATCCAGTATTAACAGCTGGGGATCCCGCGCCAAAACGCGCGCAATCACAATTCTTTGGCGCTGTCCGCCGGATAAAAGAGCGCCCCTTTCACCTATCACTGTTTCAAACTTTTCCGGCAAACCGGAAATGAAATCATAAATGTTGGCCATTTTGGCCGCTTCGATCATTTTTTCCTCAGTAATCGAATTATTATAAAATTTTATATTACTGGAAATTGTATCGTTCATCAAAAAGATATCCTGGGAAACATATCCTATGTTCCTACGCCATTCTTCCATGCTAATGTTTTGAATGTTGTTTCCATCCAGTATTATTGAACCGCTTACCGGTTTTAATAGGCGCAGAAGCAAATCCACCAAAGTTGTTTTACCGGCTCCTGAAGGGCCCACCAAACCTGCCATCTGTCCTTTATTTATTACGAAAGAAATATTCTGAAGCACATTCCTTTCGAAATTGTATGAAAAATTAATATTATTAAATTCTAAACTTCGATTGAAAGTAAATTTATCGTTTCCGCCTATCGGTTCTTTGCGTAAAACCGATTCATCCTCATAATTCAAAACCCTTTCTACATACGGAATAAGCGAGTTGGTTCCGATAAAAAATGACTGGACCTGCTCAATATATACGAAAATTTGCTTGGAAACGTACATGATAACCGCGAAAGCCGCAAAATTGAAATTCCCGGCCTTATAAGAGAGTGCGAAAATCAGGGAAATAAAGATAAGGCTTACCGGTTCCAGCAAAGAACTGCTGAAAGCGCTTATAATCGAGGATCGGATCCGCAGTTCCTTTACCTTTGCAAAATATTCGCCGCCCTTTCCGGCCACAGCTTTTCCTGCAAACATTGTTTTTACCGTTTTCATGCCCATGATATTTTCGTTGGTAAAATGGGCTATTTGCTTCTGTAATTTTTCGTCTTCATGCGATATGCGCCTGACCCGCGAAACGACCGGACGCAAAACTGCTAAAAACAAAACACCGCCCAAAGCAAAGGTCAAAAAAGTTGTCTGCAGCGATATGTTAACGGCAATAAAGGTATAAACTAACAGATTTGCGAATACCAGCATGGCGCTCGAAACAACCGTCATCATCGATTTTGTATACTGCAGATCTATCATAAAAATGGTTTCCAAATATCCGAGTTTTTGTTTTAAAAGATAAGGCCAATCTGCCTCCAAAGTCGCGCCAAAGAGCTTGTTTCTTTTCTTCTCTTCATAATCAGCGGAAATCCTGCTGTTAATGTATGAAAAGAAAACCAATACCGCCGCCTTCAGCACAAAAAGCACGATCATAAAAATAAGCAGATACTTCAAACTGAATTCTATATTGAGAAATGAAAATATATTTTTAATAGAGCGGGTTATCACATCGTCATTTCCGGTCTCTGCCCCCACTACAAAAGAAAACAAAGGCACCAAAGCATTTATTCCTATACCCCCCAAAAGACCGCTCAAAAATCCAAGAACCGAAAGCAAGGCGATATGATATTTGTATTCGCCAAAGCTTCTGTAAAATAATTTAAAAAACTCTACCATTGAACTTCAATAATGTTTTTCATAAAAATCTTAAAATGTTTTCCGCCCTTCGGGTCCAGGTGTACTGCCCGGAATCACGATAAGCATTCGCGGCAAGGCGATCCGCTAATTTTTTATCTTTCAGAACTCTCTTAACCGCTTCCGCAAATGCCACGGGATTTCCAGCTTCCACCAAAACAGCAGTATTCTCATTCAGCACCTCTCTCACGCTGGGCAGGTCTGAAACCACGATGGGGCGCTTAGCCGCCATATATTCAAACATCTTCATCGGAGACATAAAGTAAGTATAATGAGTTGTCGCGGGAAAAGGCATCAACAATATATCGAAAGCTTTTTGATAAAGCGCGACAATGCTCTGGGTCTGGTGGTCACGGAAAAAAGCCCTGCTTTTCAGCCCTTTGGAATCCGCAAGCTGCTGATACTCTACCACATGCCGGGGCTTTCCTCCCATGGCCACAAATATGACGTTTTCTTCAAGAAGCGGTAAAGCCTCAAGCACGTCAAGGAACCCTTTGTCCTCGCCCATAGTCTTAAAACGCCCGCAATAGCCGATAATTTTCTTATCCTGGGGCAAATTGAGCTTTTTCCGGGCTTCAGCCTTTGAAACATCTATATCAAAAATGCCGGGATCAACCCCGTCCGGAGCGACAAATGTTTTATTGCGAATCAGACCATATTTTTCCGAGTACATATCGCGCAAATGCGAGGTAACAAAAATATACTTATCCACGAAAAAAGATAAAACTTTTTCGGCAAACATGTCCGTACGGTTGTCTTCGATAAGCCTGTGTATCTCGTAAGCAAACTTGACCTTGAACCGGAAATAAAACTTATTGAAAAGAGCCATAAAAAACAAAAGCCGCGGCTCCCGGCAATAAATCCTGTCGATGCGGTTTTTTTTTGCGAATTTCAGATACTGAACCGCCAAAGAGTAACTTTTTAAATTGCCGAAATTTATTATTTGCAGGTTGTGTTCCGAAAGCCCCGCCTCGGCAGAGAGGTCGATCTTTGCGCCGCCGAGAAAAAAATTGGTTTTCATCTTATCTGCCAACGCTTTGGACATGGCGATTATCTGCATGCGGTTCGCAAGCCCGGAAGGATAGGTTATCGAAGTGGCGTAGATCAAACGCATAAATCTCTAATTTCTAATTGCTCTAATTATTAATTCAGCTCGCTTCTCCCACGTATAACTCTGAACGCCCTCATAAGCTCTCGCGGCCAGCTTTTCGCCCAAACCGGGATCGGACAGCAGTTTTTGGATGCCGTCCGCCAGACTTTTCGGATTCCCGGGCTCCACAAATATGGCGCTGGATTCATTCAGTACTTCCCTGACACTGGGAAGGTCCGAAGCCACAATGGGACGCTTTGATGCCATGTATTCGAACATCTTCATCGGGGACATGTAGTAAGTATAGTGCGTTGTGGCGGGAAAAGGCATTAAAAGGATATCGAAGGCTTTTTGGTATAGGGCAAGTTTATTTCTTGAAACTCTCTCGACATTTATCAGGCGAGCCAAACTTGATGCATCTAAAATTTCACTGCTCGCGCTTTCCGTTTCGCTAGCGCTTAACCCTCTCTCCGGGGGCTCCGACGCGCGTACGCGCTCCGAAAAGCGCTCGCTATCATTTGAAATTTTATCTGCACTTGGCCTAGATCCAACCGAAACAAAGTAGACATCATTTCTCGTCTCAGAAATTTTACGCAAGGCTTCCAAAATTTCTGAATGCCCTTTCTCCATTCCCATCGTTTGCAAACTTCCCGTGTAGCCCAAAAGAATTTTATCCTGGGGAAGATTCAGAGTTTTTCTGGCCTCCTCTTTTGAAATATTAATGTCAAAAACATCCAAATCCACTCCGTCCGGGGCCACCAAAATATCCATGTCGTTAAATCCGGCCCCTTTATATAATTCTTTTAAAGCCGCCGTAACCGCCACAATTTTGGAAGTTTTTTTCACGAAAAATTTATGGAGCCAAATCATGCTCCAGCGATGCGATTCAAAGATAGTTTTGAAACCGAGTCGGGAAAACAGGAAAATAATTTCAGGGTTCCTTGAATATATCATCGCAGATCCACGCAGATTATCTGAAATCGCAGAATTACGCCGATTACTTGAACTATTAAATCCGCGCAGATTTTTTGCGTGAAAAAATAACTTGAACAAATAAAAAAAACTCTGGAGGAAAAAACCCAATTTTCTCAAGAAAAGCGGGGTTAAAGCGATAAAGTCGGGGACTGAAATTTTAGTGACGGTAAAATTTCTTTCGATGCCGTAATACTCGAACAAATCCTGCTTGATGTCATTTTTTCTCGTGGGGATTATCAATTCTACTTCTATATTATCCGCGTTTATCTGCGAACCAATCTGCGCGTATCCGCGCTTTTGCAATGCAAAAGCCTCGCACATTTTGGCTACCTGGTAGCCGTGCGCTTTTTCGGTGGGAATGCGAAAGTTTGCGATATAAACCAATTTCATACTATTTTTTCAGAAGAAAAATGTAACCCAGAGGATATTTTTCTTTAAGCTGCGGCCTTAGCTTCAGTAAAACTCGGTCAAGTAAATAATATATGGGAAAAACCGCGAGCTTTAAAACGCCGGGCAGAGGAAACGAAACCATAATATTGTAGCTTACCGCGCACGGCCCCAAACCGACTTCTTTGACGACTACATTCTTAAAACCGGCTTCCGCAAATATCTTCTTCAATGACTCCTTTGTATACCTGAAATAGTCATGCGGGTCCGCGTGATAGCTCATCATGAAAGGCACAAAACCCAAAACCTCGTTACCGGATTTAACGACCCTTTTTGCCTCGCCTATCAAAAACCTGTAATTATAAATATGTTCCAGAATGTTGAACATGAGCACCTGATCAACACTTTCATCCGCATACGGCAGCGGGTCTTTTTCAAGGTCTACGGTCTTGCCGATTGCATGCAGGCTTTTGAAATCAATATTTATAATCTCCGTACGGGGCTCTTTTTTTAAGAATTGAAAATAACTGGGGTTTACACCCCCGCCCACGTCAAGTACCTTTCCTTTGACCGTATAATTGGCAAGCTCCAGGTTCATCATTGTCCGGAGCAGACTTTTTTTTCTCCAAATCCCTTTAGCTATTTTAAAAAACATGATTTTTAGAGACGGACGAATGAGTCTCTGAACGGGTTTTGCTGCCTTTTTGGCATGGTCTCCGCGAAGCGGAGCAAAAAGGTCAGCAACCCTCGGAGGCCGCCGCTGGGCGGCCGAGAATGAGTGAAGAGACTCAATCGTCCGTCGATTCAAATAAATTAATAAACTCTCTTACTCCTTTCTCTTTGCCAAATCCTTTGGAAAATTCCAGCGCTTCAATCCTGGCTTTATTATACGCTATTTCATCCGAAAGCAGAGACTTGATGCGGCCTTGGAAACATTCGATATCACCGACTTCGCACAAATAATTTTCCAAAGATTTCGGCACGAGTTCCCGAATGCCGCCAATATTTGAAGCCACAAATGGCACACCCGACGCCATCGCTTCCAAAATAACGCGCGGCGAGCCTTCCTCGCGCGAAGGCATCAGAAAAACACGGGCGTCTTTAAAATATCTTACCACTTCAGCATTTGCTACGGGACCCAAAAGTTTTACTTTTCCCGTCAGACCGGAATTTTCAATTTCCAATTTACAATTTTCGAATTCCGGCCCGGCACCGATAACCACAAATTCCACGTCGTCATTTTTAAAAGCTTCAGCTATTTTGGGCACAAAATCAACTCCTTTTCTTTTTGACAAATGATGAACGAAGAGCACGATTTTCGGGGATAATTTCTTGTTGGCATCTGGCTTGAATCTCTCCGTGTCTATCCAATTCGAAACCACGCGGTATTCTTTTACACCGTAACGCGCAACATACTCTTTGGCGAGCGACTCCGGGCCGGTGACCAAAATTGAGTTACGTAAAATAAACCGGAAAAGTTTTTCTTTGAGCCAATTTTGCTTAAAGAGCCACGGCATTCCGCGGTTCCAGTAAAAAACCTTCACTTGGCGGCTAAGCCGCCAAGTGGTTAATAAGACTGCCAAAACGCCATAATAAGAATAGTGGACATAAAAACCCCTGAATCCCGAAGATAGAAGTTTGAAACACATCCAAAGCATCTCCAAAAAACGCAACGGTGGAAATTTGTATTTTTGAACATAAATCTGCGCCTCCCCTAAATCAATTTTTTGTCCGAAACTTAGTTTCGGACATTTTTCCACGATAACAAAAATATCCGCGGTCTTTGCCGCTTCGCGGATAAGCAGGTAATTATAAAAAAAATGGGTATCGGTACCCTCCTCGTAAATAGGTAAAATATAGGCAACTTTTGGTTTCATGCTACTTTTATTCTAACCTAAATATAACTTTCGCCAAATAAAAAAGTTCCCCGATGGGCATCGGGGAACTCCATTTTATATGAGTTCCTTGTAATGCTTTTTGTACCACTCCACGGTGCGCCGCATGCCCTCGCGGATAGGCGTAAACTCGTATTTTCCGAGCCATCTTTCAAGGGTCGAGGTATCGCCGCGGATGACCGCCTTCGAGGTCTCGCCTTTCCTCATCGGAAGATACTCAATGGGGGCTCCCGTTATTTCGGAAATAAGCTTGGCAACCATGATTACCGGAACTCCTTCGCCGCTTCCTGCGTCGATAACTTCGGACGCCACTTTCGGAGCTTCAAGCGCCATTATCAAAATGTCGGCGGTGTCCCCTGCGTAAACCAGATCCATCATTTGGCCGCCGTCGCCGTAAACCTGGAGAGGCTGACCGGTAAGAGCCCGGATGATAAATGAAGGCGCGAATTTCCGCACCGGTTTGTATTTCTGCCGCTCGCCATAGACGTTGAAGGCGCGCACGACCTGTATCTCGGTGCCGAGCTCCTGGTTGTAAACGTAAAGAGCCAGGTCCTTGGCGGTCCTTTTGGAAATAGCGTAGGGATTTTGCCACACGTCCGGCAGAGTGATGTAAACGCAGCGCTTTTTCAGGCTGTCGTATTTTCGGAGAGCTTCAAAGACATTGATGGTCCCCAGGACATTGACCCGCATCGTTTCGGGCACATGCTGAAGCGTCTCGGCGGTCCCCAAAATTCCGGAAAGATTGATAACTGCGTCGGCCGCGTAAACCGCCTGATTGACGGCATCCGCATCGCACACGTCGCCGATGAAATATTCGACACCGCATACCTGCTTTTTTGAAACGAAGCGCCGATCAAAGCTAATGGCCTTATGCCCCATTTTCAAAAGCCTTTCTATGACATGGCTCCCGATAAATCCCTGTCCTCCGGTAACCAATACTTTCATCTTGCCTCCAATACCGATATCGGATTTAATTCTTCAGAGAGAATAACAAAAATAAAGATTAATTTCCAATATTGACAATTATTTCCCCTATTGCTAAAAAAATAACGAACGGAGGTATTTATGCTAGTCCCCCGCGGAGTTCTTTTAAAGAATGAGACAATATTCGTGCTCACCGGCAACGGATGGGAAAGAACAAAATTCGCCATTGAACTCTACAAACAAAATTGGGCTTCGCATCTTGTGATGGTTGGCTCGACGGGAAGCCGTCCGCCGAAAAATATGTCGGCGTACGCTAAATTTTCAGGCATTCCGCATAACCGAGTTGAAACAGCGGAAAACTCGCGAAACACCAAGCAAAATATTGCCGAAGTGCTGGATATCTGCGAAAGGAGAGGTTGGAAACGCGTGCTGGTGGTTACATCCCCGCACCACGCGCTGCGGACGCATCTCTATTTAAAAAAAGCGAAGCCGGCAAGAAAAGGGATCAAGATAACATTGTATCCTCCGGAAAACTACAGCTGGTTCGACTGGGTCGAGAGCTCGCGCGACGCGGGGAAAAAAGCATTTCGGCTCTGGTTCCTGGCCGGAGAAATTTATAAAATCATCAAATACAAACTCAAAGGAGATCTTTGAGTATTTTTTTATATTGTTCCAGGTATTCTTCTTTTGAGAGCACGCTGGGAAAAGAAGCTTTGGCCCCATCTTTTAGAGCTCCCAGCCGCTCGCGAATCGTTATAACTTCCGTTATTTTTTGATAAATAGCTCTTGCGTCCCCCACAGGCACTACCATGCCGTTGAAACCGTCTATCACATCCTCATTGGCGGGCGCTACATCGGTCATCAGAACGGGAAGCCCAGCCGCCAGCGCCTCCAAGGGAGCCCGCGCTCCGCCTTCATAATTTGAAGTAAGAAGATAAAGATCCGCGGTTTTGTAATAAGACGTCAGGTCATCCGTCCAGTCTTCGAATTTAATATTTGCTTCCAATTTCAGGCTCTTAACTTTTTGTTTGAGACTTTCTTTTTCCGGCCCTTCGCCAACTATCAAAAGCAGGGTCTTTGGGAATCTTTCGGCAATAGTTTTCATGATTTCAAGCGCCAGATATATATTTTTTTCAGCCGAGAGCCTTGAGGGCATCAGAATAATGAAATCGCGGCTCGGATATTTTTCATGCAGTTTCATTTTTACCGGCGCGTTCCTAATTTTGTCTATATCAAGATAGATAGGAAGAACGGTTATTTTATGTTCCTGACTTTTGAACCCTAACCCAAGAATGGAATTTTTAATTCTTTCCGAAACAACTCGTACTCCGCTTGCCCTTGGGATCAAAAATTTCGCGAGCCGCACCCGTAATTTGTTAGACGCCGAGTGTTTAACAAAATATGAACTGAAAATATCGGTGTGTATCTGCATTTGCCAGGGTATGCCGAATTTTCTGGACAAAAGCCACGCAAGGAAACTCCTTTCCGCATCCTGCGCGGTGATAACATCGTATTTATTTTCCTGCATCAGTTTTTTTGCCTTCCGATATCCTCCCCAAAACCTGTAAAACCGCCCGCCCACTGAGAAAACCCGCGTCCCCGAAGCAAGCTCCGCATCCGGCATTTTTGTCCTGGTGAGCACCAAAATATCCAGTTCCCCGAAAGTGTTCCCGTATTCAACCATCCTATCCGCTACTACGGAGCCGGGCTTCAGCACCCCCGCATCCCCGCTAATCATCAATACTTTCATTGTTTTAAAATTTTTATTGTTTCGGTAATCATCTGTTCTTTTTCAAATTTTTTCAGCTTCTCGCAGGAATTTTGGACGAACTTGTCGCGCATTACGCTGTCCATCATCATTGTTACGACGGCTTCTTTCAATTTTTCACGGTCGTTATACGGAACCAGCAATCCGTCCTTTCCGTTTTCGATGACCTCCGGATTTCCGCCGACGTCGGTCGTAATTATCGGAGTTCCCGCGGCCATGGCCTCCAGGAGCTGATGAGAAAGCCCTTCATAAGCGGTATTTAAAACAAAAACATCGGCCGCGCGCAGATAAAGCAGCAGCTTTTCGCGCGGCTCGCCGGTCAGGATAAAAAGTTTCGCATCGGGAATCTGTTTCAGGATATCGGGCATAATTTCCCTCAGGGTCTTAAAACCTTTCCATGGCACGTCCCGGCCGGCTGAAACGATAATGGTGCCCGAAATACCCAAACGTTTTCTCGCTTCGTCTTTTGCAACTGTAAATTGCGGAGCCTCGAATGCATTATAAATAACATGAATCTTATCATCCGGCACTCCCCACAAAGCAACCGTTTTTTTTAAATATACACTTGGAACTATTATTTTAAATACCGAGTCCGCCGAGAATTTTTGCAGTATCCGAAAAAATTCAACCTTAAGCCCGTAACTTTTCTTTAAAAAATCATCCAACGTTTCTTTTACTCCGAACCTCTGCACCCCCTGCTCCCAGGCGTAATCGCCGACTATTTTTAAATAAAATCTTTTTCTTAATAACCTCGCCGCCAAAGTCGCTGGGAAGCCGACGCTTACCGGGTCTTGCGCGAAAATTATATCCGCATGCCTGCATTTTCTGACGAGTTTCCAAAAATAAGCAAGATGCCGAAGAACCTTGGGCAGATGCCGGACTTCACCGAAACTCAAAATTTCCGCGTCTACCCCCCTCTTCGGCAATTCCACTGAAAGCAGTTTGCTGTAAGTAGCGGGCCCTCCGATATCCGGAGGAAAAAGCGGTGTCGCTATTAAAATCCTCATAAGAGCTGAACGAATATTTCTTTCATCTGATTTGAAACGGTGATCCACAAGAATCTAGCTTGTATCTCTTTTCTCGCGTTCAGTATGATCTCATCGCGTTTTTGCGGCGCAAGCGTAAGCGCTATGCGAATAGCATCCGCCAGATCCTCAATGTCATTGGGCCAGGCCAAAAATCCTGTTTTCCCTTCATAAAGAAAATCCGAAGTGCCGCCCACTCTGGTACCGACGGTGATAACTCCCGCCGCCATCGCTTCCAAGAAAGCATTGCCCAGCCCTTCTGTGCGCGAGGGCCTCACAAAAATATCGGCTTCTTTATAATAAACCGGCAGTTCCGCGTAAGGAACCTCCCCCAAAAATTTAACCCGGTCTTCAAGATCCAGACCTTTTGCTAATTTCATCAAATATTTCTTATCCGGCCCGTCCCCGGCAAGTATTATGCGGAATGAAAAAAAATTTTTCAGCCGGCCGCAGGCTTCAAGCAAAAGATCAATGCCGTTCTTTTCGACAAGCCTGGAAGCGGAAAAAATAACTGGAGGTTCGTTCATCGGAAGAACAGATATCGACAAAAGCTTTTCGGGAACGCCGTTGGGGACTAAAGTTGCCGGTCCATTGTAATTTAAATCCCTCACCTTGTACAAAAGATACCGGCTTATTGCGGTTACGTGGTCGGCTTTTTTAAAAATAATCCTCCACCAGAGCCAAGAAAAACCCAGCGTCCGCAATCTGAATTTCCATTCCTCCGCTCCTTCCTGGATGGCAAGGATGAAAGGTATCTTTGGATTAAAAAGTTTTACAAGAAAAGCTCCGATCGAAGCATAAGAAACCATTACCCCCCAAAGCAGAAATTTTCTGTCTTTCAATTTCCAGTCCGCCGTCACGCTCGGGCTCAATAACTCCCAGAATATTAGAAACGGAAGCAAAAGCTTGTCTAGGTTGGTACCCAGTCCGAGCCGGATAATGGTTCCCTCGGGCGTTTTTTCTCTCGCCGGCAAATTCCTTTTCAGGCGAGCGGTTAAAATATAAAAATCAAACTCACCGCGAAGATTTTTTGCTATCTCTTCGATCGCTATTTCCGCTCCTCCCAAAAAAGGCTTATACACGGTGGTAAGCACGACTATGGCGGGTTTCATTATCCTATTGTAACCCGCCAAAGGAAATAATGTAATTTTACTCCAGGCTGCGCATGGCGGCGTGCTTTATGAACACGATAGCCAAACTGCCCAATAAACTGAGCGCCAATCCGATCATTAACCATCTGAAACCCGTAAATATGCTCCGTGGGGGAACGGAAGACGTCAATTGCTGCGGTGAAACGGACCCTGCTTCCGCATTGACAACAGGGACGGCATTTAAAAGCGGCTTTGATGCGGAAGCCGAGGTGACAGATATTTTTTTGATCGGTTTCAAAGTTTCGTTAGCGGCTCCGGGCGTGGCTTTAGTTTCTGTCCACTCGCCTTCCGAAAAGGAAAGGCTCTGTCCCGGCCCCAAAACGGCTGGATATTCCTCTGAAATCAATATTTTTCCATTCGGGTATAAAAGTCTGACTGAGCCCGCAGGCGCGACAGAAAAGCCCATCACTTCCTCGCTAAAAACCGGAAACGCTCCTGCCGCAAGAACAGTGTTTGCGGGGAAAAAAAACTTTGAACCGCCAAGGTCTAGGCCGAAATTAGAAATATCAATTTGTCTGGAAGAACTATTTTTTAATTCAATAAATCCTCCTCCCGCCTGTGCGCCCCACTGAGAAGGCCGCAGCTCGGAAATAACCAAAGGATTTTGTATCACGGCCGCTTTTAAAATATCGGAGGCCGAATAATCTCCCAGGGAAACGGAAAGATAAACCGTATAAGTCCCTGGGTACAGGAATGTATGCGTGACCTTTTTCCCCTGCAAGGTTGCTCCGTCGCCGAAGCTCCATGAAAATAGCGCGCTGGGGAGAGATTTACCGGCTCCGTCCTCGGCGATGCCCACAAAATCTGAAATTGCTCCGGCCAATACAGTTTTATCCGCGCCGGCATGTGCGGATATTTTAGTCTCCGGATTGGGAAGCCAGCCGGAATTTTCAGCGGGTACCGAGGAAGGATCCGCAGAATTATTCGGAGTCTCTTCCGCGCTCGGTGAAGAGCTTGAGCTGCTCGTTTCGGAATTGGCCGCTCTCGGCGTAGCTGCGGCCATCCCCCAGCCGGATGAAGTTTTTTGCAAAGTTTCTTTCGTAGTATTGCTGCCGCCCAAGGCCCAGTTTCCCGAACCGTCAACCCTGTCGACTTCCGCTCCCGCAACATTTTTTAGTATTAAAATTTCGCCTGAATTTGAAAGTCCGCTTCCGAAAGGCGCGATAAGGTCTGCCTCCACCTCGGGCACGGTTGTGTCATCGGTCCTTTCAATGAGAAAATATCCTCCCGCCGGTATAGTTCCCGAAAGCTCCACATTCATTCCCCCGTCCTGGGAAAATAGCGTCCAGCCGTTCAGATCCTCGCCGTCGTCGGAATATAACTCAAGCCACTCGTCGGACGCGGAGTTTTCCGTTCCCATCCAGGCAACTTCATTAATTACCACGCCGGCGTAGGCGGGAAAACTGACTGAAATCAAAAATAATGCAATGAAAAAAGGTGATATTTTCATTGAAAAAAGCTTAGCGTATCCTTTTTATAAAAGCAATAAAAAAAACGCCGTTAGCGGGCGTTACATTTTTTGGACTTTGACGGAGGTTTCATCGAATGACAGAAAATACGACTCCGCAACACCCGGCTTGAAGCTGTTTTTTGCTTTTTCATCGTCTTCTTTTTGGCGGTCAAAAATATCTTTGCGGTAATGTTCACTATTGTGCAAAAATTTGTACCAGCCGCAATCCTGATGGTGGATGATGATTACTCTATTGGTGCCGTGGTGGTCCGCAAAAAATTTGACCCATTGCTTGGCGATCCAGGATGCCTTCAATAATTTTGACACCAAAAAATGAATGGCTCCTGGCACTGCAATGAAATTAAAATTCTTTACCACGAGATGGTCCTCAACAAATTTATGTGTCTTGTTCACGAACCGCCCGTCACTACAGCAAAAAACCAGCACCTTTTTTCCTTCCGGATCCACTTCGAATTCTTCACTCCAAAGAATATCGCTTTCTCCGAACATCAAACCTCCCCATTTGAATGGATTTTCAAATACCAGACTGACTTTATAGCAAATTTAGTTTCTCGAGTCAATGGGCGAGACCGCTTCCGAAGAGAAACCGCATCGCCTTATTTTGGGATCTGTGGGGAAGAATAAGCAAAAGATAACGGGAAGCTGTAATGGCGGAAAACATACTGACCAAAACTCCGAGCCCGAGAGTCAAAGCAAAACCTTTTACAATACTTGTTCCGAACCAGTACAAAATAGCAGCGGTTATCAAACTGGACACGTTTGAGTCGCGAATTGAGGTCCAGGCTCTGGAAAAACCTTCTTTCATTGCGGAGTCAACCGATTTTCCGGCTTTTAACTCCTCTTTCATGCGTTCGAATATCAAAATGTTGGCATCCACCGCCATTCCAACCGAAAGTATGAAACCGGCGATTCCGGCGGATGAAAGCGTAACCGGAATAAGTTTAAAAAGAAGAAGCGACAAAGCGGCATAAATGCCGAGCGCCACAACGGCAATCAGCCCCGGAAGACGGTACCAAAGTATCATGAAAATGGCGACTGCGAGGAACCCCCAAATTCCGGCGCGCAAACTTTTCATCAGCGATTCAAAACCTAAAGACGGCTCGACGCTCTGCTGTGAAACCAGAGTGATGGGAATCGGCAGAGCTCCGGCATTGAACCGTCTCACGAGCTGCTTTGCCTCGTCCACAGTGAAATTCCCGGTTATCTGCGCGCTGCCGCCCGCTATCTTATTCTGTACGATGGGAGCACTGATTATCGAACCGTCCAAAAAGACAGCCAACGGCAAATTCACGTTGCGCCCGGTTATATCCTCAAAGAGCTTTGCTCCTTCGGAATTGAATTCCAAAAGCACGTCCGGCGATCCGCTGGTGCCGTTAAAACCGAGCTGGGCTCTATTTACGAATCTGCCGGAAAGTTCGGTGGGGACGAAATCTTTAATTTCCGCGCTAGAAGTGGCCGTAACTTTTCCTGAACTGTCCCTGGCCAATTCTTTAAACTCCAGATAAGGTGTTTCGCCGATGGTTTTTATCGCCTCATTAATATCAAAAACTCCGGCCAGCTCAACAATAAGGCGGTTTTTCCCGCCGACTTGCGCCGTCTGAACCAATGGTTCGGAAACCCCGAAAAGATTGACTCTCCGTTCAATTACGTCTTTCAAGCCGTCCATTGAAGAGCTTATGTCCGCAGCTGGCAAGGAAGAAACGTCGGCTTCGTATTCCAAATGCGCCCCTCCCTGAAGATCGAGGCCCAGGCGGAAATTTTTTGCCCAGCGCTCGTCATGAAACCCGAGAAATTCGGCGGAATCATAAAATCCGGCGGCAAGTCCGAGTATCAAAATGGATAGCGCGATTATCCGCACTTTGGTCGAATTCATAGATAGTTAGTATCCTAAATCAAAATACTTGAAAAAGCAAAAGTCGCTATCCGCCCCGGATTTTTTCAATCCTTTGTTTCCTTCACTTTCTTCAAATAATCTTTACCAAGCCACTCGAGAAAAGCTTTTTTGAATCCCTCCTCGCTCCTAAAAATACCGTCGCTCCAACTCGTCAAAAATGGGCTGGCAGGCTTATCCGGCGGATAAATCAGTATGGTTTCGCCGTTCGTCTCGTGCATTTCACGCATTTCATTATTAACACCCGCCGAAAACGTGACTTCAGGAAAGAAAGCTATCATGCCCGTACACCCCGGAATAAGCCAATAAAGGTCGCGTGCTACGACCTGATGATAAGTAGCATGGTCTATTACTTTTAAATGCTGAGGGGAAAGTGGCTCAATAAACCTGGGGTCGATTACCACAATATATTTTTCAAGCCATTTGAGCAGATCGTCAATACGCTTTCTAGCCGGAGAGAATTTTTTATCGTAAAAAAGAGAAAGCGGCATCCCCAGATAAAACTTTTTCCTCCAGGGTTCGTAAATCATTCGATAGAGCAGCCGCGGGTCGGTTTTAGAGGGAACCACGAAAAAAGGCTTGCGGTCGCGCTTGGACCAGTCTTTAGTTGTCTCGAATTCCGCACTTTGCCAATCCAATATCCTTTCCTTTCCGTATTTTTTTGAAACCCCGGACCCGAAAAGAAAACTTTTCCATTGTTTTCTCTGCCGTAGGCTGTTTTCAATGCTCTCGACATTGTCGAGAAAATTAATATAAATGTCCGGCCGGAACTTTTCCAGATAATGATGGTCGAAAGCGGATGAATAGCGGTATTTCCAATAAAACCACGCGTGCATGGTTACAATGGTCACGTAATTTTCCTTACGCAGCTTCGGCAATTCAGAATAAATGCTCTCCAAAACCGCGCTTCTTAAAGCGTTTATGGTGGTCGGGTTGGTATTTAAGACATTTTCGGGAGTTATCCTGATATTTATGCGCTTGGCATGTTCAAGAAGCATATCGCCGGTTTTAAATATCTTGACTTTCTTGTGCCTGGATTCGGCGTATTTCCTGAAACTCTCAAGAGCTTCATCCTTACCGGACCCGGATATTGCTGTGGCGATAACAAGCATAAATTATATGAGAAAAATATAAGACATATCTGAATCATAGCCATTGAAAAAGACGAGCGCAAGAAAATAGGGGGATAACATTAATGTTCAACATTCAATGTTGAACATTTTTAGAAAAAGAAAAAAACCGTAATAGGGTTTTACTTTTTTTTCTTTTTGAACTTTTTCAAAACTACTTCCCCGTCCAGAAGGTTTTTGTGGAGGGTTTCCTCGCTCCGCTTCATGTGCACCTCAATGTAACCGATAAGATTACCTTTTTCATCCACGGCTTTAACCGGTTTGGAATAATACGGCGCGAAAGTACAGTCTTCGCTTTTTTCCGCGTACTGAATGATCTCATAAGCGCGGTTGATTCGAACTTTGATCTCGTCCTTGATGTCTATGAATACCCCGGCCAAGCCCAGCTCGGAATCTTTGAAGTGAAGCGCCGCGACAAATAAAGCGTGCGCCGTGCCGCGGACATACAACCAGTAGCGAAGCTCGTCTTTTGCCTGCCACTCGCCTTTTTCGACTTTTATCTGCGGAACCCGCTGAATGAAAGTGTACATGGAGTAATTGAGCTCACCGTCTTCGGCTCCATCGTATCCGTACTTTTTCCGGAGTCCGTAAATGGCTTCGGCCAATTTTCTCTCCGGCGTATGCATCGGAAACGGCATCGGCCCTGCTCCGTCAACTTGGATCAGTCTTGTTAAAACAAAACCTACTTCTTTGAAGATTCCCAGATAAACCGGAATGAGGTCTTTGTTTTCTTTGATCTCTTCGGCAGCTTTTTGGGACAGCACCTCCACCAAAGGGTCAAGAATTTTCCTGTCGTCCGCAGGAGGAACCGATTTTAAAGAACCCACATAAGGCATAAATTTTTCCTTTTTTTAATCTAAATACGTATTAACACATTTTTTTAAAAATTAATACTTGACAGAGCGTGCTTAGTGAAATAAAAAAAGGACTGAATTCAGTCCTTGACTATGATGTCCTGTTCTCCGCGCTTTACGTCGAACCTGTCGGGGTCTTTATCCAGATGAAGCACCAGACCATATCTCTTGAACCGCTTGTTTAGTTCGCCTGCTATCTGTAATGCTCTCATGCGAAGCGTTGGGTGCACGAACCGCGTGGAACGAAGTTCCGCAAGATATACCAAAGCATGGATGCCCCCGGTGAGTCGGTTTGGACAGTTATAACCCATCGCAATATAGTATTGCGCGGTTGCCGGATTACACTTCAGTCTCTTTATCTTTTGCTCCTGTTCTTTCAGAAATTCCGCGGCTTCCAAAACAAATTTGTCAGGAAGTTCCGATAGATACCATGGATGAAATCCAAATTTTGTAGTGAGTAAAGGCATTTGCTGTATGACCGCCCGATGCCTCTCAATATCCCGGAACGAGCCAAAATCAAGCATGCATAAGATCTGCATTAATCCACACTCGGCTATCTTTTTGGGGAGCTCCGTTTTTGACGGGCGCCCCATCAAGTAGGCTCTGTATCCGCTTAAAAGTTTTCTGTCGATCTTGTCCCAGGCCACCTGGAAATCCGGCCACTCGTCGGCTGTCAGATAATTCAGATCCCATACGCATTTTGCGTTATATATCTCGGTTTCCGCGTGTCTTTTAACCGAAAACGAGGAGGGGTACGCTTCAAGCACGACACTCTCAAGGGCGTTGGCAACCGCTTTCACTTCATTCAAAGGATGGTGACGCAGGATCATTAGTTCATCGGCCATCTGACGAAGATTGCTATGCCAGGAAAGTTTGGTCGAGGCTCCAGCAGGCAAAAAACCACGCATGATATCAAACGCGCGCGCTTTTATCGCCTTATCGTAAACGGCATTCTTTTCATTCTCACTGCGGGGAAATCTGTTTTCGAGGTGAGGGATTAGGACGCCAAGCCCTTTCAGATAAAAGCTACGCCAGGACTCAAGCACGTCTGCACTGCCGGCGGTTCCAATCGGGTCGATAAATTTCTGCACGGAAAAATCAAGAAAGCGGGTCGAACATTCCTGACCGGAATAAAGCTGCCAATCCTGCACCGCTTTTGCTACCAACATCGAAACACCCTCGATAAAGATAGTGCCCGTGCCGCAATCCCCGATTGATTTATGACCATAGCCCACATAGAACTGCGACATGAATTTTTCGGGTCCTTTTTCCGCAAGCGTTTTCAAATGCTGTGATATTCCGCCAATGGAACGGGAGTGAAGCGCCTGAAGCATTGCTTCCGCCTCAGGGCCAATAACCGCGCCTGTATTTAAAACCAAAACTATTCCGCCGTCAGGAAGAACCCTTATGGTATGTTTCAACTCAAGCACTTGATTATTCATTCACTCTCCTCTTTCAATTTATCTTGCGCAAGTATATCACAAACATCTTTTTTGTTTACGAGTTTTACCCCCATCAAAGCCGCGTCTCTTCTGACTCTGGCGATCTGTTCGGCATATTTCTTGGGCTTGTATTCCACATCGTAATAAATTGTTTTTACGCCGACATTCGCAATAGCTTTAAAGCATACATAGCAGGAAAACATCGTAGAATAAACTTCAGAATCTTTCAGTGAAATACCGTCCCTGGCTGCCTGGACTATGGCGTTAATTTCAGCGTGAATAGTGCGCACACAATGTCCGCTTTCATCAAGATCGCACCCGACCTCGTAACAGTGAGGTAAATTTCGGGGAGAACCGTTGTAACCCGTGCTTAGAATTGTATGTCCTTCCCTGCTGACAAATACACAGCCGACCATCCCGTTATTACAGGTACTGCGCTCTTTTGTTTTTTCCGCGATGCCGAAGAAATATTCGTGCCAATTGGGCCTTTTCATTTATATTCTCCAAATCAAAGTGCTTGAGCTTATATAGTTTTAGCATGGCGCGAAAAAAAATCCCAGATTAGTTCTGGGTTTTTATTTATTCGTCAAATACCAAGGAGGACTAGAGTTTAGTGTATTTATTTTGCCAGCCTGCCGGATCGGCCAGGAATTCCCGAAAGGAATCGAGTAGTTTTTTCGAGAACACGCCCGCCTTTTGGGCCGCATCCAGGAGTTCTGCCAGGGTAAAAAGATAAAGCGGCGTCACGTTCGCTTTTTCGAGAGCGGCTACCGATTCGGGATTATCATAAAACAGAATACAGGCCGCGTATCTCACCTCGCGCCCCATGCCCCGAAGTATCTTTACACTCTCTAAAGTGCTCTTTGCGTAATTAATGAGCTCTTCCATGACGATGCCTTTTTTGTTGCAGCCATCAAGTCCTATGATGCTCTCTTTGAGGCCGTACAGTTTTTTCACTGGCCGCACATATGTGAAACTGAAACTTCGGAAAAGCATTTTCTCCAGATACTCGGAAAGGAGCCAACCCGGTATCATTCCTCCTGTCACATTGCCGGCGATGAAATCAATGCCGGCCTTGGCCGCTTTTTCGGCGACTATGTTTCTGGCCAGTCCGTAAACAAGAGGCTTAATGAGGTCTTTGTCTCCCGCCAGATGTTTCAAAGAAATATAGCCGGGCCCGCGATTTCCCGATGAATAAATAAAGGGTTCCGCTCCCGCCTCGCAATCGCGAATCTGCAATACACCGGCGTTAAGCACGCGCCCCAAAAGATCTTGTCTGTTCATTTCTGTCCTTTCCAAATTAAAAATAACTCTTAAAAGAGTGTATCAAAACAAAAAAAATAAAAAAGGCCCGCTAGAGCCCCAGTTGTTCCTGAACAGCTTTTATAACTTTTTTGGTTATTTTATGCTGCTCGTCATCCGCGTTGATGATCTCCCATCTTTTAATATTTTCTATATTATGCCGCTCCGCTTCGACCAAATAACCATTCCGCACTTTCTCAAAAAATTCCATTGGCTCCGATTCAAAACGGTTTATCTGGTCTTCCTTGGTAATGCGCTTCATTGCCACCTGCGGGGCGAGATCAAAAAGAAATGTGAGGTCGGCGTTAACTCCCTGGGTAGCTTTATGATTAATTTCCTTGATAAACTCCAAGTTCATTCCCCGTCCATGACCCTGGAATGCCCGCGAAGAATCAGGCCCTCTGTCGCTCACAACAATGGCTCCTCTATTCAAAGCCGGTAAAACCACTTTTTGATATAAAGCCGCGCGAGGTTTAACGAACAGCTCAAATTCGGATTTTGCCAATTCAGTTCCTTCAAGGTCGGGACGGTTCTTTCTCAAATCCATAATCTCTTTGCGGAAATCGGGAATTTCCAAGACCGGGTCAGGATGAGGAGGTTCTTTAATTTCAACAACCTCATACTCTTTGCCCAATAAATATCCGATTAGCCGATGAAGCTGTCCGGATTTGCCGCATTTATCTATTCCTTCTAAAATAATCAGCTTGCCTTTTGCCATCTTGCCTCCATTTTACACCTTTTGTATATCTCTCGATAATTTTAACATATAACCTGACAAAAAGCCTATGGAATAAAAAAACAGCTTTTAAAGGCTGTTTTTTGTCCAAGTGTTTAAGTTAGTCTCTTACTTCAATTCCCATGCTTCTTGCGGTACCAGCCACGATTTTCATGGCGGCTTCCACATCATCGGCATTCAAGTCTTCCATTTTTTTCTCGGCAATTTCTTTAAGCTGTGCTTTGGATATTTTACCCACCTTTCCGGTAAGAGGATTAGCGGCGCCTTTTTCCACTCCCGCGGCTTTCCGGAGAAGCGCCGAGGCCGGCGAAGTTTTAAGTTTAAAATCGAAAGTCCGGTCCTGATATATAGTTATTTCTGCGGGCACGATGTTGTCGCCCATCTGGGCGGTAGCCGCGTTGAATTTCGAGACGAATTCACCGATATTCACACCGTGCTGGCCAAGAGCCGGTCCCAAAGGAGGCGCCGGGGTCGCTTTCCCCGCAGGCAACTGAACTTTAATTATTGTTTTTACAGGTTTTGCCATAATTGGTTAATGAGTTAAATGGTTAAATGCATGAGCAGTTATAATTTCTTAACTTGCAGAGGATCAAGCTCCACGGGCGTCTCTCTGCCGAAAATTGAAACCAGGACTTTCACTTTTCCTCTGGACTCGTCCACATCGCTTATCTTTCCTTCGAAGTCTTTGAACGGACCATCGCTTATTCTTACCGCGTCTCCCACCATAACGTCAATTTTATGCGTAGGTTCGTCTTTACCCATTCTGGAGAAAAGACCTTCTATTTCCTCGTTGGATAAGGGCGCCGGAGTGGTACCCGAGCCTACGAAACCGGTCACTCGCGGCGTGTTCCTTACAACATACCACGAAGCGTCCGTAACTATCATCTCAACCAAAACATATCCGGGGTATACCTTATCTTCGATAACCTGGCGTTTCCCGCCTTTTATCTTTATTTTCTTTTCTTTGGGAACTATAACCTGAAATATCTGGTCCTCCATACCAAGAGATTCAATGCGCTGTTTTAAATTCCGGGCAACTGCGTCCTCATATCCGGAATAAGTATGCAAAGCGTACCAATTTTTTCCAAATTCTCCTTTTTGCTTAGGCATAAGATAATTTTTAAATTATTGTATAAAAGAGGAGATTACCGCCGCGAAAACGAAATCAAAAACCCCGAGTACGGCGGATACGCCGAGGGAAACCGCTATCACTATGATGGTAAAACGGATGGTCGCCTCCCGGCTCGGCCAGTTGACCTTCTTCATTTCGACTCTCACTTCTTTCAGATAATTTACGAATTTATTGAACATAAAACTATAATACTAATTTGCAAATTTTATACGAATAATACAAATATACGAATAATTTTTTGTAATTTGTGGCATTCGAATATTGTTTGTGGATTTGTGTTATCCTGGCATTTTTAAAAGCCCTCCGGGGCTCTATGTGTTTTAATATACTCCCTTGCGATAAATAAGTCAACATGCTAAAAAATTAAAAAAGAGGACATTGAAATGAACATAATATTGCTTGGAATAGCCGTTTTACTTGCGGGCAGCTGCTCTGTTCCTCCATCCACGGCAAAAATAACGCTCGGCATCTACTATACATTCCAGCCGGTCCAACAGTATGTTGCTTGGCCAGAAAGAAAAAACGGCCTTGAAGTTGCAACCACTCATGAAAATTTCAAAAACGAAATCCGTGAAATGGTGAAAAACACGGAGCTGCAAATCACCAACGAAGTCTTCCAGGGTGAACGCAAAATCGAGCTTGTTATCAACTTCGTGGAACGTTGGGAAATAGGAAACTTTCCCTGGCACAAACCTGATAAAACAGGCACGGCGGACGGAGACAAATTCTTTGAGAGCGTGCATAAGCTAAAAAACAAACCGAAAGCCGATATTTATATCGCCTTGATTGCAGTTGAAATTTCAAACGTCAAGCTGAGGAGTGAATTTGCAAGTACAGTCTCCTCGGACCAAACATACGATGCGGTCCAAAAAGAAAATACCATTCTGATCGGCGCATTCCTAAAACACACCAAAGAAAAAAATGAAACCTTGCTGCAGCACGAATTGGGACATTGGCTGGGCGTAGAAAGGCATGAACCGCAAGAGAACTGCGATAAAACGCAGTTGGTAATGTGTGCCTATACTATTTCGAAAGGCGCTATAAGCGAAGTACACAAAAAAGCGATCAAAAAATTTTATCTGGGCCGCACTGGCCAAAATCCGCCTTCAGAATATTAAAAAGGCGGTTTTTTTATAAAAAATTATATGTCCAGATTTTTGACCGTTTTGGCGTGCGTCTGGATAAAAAGTTTACGCGGACCCACTTCGCTCCCCATCAAAATATCGAATATTTTATCGGCCTCTTTCGCGTCGTCGATGGTCACCTGCTTAAATACGCGCCTGGCCGGGTCCATGGTGGTTTCCCAGAGCTGCTCCGCGTTCATTTCACCCAATCCTTTATACCGCTGAACGTTGGAACCTTCCGAATCTTTTGTCATTTTATTTTTTTCCTCTTCGGAATAGGCATATTTTATTTCTTTGCCTTTTTGCACGCGGTAAAGCGGCGGCTGGGCGATATAAATGTATCCGTTCTGGACAAGCGGCAGATAATACCTGTAAAAAAGCGTCAAAAGCAAAGTCCTGATGTGCGCTCCGTCCACGTCGGCATCCGTCATAATGATGATACGGTGGTAGCGGAGTTTGGAAATATCGAAACTTTCCGCGATGGCAGCGCCCAAAGCGATAACCAATGTTTTTACCTGCTCGGAGCCAAGTAATTTATCGAGGCGCGCTCTTTCAACGTTCAATATTTTTCCGCGAAGCGGCAAAATGGCCTGGAAACGCCTGTCACGCGCTTGCTTCGCGGAACCTCCGGCTGAATCTCCCTCAACAATGTAAAGTTCTGACTCCGCCGCGTTTTTGGACTGGCAGTCTGAAAGTTTCCCCGGCAATGCCAATCCATCCAGCGCACCCTTTCTTAAAATAGTGTCCTTGGCGGCCTTGGCGGCTTTTCTGGCTTTTAACGCCAAAATAACTTTATCCAAAATATTCCTCGCATCTTGCGGATGTTCCTCGAGATACGCATCGAATTCGGAACCGAAAACCGATTCCACGGCTGTTCTGGCTTCCGGGTTGCCCAACTTGTCTTTGGTCTGCCCTTCAAACTGGGGGTCGCGCAATTTGACAGAAATTATCGAGGTAAGCCCTTCTCTCACGTCTTCACCGGTCAGATTTTCCTCCGACTCTTTCAAATAATTATTTTTCCTCGCGTAATTGTTGAGAGACCTGGTGAGCGCAGTGCGGAATCCAGTCAGATGCATGCCTCCGCCGGGGTTATAAATGTTGTTCGCAAAACTGTTCTCGCGCGCCTGGAGATCGTCCACATATTGGAGAGCAATTTCCACAGAAATGCTTTCGTTTTCTTTTTGAGTATAAAAAATATTTTCGTGCTTCGGTTCAAGCCCCTCGTTCAAATATCTGACATAAGATGAAATTCCACCCTCAAAATAAAATGAATAGGACCTGTGGGCCAATTCGTCTTTTTCTCTTTCATCATTGAATATTAGCCTAATGCCTTTGGTAAGGTAAGCCTGCTGGCGCAAGCGTTCCGATATGCGCTTCCAGTCGAACTCCGGGATTTTTCCGTTCTGCCCGGTAAAAATTTCCGCATCCGGCTCGAATGTGGTGGCCGTGCCGTTATTTTTGCATTTGCCGACCTTCTGGACTTTGGTTTTTGGTTTTCCCCGCTGATATTCTTGCGCCCATTGCTCGCCCTCACGGCAAACCTCGACTCTTAGCCAGCTGGAAAGAGCGTTCACCACTGAAACTCCTACTCCGTGCAAACCTCCGGAAACTTTATATCCGCCTCCGCCGAATTTTCCTCCCGCATGAAGAACCGTCATGACGGTTTCCAAAGCGGATTTTTTGGTTTGTTTATGCGTTTCAACGGGAATTCCGCGGCCGTTATCCACGACTCTAACTCTTCCCTGCGGCAAAAGCGTAACCGAAATATGGTCGGCATGCCCGGCCATAGCTTCGTCGATAGAGTTGTCTACAACTTCCCAAATGAGATGGTGAAGCCCATCCACTCCGGTGGAACCAATGTACATTCCGGGGCGCTTCCGCACCGGGTCCAGCCCTTCCAAAACCATAATGTCCTGCGCGGTATAACTCGCCTCCTTTCCTCCCGTATTGGCAGGCTTATTTTTTGGTGCTTTTTTGGCCATGTTAATAAATAAATATTAGCATAAATACGCTATCCCCACAAGCTGAAATTATTTCCAAAAATTGTCTTAGTTTAACTAAAGTCATTCCACAAATTAAAAGCCCGTAGCGATATTTGCCTAACGGCAAAAGTCGGTACGGGCTTTGATTTTCATTTAATTGAGACAAATATCCGGAGGATTTGGTACGCCTGCTCCACTTAGACCCTTACCTTGCTTTACCACCTCGACATCCAGAGCAAAACCATTCGCAGCTCCGGCAAATAATCCGTATACGGCATAAACCGGCGCAAGCAATATGGCACCCGCAACCCCGCCGGCTGATTTCCTGTCCGCTTGCTTCCCTATACAGTGCGCAGGATACATCACCGGCCCCACAACAGTTCCGACTGCTGTACATCCATGCAACGCAAGCGAAACCAAAATAACCGCAAGCAGCATTAATCTCATTGCTATAGCTCCTAAAATCTAAAACGAGCCTAACATAGGCAACGAAAAAGTAAAAGCCCTGTCCTGATCTGCCAAATGGCGGATTACGGACAGGGCTGATTTTTTATTCTACGGAATAATCATCGATCCCAGATCTTTGGGAAATTGCGTGAGATTGCGGCAGCCGTCTTTGGTGACAAGCACCATGTCTTCGATACGGATGCCGCCAATGGGTATACCTTTTTTACTTAGTAAAAAGCTTGGCTCAATTCCATTTTGATAATAAAGCCCAGGCCCGACGGTCACAACATTCCCTTCCGACAAAAGCGAACCTGAAGAATTTATCCGCGGCGCCTCGTGAATATCCAATCCAACGCCGTAACCGACACCGTGAAAAAAACCTTCCATCGGCCTGGTTTCCGTATTGGTATGGTAACCGTCTTTTTCAAAGTCTCCGATAGTGGTGTCATAAATATATTTTCCGTCAGCTCCATCCATCACCATACTGATACCCTTTACTTGTCCGCGAAGTACTCCGTTGTACATATCTTTTAGTTCTTGCGGCGGTTCGCCTTTGAAAAATGTCCGCGTCATATCCGCGTAATAATGCGTTTCGAGCGAGAGCGGGAAAACATCCATAACTATCGGTTGGTGAGCCGTTAAGGGACCGAAACCTTTGCAATGCGGGTCGGCGGCCTGGAGTCCGCAGGAAACAATAGTATCAACTCCGAGATAGCCTTGGGAATAGAGCGAGCCATCAATTATTTTTCGCAATGATTCAGAAGTGACTAATCCGCAATTGATGTAAATATCCGGCGATCCATAAGCAATAATTTTGTCCTCTTTGATATAACATGACCACAAAAATACCAGAGCTTTGCCGACGGCATTCTCAACCGCCCTCTGTGCTTTTTCTATCTCGGCCACTTCCCAATCGGTTTTAATGGCGCGCTTCGGATAAAACGGCGGCGGCGCGGCAACTATGCTAAACGATTTAGCCAGATGATCTTTTATGCCACACGGAAATGTTTCCGGCACTATGATCTTTTGCACGCCGTGCTTTTGAAGAAAATTCGCAACATATCCTTTGGTTTTGCTGTCATAGTCGGATAAATTCACGGCCTCTATTTCGGGTCTGCATTCTTTCGCCGCCCTTTCAAGCTCTAAAGGACTAATCAAAATAAATGATTTTCCATCCGGTATTTCCACCAACACAACCGGATCCGGCGCTTTAAACCCTGTCCGCCACAAAATATCAGCTGAAAAATGCGGGGGACCCAGATCAGTCGTTCCCCATAACACCAAAGCGGTTTTTTTGACAGCAGTTTTTCTTTTCAAATGAGACTCCTTTAAAAATCAGATCTAAAAAGAAAATAGCACTTAAAAATAAATTAAGCAATCAAACAAAACCAGTTCAGAGTCTTATTGGTTTTGTTTAGCGAGCGCAGACTTAATGATATGGTCCAAAAGCTTTGAAAAAGAAATTCCGGAAGCGGCGGCAGCTTTGGGAAGTAGACTCCGGGCAGTGAGGCCGGGAATAGTATTTATCTCAAGGATATAAATTTTAGCTCGATCTTTCGCCCAGATCATATCAGTCCGCGAAAACCCGGAGCATCCGATAAGCACATGCGTTTTCAACGCGATGCCCTGGCATTCAGCCAAGATATCGTGCGGAACTTCTGCCGGAGTTATTTCATCCGAACCTGACTCGGCATATTTTGATTTGTAATCGAAAAAATCCCCCAGCTTGGGCACTATCTCTGTGGGCAGAAGCGGCGTTAAATTATTTTTACCGTCATCCAGCACTCCGCATGTGAGTTCAACTCCCGGGATAAATTCCTGTACCAAAATATTTTCTGAAGACATTGCCGCTTTTTTTACGGCTTTTCCAAGATCGGTTATTTTTTTTACGATGCTGACCCCGACGCTTGAGCCGCGGTCGGCAGGCTTCACCACCAAGGGAGCGCTGAACTTGTTTTCGATGTTTTTTAAAACTTGCTCGCTTTTATTCTTAAATTCCGAGGCTCCAAATGACATTGATTCCGGCATATTGAGCCCATTGGAAGAAAAAACTTGCTGTGAACGTATCTTATCCATGCCTAAAGCACTGGCCACAGCTCCAGACCCCGTGTAAGGAACCCCGGCGGAATCCAATATGGCCTGCACTTGGCCGTCCTCCCCGAACTCCCCGTGCATGGCGATGAAAACTACGTCTGCAAAAGAGCCGACGGAGTGGAAAAACTTTTCGGATGAAATTTCCAGGTGGGGGCGGCCGCCGCGGAATTTAAATTCCGACCTTGTCCGCGGTGGGGCTAAGGAAATTTCAGATGAAAAGTTTTTTCCCGATGGTAAAAGCCATTCGCCTTTTTTGGTGATGGTCGCAAGCGTCGGCTCATATTTTGAGCGGTCCAAATACTGATGCACCATTTCCGCAGTCTTAAGAGACACTTCGTGCTCGCTCGAAGGGCCTCCTCCCAAAACCAAAACTTTTATCTTTTTCCTTGCCATTATTAATATAATGCGATAATTTTAAAAAAGATTCAAAATAAAATTGGGGATGAAATATGTTTTTTAGGCTGACAATCATCTTTCTGCTCGGTTTTTCCATCCTGGCCTGGAAACTTTGGGACCAAGAGAAGAAGTTTCAAGGCAGGGAACTAAAAACCGTCAAAGGTTTTGAAAGCGTGATCAAGAAAGACGATAAAAATTACGTATTCTGGTTCAAGAACGGGGCCGGTAAGTCCATAAAGCTCGAAATAGAAACCGATTCAGCGGATAAGATCAGAATTATCGACGGGGTTTTAGAGGGAAAACCTATGGCGCTGGAGTACGTCTGCGGCGGGCACGATGACTGCGGCAAGATTAGAAAAATTTCCAAAGACCTAAAAATGAACGTTGAAGCGATAAAAATATTCGTACATTCCTATGACGACATCGAAATCCCTCAAGCGCTCTCTAGGCGCTTTTTTTGTTTAAAAATCGGGGCTTATTCCTTGAGATCTCTTACTGTAAATTTTTCAGCATCTTTACTGGCTGTTTTGAATTCTTCGAGTTCGGCTATTCTTGCTTCAACCTCCGCAATTTCTCGCAACATATCAGCTTTAACTTTAGGATCCGGCGTGGCTTCGGCGTCTTTTTTTTCGTCTTCTACAGCTTTTTTTAGTTCCTGGACATATTCATCAGAATCGGAAAGAAACTCCCGCACCTCGCCCTCATCCATCTCGCGGGATTTGCGTAGTTCTTTTATCATTTCGATTTTTTCCTCCTGCTCCAAGTCTGCGTATCTCCGATCTTGATCCTTTTCGGTCTCTTGAAATTGCTCGAATTTAAATTCTCCCATGATTTATCTTATCATTTAGTAGATTTTAAAACAATTATCCTCCCGGAAAAACAGTTAATAAAATCTTCCGCGCGAACGAAATAATTTTCCTGGGTATCATTATAAAAACCGGCCGGGTCATTGATATAAAATCCTGAAATCCTGCCAAAATCGATCTTAAAACCAAGTACCACCACCAAATGTCCGTTTTTATCCACATGGTTAACCCCGCGGTAGCGTATCTGGTTGGAAACCGACGCGATGACAAAATTATTTTTTAATATTTCAGAAGCAATAGTATGGATACCTATGAACCATAGCAGTTTTCCGGAAAAACCGAAGCTTTCCGCGAATTTTAAAAATTGATAATGCAAAAGCCCGATAAGCCGTTTGGGATTTTCCGGATTTTCTCTGTAACACCCGGCTTTAAACGCCCTCTTCCCCAATTCTACAATCGGAGGAGGCTGGATGCCGGTAGCTTTTAAAATCATTGAAAAACAAGCCATCCCGCAAAGCTTGGGCACCCAAAAAACATAGTCATAGAGTGACTCTGCTCCGGAGCCCCGCCAATTGGGATCATCGCGAAGATTATCATCATTCTCCACGAACTTTTCCACCATCTGGGGGCTTGCGAACTGGCAAACATAGGGTATCTTGTCTGAAATACGGTAATCTCCATCCTTCAACGCGGCAATTTTTTTTGCAAATTTTTTTTCCTGAAGATTTCCTGCAATTTTATACCCAAAATATAATAATTTCTTTTTGACCAGTTTTTTTATCTTACTCATCGGAGTTCCGCCCCGAATTGCCTGGCGGTTTCGCTATATACATCGTTTTGAATCTTATCGACCTCTTCCGTAACCAACGTCCTCTCATTCGATCGGTAAACTATCCGATAGGTGTAGCTGGTTTTTCCTTCGCCAAATTTTTCTATATTTTCATATTTGTCCTTAAGCTCTACTTGTTCGATAAGATCTCCTCCCAGGTCACGAATAAGGTCAAAATAGTTATTCGGAACGAAAGCATTGGAAACAATAAAAGAAATATCGCGGATTATCGGAGGATATTTGGAAACTTCCCTGAATTTATTCCCCAGCTTCAGCTGTTTCTTTACTCTGGGGTCATCGGACCAGAGAAGACGGATATCCGGCAATTCCATACTGATTATGGCCAAGCGCTCCAGCCCGAAACCGAAAGCCCAGCCGCCCCACACTTTTGAATCAACACCCAATTTTTCGAGAACCGAGGGCTGAGCGATGCCGCCGCCCAGAACTTCCAGCCATTTGCCGTCCTTTTCTATCTCCATTTCAATAGAATCATATGTGTACGGAAAAGAATCATCATTGAACCGATACTTTATGTCCGGACCTAATGCCGCCTGAGCGATCTTTACAAGCGCCGCTTCGAGATCAAGGCGCGTTATTTTTTTCTTGTCATTCCTCGTCAAATAAAGCCCGTCTATTTGATGAAAAACATTCATGTGATGGCGGTCTATCTCGTCTTTACGGTAAACTTTGCCGTGGCAAAAAACGCCGATGGGAGCCTCGTCTTTCATTTTTTCTTTCACTCGCTCCGAAAGCAGATAGTAGTACCACATGACCGTGGTATGCGTGCGGAGAACATATTCATCATTCACATAATATGTATCTGAACGTGAGCGCGCCGGGTGATCTTTAGGAAAATCAAAAAGATCAAAACTTTCTTTTGCCGGCACTATTTCCGATATCAACACGACATCAAAATCTTTAAATTCCGGAATATCGATAACGTGCTCTATCAGTTCATGGAGCGGGCTTCCCTGGGTTCGAGACAAATCGGGCATTTGCAAAAAACGGAGCATTCTTTTTGCTTCGGCGTCTTCCCGCGCCAGAAGTCTGTCCCTCAGGCTCGCTTCTTCGGGAGCAATAATCTCGATGTTTCGCTCATTAGAACTTATTTCTACCATATTTTTTACTTTATATAAGTGTACGCCAAATTTCAAATATATCTTTTGATTGCGACAAGAGGCCTTTTCTTTTTTATGAATTTAACCAAATCTTCTTCAATGACGCTCCCCTCCTCTTTTATCAGCTCTGGCCGGTAAATATCCTCGTATTTCCCGGTTATTCTTTTTCTTTCCGAATGTATTACTCTATTCTCCCCGATATATATTCCGACATGACCGATGCCTTCGGGAAAATATTTGTTATATCTCCCCAGCTCGCCTTTCATAAACACAAGGTCCCCGGCTTTTATTTTTTGGAAAGGAACTCTCTTGCCGATCATGGCCTGCTCGATCGCCGTGCGCGGCAATTTAACCCGGGCTTGCAAAAAAACATACTGTGTAAATAGCGAACAGTCGAAATTAACCGGTGCGTCCGCCATCACCGCGCCATATTTATAAGGTCTGCCCAGCAGACTTTTCGCTGTTTCCACGATTGTGGAAATTTTTGACGCTTTTCCGATCATAATCCGATTATAAACAAAAAACCCGCTCAATAATAGCATCTGTGCGAGCGGGCGCGGTGAAATCTGGCAGGCAATTTTGCTTCTCTCTCTTCCAGCTCTATAAGCGAAAGAAAAATATGGACGAGGACTAAAATATCAAGATAAAAATCGGGTTCCGTAAAATCCCGGAGTTCAGCCAGAATGCCTGCGTAATAATGGCCAAAATTTTCGGCCTGGTTTAGGATCCTCTGGATTGGGGCATCCCAGTCTTTGACCACGTCCGGCACGTACGCGAGCGCCGAAGCGGTTATTTCCGGCAAACTCCAGCCGTGGGCGAAATAGATCGGCAAGATGCTCATAGCAAGGGATTTATATTCCTTGGTTCCCAGGGCATCCATGGGGTAAGGCAAATATTTTTCAAGCTGCCTGTAAAGGTGTTCAAGGTTGTTCTTGAGAATATAGCGATGAGCCAAAAAGGATTTCATTAGTATATGGAGAGCCGTCGGAGATTTATCCAGTGTTTTTGCCGCGTATTTAACGGCCGACGCTTTGATCTTTAAAAGTTTTTTCATGGAGCAACACCCGAAAATAACTCTGAAATCATATTGGCAGAAAAGATATATTTATTCAATATATTGTGCAATTTGCGGGTTTCTGTTTATATTAACGTAGGAAGAATTAAGGAGAATTTGATGAATTATGCCATTTTGGGGTGCGCACCCGAGGGAATGGGAGCCGCCATTGCCGCCAGGCTGCAGCTTGAAAACGATTCCAAAGTATTTCTCGCGGACAAAGAACCGGGCTGCGAAACGCGCGCTCTGGAAAAGCTGAAAGAACTCCCGGCGGGCAAAAATTCGGAGGCGCTCCGCCTCAGCTCCGCTAAGAACGGAGTCGACATTTTTTACCACAGGGAAGACTATATCCAGAGCCTTTTCAATAACAACCTGATACATGTGGTGGTCTCGGCTCTTCCCGCCAAATTGAATTTGCTAGCGGCCGATCTGGCCATTAATTCAGGAAAGAACTACTGCGACCTGGGCGGAGTCCTGCCGATAACAAAAAAACTTCTCCAACCGGATATGCACGCAAGAGCCAAAGAGCGGAACATTTCTCTTGTGACCGGCAACGGTTTCCAGCCGGGGACCGGAAGCATTCTGGCGATGAACATGGTAACTTCTTACTTCGCCGATTGGACGCCATACCCTGCGGTGGACTCCTTGATTATATATGTCGGAGGACTGCCGCTTAATATTCCTTACAAAAAACTTTTTAACCTGACCGGCTTGGAAGAAATTTTCTTCAATCGGCCGCTCGTCCTCTTAAAGGGAAAACCCGTCACGATAGTCCCGCTCGCTCATTACGAAGTGATGAAATCCGCCAAAGACTTCGGATTTTGCATCGGCGCCCGGAGCGTTGAGCTGGAAGCGGCCGTCACTTGCGGTCTGGACGCCTTGCCGTATTATCTGGCCGGGCGGGTAAAAACGCTCCAAGAAAAAACCATTCGATATAAGAGTCATTACGACCTCGTAAAAAAACTAAAAAAAGAACACCCGCGGGAAAAATTCATCGAAGAATTCGAAAAAATTCTTTCAACATACCCGCCGGATAACCAGGATATTTGCGTGCTGAAAGTCGAAGCCGTGGGCCTCGGAAAAACCGGCAAAAAAATAAAAGTTGAAGCCCGGATGGTCGTGCGCTCCGACGAAACCTGGACCTCGATGCAGAAATGCACGGGTTTCTCGGCCGCAATTTCCGCAAAGTTGATTGCAGAAGGTAAAGCCTCTCCCGGCGCTTACCCTCCGGAAATGGCGCTGGATACGTCCGAAGCCGTGCTGGAACTGACGAAAGAATTCGGAATTTACGTAAACACAACGCCTCTCGAGTAACGAGAGGTTTTTTTCTTGATTTTATAGCGAAAAACATATATATTAATTAGGAATGTCAGGGTAGCTCAGTCGGTAGAGCACAGGACTCATAAGCCTGGGGTCGCGGGTTCGATTCCCGCCCCTGACACAGTCAGGGATTCCTGACATAATTCCTGGGTTTTGCGCGGTCGTGGTGTAGTCTGGTTAACACGCTCCCCTGTCACGGGAGAGATCGTGGGTTCAAATCCCATCGACCGCGCAAAGTTCCGAAAAGGCAATAAACAAAAAAGAAAGAAAATTTTTCTTTCTTTTTTGTTAATTAAAAAACGCCTGTTGTCGCAGGCGTTGGGTCTAAGGCAAAGTGCCGAAATCCGATTTAATTTTTTCTTTTTCTTCGAACCATCTGTCGAGGATCCATCCCCGAAATTCGCTTTCGGGAAAGTGCGTATCGCAATAATTCACGGAGGCTTCCTTGAATGGTGAAAATGAAATGGTTTTTAAAGTTCCGGCGAATAACGTGGGTTCACAATCGAGCTGGGGCAGAAATTTCTTTACAAGTTCTTTTCGCAAGCTGTAGCCATAGAGAAAAACGATTTGCAGTTTGTTGCCGTTTAAAACCTCGCGCATCAACGCTTCAATACGCAGTTTTACATCGGGATTCGCCGAATCATAAAAATCGCTCCACAGTGCAAGGCCTTTTAAAGACCCTTTTTCTTTTTCCGCTTTCGCGAGTTCGTCCACATTAGCTACGAACGTTATCGGCTCTTTTTCTTCGTCCGGTTCCGCCGCATTCAAGGCAGGGAAAACCAAGAAAAACGCTAAAATCAGGACCGTTAAAAAGGCAAAGTTTTTTTTCATGAGCATCCTCTCCGATCTTATTTTAAGATAGCAACTTCTGCCATAAAAAACACTTGCTAAAAAACCCCGAAGTGGTAAAATAATTTTAACAGTTAATTATATTGCGGGGTAGAGAAACGGTAGCTGGTGAGGCGCATAAACTAGGGCAATTACAGACAGGAGTTGACGGAAAATTACCGCAAAACTTCGTCCTACCAGTTGGCGACTACGTTGTTTTTGTTCAACAAAAACCGCCGTGAAATTCACGCCACTTTTGGAGGGGCTCAACCTCGCAAAGGTCGCTAAATTATCAATTAAATTTGCCCACCGAGACCAATCGTCGGCTTGCGCGACCTAGTGAAAGCAAGTTACGAAAAACTCCCTCACGGGAGTTTTTCGCTTATCCGAATAAAGATGAACTTATTTTCTTGGTAAACGTATGCTGCTTGAAAGTTTATTGGCTTTTTCAAGCAGGCCTTCGATGATAATTTCCATTAACGGTTCGTAATCATCGTAATCATCTATCTGCGACAAGGCGTTAAAATAGGCCTCTTTATTTTCCCGCTCTATCTGTGCAGAAATACCCCACAAACCGTATCTTTCTAAAAGTAGATTGGCCATGAGCCGCGCCGTCCTGCCATTTCCATCGATGAACGGATGGATCCATACGATCTTGTGATGAATAAAAGCAACCAATTTAGTAAACTCCACAAAGTCCGTTTCATTGCTGCTTGATGAAAGTTTTTGAAAATCTATTTTAGCCAACCTGTCCTGCAAATCCAATTGCAAGGATTGCATATGCTCTCGTATTTTTGAGTGATGAGGCGGCAAATGCTCGGAATGCCAGATAGTAACTTCTTCTTCCCGAATTTTTCCTGCCACTTCCGGCCACCAATCGAAATAAATTTCTCTATGCACGTCATAAACAACGCCGATATTGATCGGCTTTCTCGTCTTGGCGTATCTTCTTACAAAACGGGCAGCGCGGATGGTGCCTACAGCATCAAACAGTTGCTTTTCTTTTTCATCTCGCGGCCTCCCCAGCATATTCCGAGTTACACATCTATTTTATCTCCCTTGCGAGGTCATCAAATCTCTTCCGGTCCAACCCATTACCTTCAAGAGTTGCAGAATAATATGCGTGTTCAACATCCCATTTTTTCTCTAATTCGTTCTTTTGTCTGGAAGGCACTTTATCCCATTCTTTTTTGGTAACCTTCCTCGCACGTATTAGCTTCACTATTTTTGATTTGAATTCGCTGGTCATAATAACTTCATCTTTATTATAGACTAATATGCATACTTAGTTATGCACATGAACTAAAGCACGAGATTCTGATTCCGTCCAGACGTAACAGTTTTTCACCTAGGCTATAAAAAAATCGATTTATAATGGAACTGGAATGATTCGATTGCCGGAGCAAACTCATCCAAAGTGACCGGTATTCCACCTCTAATTTTGACCAACTTCTTTTTAGGTCTTAGACTTAATGGATATGCAGATAACGCATTGTGACAAGTGCAAGAAACCTATTGAAGGGAATGCCATTACCGCCGGTTACGGCTTTCTCTGCCGCGTAGAACTATGCCGTGAGTGCGGGAAGCCTGTTGACCGGTTCCTGAAGAAGAATAATCTTTTGGTTAATAAATCCGCCAACCCGAAAGAGAAGCGAGAACGCTCCTGACTTTCCTCCATTTGCCTATATCGCCCTGGGTGATAATTTATCCGCGAGAACGCTTTCGAAAGCGTTGCCCACGGGTTGCCCAACAAGTGAAAATACCGACAAACGTTGACGGGGTTGAAATCAATTGTATAATGAATACAAGTTCAAAATCGCAACAATAGCTTAATTTTCAAGCTTTATTTTCGATGCGGGGTAGAGAAACGGTATCTCGGGAGGCTCATAACCTCCAGAAGCGGGTTCAACTCCCGCCCCCGCTACATGAAAAAACAAACACCCTTTAAAGGGTGTTTGTTTTTTATACTGTAATTACTTCTTAAACATCTGCAGTTGCCAGTAGTTCGTAGTACAAGCGGAATCCCGGCATCCGCAGTGCCAGGAGCTTCCGTCCCAGTTGCAAACATAG